>NZ_WTYN01000001.1:724121-1448242 GCF_009827535.1 Qipengyuania oceanensis | reverse complement strand
GTTTCGACCAGCACCTTGTGGCCGTAGATCTCTTCGTTCAGCCGCCTTGCCGAAAACCAACCTGGGTGCGATCCAGCATTCACCGTGAAATCCAAACCTGCCTCGTGCGCCTCGCTTTCCAGCATTCCGACCCGCGCCGCCGGCGGCTCCGTGAAAAGTGCACTAGGAACCCCACAATAGTTCGGAGCTCGGCCGCTATCTTCGAGTATGTTCTCAAGAACCACTTTGGCATCATGACTGGAGACCGGAGTCAGTGGCGGACCATTTGCAGCAGCGTCACCCGCCGCGAAGACTTTGGGGTTGCTTTGGCTTCGTAGTTGAGCGGTAAGCACCAAGCGACCCTCGTCACAGGCGACGTCTCCCGCCCCCAGATCGAGCGAACCGATCGCAGGGACTCTTCCGGCAGCGTGCACCACCAAGTCCCCTTCGATCCTGCGGTCGCCAGCATGGACGGTCAGAACGCCGCCTCTCTTCGCTACGCTGTTCACCTCGGCGTCCACGATTTCAATGCCGAGATCGTCGAAACTCGGCATGAGCCAATCGACCGTGTCAGGGTCGAAGGCTTTCAGAATGCGGCCTCGTTGGATGATGGTCACCTTTGCACCTGCCCGCGCCGCGAGGTGGGCAAATTCCGCAGCTATGTATCCACCGCCGACGAATACGATCCGATCTGGAAGGGATTCGAGTTCTAGGAATGCATCGCTGTGGGTCAGCAACGGCTCGCCTTCGATGCCAAGTGATCGAGGCTCCGCCCCCGTCGCGATAAGAGCGTGGGAAAAACACAGTTCGGTCTCGCCTATCACGATCCGGCCGGGGCCAGCGAAGCGAG
Source organism: Qipengyuania oceanensis (assembly GCF_009827535.1). Classification (NCBI taxonomy): domain Bacteria; kingdom Pseudomonadati; phylum Pseudomonadota; class Alphaproteobacteria; order Sphingomonadales; family Erythrobacteraceae; genus Qipengyuania; species Qipengyuania oceanensis. The sequence goes on along the minus strand of NZ_WTYN01000001.1, from coordinate 1,447,413 downwards.
CCGTGCCGTGGAAGGTCGCGACGCCCTTTCGCTCGTAGCGAGCTTCCTGCTTTTCAGGGACGGGGTCGGTGAAGCTGCGCTTGAATGCCTGGAGGTCACCCCAGTCAATCGAAACAGAACCTTCGATACCCTTCCCCTTCAATCGCCTGTGTGCAGCGAGCGCTTCCTCTCCACTCACCATCATCTTTTTCGGATCGCACCCTCGGAGCGCGCATGTGCCACCGTAGGGCCTGTAATCGATAACCGCGCAACGCTTCCCGGCGTCGGCCATCTGGTGGACCGCGACCTGCGCAGCCGTTCCCGATCCGATCGCAATGAAATCGAAAGCCTCAGCCATTGCAGCAGTCCCCTTCCTGTATCGGAGGACAGCGAACTGTGCCGTAGGAGCAGAACACGCAGCAATCGCCGTGGAGCGGCTTGAGACGCACGCCGCAGCCCGTGCAAGTGTAGAAGAACATGCAGGCGTTGGTCGGCATTTCCATGTCTTCTTCATGACCGCATTCGGGGCAGCGCAAGCGCGAGATCAGGATCGGATCAGCCATAGAGGAAGGCACCTGTCAGCAGCGCAGCACCGATGGCAATCCCTATGGCGGTCAGCGCTCGATAGGTCGGTGATCCGCATGCACTGTCCGCCGGGCATGTTTGTGCCTGCCTAAACTGCCAGAGCAAACGGAGGGTCGCAGCGAGGAGAAGAGCCGACGCGAGGGTCAGCAGGGGGAGGCGATAGGGGGCTACGACAGGCGAGATGCTGCCAAGCCACGCGGAACCCACACCAACTGACGTAAGCGTCAATGGGAGTGCACAGCAAGCAGCTGCTCCGAAGGCAGCAAAGACACCGCTGCCCGCCGCTAATCCGTTCCACCATGTGCTGAAGCTGCGCACCAGTCGTCCCTTTCCAAAACCCGATTCCCGCAATTATTTACAGTCTGTAGCAACTACAGACTCAAGGGGTTTCGTGTGAAAATCGGTGATGTATCGAAACAGACCGGATGCAAAATCGAGACAATCCGATATTATGAGCGGATAGGAGTCATCGACCCGCCTCCACGAAGGGGCGCTTACCGCGACTACGGTCCTCGGGACATCGAGCGGCTGCGTTTCGTTCGGCGTGCGCGCGAACTCGGCTTCTCCCTTGAAGAGGTGCGGGCGCTGCTCGACCTCACACCGGGGCCCGATGTGCATTGCGATCAAGTGCAATCAATCGCGGAACAGCATCTCGGGAACGTCCGCGCCAAGCTGGCGGACCTCGCGCGCATGGAAACTGCTCTGACAAAATTGATCAGGCAGTGTGGCACTACCAGTGATGATCGGTGCCCGGTATTGGAAAGCTTAGCCGGCGAAGGCTAATCCAGCAGATCCAAGCTACGGACCAACGTTCCATCCAACACTCACAATTGACTCAGCCTGCCAGAGCAGAAAAGCAAGCGGTCCGCTTTCGGGCACCTTGCTATGCGCGGGCTACGTCCAGAATCCGGGCGTATTGTGTTGAAAAACTCTGCCACCCGTTTTGGTCGGTAACACTAGAACTTTGGCACGCCTCGTAGTGTAACAATGATTCAAGCGGCAAGCTCACTCTGAATTTTTGTTGCCCGAAATTAACCTCCGGCGCGGCGGGGCCGACTTTTTCAACACAATACGGGCGTAAAGCTGACATTGATATCGCCCAACTCGCATAGGGAGAAATTGAATTTGGAGTCCCGAAAAAGGCATCGAACCAATGCATTAGACGGCTTTTGAGGGCCTTTTGAGGGCTTTTTGGAGACGACCGAATTCCTAGCTATCTGATAAGACGTAAAAAATTATTTCGAATGTGATGCCTCTTCTGGGGCAGGTCAGTAACCTGCATCCTCCGGGATGGTCAGGATATTCTTGCCATCTCGCTGCAAGACCCGCGGCAGGACAGGCAAGATCGTGCGCGCCAGCGCGCGATCTACGCAGTCCGCAGCACTGTTCGCCTTGGACAACAGTTCCAGGTTCAGTCGGGTCGGGAAAATGACCGTGCGCTCGCCCGATTTGCCCATCTCCAGAGCACGATTGGGTGACAGCCATTCTGCATCCACCGTCTCATAGCCATCGCACGCGGCAATCTGGCGTTCGGGGGCTCGAGCGACGTAGAACCAGGTGTCAAACCGTTTCTTCATGAAGACCGGGGTAATCCACCGGGCAAAATCGGTGAGACTGTCGAGCCGCAAGATCACATCGGACTGCCGGACGACATCGAGGAACGATCTTTCGCCCTGTTCGACTGCCCTGCGGCTGTCCGGGTCACAGGCCCCTTCGAAAGGGCTGCCATCGCGGTTGACCGCCAGCAAAATGCCAGCCTCCTCGTAAGCTTCGCGGATCGCAGCGATCTTTAAAATTCTCTGGGTCGTATCGACCTGATCCCACCCGTCAGAGTAAGCGGCCCATTCCTCCAAAGAATCATCTGAATGGGGTTTCCCGCCAGTGAAGACCAGTGCTCCAGATGCGAAGTCGATCTGATGATGTCGCTTCACCATGAGAACCTGAAACTCCGGTTCATCCCGCACCAGCAGCATGGTGGCGGCAGGCACCGCCTCGGCAGGTTTCTGCTCGGTCATTTCCACTCTTCTCCCCGGATGTAGCCAATATCGGTGCCGGGCGGCCGTGATCGAAGCGTTTCCAGCGTATGGTCTTATCAGTTCCATCTAGGAATGAGTGCTAATCCCGCGCAAGCCAGAACAATTCCTGCCAGTAACAACGATTGGTCGGCCAGCAAAGCGGCAGAGACGATCAACGCGCCGACCACGGGACCCTTGACGGGGGTGCTGCGGTGCCCTTCCCGCGTCAGATGGTTCAGACTGGCTGGGTCGATGGAAACCTGAATCGTACCCGATCGAGCGACCGAGGTAACGTTCTCGATTAGCTCGGGCAGCGATGCCGAGAAATCCAGCAGGCCACTGCGGACCTTGGCCAAATGATCCCGCGCGGCTCCGATCGAAAATCGCTCGGCAAACAATTGCATCACGATCGGCTTCGTTTCTTCGGCGATATTGTAGTCCGGCGCCAAAGAGCGAACGAAGCCCTCTGCGGTCAGCAGGGTGCGCAGCAAAATAGCGAGGTCGGGCGGCAATACGAGGCGATAATCGCGCAATAATCCGAAAACCCGATCGAAAATTGCCGCGAATTCTATCCCGGCAAGAGCTGTGCCGCTAAATTCCGCGATCAGCTCATCCAGGTCCATCACCAATTGCGCGCGATCCACGAGTGGATTGCCTGCCCAGTCGAGCAGCAGATCGGCCACCTTGTCTATCTGTTCGTTCGCGATAGCGAAAATCAGTCGGACGATTTCCTGACGCCGCGCGCCGCTGAGAAAGCCGACCGAGCCGAAATCGATGAAGCCTACCTGGTTCCCTTCCATCCAGAAGACGTTGCCGGGATGCGGGTCGCCATGAAACTCTCCATTGAGAAGGATCATCCGTAGCACTGCATCGGCATAGCGCTTCGCGAACTGGGCATTCCCTGCCGGATCAGTTGCCGGGTGCCGCGACGCGGGCTTTCCGCCCAGGGCTTCCTGCACATTGATCGTCAAGCCTGTGAGTTCCCAGTGGATCGCGGGCGTCTTCACCCCAAGCATCTCCAGATAACCGCCAATCCTTTCACAGGCACGTGCTTCTGCCGCCAGGTCCATCTCCCGCGCTAAATTCTTGGCGAATGTCTGAAGGAATTCCACGGGTCGATAGCGGGCAATGTCGCTTGACCGACGCTCGGCGAGGCCCGCGAGCCGTGTCAACAGCCTCATGTCCGCCTCGATCCTAGACGCCATGCCGGGTCGGCGGATTTTCACGATAGTCTCGCTTCCGTCCAGCAGGGTTGCGACATAAGTCTGCGCGATAGAGGCTGAGGCGATCGGGTTTCTCTTGAAAGCGGCGAATTCACGTTCCCAGTCGCTGCCCCAAGCCGATACAATCACCGGTTCGATCTTATCGAACGGCAGCGGTTCCACCTGGTCGTGGAGAGTGCCGAACGCGGAAATCCAGGGTTGTGTAAACAGATCGCTTCTGGTCGCCAGGAGCTGGCCAAGCTTTATTCCGACAGGGCCGACATCGCGCAACAGCGCCACCACCGATGCAGGACGCAAGTCCTCGGTATCTGGCTCATTCTCCGAAACCGGCATAAAGCCAAGCAAGCTTCCGAGATTTTTCAGACCGTGCCGGGCGAAAATCTGACCGAGTTCTGCTAGCCGCGTCAGTTCACCGACACTGTTTTCCAGATCATGCTTCATCGGCTTTCTTCGCAAGTGTCAGCCTGCTTCTGATTCTCCGCAACTTTTCGAAGCATCGTACGCAGGAGGTCGATTTGAGGCGCAGACATTCCCTTCCAGAGAATTTCGTGGAGTCGATCAGCCGCTTCGCGCAGTTCCGGCCAGATGGTTCTTACTTGCTCGGTGAGGTGGAGGTTCCAAACTCTTCGATCGTGCGCCGCCCGCTCTCGCTCGATCAAACCTTTTTCAACCAAAACTGCGACAGCCTGTCCTATCGTCGCCGATTCAAGCTCGAGCAGGCGAGAAATCTCGGTCTGTGTTAGCGTAGGTTCTCGCAACAAGGACGCGATGATCCGCCATTGTGTTTGATTGAGGTCGAGCCCCACGATCAGAGCGTCGAAGGTCCGCCGAGCGGTCCTGTTCACCTCTTCTAGCAAATAAAGGATGTCATCCTTTTCGTTGGGGGCGTAATCACGTATCTCATCTTTCGGCATATGCTTATCCATAGCGCTATCTTGGAAGACTCGCGCATGCCTGGCGTGTTCAAGCTCAGCGTCAACCATATTCGCTAGCAGTGCCGCCATGCAAACACTCGCTGATTTCACGCTACAGCAGAAACTGAATCCGATGGTCGCTCAAGCTGATAAGGAACCGAACGGCGCTGGGTGAGTGCGGGGGCTCCGGCCACCTCGCCTGCCACGACTGCCGGGATGTTATGATCGCATGCGCTCGGCGTCCCTCATCTGAGCATCAGACCCCCTGAAGGGCAAACGCGGGCGTGAACGCGGGGCATGGGCTCGATTTCGAGTGATTATGGCTCGCTGCCCAGATTGTCATGCATCCTAGCCAGCGATCTGCGTAAGCGCTCCAGTTCCCCAAAACGGATCCCCCCGAGCAAGCGAGCATACATTGCATCAGCTTCTACTCGCATCTTGGGAAGTAGCTCGATTGCGGCAGGGCGTAAATGAACCCGCCAAACGCGCCTGTCGTTCTTCGCGCCTGCGTCTTTCCACCAGCTCAAGTTCTTCCAGGCGATCAATAGTCTGGCCGATGCTAGCGCGCTCTAGCTTCAGTTCCCGAGCCAGCTCTGTCTGGGTCATGCCTGGGCTCCGAAAGATAAGCCAATATACGCCATTGCGTCCGCGTGAGCCCGAATTGTTCAACCGAAGAATCGGCGGTCCTGCGCAAACGCCGGGTCACTTCCTCCATAAGAAAGAACAGCCGATCGGTATCGGTGAGGGAACTTGCCCCCCTTTGTATCCGCGTCATAGCCCGTCATGGCAGCCATCTAGGGCAACCTACCATAGCGGATCAGGAAATAAAGCCGTTTACTGTAAATCGATTTACAATATGAGGTTGCGGTATGCAGTCGCAAACTTTCCATATCGGGGGAGATGGTGGCATCTCCATAGCAGCCGAAGCGACCGGAAATGCCGATGCTTTACCGGTCTTACTCGCGCATGGGGGCGGCCAGACCCGTCACGCATGGAAACGTGTCACAGCCGATCTCGCCAATGCGGGATTTCGTCCGATCGCAATTGATATGCGCGGTCATGGCGACAGCGAATGGTCTGCCGAGGGCGCTTACGAAACGCGCGACTTCGCTTCAGATCTCGTTGCGATCGCTTCAAAAATGGACCGCAAGCCAGCGCTCGTCGGGGCCTCCCTTGGCGGGCTGGCCGGACTGATCGCCGAAGGACACCTTGCGCCGGGCCGCTTCGCGTCGCTCACTCTCGTCGACATCGCGCCGCGTATGGAGACGGGGGGCGTTATGCGCGTAGTCGGCTTTATGGAGGAGCACGTGGAGACCGGTTTCTCTTCACCGGACGAAGCGGCAGAGGTCATCGCGCGCTACATGCCACATCGCCGCAAGCGCGGAGCCGGCAAGGGCTTACGGCGCTATCTGCGAGAGAAGGAAGACGGCCGCTACTACTGGCATTGGGATCCGGCCTTTATCCGCAACATCACACTAGCCAAGCGAAGCGATCCGGCTCATCAGGAACGCCAGTTTGATGCGCTGAACGATGCAGCCAGCAGGCTTTCGCTGCCATTGCATATTATTCGCGGCGGATCGAGCGATCTGGTTTCCGAAGACGCGGTCGCGCAATTGCTCGAACTTGTTCCACACGCTGAATACACCGACATCGCAGAGGCAACACATATGGTGGTTGGCGATGCCAACGATGCCTTTTCGGCAGCGATACTCGATTTTCTCAAGCGTAATCACAGTCCGCAGGGAGCCGTTACATGACCGATAATCTGACAAGGATCGATCCTAAGCGCCTCGAAGAGATCCTGCAGATTACCCCGTTTCACCGGTGGCTTGGCCTCACTTTACGGTCATGCTCGAACGAGCAGCTTGAACTGGAGATGCCTTGGCGCGACGAGATCGTGTCAAACCCGGCAATCGGTTCAGCGCATGGCGGCGTGCTCGCCTCTCTGATCGATTTAACCGGGCTCTACACCTTATTGTCGCAAGGTACAGGGGCCAAGGCGACCGCCGATCTGAGGGTCGACTACCACCGCCCGGCAACCTCGGGACCACTCGTAGCATCGGGCAAAATAATCAAGATCGGTAAAAATATCTCGGTCGCTGAAACACGTGTATACGGTCCTACTGGCAACCTTTTGGCTAGCGGCCGCGGTGCCTACGTATGCTAACAGCGTTATCCTAATGGAACTAACTGCAGGGCGAAAATTAGCAGGTCTGTTCCTCGAAGACCTGCAAAATAGTCCCACGACTTTCAGAGCGAATTGCGTCGCGATAGCCGCCTTCCAATGAGTGACGTGACCCCCTGATCTTCCCCCAGCTGGGATTAGAGCCGAGCTGCGTTGATGCGTATGAGCGCGGTTGAAGCAATGGGCTGCGCAGCGGAGCCCGTAGGGCGTGGCGAAGCAGGCCATTGCTTATCTAGTTCGGCGGCGAACGCCGCCGGTGTCGCGTAGCCAAGGGATGAGGGCGGTCTCTTTCGGTTGTAGTCTTCCACCTGACCTGCCCCATCAGGGTGGTCCACCGGTTAAGTTAGAGTTCCGGCGGTTGGGGTCGCCCTGCTGGACGGCCTGGAGCGCAGCGTAAGGCAGCATGGCAGGACGAGGCAAGATCGTTTGTGGGGCCGGCGGCTGGTAGCCCAGCGAAGAGGGATTCATGCAGCGAACACCGCTGCCGGCCTCTCCCTATCACATCATCGACGATATTGAGCACACGGAACTTTTGTTCGGACGCCACCAAGTCGTGAGCAAATAAAAGTTCGAAAAAGAGGGCTCGACACAGCGAAGCGCCGAACCCTCTTGCGATTAGCGAGTAAGTTTAAAACTTGCCGCGCACGGTGATGCCGTAAGTCCGCGGTTCCGCAAGAAAAGCGGAGAACGTTTGTTGCGGAGCCACGAAAGGCGTGTTGAAGGCCACCTGCGTATACCCAACGTCAAACAAATTATTGACCCATCCCTCGATCGCGAAGCGATCCGCAATATTGGTCAGACCCACACGCCCGTTCACTACGACGAAGCTGTCCTGTTCCTTGCCGAAGAGCAGGTCGGAGCCGGTGTTGTAATCACCAGCCATACGAGCGTTCACGAAGACCAGGCCTTCGAGCCCACTGTCGCCGATTGGCGGCGTCCACGTAAGCGACGATGTTGCCACGATCTCTGGTGCATTCGACAGGTTGTCGCCTGGCAGCAAGCGTAGTGCGGGGTCGAGCGGTGCCCCGGTATCGTCCCCGATAAGATTGTCTTCAAAGCTCGTATCAGAATAGGTGACGCCAAGGGTAATATCCAAATCACGAGCGGGCCGTAGATAGGTTTCGATCTCGACACCTTGAGCGATCACACCTGGTGCAACTTCATCGGAAGAGCATGCACCGGTTGTCGCGCTTGCGTCTCTGTCGGCCCCGCCGAGATCGCTATCGCAACTATTGACCGTCTGCACAATGTAGAACGCCCCATTGAACGTGTTCAACTGGAAGTTACTGAACTCTTGCCGGAAGCCTGCAATGCTAACCCCGAACTCGCGTGTCGAGTATTTGAGGCCGATCTCATATGCATCGACTGTTTCTTCATCGAACTGCAGCGCGGCTGCCGAGATATTGGCCGGATCGAACGCAAGCGGATTTGACAGTGCAGACCTGTCGAGGTTGAAACCGCCCGCCTTGTAGCCGCGTGAATACGAACCGTAGACTAGCAGATCGGGAGTTGGCTTCCAGCTCAGGATAGCCGTGCCGGTAAACTCCTCTTCTTCGCGCGAGTCTTCGAGAGAAACTCCATCGAGCTCCAATGTCGAATTGCCTTGGCAGGAAAGGCTGATGATACCACCGGCCAGAGGTGCCAAAGTCGGAACACCCAGAAAGCCTCCGAGCAGATTGCGGTTTGTCGGACAAACCGTGTTGTCGTTGCGGAAAGTTGCGTCGAAGTCCTTGGTTTCGTTTGTATAACGAAGCCCCAGCGTCAAATCGAGCGTATCCGTGATCGCAAAGATATTATGCGTGAAGAACGCGAAGTTCTCACTCGTCTGATTGTAGACCTCGCTGACCGTTCCCAAATCGCTGATGCTTGCAAGGTTGTTGATACCTGCGAGGATCGCCGGGGTTGCAGCGCCGAATGCCGGGCTTCCGGTCAGCGTACCGTCCAATGCCGCCACGTTGGCACCCAGGCAATTGGAAGCCCCCGGATTGACCAAAGCCGGGTTGATCGCGATAGCGATGCGGCACGCTACGAAATTGCCGTACTGGGTGCCGAACCGCAGATTGTCACGCACCTGCAGTTCTTCATTGGCGTAATACGCGCCGATCAACCAATCGAGTTTGCCATCGAAGGCCTCACCGGTAAGGCGCAGTTCCTGAGTGAATGTTTCAAAGTCTCGAGCAAGAGCATTCTCGGTCGGAGCGCGGTAGAGAATATCGACAGTAGTGTAATCGGTGTCAGATCCCTGGCTGTTGGCATATTCACGGTAGCCCGTGATAGACGTCAACGTGACGTTCCCGAAATCCCAATTGATCTCAGCCGAAATACCGTAGTCTTCGGTTTCGCCTTTATAGCTTCTGCCCGGCGTAGGGTACAGGTCGCGGTTGAATGTATCCTGGGTGAGGGCACGCGGATCCTGCCCAAGCGCAAGCAACACGGGAACGATCGGATTTGCGGTACTCGTCAGGGCGGCCCCATCCGATGGCCTCGTAAAGGGATCAAATCCAGCGCTGATCCGTGCAAGCGGAGCAAACTCGGGCTGGACGAACGTCGCGGCACAGCACGCTTCGTCCTTTTTGGAATAATCCCCGACAAGGCGAATGGACAGGTCGTCATTGGGTTCGAACAGGAGCTGACCGCGGACCAGATAACGATCGCGATTGTTGATCGTCCCGCCGTTGGTAATATCGTTGTAGAAGCCGTCGCGCTCAAAATACACGCCGTCCACACGCGCAGCTACGGTGTCGCCAAGCGGAGCGTTTATGCCACCTTCGACGCGGATCGCATCATAGTTGCCATAAGTGAAGGCCCCGTATGCGCTGAAATCGAACTCGGGCGGTGCGGTGTAGATATTGATCAGGCCTGCCGATGAGTTCCGCCCGCCCAGAGTACCTTGGGGACCGCGAAGGATTTCGACCCTGTCGATAGGGCCGAGCTCACTCAGGGCGCTTCCCGAACGAGAGCGATAGACTCCATCGACAAAAACCGCGACCGAACTTTCCAGACCAGGGTTGTCGCCGACCGTGCCGATACCGCGAATACGCGCGGAACCGTTAGCTTCGTTGCCGGTGGAAGACACCAGCAGGGACGGTGCAACCTGGTTCAGCTCACGTATGTCGCTGGCGCCCGAATTCTGGAGGGTTTCTCCGGAAACAGCTGACACGGCGACTGGAACATCCGCCAAGACCTGCGATCGCCCTTGCGCGGTAACAATGATTACGTTTTGGTCTTCGACATCGGCCCCTTCAACCAGATCCGCATCGGGTTCGCCAACATCCTGGGCGAAGGCGGCTGTCGGTGTGAAGGCAAGTGCCGCTGCCAATGCACCAAGGGCGCAATGGTGGCGTGATGGAAATCTTTTCATGTGCCTCTCCTCTAAGAATGTGCCCCATCCTAGGCACTAGTCGATGTTAGAAACGATGCCGATAATCGCGTTTCATTTCAAGACTTGGTAGATGAATTGACGGATTATTTCACATTGTCGACAAGCATGTGGCAAAAATGCCATGCAGGTCACTACATGCAGGTTTCTAGTAGCCAGAAAGCTTGGAAAATCGGTCCTTTAACCAGCTCGACGAACCGAAGCTCTGCTCCAGCACGCGGGCGCGCTTGAGATAGAAGCCGACGTCGTACTCATCGGTCATGCCGATCCCGCCGTGCAGCTGGATGCCCTCGTTTGCCATGGTGTGCATAACGCGGTTGGCTTCCGCCTTGGCGATGGTCGCCGCGCGCGCCACGCCGAAGCCGGCATCGACGGCTTGCAGGCCCGCCTCGACCGCGCTGCGCATCTGGGCGAGATCGGCGAAGAGGTCCGCGATGCGGTGTTGCAGCGCCTGGAAGCTCGCCAGCACCTGGTTGAACTGCACGCGCTGCTTCAGATAGTCGAGCGTGTCGTCGAACACTTGCTGCGCCATGCCGAGCATTTCGGCTGCGGTGAGCACGCGCGCGCGGTCGAGCACGTCATCGAGCAGGCTGTCGCCGCCATTGGCGAGCTTCTCCGCCGCCGCGCCGTCGAAGGTGACGTCGGCATGGCTGCGCTGGTCGGTCAGCTTGCGGGTGGTGAGCGCGACGCCGTCGCCTTTCTCGACCAGGTAAAGCCCGTCCTTCGCCGCGACGACGAACAGGTCCGCACCATGCGCTTCATGGACGAAGGCCTTGGTGCCGCTCAGCTTGCCGTCGGACACACTGGTCTCGATCTTCGCAGGATCGTGGCTCGGCCCTTCGTCGACGGCGAGGGTGGCGATGGCCTCGCCGCTCGCCAGCCTGGGCAGCCACCTGGCCTTCTGCTCGTCGCTGCCGCCAAGAACGATCGCCGAGGCGGCGACGGTGTTCATCACCAGCGGGCTGGCGGTGAGCGTCTTGCCGAGTTCCTCGACGACGAGGCCCGCGGACAGGAAGCCGAAGTCCGACCCGCCATGCTCTTCGGGGATGATGACCCCGGCCCAGCCCATCTGCGCCATCGTCGCATAGGCGTCGCGGTTGAAGGCTTCGGGCTCGCCGCTGGCGCGGACCTTGCGGAATTCGGTGACCGGGCTTTCGTTGACGGTCCATTCGCGCGCCATATCTCGCAGCATTTCCTGTTCTTCGTTGAGAACGGCCATTGTCCTTGCTCCCCTCTCTTACTGGTGGTCGAGCATGCCGAGCACGCGCTTGGCGATGATGTTGTTCTGGATTTCGGTCGAGCCGCCATAGATGGTGGTCGCCTTGCCGAAGAGCCACGCGCGCACGGCCCCGAGCTCGCCGTCCGAAAAGCCGTCGCCTTCCCAGCCGAGGCCCTGCAACCCGCGGATTTCGATCAGCAATTCGCTGCGTTCCTGGCTCAGCTTGGTGCCGAGCTTCTTGAGCACAGAGCTGATTTCGGAGACGCCGCCAGCTGCCTTGCTCTCTTCCATCGCGCGGCGCGCGGTGAGCAGGAAGCTGTTCCAGCGGATTTCGAAATCGGCGATCTTGTCGCGCAGCACCGCATCGGCGAGTTCGCCGTCGGCGCCCGTCGACTGGTACTTCTTGGCGATATTGCCAAGGCTCTGGCCCATGAGTCGGGCGAGGCTGCCGCCGCCCGAGATGTTGGTGCGTTCGTGCTGCAGAAGGCGCTTGCCGATGGTCCAGCCCTGGCCTTCCTCGCCGACGAGATTGTCCTTGGGCACCTTCACATCGGTGAAGAAGGTTTCGCAGAACGGGCTCGTGCCGCTGATCATGGTGATCGGGCGGACTTCGACGCCGGGCGTGTCCATGTCGATCAGCATGAAGCTGATGCCCTTGTGCTTGTCGCTCTTGTCGGTTCGTACAATTGCAAAGCACTTGTCGGCCCATTGGCCGCCGCTGGTCCAGGTCTTCTGGCCGTTGACAAGGTAGTGGTCCCCCTTGTCCTCGGCAAAGGTCTGGAGGTTCGCGAGGTCAGAGCCGGCATTGGGTTCCGAATAGCCCTGGCACCAGCGGATTTCGCCGCGGCAGATCGAGGGGATGTGTTCCTTTTTCTGCGCCTCGTTCCCGTATTCGAGCAGCGTCGGCCCGAACATCATGACGCCCATGCCGCCGATCGGGTTGTAGGCACCCGCCTTGGCGAATTCCTGGTCGATGATCTTGGCCTGCGCCTTGGTGAGGCCGCCGCCGCCGTACTCCTTCGGCCAGGTGGGGGTGCCCCAGCCGCGCGCGCCCACGGCTTCGCGCCACTCGGTCTGCGCCGGCGTTTCGTTGGTGGGGCCGTCCACGCCGGCCAGTGCGTTGGACTGGCCCTTGAGTTCGGCGGGAAAATTGTCCGCCAGAAACTGCTGCACTTCCGCGCGGAAGGCGTCTTCGTCGGTCTGGGTTGCGGGCTCGATTTGTGTGGCCATGGGTGTTTTCTCGAAGAATCAAGGAAAGACAGATAAGAATGTAGGCTACGGGGACGAGGATCCCTCCGTCAGTATTGTTGTTCGGGTAGGTGAAGAACCAATCCATCCAGCATCGGCTTCATCGGAATCTGACAGGCAAGGCGACTGTATTCAGTGGTGCCTTCGGCGAACTGCAAGAGGTCGGCCTCCATTCCATCATGCATAAGCCGACCCACCTTGTCGATCCATTCGGGATCGACATGCACATGACAGGTCGCGCAAGCACATACCCCTCCGCAATCGCCATCGATACCCGGCACGTCATTGTATAGCGCCGCTTCCCTGGCTGTCTCGCCTTCTTCTATTTCGACCTCCCGTCGCTCACCATCGCTAGCCACGAACGTAATTTTGATCATCTTGAACTCCGCATTTCGATCTCGAGAGTCAGCGGGCGTGGAGCCGCACCGGCAGCCTGGTGATTCCGCGGACGAGGTTTGAAAAAAGACGCTCTGGTTCACCTGTAACCTCGACCCGGGAAAAGCGCTTGTGAATTTCTTCCCAGATGATCCGCAGCTGCAGTTCCGCGAGCCGGTTTCCCATGCAGCGGTGAATGCCATAGCCGAATGAGAGGTGATGGCGCGGATTTTTGCGGTCGATGATGAACTGGTCCGCGCGCTCGATAGCACTCTCGTCGCGGTTGCCTGACAGGTACCACATCACCACCTTGTCGCCCTTCTTGATCTGTTTGCCGCCGATCTCCCAATCTTCCAGCGCGGTGCGGCGCATATGAGTGAGGGGGGTCTGCCAACGGATGATTTCCGGAACCATTTTGCTAATGAGCGAAGGATCCGCGTCGAGTTTCGCGTACTCGTCCGGGCTTTGGTTCAAGGCGAGCACGCCGCCGCTGATGGAATTGCGTGTCGTGTCGTTTCCACCGACGATCAGCAGCATAAGATTGCCGAGAAACTCGAGGAACGGCATGTCGCGCGTGGCGGGAGAATGAGCCATCATCGAGATGAGGTCGTTCTTCGGCTCCTCGTTTATCCGTTCGTCCCACAGAGTCTTGAAATACATCGCGCAACCGATGAGTTCTTCGCGCCGCGCCTCGTAGGATTCGACGATCCCGGTTTCAGGTGCCGCAGTTGCTACATCGGACCAGCGCGTCAGCTTGCGCCGCTCCTCCCAAGGGAAATCAAACAAGGTTGCCAGCGTCATCGTCGTCAACTCGATCGCAACCTTATCCACCCAGTCGAAATCTTCGCCAATCGGGAGTTCATCGAGAATCTCTCCCGCGCGCTTGCGGATGATCGGCTCGAGCAGTTGCAGGTTGGACGGAGCCACTGCCGGAGTCACCGCCTTGCGCTGCTGATCGTGCTTGGGCGGGTCCATCGCTATGAACATTTCAAGTTCGAGCGCGCCTTCCACCGAATGCATGTCCTGGATTGCAATTCCGCCTAGCTTCGCTTCCGAAGAGAAGACCTTATGATTGGTGTCCACCGCCATGATGTCGTCGAACTTGGTAATGGACCAGTAAGGGCCGACATAGCTCTCGCGGCAGTAGTGGACAGGTTCTTCGGCGCGCAACCTGTCAAAAAATAGACCGATGGTATCGTTCTGAAACAGGCTTGGCCGGGCCACGTCGATTTCCTCGATCGGAATTGACGCGATCCTCGCCGCGGCATCCGGCTCGGCGATCTGGCTGTCCATAAGAACTATTCCTTCTACATCTCAGGCCTGATCGGCCTTCAGTCATCCTTAAGGGAGACATCTCGTGCAGTCAATAAATCGTATACTCTTTTAGTCCCTTGCAGACACCAATCCCATCGGATAGTGTGCCGATCCAGCGAAGGTTTGCTAATATCCTTATACTGTTTATTCGAGAGGTGCGGGTGTGCTGATGAGTGGCGGATGCCAGCGGTGAAGAAGGCCAAGCGTGCCCTTTCTCTTGCGCAAAGCATCGTGAGGGACATCGAGGCGGGTCGCCATAACCCGGGTGACAGGCTTCCGCGCGAGGATGAAATGCTCGCGCGTTACGAGGTTGCGCGCGCAACTTTGCGGGAGGCTTTGCGGTTCCTGGAATTGCAAGGGGTCATCCATCTCCAGCTCGGCCGTGGTGGAGGTCCCGTCGTAGCCCGTCCGCAGACCGGCGATTTTGCAAGCAGTTTGTCATTGATTCTGCATTTCATGGAAGCCGATTTGCGTGGTTTGCTTGAATTGCGCGAAGCAATTGCTCCCGATGTCGCAGGGTATGCAGCCCAGCGTGCAACTACCGCTGATCTCAGCGCGTTGGCAGGGTGTCTGGCGGAATTGAGGCATCATGAAGCCTCTGATCAATTCGAGGAACTTAATCGCAGATTTCACGACTTGTTGGGTTGGGCGAGCGGCAATCCGCTGTTCGGTTTGCTGACCTCTGCGATGCATCTGTTGACCCGCGAGTTTTCCCATTCGCTGGGATATTCGGCACAGGAACGGGCGGTGCAGATGAAGTTTCTGGTGCGGGTGCTCGAGGCAGTGCGGACTGGCGACAGCGCCGCGGCCCGTCAAGCAATGAGCCGGTTGGTGGCCGGCTCTGCCGTCTATCTTTCGGAGCGCAGTCCCGAGCTGGTCTCGCAGCGGGTGCGGTGGGGGCAGCTGTAGAATTTTCAATAGTTTGAGTGTGCGTTTAGGCAAGTGGCTGGAGAGGAAGAATGGCGTTGAAGAGCCGAATATGCGAAATGCTGGGGATCCGGTACCCGATCCTGCTTGCCGGGATGGGCGGAGCGAGCGTTCCGGCGCTGGCGGCTGCGGTTTCGAATGCCGGCGGGCTCGGGGTCCTGGGTGCCGCGGCGTGTTCGCCCGATCAGTTGCGTGACTGGATTCGCCAGACCCGGGAATTGACCGACAAACCTTTCGGTGTCGATACGCTGCTCCCCGCGTCGGTCAGGCGCGGCTCTGCCCCTCAAAGCGGTGCTGCACCCCAAAATCCCATGGATCTGATGGGTGAATATCAGCAGTTCGCGCGCGACTTCATGGATCGTGAAGAGCTTCCGGAGGTCGATGCTGCCGCCGCCATGCGGGCGGCGGGCGCGCCTGAAATGGGCAAGGGCGGCCCGCAGTTGTTCTCGAAGGAATTCTTTGAGGCGCAGATGGAAGTGGTGATCGAGGAAAAGGTGCCGGTTTATGCTGCCGGCCTTGGCAATCCTGAACCGTGGATGGATCGGCTCCATGCCAATGGCACCAAGGTCATGGCGGTGATCGGCAAGGTCAAGCACGCCGAACAGGTCGTCGGGTCGGGCATCGACATGATCGTCGCGCAAGGGCACGATGGCGGAGGTCACAACTCGCCGATCGGGACTATTTCCTTGATTCCCCAGGTGGTCGACGCCGTTGGCGATCGTGTTCCTGTCCTTGGGGCCGGCGGTATCTCGGATGGCCGGGGTGTTGCCGCTGCGATGATGCTGGGGGCAGAGGGCGCGTGGGTCGGCACGGCATTTCTCGCGACCGAGGAAGCGGGCATCGAGCGCTTCCAGAAAGAGGCGATCACCGAAAGCGGCGATGCCGATACGGTCGTTAGTCGATCGCTTACCGGCAAACCGGCGCGCATGATCCGTAACAAATGGGCCGACGCCTGGGTGCAGGCCGGAAAGGAGCCTCTGCCGATGCCCTATCAGTCGATGATCTCCGGCCCGGTCATGGCCTCCGGGATCAAGGCAGAGCGCAAGGATGTCATCCCCGGCTTCGCGGGGCAAGGCATCGGCCTGATCGATTCGATCCGGCCTGCCGCCGAAGTGATGCGCGACCTGGTCGATGGAGCCGAGAAGGCGTTGGCGTCCGCTGGCATCTACAAGTGAAGCGCAGGAGGCAAGAAGATGGCTTACGCCAAAGGTCATGAATTGCGCCGCCCCGTAGAGCCTCTCAGAGCGCTGGGGCAATGAGGCAGTTGATTGCCGACAAGGAGGATACGGCGCAGGTGTTCCGTATCGTCAAGGCATTGTCGGGCAATTCCTATTATCGGAATTTCAATCGCTTCATGAAGTCGAGCGATGGGCGGCGTATCGCTTCCGACCGGGCCGACCTACTTGAAACCTTGTGCGATCGCAAACGCCTTGCGACCTGTGCGTCTGGCACGCTTGGCCGAGCCTACCTCGATTTTGTTTACGGGGAGGGTCTGACAGCAGAAGGTCTGGCGGAAGCCAGCGAGGCCGGAGGTCTGGAGGACCTCGGCGACCCCGATGTTTCCCTCTATCGTCGGCGCCTTCGCGATTCGCATGACCTGTTTCATGTCGTCACCGGATACGGCAGGGACGCACTGGGCGAATTGTGCGTGCTGTCCTTCGGAAACGCGCAATTCTATAATCACGGGATCGCTTTCATCGTGGGCGTCGGCATTCCCAAGATGAAACTGGAAGCTGCCCAGTTGCCAGTGGCGCGCGCTGCATTTGAAGCGTGGCGCCGGGGCCGGGCTGCAGCCGATCTGACCACCTTCTACTGGGAAGAAAATCTCGATCGTCCGTTGGAGGATGTCCGCCGCGAGTTGCGACTGCGTCCGCCGGAGACCTATCAGAGGGTGCGCGCTCTTTCCGAACAGCTCGAACGCGATTACCAGGCGGTCAGGCAGGCATGAGCTTAAGCGACAAATCGGCCATCACCGGAGTGGGCGAAACCGCTTTCGTGAAAGGCACCGAGAAAACCGCGGTCGACATGATGCTGGAAGCATCGCGCAAAGCCATAGCAGATGCAGGGCTGAAGCCGTCGGATATCGACGGCATGGTTCCTCCGCCGATCTACACCACCTCGGAAGAGATGGCGGCTAACCTCGGTATCGAAGTTCTGCGCTATGCCTCTACGGTCCACATGGGCGGGGCGAGCCCTACCACGGCACTCCAGAACGCCGCGATGGCAATTGCCAGCGGCTTATGCGACCATGTGCTGGTGACGCTCGGGTGGAACGGTTATTCCGCCTTGCGGCCCAAGCCTGGCGCACCGCCGACGCGGCCGATGAACATGAACACCCTGACGAATACGATCCAAGGCTATTACATTCCGTATGGCGTGTTCCTGCCGGTGCAGATGTATGCCTGGCTCGCCACCCGGCACTCCCGAATTTACGATATCGGCCCGGAAGCGATGGCGGCCGTTGCACTGGCGTGCCGTCGCCATGCGCAGATGAATCCGCAGGCCTTCACTTATGGCCGGGAACTGGATGCCGAAACCTACCATTCCGCGCGCTGGATATCCGAACCCTTTCGCCTCTACGATTGCTGTCTGGAGACTGATGGGGCATGCGCAGTCGTGGTTTCGCGAATAGACCGCGCCAGGGACATGCCGCATGTTCCCGTGAGCATCGCCGGTGCGGCTGAAGGGCATCCTTACCCCGCCGACGATATCCCTTCGCGTCCCGACCCCTTCAAGATCGGCCTGAGCTACGCCGCGCCGCGCGCGTTCGAAATGGCGGGGGTCGATCGCGAAGACATGGATTTTCTGCAGATCTACGACTGCTTCACCTACGTGGTTCTCCTGCAGCTGGAGGCCCTGGGCTATTGCGAACCAGGTGGACAGGCAGAGTTCGTCGCGAATGGCCAGATCGAGCTGGGCGGGCGCTATCCCGTCAACACCCATGGCGGCCTGCTGAGCGAGGCCCATGTTTGGGGACTGAACCATGTCGTCGAGGCGGTGCGTCAGTTGCGCCACGATTGTGGGGAGCGGCAGGTCGAAGGCGCCCAGACCGGCCTGGTGACCGGCTGGGGCGATCTGGGTGACGGCAGTATAGCGATTTTGAGGAGGTTTGCGTGAGCGACGAGAAAGATCTGCCGCCCAAGATGCGCCCCTCGGCGCAGGCCGCACCAGCCAAGCCAAAGCCGCGCCCGCAGGATCCGGTGGAGCAGGAATTCTGGAACCGGTGCCAGGACGGCAACCTTTACTTCCAGCAGTGCGACGGATGCGGCAGCTTTCGGCATTTGCCGCGCTATATGTGCGCCCGATGCGGTTCTCCTGAATGGTCGTGGGAGCGTAGCACCGGCAATGGCACGCTGTTTTCCTGGACGGTGACCCATCAGGCACTGCATCCCGCCTTCGCCGGCGAGATTCCCTTCATCGCTGCGGTGGTGGAACTGGAGGAGGGAGTGCGCATGGCAACCCGGCTGGTCGATTGCGCGCTCGACGAGCTTGAGCTCGATCTGCCGGTCACGCTGGATTTCGAGCCGATCTCCGAAGATTTTCGCCTGCCAGTATTCCGACCCGTCTCGATCGCGCGCGCAGAAGGATAGACCAAGATGGATCTCGACTACGGACCCCAGTATGACGCGTTTCGCGAGGAAGTGCGCCAGTTCCTGCAAACCCACGGTCACCGCGCACCCGATGGCCAAGGCCGTGCCGCGCGCCCTTCCCCCGAAGCCGTCGAATGGCAAAAGCTGTTGATCCTGCATGGTTACACGGCGCGTACGATTCCCAAGGAATACGGCGGATACGGAGCCGAGCCGGACATCCTGAAATCGCGGATCATTGCCGAGGAATTTTCGCGCGCTGGCATCCCCGCAGGCCTTGCGAACCAGGGCATTTCCATGCTCGTTCCCACGCTGCTGGAACTCGGAACCGAAGCCCAGAAACGGCAATGGATCGAGCCGACCCTTAATGGCGAGATAGTCTGGTGTCAGGGATATTCGGAACCTGGAGCGGGATCGGACCTCGCCGCGCTCAAGACCAGCGCCCGCGTCGAAAATGGCGACTTTGTCATCAACGGACAGAAGATCTGGACCAGCACGGCCAAGCAGGCGGACATGATCTTTTGCCTTGTTCGGACCGAACCGGACGCGCCCAAGCACGGCGGCATCTCCTACTTGATCTTCTCGATGGACACACCAGGGATCGAGGTCCGACCACTCAAGACCATGACCGGTCATGCCGAGTTCAATGAAACGTTCTTTACCGACGTGCGGGTTCCCCTGGACCAGATCGTCGGGCAGCGCGGGCAGGGGTGGTACGTGGCCAATGCCACACTGGGCCATGAACGTGGCATGCTGGGCGACCCCGATGCACTGGAAAACCGGCTCCAGGCGCTGGTCAGGCTGATGCAAAAAGAACGCATCGGCCAGGGTTGCGCAATGGACAACGCCGTTCTGCGTGACCGGCTGGTTGCATTGCAAGCCGAAGTCGCGGCGATGAAATTCAACGGCATGCGCATCCTGTCGAACAGCCTTAGGGGGGATGCCGGCGGCATGGCGAAACTTGTCGTGAAGCTGCAGAGCTGTGAGCTCGCCCATCAGATTTCCGCGCTCGCGATCGACGCAATGGGCGAGATGGGCATACTTTATCACGGAAGCGAGCGCGAGCGCGAAGACGGTGCCTGGCAGTGGAACTACATGTTCCAGCTTGGTCTGATCATCGGTGGAGGCACCGCCCAGATCCAGAAGAACATCATCGCCGAACGCGGGCTGGAAATGCCGCGCGAACCCAAGTTCGCAACGCCTCCCGCGGCCGAACAGGCGACGGCCGTTGCAAGCGGGCAGAATAAGGGAGCCGCCTGATGGATTTCGGACTTTCGCAAGACCAGGAGATGCTCTGCGACGCGATCAGCCGCACTCTTGCTGATACTTGTCCGCTCGATCATGTGCGCGAATGCGCGGAGGGCTCGGTTCCCTTCAGCGACAACGTGCGTTCGGCGCTGGGCGAAATCGGCATTTGGGGAATGATGGTTCCCGAGCAACATGACGGGCTCGGGATGACAATGCTCGATGCCGCCGTTGTGGCCGAGCAGCTCGGCTATGCCGTCGCGCCGGTGCCTTTTATCGGTGCCCATGTACTGGCACCCCTTGCGCTGGCACAGGGCGGTAGCGAGGAGTTGAAGGCGCACTGGCTGCCGAGGATAGCGAAGGGCGAGGCGCAAATCGCCGTCGCGATCGCGGAAACGGTGGAGATCCGGGACCGGGCAGGCGTGGACTTCGACGGCGCAAAGCTCGACGGAACGGCTTTGTTCGCGCTCGACTTCCTGGAAGCCGACGCGTTTCTGGTAGCCGATACCGCCGGTCGTATGCACTTCGTAGCTGGCGATGCTGCGGGTCTGGAGAAGGTTGCTCTCAAAACGATCGACCGCACCCGGAGCGTAGGGGAGCTGCGGTTTTCTGGCGTAGCGGGCGAGGCTCT
This sequence comes from Qipengyuania oceanensis, assembly GCF_009827535.1. Classification (NCBI taxonomy): domain Bacteria; kingdom Pseudomonadati; phylum Pseudomonadota; class Alphaproteobacteria; order Sphingomonadales; family Erythrobacteraceae; genus Qipengyuania; species Qipengyuania oceanensis. The sequence goes on along the minus strand of NZ_WTYN01000001.1, from coordinate 1,426,587 downwards.
CGCGGACGATGGTGGGGCCACAGTCAGGCGCCTGCGGGACGCCGGCCGGGTGCTCCTGGCCGCCGATAGCCTCGGTGCGGGCCAGGCTATGATCGAAAAAGCGGTCGACTATGCCGGGCAGCGCGAACAGTTCGGACGAGTGATCGGCAGCTTCCAGGCGGTCAAGCATATGTGCGCGGAAATGGCTGCCCGCCATGAACCATCCCGTTCGCTGGTCTGGTATGCCGCCCATGCGTTCGATGCGACGCCCGACGAGGCTTCGCTGGTGGCATGCCATGCCAAATCACATACGGGCGAAGTCCACCGTTTTGTCGCCCGAACCTCAACCGAGGTGCATGGGGGGATGGGTTTTACCGATCTCCTAGGTCTGCATTTCTGGTTCAAGCGAATCGGTTTCGACCGCCAGGTTCTGGGAGGTCCCGAAGCGGTCCGGGCCGAAGCAGCGGCCTTGCAGGGGTGGACGCAGGTCGCATGAGACGATGAATTAGGCGCACGCTACCGACAAAATCGTGGCCACCAAGGAGAGAGGAATTAATACGTGATCGACTGGAACCTTGGCGACATCCTTGATGCAATCGAGCCTGCGGTCCCGGAAGATGCTCCGGCGCTGATTCACGGCGACCGGATCATTACCTGGCCCGAAATGTCGAAGCGTTCGAACAATTTGGCGCGCAATCTGCGCGCGCAAGGTGCAGGCGACGGGGCGAAGATAGCCTTCTACATGCGCAACCGTCCCGAATACGGGGAATTGATGGCCGCGTGCTTCAAGGGCCGCCTCACGCACGTGAACATCAATTATCGTTACCGTCCCGAGGAGGTTTTCTACATCTTCGACGATTCCGATAGCGAGGTAATTGTTTACAGTTCCGAGTTCCGCGACTGCATTCTTGAACTGAAGGAACGGTTGACCAAGGTTCATACATTTGTAGAAATCGGCGATGCTTCGCAGATCGCTTCCTTCGCGCTTCCTTACGAAAAACTTGTAGAAGGTAACGGCGCGCCTCTCGATATCGAGCGTTCCCCCGATGACCTGCTGTTCATATATACAGGCGGTACCACCGGCATGCCCAAGGGCGTGATGTGGCGACACGATGATATGCGCAAGGCTCAGCTCGACGCGCAAAAGCTGCTGGGTCCGGTTCCCCAGACCATGGAGGAAATGGTGGCCCTGGTGAAGCAGGGCGAGCTTGCGCGCATCACTTTGCCGGCGTGCCCGCTGATGCATGGAACCGGGTTCATTACTGCTATCGGCACGCTCATGTCGGGCGGGGCCATCGTCACGCTGTCCGATCCATCCTTCGACGCGGAAGAATTGTGGGATGCGGTGGACCAGCACAAGGTGCAGAGCATCGCCATTGTCGGTGACGCTTTTGCCAAACCCATGCTGCAGGCGCTGGACGCCCACCCGAAGCGCTGGGACACGAGCAGCCTGATTTCGATCATCTCGTCCGGCGTCATGTGGAGTAAACAGGTAAAGGCGGGCCTGTGCAAACATATCCCCCAGGTCATCCTCATGGACAGTTTTGGCGCTTCGGAAGGGCTGGGCTACGGCTTGTCGGTGACGACCGCACAGGGCGGCACCAACACCGCGAAATTCGGGATCGGGGAATTTTGCGACGTATTCGACGAGAACGACCGGAAGGTCGAGGCGGGGAGCGGCGTGCCCGGCTTTATTGCCCGCAAGGGCGCAATCCCCACAGGATACTACAAGGACCCGGAAAAGTCGGCCAAGACTTTCAGGACGATCGATGGCGTGCGTTACTCCATCCCGGGCGACTGGTGCCGGGTGGAATCCGATGGAAGCCTGACCTTGCTGGGCCGCGGCAGCGTCTGCATCAACACCGCAGGTGAAAAGGTTTACCCCGAGGAGGTGGAGGAAGTGCTCAAAACCCATCCCGCCATTGCCGACGCGCTTGTCGTCGGGGTGCCTGACGAAAAATGGGGCGAAGCGGTGACCGCTGTGGTGCATTTGACCCAGGATGCGGACTTCGACGCGCAAGCGATCAAGGATCACGTGCGCCAGCAACTGGCAGGTTACAAAACGCCCAAGGCGATTTGCCCAACGCAAACCGCCTTGCGCGCGTCAAACGGCAAGGCGGATTATACTACGGCTAAAGACATCGCGAAAGCGGGTGCCGGGGCCTCGTGAGCCATTCGCCCCTTCCTGACTATGATGTCGTAATCGTCGGGGCCGGGTTCAGCGGAATATACCTGCTTTACAAGCTGCGTCAGGCGGGGTTCGATGTTCTGCTGGTAGACGCAGCGGAGCAGCCGGGCGGAATCTGGTACTGGAACCGCTATCCGGGAGCACGGGTCGATTCCCAGGTTCCACTTTACGAATTTTCCATTGCGGAAGTATGGAAAAGCTGGACGTGGAGCGAACGATTTCCAGGCTGGGAAGAACTGCGCGCCTATTTCCTCCACGTCTGCGATACGCTCGACCTCTGGCCGGCAATGAGAATGAAAACACGGGTCGAAAGCGCGCCGTTCGATGAAGACACCGCCTGCTGGCGATTGAAGCTCGACGATGGCGGAAAAGTAAGCGCGCGTTTCCTCTTGCCGGCCCTGGGGTTCGCCTCGAAACCCTACATTCCCGATATCCCGGGCCTTAGCGATTTCGAAGGCGAATGGTGCCATACCGCCCGCTGGCCGCAGGAAGGCATCGACCTTTCCGGCCGCCGGATCGCCCTGATCGGCACGGGTGCCAGCGGCGTACAGGTGGCGCAGGAGGCGGCAAGCTGCGCGGAGCAGCTGACGCTTTTTCAGCGAACCCCGATTCTCGCCCTTCCCATGCGGCAGGAAAAACTGGACGCTGATCGTCAGCTTCGCGAAAAATCCGAATATCCCGCTGTCTTCCAGAAAAGGCTTACGACAAGTGGCGGTTTCGAATGCCAATCGCTGGACATTTCGGCCCTGGCTGTGACCGAGGAAGAGCGGACTACGCATTTCGAGGATTTGTGGCAGCGAGGAGGGTTGCGCTTCTGGTATCATAATTTCGCTGACATACTGACGAACGAGGACGCCAATCGCCACGCCTACGAGTTCTGGCGTGACAAGGTGCGCGAGCGGATCTGCGACCCGACCATTGCCGAGAAGCTCGCTCCCGATGAGCCGCCACATCCCTTCGGGACCAAGCGACCATCGCTCGAACAGAATTATTACGAGATCTTCGCACAAGACAATGTGACGCTGGTCGATCTGAACGACACCGCGATCACTCGCGTCACCGAGGCCGGGATAGAAACAGCCACTGGCATGATCCCGTGCGATCTCATTGTCTTCGCGACCGGCTTCGATGCCGGTCGTGGCGGGCTCATCGACATGAACATCACCGGCCGCGGTCGGCTGGCGCTGGCAGAAGCATGGAAGAGTGAGATCAAAGCCTATCTGGGCATGGCCGTCGCCCAATTTCCGAACATGCTGTTCGCCTACGGCCCGCTCAGCCCTTCAGGCTTTTCCAACGGTCCGACAAGCGCCGAAATCCAGGGTGACTGGATCTGCGATTTCCTGATCTGGCTGCGCAATAACAGGATCGGCCTTTTCGAAGCCGATGCGCTGGCCGAGCGAAGCTGGACCGATATGGTCGCCCAAGTAGGGTCGATGACGCTCTTCCCCAAGGCTGAATCGTGGTACATGAGAGCCAATATTCCCGGCAAACCCCGACAACTGATCAATTTCTCCAGCGTATCTGGTTACGCCGATCTATGCCACGATGTCGCACGGCACGATTATCGTGGTTTTATCAGGAATACACTATCCGGTATGGAGACTGCGCCGAAATGAATGAAATGAAACCAATCCACGACGGGTCAACAGATATTGATCCCGTATGGGCCGGCGACGGGGCGGATATACCCGAATGGTTCGCCTGGGCGCTGAGCGTGCCCCGTGAGGAAGGCTTCGTAGAGGTTGGTGGCGCGCGGGTGCATTATCTTCGCTGGGGCAGGCGTGACCGGCCCAAATTGCTCATGACTCACGGTTTTCTCGCCCATGCCCGCTGCTTTGCCTTCATCGCACCGTACCTTGCCGAAGACTACGACGTGGTGGCGTTCGATCTTGCCGGTATGGGCGATAGCGAGATGCGCGGCGTGGCCGATATAGCTGCGCGGGGAAAGGAATTTGTCGAGATCAGCGAAGCGCTCGATTTGTTTGCAGATGGAAGCAGACCGACGATCATCGCCCATAGTTTCGGCTCGGGTGCAGCGCTGACCGCCGTTTCCCAATCGCCGGATGCCTTCGCCGGCGTTATTGTCTGCGATCTCATGGTGATGCGGCCCGAAAAGCTGGAGAAATACTGGACCATGGGCAGATCGAGCCCCGGGTCGGGTAATCCTGACAAACCGGTGCGACGCTACCCCACCTACGAAGCGGCGCGCGAGAGGTATATCCTGTCGCCGCCGCAGGCAGTTGGTGAGCCGTTCCTGATGGATTACATGGCCTATCACTCTCTCCGCCGCGATGGCGAGGAGTGGACATGGAAGTTTTCTTCCGAAGTGTTCCGGCGCAGCAACAAGCCCGACGAATGGCTGACAGTAGGCCAGAGGCTGGTCGATGCGCCCGGGCGCAAAGCGATTGTGTACGGCGAGAAAAGTCAGCTCTTTGATCGCGATTCCGCCCGCTATATCCGGGAACTGGGAGGGGGAAAGATACCAATTGTTGCAGTGCCCGATGCACGCCATCATCTCATGCTGGATCAGCCGCTCGCGTTCGTCGCTGCGCTACGGGCGGTACTGGCCTTTTGGAGCCTCTGAGATCCCCCATACTAAGAGGCTGGTTCCTGGTCAGAGGCCAGCGAGATGGGGGCAAAGGGCGTCCATATTCATCTTGTACTATATCCGAACTATTGTCGCCGTCGGCACGGCGAACGCTTCGTTGGTCTCGATGCCAGCTGGGGCAAAAGCTTTATCGGGAGCAACTCGCTTAGCACGCCAACCATTGCTGATCTTTAGCAAACGTTCACTCCGCGTGCGATCTGGATCGTGGCCCATGGGGTCAAAAGATAAGGCGCTTTACTAATATCACGCGGATGTATATGCCCATGGACGGGGATTGGGCTATTTCTCTCCCTCTCCTCTCCACAGACTAAGGGGCGACCCTCGAGGTCGCCCCATTTTGCAGTAAGCGGCGGAGCCAATTATCGTCGCACTGAAGAGATGGGAAGGGATGCTATATGACACTGAGAGCGATGGTGCTCGCCACTTCGGCCATCTTGGCTTGGCCGCAGATGGCTTTAGCGCAGGATTCCACAACTGATGAGGCGGAACCCCAAGGATCCGTAATCATCGTGACGGCCCAACGCCAATCTCAAAGTCTGCAAGAGGTGCCGATCGCGGTCAGTGCCTTCGATGCTACGGCTCTCGAAAGCCAGCAGATCGAAAACGCTGCTGACCTTCAATTGACCCTCCCGAACGTCTCATTCTCGAAGGGCAACTTCACCGGGTCGTCCTTCACCATCCGTGGTATCGGCGATCTTTGTGTTGGTGTGACGTGTGACGCAGCGACGGCTATCCATATCAATGGTTCCCCTCTTTTTGGTACCCGGCTGTTCGAAACAGAATATTTTGACCTTGAGCGAATTGAGGTCCTACGGGGGCCGCAGGGCACCCTCTTCGGCCGCAACGCTACCTCGGGTGTTGTCAACCTTGTGACAGCCAAGCCTGACCTCGGTTCTTTCGGCGCGGCCGGAGAGTTCGAATATGGGAATTACAACAGCATCAAGGCCGAAGGGATGGTCAATGTCCCGATCGGCGATTCTATCGGCGTTCGGGTAGCCGGATTCTTTCTGAATCGCGACGGTTACACCACAAACCTTTTCGACAATTCGGATGTCGACGACCGAGACATGTACGCTGTTCGTGGTTCTCTTCGTTTTGAACCCGGTGCCGATACCACTCTCGACTTCATGGCATATTATTTCAGGGAAGATGACACCCGTTTACGTAATCAAAAGCAGGCCTGCCAGCGTGACCCGCTCGGCGTGCTGGGTTGTCTGAACAACCGCCGCGACTTTGACATCACCAATGCCAATTCCACAGTCGGCGCAACGCTCAGTTCGCAAGAGTTCTTCGCTATTCAGGGAATTCCCTCAGTACTGGGATTGGGAAGCCTGTACGGCCCCGATGCATTTGCAGGATTCGATAAGCCCGACGATGTGCGCACGGTAAACACGGCGTATACTCCATTCTATTTTGCCGATGAAGTGCAGCTACAGGCCCGTCTCGAGCAGCGCATCGGAGCTATGACACTGACTGCAACCGGTCTTTATCAGGACACCGAAGTCGATTCCCGGCAGGACTACTTTCTGGGCATTCAGGATCGTACCGGCTTTGCTACGGCCTTGAACGTGTTGTCCGGCTTCGCGGCCAACGGTTTGCCTACCGGCCTCCCCGCACCTGCACCGGCGTTCGTGCCAGGTTCGTCGGCGTATTTTACCCCGATTGTGGAGGCTCTCATCCCCAATGGCCCAGGGGGCGTATTGTGCACCTCCGATAACGATGATGGGAACAGGGGCGCGTTCGAAGGTAATGTATTGTGCGGCGAAACGCCGCTATCCTTCGACAGGTCTTCAGAGCAACGCGAATCCTGGAGCGGCGAAATACTCCTTTCCAGTGATTTCGACGGAGCATTCAATTTCCTGCTCGGAGGGATCTATGCAAAGTCCAAGACTACCGACAACAGTTACTATGTAAACTCATTCGCGCTTGACTACGCCAGTGCCATTCTGGGATCGTTTGGTACTTTGGCAGGCGGTGCACCGCCATCCTACTTCGCAACATCCATGTACCGCAACAATTCTCTCGAGGCTAATCTTGAGAGCTTCGGTGTGTTCGGGGAGATCTACGTCGACCTGACCGAGCGTCTGACCTTCACCGGAGGTTTGCGGTATAACGACGACAAGAAAGACGTGACTGCGCGCACGACCTTGATTAGCTTCCTCAATCCTTACGCGAATGACGGGGAGCCGTTCGACAGCCCGATCACTCCCTTAACCGGTCCCTCTGGTCTTTTTGATGCCGATCCTGGTACGCCAGGTGAGCAGCTCACGCAATTTAGAGAAGTAGGTTTCGATGAAATAACCGGGCGTGCGGTGCTCGACTACGAAGTTACGCCTGACAATTCGATTTACGCATCTTATGCTAGGGGCTATAAATCCGGGGGTATCAACCCGCCCCTTTCGCCCGTTTTCGATGTGGCTGAAAGCTTCGGATCAGAAACCATCGACGCATTTGAAATCGGATCGAAAAATACCTTTGCGAATGGCGCACTGCAATTAAACGCTACTGCATTCTACTATAAGTATAGCGGGTTGCAGCTTAGCCGCATCGTCGCCCGTACCTCAGTTAATGATACTATCGATGCCGATATCTGGGGTGTGGAACTAGAGTCCGTTATCCGGCCCGATCCCGATTGGCTTGTCAACTTGACGTTCAGTTATCTCAACGCGGAAGTTGCCGGCGACCAGTTCTTCTCCAATCCGCGCGACCCGGGTGGCGGCGATCCTGATGCCGTCATCATCAAGGATATCAGCAACGGTGCTAATTGTGCCGTAACCGGGCCAGCCCCCGGCGTGGCCGACGCATTCGTCGCCGGAGTGAACGCAGCTCTGGGTCTTCGTGGTCCCGAAGAATTTCCTAATGACGGCAATCTTGCGTCAAGCGGCGCATTCAGCATTTGCGATGTCTTGGCCGGAGCCGTTCCGGCGGGCAGCGGCCTTGCGGTATTAAGCCCTGGCGTAGAGGTCAACATAAAAGGGAACAAGTTGCCGCAGGCCCCCGAAATGAAGGTTTCGATGGGTGTGCAGTACACCGCCACTTTCGACAATGGCATGACTCTGGTCCCTCGCGTGGACGTAGCGCTGACTGGTGAGCAATACGGCAATATCTTTAACGGCAGGGTCAACCGGATCGAGCCATTCGTGCAAGCCAACGCGATCGTGCAGTTGAACAGTGCGGATGAGCGTTGGTTCGTGCGCGGATTTGTTCAGAACATTTTCGACAGCAGCTCGGTGACAGGATTGTACTTGACCGACGCATCCTCGGGGAATTTTACCAATATCTACACTTTGGATCCTCGTAGATATGGTGTTGCTTTGGGGTTCAGTTTCTAACAGGTCCAGATCGTGTTGGCGGGGAGATCGGTGGTCCTCCCAACGACCCGAACGGACAGTGCCAGCTAGTTCGTATTTCGACCCATGACTTTATAGCTTTTCCAGAGCGGCGTAATGCTCGATGACCGCCTCGTAAGCCTACCGACGAGGCGGTCATCGAACCGGCCAAATGCGAGCTGCACTCGAAATGCCTGTACGATCGCTCGTTGATGTCGCTACGAGATGCTCGCGGAAAGCTTAAGGCCTTACATAGAAACGACAATGAAGAGTCACCGAATAGTGCAATCGGGATATCCGATGGTGATACTGGCAAACGCACTCTGCGAAAGGCGGAAACATGCTGACCCCTATGATCCAAGATTGGGTCGCAGTGCACGAGGTGCTGACGCGCTAGGAAAAGTTGGAAGGGGCTGCGGGGCAGACTTCTGAGAAAACTTATCCTAACTCTGTTCAGGTTTCATAACTGATTTTCGATCGACCGGAGCTGGCTCAACCGACGTGCGATTGTCGCGAGACAATTCGACCCATCCCAACCCAAGCGACTTCTGGATCGCGATCCAGCCATTTGTCATGGCGGCGATCGCCCGATCGAGATTTGCTCTGGCCTGTTCGCCCTTGCGGATCGAAGTGTCGAGTTCGCCTTGCGAGATTACCCCCGCGGCGCGGCGTTGCTCGTTAAGCTCCGCAGCCGTGTCGGCCTGCCGACTGATCTGCGCCAGCGCGGCTACGTTGGCTCTTTGTTGCCCGAACCGAGCAAGCGATTGTTCGGCGTCGCGTAGTGCGCCCAGGACCACTTCAAGATAGCGCGCTTCGGCCTCGTCGCGCGCACTCTCGGCCTGATCGATCGATGCTGCCGTGCGGCCGAAATCAAGCAGGTTCCACTGCAGCCGCGGCAAAGCGATTGCCGATAAGTTGCCCGGGTCCAGGATGTCGTCGGGCTCCGATCCGCCCAAACCGAGAATCCCCATGAAGGAAATCTTGGGGAAGCGAGCAGCCTCTGCCACGCCAATGCGCGCATTCGCCGCGGCCAGCATGCGTTCGGCGGCTCGAACATCCGGCCGCCGCGCTATTAGCGCTGCGGGATCGCCCACCGCGACCCGTTCGGGGGGAAGCGGAATTTCGGCCGGAGCCGCCAGGAGCCCGTCGAGTGCGCCGGGCGCTTCGCCCGTCAGCACCGCGAGCGTGTCTTTGAATACATCGATGTCCGCTTGAGCTTCCGCGATCTGCGACTTGAGCAGTTCGAGCTCGGCGTTCGCGTTACCGACCGGGAACAGCGCGAGAGCGCCCTGTGTATAGCGCTGATAGGTCAATTCGAGAATTTGCTGCTGCAAGTCGCGCTCTCGCTGGACAAGCTCGAGCCGCCCTTGCGCTTCTCGCAGGCTCACATACGCCCGCGCGATTTCGGCGGCGAGCTGGACTTTCGCATCCTCGGCGTTCGCCACCGAGGCCGCAGCCTGAGCGTTAATGGCCTCGACACGCCGTGCCTGCCCCCCAGCGAAATCGATCTCCCAGTTTGCATTGAGCCCGACGTTGTAGACGCTGAGGCTGTCCTGCTCTTCGGTGTCTGCAGGAGCGCCGGGCGATCCCGGGGGCGGGCCGCTGCCGATATCTAGCCCTGGGATATTCGCCTGGACCGCAGTCGCCTGCGCAGCCACGGCGGGTAGCCGGTTGGCGCGCTCCTGGCGGACAGAAGCCCTTGCCTGTTCGATGCGAGCGCGCGCCGCGGCCACGCCCGGATTGCCGACCAGCGCGCGCGCCTCCAGTTCATTGAGAACCGGATCGCCGAGCAGCGTCCACCAGTCGCCGGCAATCGGCGCAAACGGATCGATTTCGGGGCCGGCGCGTACGAACGCATTGCCTGCGGCGGTCGCAAGTTGCGGGGGACCGGCATAGTCGGGACCGGACATGCAACCCGCGAGGAGCGCCATGGGAGCGAGGAGGGTTAGGGTCTTGCGCATAGAGTTCTCAGTGCATCGAAAGGGATAAGTTCTTCGGGAGAGGCTTGAGGAACAGTACCAGCGGCACCGTGACCAGGGTAATCGCGCCCATGGCGAAAAAGACATCGTTGTAGGTCATCACGAACGCATCGCGCTGAATGATGCCGGAAAGCATCTCCAGCGCGGCCTGTGGGCTGCCCAGCGACGCCGTCATGCCGTCCAGGTATTCCTGTAGCCGGGGGCTGTTGGCGTTGAGGGTTTCTTCCATGCGTCGACTATGATGCCACAGGCGCTGATCCTGGAACGAGGCAAGCCCCGCGAGCGCGAACGAGCCCCCGAGGTTTCGCGCCGCGTTGAAGATCCCGGAAGCATCGCCGGCATCCTCCTTGGCAACCGAAGCTACCGTCGCCTGGTTGAGGAACATCATCGTGAGGATCATGCCGATGCCACGCAGGAACTGGCTTTCGGTGAACACTCCACCTCCCGATTCCGCTGTCAGATTTATGCTGACGAAACAGCTTAGCGCCATGATGAACATGCCCGCGCCGACCGCAATGCGGATGTGAATCCTGCGGATCATGAACGGGAGAACGGGCATCAACAGGAAAGCCGGAACGCCCATCCAGAAGATCACAAGTCCGGTCTGCAAGGCATTATAATCGGAAATTATCGCGAGAAATTGCGGGATCACGTAGGTCGAGCCATACATGACCATGCCAAGCGCCAGTGCCATCACCACGACGCTGGCAAACTGCCTGCTGAGCATCAGGCGCAATTTGAGCACGGGTTTGCGCGCGTAAAGCTGTCCGTAGGTCAGAAGTGCAAAACCCACGACCGTCATCAGTGTGAGCTGGACAATCAGCGTGGAATCGAACCACTCCTCACGGTGGCCTTCTTCCAGAACGATGGTCAGCCCACCCAACCCAAGGATCATACCAGCTATTCCCGCCCAATCAGCCTCGCGCAGGTAAACCCAGTCGGGCTTTTCATGGGGTAGCCCGATGAATAGTAAAGCAAGGAGCAACGCGCAGACGGGCACGTTGACGAAGAAGGCGTAGTGCCAGCTCAGGTTCTCGGTAAGCCAGCCCCCCACCAACGGGCCCATTACCGGCCCAAGAACCACGGTCATTCCGAAGAGCGCCATGCCAATCGGCTGTTGCGATGGAGGCAGTCGCTTTGCGACGATGGTCATGGCGGTTGGAATAAGCGCGCCGCCCATGAACCCTTGACCGGTGCGACCGATGATCATCGTCGTCAGATCGGTGGCAATGCCGCACAACACCGAAAAGGCCGTGAAGGCAGAAACCGCGACGATGAGCAGCGTGCGAAGGCCGAGCAGTCTTTCCAGCCACGCGCTCAGAGGGATGATGATGATCTCGGCAACAAGGAAGGCTGTCGCGATCCAGGTGCCTTCGGTTCCGGTCGCGCCGATTTCCCCCTGGATCGTCGGCAGCGCCGAATTGACGATCGAGATGTCAAGCGTTGCCAGCATCGCCCCCAGCGCACCGGCGGCTACGGCGATCCAGGCCGTAGCATCGGCCTTTTCGACCGGCGGCGAAACCGCTGCAGCGGCGCCTGCCATCGGTCAGTCTCCGGCCGCGTTGCGGATCGAATCGAGTTGGTCTCTAGCGGCGCGCGTATCGACACTCGCGACAACAGACATGCCCGGCACCAGCAGACGCAGGATCTCGGGCGAAGCCTGAATGGATATGCGCACTGGGACGCGCTGAACGATCTTGGTGAAATTACCCGTCGCGTTTTGCGGAGGTAGGATCGAGAATTCTGCCCCGGTACCCGGCGCGATGCTCTGCACTCTTCCTGATAGCTCGAGGTCCGGCAGCGCGTCGATTTCCAAGGTGACGGGTTGCCCCGGGCGGACAAGTCCGAGCTGCGTTTCCTTGAAATTTGCTGTCACGTAGAGGCGGTCGGTCGGTACGAGGCTCATAAGGCGTTGGCCAGGCTGGACAAATTGTCCAGGTCGGACCGTGAGGTCACCCACCCGCCCGGAAATACTGGCCTGGAGCGTGGTCGATGACAGGTTCAGACGGGCGGCCTCGAGTTGCGCACGAGCGGCGTTGGCTTGCGAATTGGCCTGGTCTATCTGCTCGCTAAGCGTGTTCTGTCGGCGCTGTGCCGCCGTGAGCGCGGCGCGCGCTGCCGCGACTTGAGCCTGCGCTTCTCTGGCCTGGGCCTCCAGCTGATCGAGCCTCTCGCGCGGCTCCGCTCCCGAAGCGGCAAGGGGGCGGTACCGGACAACCTGCTCAGCAGCGAGACCAGCCTGTGCAGATGCTGCTGCGAGCTGTGCACGGGCCTGGGCAATTGCCGCGTCCTGCTCTTGTTGCTGGGCGCGTACCGTATCTGCTCCGGCGAGCGACGCGGCGATCTGGGCTTCGACCTGGTTCGTTTGGGCACGATAATCTCGCACGTCCAGCTGGACAAGTGCATCGCCCGACGCGACCGTTTGATTCTCCGTCACTAATACGCGCTCGACGTAGCCCGCAATTTTGGGGGAGATGATGACGCTGTCGGCGGCAATATAAGCGTTGTCGGTGGACTGCTGGAATCTGCCGTACGTCTGATGATTGTAATACCAGTAGCTCCCGGCGAGCAGGACCAGAATGCCGGCGATCAGCAGACCCAGCCGGACCCGCGGACTGGACAACCCCGTCGGACGTGCGCCTTCATCGCTAGCCCCTGCTGTCTCGTCCGCCATGATTATTTCGCTCCTCGCCATCGTTTGAGCCGCTGCGCGAGCGATATAGCGGCCAAAACAAAATGCGAAAGTCCTTTACTATTTTTCTCCGATCGATAGGAATGTCTCATGCCAGAAGATGAGGGCACTCTCGCACTCGACAATGTCATCACCCACGATGATCGAGCGATCTTCATGATGGACCAGATCAGCCGCGCCGCGCGCAAGGCATTCGATGACCGAGCACAGCCGCTGAGCCTCAATCCTACGCAGTGGCGTGTGTTGGCGCAGCTCATCAGAGCTCCTGCCCTGAACCAGACGGACATCGCCAGGAGACTTGAAATCACATCCTCCAGCAGCGGCCTGGAAGACATGACGCCTTCGCGCTTGAGTGACCGGACGCGGCTTGCGCAAGTCATAGCAATATTCGGTCGCCACGGGCGGGGCGGCATCACGCCCGTGTTGGGACTAGGCCGATCTCAAACCAAAACACATTCGACGCGCCCGGATGCCCCGCTCGTGGCGATTGCGCCAGGGGACGAACCTCGGTCATGTTCTATAGCGGACAACCGAATGGAGCATGCGGGACGCGAACTTTCATTGCACCGGCCCTCTGCCGGACGAACAAACCGCTGGCGGCGTGCTAGATGGAAACTAACGCAAACTTCTCCCTAGTGGCGTGGATCGTTGGCATTCTGATGCTTACGACCATCGCTTTCGCGATGTGGCTAATCGATCCCAGACCAAATCAGGAAACATATCAGATCAAGTTTGATCGCTCCGTGGAAGGCCTTCAGTCGGGATCGACTGTAACACTATCGGGAGTCCCTGTGGGACAGGTAACATCGGTCCGTCTGGCGGAAAATGAACCGGAAAACGTGGTCGTTGTTCTGACTCTCGATCCTTCTGCGGCGAAAGTCCACGGCCTTGAAGCGACAATCAGCACGGATCTGATAACTGGAGAGGCTGCGCTCGTGCTCGAGGGCCGACGGGGTCGTCAGGGCATTTACACCGACAAGTCAGGAAAAAAGATCATTCCCGCCGCGGACGAAACCGGACTATTGGGGAGGGATGCGACCGCCACTGTAGAGACCGTGGCAAATAGCATTCGCGCTCTGAACGAAGGACTGGAGCCAGAAAAGCAACGGGTGATCACCTCCGATCTTGTCCGGCTTCGAGTCACGACGGCCGCACTCGCATCGGACGCCGAAGGTTGGGACGAACGATTGGCCTCAACAAAAGGAAGATTGTTAGACTTAGGGCAAAGGGTTGGTGGATGGGGAAATAATCTTCGAGATGCAGATCGGCGGATCTCAGGGCGGAGCGCTTCTGCTATCGCGCAACGACGCCTTCGCCAATTCAGGGAGGGGGTGCAGAACGCTGAAAACAAACTTTCCCAGATAAGGAGTGGCATTCCGGCGGTCGAAGATTCTTTGGTTGAAGGTGAAACGGACCTTCGCGAGCTTAGTCGCGAACTTGCTCCTCTCAGTGAAAAAATCGAAGATATTCAGGTTGAGGGAATTACATCAAATCCTCCCCTCCCAGACTATCGGCCAAAAAGAAGAGAAGCTGGAACGAATATCGATGATTTAAAGTAAACCGAACGGATGACTGCTTCCGGGCAGAGCGCGCAGCCCGTAGAATAGCGGAGATTGGAGCGCAAAGCGGATAACGACCTACTCCGCGGTCAAGTTTGAAATTGAAATTCCGAGTCCTAAAAAAGGCATCGAACCAATACATTAGAGGGATTTTGCGGGCCTTTTGCGGGCTTTTCAGCTTGACCGAAATATCTAAACATCAGAAATTAAACGGAAAAGAAGTTCGAATGTGATGCCTCTTCTGGCACCAGTAGCTTCTTCGTGGAGCATCGCGATTAAGCAAAAACAGCTGCACGCAATCGGATAATTCCGACCAGTCTCGGCTGACCGTCCGCGCGCGATCGCGGATCGATCCGCCCGACCTGACCCGCGGCACGCATCGCTAGAATGGTACCCTCGTTAACAAGTTGGGATCGAAGCCACTGCCTGCTAGGGGCCGCGCCGCAATGATCACGATCGACAATCTTACAGTGCGCCTCGGCGGCCGGCCGATCCTGCAGGATGCCTCCGCGGCTATCCCCCCGGGCGCGCGCATCGGGCTGATCGGCCGCAACGGGGCAGGAAAGTCGACCCTGATGAAGGCGCTGATCGGCGAGCTTGAGCCCGACAACGGCTCGATCGAAATGCCGCGCCGCGCGCGCGTGGGCTACATCGCGCAAGAAGCGCCGAGCGGGTCGAGCACGCCGTTCGAGGCGGTGCTGGCGGGCGACGAGGAGCGCGCGAGCCTGCTCGCGGAAGCGGAAACCTGCACCGACATGGACCGGCTGGGCGATGTCCACGACCGGCTGCTGGCCATCGATGCCTATGCAGCGCCGTCGCGTGCCGCGATCATCCTGACCGGCCTCGGGTTCGACGAGGACATGCAGGCCCAGCCGCTCGACACCTTTTCCGGCGGCTGGAAGATGCGCGTTGCGCTGGGTGCCCTGTTGCTTTCGAACCCCGAGATCCTGCTGCTCGACGAACCGTCGAACCACCTCGATCTCGAAGCGACCCTGTGGCTGGAGAGTTTCCTGAAGGCCTGCCAGGGCACTCTGGTGGTGATCAGTCACGAACGCGACCTGCTCAACAACGTGGTCACCGCGATCCTGCACCTGCAGGACGGCAAGCTGACGCTCTATCCCGGCGGTTACGACGCATTCGAGAAACAGCGCGCCGAACGCGCCGCGCAGCTTGCAGCGGCAAAGGCGGCGCAGGATGCCCAGCGCGCCCGGCTCGAGGACTACATCGCGCGCAACAGCGCCCGCGCCTCCACCGCCAAGCAGGCCCAGTCGCGCGCGAAAATGCTCGCCCGGATGCAGCCGATTGCCGCGCTCATGGAAGACCCGAGCCTGAGCTTCGACTTCCCGCCGCCCGAGGAGATGCGCCCGCCGCTGATCACCCTCGACCTGGCAGCTGTCGGTTACGGCGAGACGCCGATTCTCCAGCGGCTCAACCTGCGGATCGACCCCGCCGACCGAATCGCGTTGCTGGGCCGCAACGGTAACGGCAAGACCACGCTGGCGCGGTTGCTCGCCGCCCAACTGGCGCCGATGGACGGCGCGATGCAGGCATCGGGCCGGATGCGGGTCGGTTACTTCACGCAGTACCAGGTGGAAGAGCTGTCTTCCGACGGGACGCCGCTCGACCATATGACGCGCGCGATGGAGGGAGCAACGCCGGGCGCGGTGCGCGCGCAGCTGGGCCGGTTCGGATTTTCCGGTCACCGCGCCACATCGCGCATCGGTACGCTTTCGGGCGGTGAGCGGGCGCGGCTCGCGCTGGCGCTGATCACGCGCGACGCGCCGCACCTGCTAATCCTCGACGAGCCGACGAACCACCTCGATGTCGATGCGCGCGAGGCACTGGTCCAGGCGCTCAACGACTTCGACGGTGCGGTCATCCTGATCAGCCACGACCGGCACATGGTGGAACTGACCGCCGACAGGCTGGTCCTGGTCGATGGGGGTACCGCCGTGGAATATGCCGGCAGTATCGAGGACTACATCGACTTCGTTCTCGGCCGGAACCAGCCGAAGGAAGGTGGGGCGAAGCCGAAGAAGGACAAGCGCGCGTCTGCCAGGGATCGCGAGGCCGTGCGCCTTGCCCGCAGCAGCGTCACCGCTTCGGAAAAGGCGATGGCCCGGCTGCAGGACAGGCTAGCGGTGCTCGACCGCGCGCTCGCTGATCCCGATGGCGCGCCCGGCCGGTCGCCGGCAGATCTGATGCGTGAACGGGCTGGCGTCGCTTCGGAACTCGAGGAAGCGGAACTGCAATGGCTGGACGCGCAGGAAAGCCTGGAAAAGATCGGCGCGTGAGCGGGATCATCCTGTTCAACAAGCCGTACGGCGTGCTTTCGCAGTTCACCGACGAGCGGCAGGGCACGCCGCGCCCGACGCTGGCAGCATACATCGATGCGCCGGGATTCTATCCGGCAGGGCGGCTCGATTTCGACAGCGAAGGATTGATGATCCTCACCGACGATGGCCGCACGCAGGCGCGCATCGCCGACCCGCGGTTCAAGCTGGCCAAGACCTATCTGGCACAGGTCGAGGGAGAGCCCGGCGACGAGGCGCTGGAGGCCCTGAGGCGCGGCGTTCGGCTGAAGGACGGCATGACGCGTCCTGCCCAGTCCGAACTCATCGACGACCCGGCGCTCTGGCCGCGTGATCCGCCGATCCGGGTTCGCAAGACCGTGCCGGACAGCTGGCTGCGACTGACGATCACCGAAGGACGCAACCGGCAGGTTCGCCGCATGACCGCGGCCGTCGGTCACCCGACGCTGCGACTGGTCCGCTGGTCGGTCGGAGAATGGACGCTCGACGGTTTGATGCCGGGCGAGTGGCGACGCGCCTGATCGCGGCGGATCAGCCGGGCTCGCTCACGGCGAGGCACCCGCGATTGACCAGATCGACGATGAGTTCCGCCACTGCAGGATCGTCGATCGTTTCCGCGGCCAGTTCCAGCTGCGTGTCCGCACAGATTTTCCGGGCGGCATCGGCCGCCGGCCCACTGCACCTATAGGTCCGTCCGTCGACGAACAGCGCGACCGCATCCTCGCCTTGGCGGATGAAGGAGAACCGGCTCGCGGGATTGCGTTCGAGGCTGACGGGGCCGGACGGCAAGTCTTCTGCCGTCACCTCGTCTTCAGGTGCCCAATCGAGCCGCTCGTCGCGCGGTTCGGTCACGTATGCGCCGAACCACGTGGCGAAGGCTTCGCGGTCCGCCAGCGCTCCGGTGACCATGTCATGGAGCCGCGCCAGAGCATCGGCGGAGATCTCGCCGGGATTCTCAGGTGGAGCGAGATCGGGATCGGTATAGCGGTCGTCCTCGCCCAGCCGATCGAGCACGTGGTCGGCGAAGGCCGAGACGAGGTCGCCGCGCGAGGGTGCGCGAAAGCCGATCGAGTAGGTCATGCAGTCCTCGCCCACTGCCACCCCGTCATGCGCGAAGCCGGGCGGCACGTAGAGGATGTCGCCGGGCTCGAGCACCCATTCGTCGACCTGTTCGAACTCGGCGAGCAGGCGCAAGCCGTCATGCGGCAGCAGGCGGGCGGTATTGTCGCAGCGCCGGCCTACGCGCCAGCGCCGGCGGCCCAGGCCCTGGACGAGGAATACGTCGTATTGGTCGAAGTGCGGCCCAACGCCGCCACCGTCCGTGGCGTAGCTCACCATGACGTCGTCGATGCGCCAGTCTGGAATGAAGCGGAACGGCTCGATCAGTGCGGCGACTTCCGGCACGTGGTGGTCGACCGACTGGACCAGCAGCGTCCACGGGCAATCGCCCAGCGCGGCGAAGCGTTCGGGCGCAAATGGTCCGTGCTCGAGGTCCCATCGACCGGGCTTGGGCTGCCGGACGAGGCGGGACTGGATCTCCGCTTCGCAGGCAAGACCTGCCAGTTCGTCCGGCTCGAGCGGATTGGACCAGTCGCGCCAGGCGTTGCGGATCAGCAGCGGACGCTTCTGCCACGTGTCACGCAGGAACCCCTCGGCGTCGAACGCGCGTAGCGCAGGCATCAGCTTTCCGGCTCGTCGTCGGCGCGGGCCATCAGGTCCATGAAATTGCGGGCAGCATCGCGGTCCCCCGCATCGGGGAAGGCGACATCGAGATCGGGAGCGGCGCCCAGCAGGTAGAGCACCGACCAGAGCGCGAACCGCTGGTCCCGATCGCGCGACAGGCCGAAATCGACCTGCATCTTTTCCACCCCGGCGAGCTGCGCCGCGCCGTCGAGATCGTCGAGCGAGCGAGTGCCGAAATAGCGGTAGAGGAGATCGTCGAACTGCATCGCGAGCAGCTACCACGCACGGGCGGGAACGTCACCCGGTCTCGACAGCCCGCTCGACGCGGACCGGCACGGACTTCGACGCGGGCGTTTTCGACAACTCGTCGTGGTGGGTGATCGGCACAAGCACGTTGCATTCGGGGTAATAGCCCGCGATCGTGCCGCGCGGCAGCTTGTAGGCCACCAACGTCAGCCCGCCCAGCTGCCGCTCGACATCGTCGCCGTCGTAATCGGTGACCAGCCGCACCGTATCGCCGTCTTCCAGGCCCGCTTCCGCGATGTCGTCGGGGTTCATCAGGACCACGTCGCGCGTCCCCTCGATTCCGCGGAAACGGTCGGAATAGCCGTAGACGGTGGTGTTGAACTGGTCGTTCGATCGCATCGTGAGGAGCCGGTAGCGCCCCGGTTTGTCGGCGAAGCCGAGCGAAGTCAGTTGCGGCGGGGTGGTGATGACCGCCTTGCCGCTGTCGGTCTTCCAGATACGCTCGCGCGCGGGATTGCCGCGCCAGAATCCGCCGGCCTCGAACATGCGCTTGTTGAAGTCGCGGAAATCGTGTGGATAGGTCGCCTCGATCAGTTCGCGCACCAGCGCGTAATCTCCCGTCCATTCGTCCCATTTCAGCTTCGGATTGGGATCGAGCGTGGCCATGGCGATGCCGGTGACGATCGCCAGTTCGCTCTTGAGGTGGTCCGACGCGGGCGGCCGGTGACCGATCGACCCGTTGATCATGGAGAAGCTGTCTTCGCTGGTCACCGCCTGGTTGCCGGTTGCCTGCTCGTCCACTTCGGAGCGGCCGAGGCATGGCAAGATATAGGCGTCCTTGCCGGGATGGAGATGGCTGCGATTGAGCTTGGTCGACACCATCACGACGAGGTCCTGGGCGGCCCAGCCTTCCTCCATCCGTTTCTGGTCCGGCACGGCACGCACGAGATTGCCGCCGAGCGAGATGAAGCCGCGCACCGTGCCGGCTATCAGGCCCTGCACCGCGTCGACGACGTGCATCCCGTCCTTGGTCGGCGGGTCGAAGTCGAAAAGCGCCTTCAGCTTGTCGAGCGGGACCAGGTGCGCTTTTTCCGCGATGCCGACCGTCCGCTGGCCCTGCACGTTGGAATGGCCACGCACCGGGCAGCAGCCGGTACCGGGGCGGCCGATGTTGCCCTTGAGCAGCAGCAGGTTGACGAGCATGGCGATGTTGAGCGCACCGTGGGTGTGTTGGGTAAAGCCCATCCCATACACGCCGATGGTCTTGTCGGCCTCGATATAGACCTGCGCCGCCTCGCGCAGCGCCACCTCGGTCAGGCCGCTGGCCCTCTCGATGTCGACCCAGTCGGTATCGCGGCAGCACGCAATGAAATCGTCGAACCCCGTCGTGTGCTGTTCGATGAAGGCATGGTCGATGACCTCGGACCCGCCTGCGGCTTTCGCCGCGTCGTCGGCTTCGACCACGACCTTGCACAGGCCGAGGATCGCGGCGACGTCACCGCCCGACTGCACCTGGTGATACTGGTCGGAAATGATCGTTTCCTTGCCCGTCAGCATGGCCAGAGGGTTCTGCGGATCGACGAAGGAGACGAGCCCTTGCTCGATGACGGGGTTGAAGGTGACGATCTTGCCGCCGCGGTCCTTAAGGTCCTTGAGATTGTGCAGGAAGCGCGGACTGTTCGTGCCGGGGTTCTGGCCGAAGTAGAAGTAGCAGTCGGTTTGGGCAAGGTCGTCGAACGTGACCGTACCGACGGGCGAGCCGATCACCTTCGTCAGGCCGACCGAGGTCGTCTCGTGACACATGTTGCTGCTCTGGGGCAGGTTGTTGTTGCCATAGACGCGGGCGAGCAGGGCATAGAGATAGCTTGCCTCCAGACCGGCGTGGCCCGACGCGTAGAACACCACGTCATCGCGCGGCAGGTCGCGCAAGGTGGCGCCGATCCCCGCAAAGGCATCGTCCCAGTCGATCGGGAGATAGCGATCCGAGGCTGCATCGTATTTCATCGGATGGGTGAGACGGCCCGCCTTCTCGAGCTCGTGATCCGACCAGTCGCGCAGTTCGCTAACGGTGTGGCCCTCCTCCGCGAAGAAGTCGGGGGTGCAGCGATCCCGTGTCAGTTCCCACAGCGTCGCCTTCGCGCCGTTCTCGCAGAATTCGAATGCGGAGTAGTTGGCGGGCTTGGGCCAGGCGCAGGACATGCACATCACGCCCTTGGGCTTGTTGAGGCGGCGCAGGCTGTCGAGCGCGCCGGGCGAGGCGTTCGATTGCACGACGACCCTGGCCATGCCCTTCATGGAGCCCCAGCCCCCGGCCGGACCGGGCGAGTGCGGAAGGTCGTCGGCGTTTTTGCTGCTCTCGTCGGTCACCATGCACTCCTGAAGGAACTTTCGCTCGGCATCTGCCGCGTGCGGTCAATTCGCGCGCAGGCCGACCGACACGGGGGCAATGCCGCTCATCACCCTGCATGGCAACGTGCCGCGAAGCCAGCGGATCCATATATTGCATGTGCAGCGCGGTTGCGCGAAGCGGTGCAGGCGATAGGAGCCGGGCATCGAAAAGGATGACGTCATGAGGCCGGACGACCGGCGAATTCTCGGCGCGGTGCTGGCGGGCGGGCGCAGCGAGCGTTTCGGTTCGGACAAGCGCGCCGCCCTGTGGGAGGGACGAACGCTCCTGAGCCACTCCGTCGCGAGCCTTCGGGCGGAATGCGAAGCGGTGGTGGTGTGTGGCGGGGCGGGCGCAGGCGCTCTCGCCGAAACCGGAACGCCGGTCCTCGCGGACAGGCCGGGGCCGGACCTCGGCCCGCTTGGCGGTCTGTGCGCGGCGCTGTTTCGCGCGCAGGAGACCGGCCAACACGCGGTGCTGAGCGCCCCGGTCGATGCGCATCCCGTGCCGCATGGCTTGGCAGAACTGCTCGGCTTTCCCGGTCCGGCCATTCTGGCCGGTCACTGGCTCTTCGGCATCTGGCCCGCCGAACTGGCCCACGATCTCGAACGGCATCTGCTTTCCGGCAACCGCTCGGTCCTGTCATGGGTCGAGGCGTGCCGGGCCCGACGGGTCGAGTTTTTCGGGCAGCCGCCGGTCAATCTCAACACGCCGCAGATGCTGGCCGCGCTGGAAGATGGAGCGTTGCTGGGCGAGGGCGCGCAGCTCCATGCCCTCCGCGAGCTGGATTTCGCGACGGGCAGCGCGCAGGAAGTCGCCAGAGCCGTGCCGGTCGAGATCCCGGTCGCGATCGAATTGAACGGCATCGGCTATGCGGTGATGATGGCCACGCCGACCGATCTCGAGGATTTCGTCGCCGGGTTCGCGCTGTCCGAAGGCCTCGCCGACACCACCGAGATCGGCGAGGTGCATCTGCACCGGGCCGACGGCGGATGGGTGGCCCGTGCGAACCTGCCGCAAGCGAGCATGCCGCGGCTGCTGGAGCGGGCGCGGACCCGGGTCTCGGAAAGCAGTTGCGGAATTTGCGGGATAGATTCGGTCGCGGCCGCGCTGGCCCCCCTCGCGCCGGTCGCTGCCAGGCCCGCCGCCGGGCCGCAAGCCATCCACCGCGCATTGTCGCAGATGCGCGATCACCAGCACCTCGGGCAGGCGACGGGCGCTGCACATGCCGCCGCATTCTGCTCGAACCATGGCGAAATACTGCTGCTGCGCGAGGATGTCGGGCGACACAATGCGCTCGACAAGCTGATCGGTGCGCTTGGCCGGCAGGGCATCGGGCGCGACAGGGGCTTCGTCCTGCTATCCGCGCGTTGCAGCCAGGAACTGGTGGAGAAGACAGTGCGCGCCGGGATCCCGATGTTGGTGACGATCAGCGCGCCGTCCAGCCTCGCGATCGCCCGCGCCCGCGAGGGGCGACTGACCCTGCTGGCCCTTGCCCGCGACGACAGCGCGCTCGTGGTGACCGACCCGCACCGCCTGTTCTAGGCGCAGCACCGGGCCGACACCGAAGACCCGGGAAGAGTTTCAGCGCGCCGCCGATTCCTGCGCGGCGAAGTAGTCCGAGCGCAGCACCTCGACATCCGACAGGAAAGTCACTCCCGCGCGCGTCTCGAACAGTCGACCGAGCCCGCGCGCGACGTCGGCGATCACCTTAGGTTCGGCGACACCGACGTACATCACCAGGCCGGTCTGGTCGTTGAAGATCGTCTTGCCCTGGTGAAACCCGCTGTGGCCGAGGCCGGCGACGTCGCGGATCATGGTCCAGCCACCGATGCCGGAGGCCTGTAGCAGGTCCTCGACAAGCTGGTGGTCCTCTGCGCGGACGACGATCTCGATCTTGCGCAGGCGGTGAAGGGTGAGGTCGTGCATAGTCATGGCTGCGAAACTCCGGTTCAGCAGATAAGGGATGTGATGGATGTGCCTTCGGGCGATGCGGCGCCGTTCTCGCGCCAGCGCAGCGCCTTGCCGGTCTCGGGATCGACGACGACCAGCTGGACCCAGCCGTTGCCGAACAGCCGGGCGAGGATGTCGTTCTGCTCGACGACGGTTTTCACGCGATCGAGCGGCGCGAGCACCACGGTCAGCAACCGCTGCGGCACGTGGAATGGCGCGCCCTCGTCATCGAACAGCGACTGGCGCGGCAGGCCGACTTTCAGGTCGCCGCCATTGCCCTGGACCACGCCGATCCCGCCGATCACGTTGTGCGTGACCTTGTCGCCCGAACCGTACCGCTCGTTGTCGACGGTCGAGAACAGGTACTGGCAGTTGATCCATTGCGCGACCACCATCGGTGCGGTCAGGATCGTCGTCAGCGCCTCGCCCGAGGGGTCCGCCGTCCAGTCGTAACTGTGCAGGAAGGCGCGGCCTTCGAGATCGATGTCGGCGCTCCACTGCCGCGGCCCGACCAGGAATGCGGCGTTGCCGGCCAGCCCCCATTCCGGGCGGACTTCGCCCCAGTGGACGGACCCGGCGAACAGGTCGCCCGGAGCGCGCGACAGCAGTTGCGCGCGCCAGGCCCGGTTGGTTGCCGCGGCGGCTGCCATGTCGCGTTCCAGCGCGGCCAGCTCCTCGCGGTGGGTGTCGGGTACGCGGCACCGGTCGAAGATCTCCACCCGGTCGGTGGTGGTATCGTGCTGGGCGGCGATGAAGTGGCTGTCGGCCGGCACTTCGAGCCCGCGTGCGGCCAGGCCCTCGCGCACCGCCGGATCGTTGAGCATGGCCGCCAGAACCCGGGCGTTCGAGCCGCCTGCATGCCCGCCGCATGCTCCGCAATCGAGCGCCGAGGCATAGGGGTTGTTGACCGCGCTGCCGCCATGACCGGCCAGCACCACCAGCCGCGCCGTGCGCGCTTTCATCCCGGTGAGCTGGAAGAGGGCGGCGGCATAGCCGATCTTATCGGCCAGCCGGAAGCCACCGGTGGTCTCGTCGGCACAGGGATCGAGCACGGGTGCGAGCGTTTCTGCCCGGCGCCTGGCCCGCCTGGCTGCGGCGCGGGCGGAGACTGTCGGCGCGAGCGTGCGCGCTAACATCGACAGCGCCGCGACCGGCCCGGTCGCCTCGGCTGTCGCAAAGGCGGAGGCCGCCCCCAGTTTCGCGGTAGCGAACAGGTCGTTAGCGCGCTCGTCGCGCTCGCCATCTGCGGCGATCCGCCGCGCGCCGGCAGCGGCTTCATCGCCGCCCGCCGGGGCTTCGACGAGGTCGTGCCGGGGCGACAGAAGGACCGGAAGGAGGCGCTTGCGACCTTGTTCGCCGAACGGCTGAAGAGCCATCGGCAGGCCGAAGAAGCCGGCGTAACCGAAGGTCTCGTAGTCCCCGGTCCGCTCGAGCCTGCGCCGGAAGGGTTCGGAGCGGACGTCGATGCACATGACCAGCTGCGCCGCCGGTCGGGCGTCGCTCGCGCTCGTGCGAGCCGATGCCTCCAGCCGCAGGAGAAGCGTGTTGGCATATGTCGATTCCGCAGCCGCCATGAAGATCGCGCCGAGGGCATCGTCGTCGAGAGCGGCGATCGCGGCCAGGCGCTCCGTGCGCGCGGCATCGAGCGCAGCGGTATCGAGCCCGAAATGCCTTGCGAGCGCCTCGGGCGCCGGACCTTGCGTCACGCGCCCGGGCGGGGAGGACAGCGCATCGGCGCGCTCGAGCAGGACCCACAAGGCGAGCAGGTCGGCCATTGCGGCAGGCGCTCCGGCGACACGGTCGCTATCGGCATGCTCGCAGCGCCAGCGTATGTGTCCTGCCCAGCCGGGCAGGCGCGCCACCAGCGCACCGAGGTGGTCGAGCGCGTCTTCGTCGCTGCCGCGCTCGGCAAGACCTTCGGCTATCGCCTCGAACGGGTCGCGCGGAACTGCCAGCAACAGCTGCGTACCTCTCTCGCCAGCCAGATCGCGGAATTGCGGATCGTGGGCCGCGAGAGCGAGAACGCAGCGGTAGAGGCCGAGCTCGCGATAGGGGATCGGCGTGGCGGCGATATTGCTATTGAAATAGGCCGCGCACCATTTCGCGATGAAGGCGGCATCGGGAGCAAGGCCGCTAGCCCGGGTTTCCGTGCAAGCGGGCTCGATCTGCACGAGTCGCGCCATCAGCAGGTCGATCGCCATCACGCCCGGAGCGATATTGGCCATCGCTTCATAGCAGCCGCCCAGCTGCCGCATTGCCGCATCGCGCAGCTCGCGCTCGCCGATCCGCCCCTGCGCATACACCTGCCGCCAGGCTGCGAGGGGAAGGCTCTCGCGCGCGCCGAAAGTCCGGGCCGCCTGCGTGACCGCGTCGGCGAAGGGGCGATCCTCGAAACCGGCCAGCGGGTTGACCGCGATCGCGCTATCAAGTGGCCACAGCGGCGGCACGGTGCGGGCGGCGAGCGCGACCAGGCTGGCCACTTCGGCGCGGGTCAGCATCGTCTGGGACGTCGCGAGCGGCGAGTACATGTTCACGGGCGTTCTCCGGCTTGGATGGAAGGCAGTTGACCGGCGTTGAGCAGGCGGACGTAGAGCGCAGGCGGGATCGGGCGTTGCTGCGCCAGCCGGACGGTCTGGGCGACCCAGCAGGCAAGGAACAGGGCCAGCAGGGCGAGTGTCGCGAGGGGCGACAGCAGGGGCGTGGCAGGCGGCTCGACGATCGCGCGGGCAAGCGCAAAGCCGGCGACATGGACGCCGACCAGGACGGCGAGCGCTGCGCCGAGCATCACTCGCGAGCGCCAGTGCATCTTGCCCAGTACGATCGCGCCGAAGGTTGCGGCAGCCGTCGCGCTGGCAAGGAGAAGCGGAACGAGTTCGGCCGTGGCGGAGCCTGCGAGGACCAGCAGCGTCCCGCCGCCGAGGGCAACCACGGACACCATGGCGACCATCCGCGGATCGAGCGCGGCGGGACCGGCCCTGCGCATGCCGATTGCCGACCCGGCATTCAGGAACAGCCAGGCCTTGAACAAGCCGTGGGCGATGAGGTGCCACAGCGCCGCCGCATAGGCACCGAGGCCGCAGGTCATGATCATGAAGCCCATCTGCGAGATGGTCGAACCGGCGAGCGACCGCTTGATATCGGGCCGGACCGCCATGATGCCGATGCCCCACACCGCAGCGCCGAGGCCGAGCGCAATCGCTGCATAGCGCACGCCGGGCGCCGCCTCGAGAACCGGAGCGAAGCGCAGCAGCAGGAAGCCGCCCGCGTTGACCAGCCCTGCATGCATCAGCGCACTCACCGGCGTCGGCGCCGTCATCGACGACAGCAGCCAGCCGGAAAACGGCGGTAAGGCGCAGCGTGCCGCCGCCCCTGCCAGCAGCAGCAGCGCGGCCAGTGCAGCCAGGGGCATGGACAACCCGCCGCTCGCAGCGATCGCCTTGCCCAGCGATAAGGACCCGGCTGCCCAGCACAGGATGCCGACCGCCAGGAGAACAGCCGCATCGCCGATCAGAAAGGTCGCCCGGCTGCGGCGCGATGCGGCGCGGGCTTCGGCAAGGCCGTCGGCATGTCCGATCAAGCGCGAGAGCAAAAGGCCACTGGCGACCCACGCGATCGCAAAGAGGATCGCGTTCGCGCTCATGACGAACACCAGCACCGCGAGGACGAGCGCAGCCAGTGTCAGGAAATAGCTCGTCCGGGCGCTGTCGCTGCGCATGTAGCGGGCAGAGAAGCTGGCCACCAGCGCGCCCACGAAGAGCGTCAGGGCGGCAATCGCCACCGCCATGCCGGGGAGAGCCTGCGCGGTTCCCGCCAAGGCAAGCGCGGCTATCGGCAGCATGACGAGAAGCGCCCAGAGCAATGCCGGGACGACGCGCCAGGATGCGAGAATGCTGTTTTCTGATCGTGCTGCGGTCACTTCGAATGTCCTTTCGAAGCGGCGATCTGGCTATCTGCTGGTTATAAGAGAAACGAGTTGTTCAAATATCATCCATTTACAAATGAAATGGCTGCGCTATTTCGGTTCGAATGTCGGCGCTGCGAAATCTCGACCTCGACCTGCTCCGGAGTTTCGTGACGATCGCGGAGATCGGCAGCTTTACCGGGGCGGGGGAGCGGCTCGGCCGGACACAGTCGGCCGTCAGCCTGCAGATCAAGCGGCTCGAGGACGTGCTGGGGCGCAAGGTTTTCGACCGGACGCCCCGCTCGCTGGAATTGACGGAGGACGGCAAGCAACTCCTCGGTCCCGCCCGCCAGCTCCTGCGATTGAACGACGCGACCATTGCACGCATCCTCGAACCGGAAATCACCGGCCGCGTGCGCTTGGGCGTGCCGGAGGATTTCGCCACCGCGCATCTTCCCGCGGTCCTGTCCGCGTTCACGGCGGCCCATCCGCTCGTCGAGCTGGAGGTAAACTGCGACCTCACGCTCAACCTGCTCGACAAGTTTCACGACGGAGCATTCGACTTCGTGCTGGTCAAGCGCGAACCGGCAGCGCCGCTGGAAGGAATGCGGGTCTGGCGCGAGCCGCTCGTCTGGGTCGCACGGGACGAGCAGGCGGTCCCCGATGCCGGGTCGGTGCCGCTGGTCGTTTCCCCGGACCCTTGCGTCTATCGCAAGCGCGCGATCGACGCGCTCGAGGCGATGGGGCGCCCATGGCGGGTCGCCTATACCTCGACCAGCCTTGCCGGCAGTCTGCTCGCGGTCACCGAGGGCCTTGGCATCGCCGTGCTGCCGCGCGAAATGGTGCCCGCGCACCTGACGGCGATCGCGGGGAACGAGGACCTGCCGCCGCTTTACGATACCGAGATCGCGCTCATCGAGGCGCCAGGGCTTTCGGAGACGGCTCACCGGCTGGCGCAACACGTGGTTTCTGCACTGGAGAGAGGCGCATGACGGCGCAATACGACGCGGTGGTTATCGGGGCGGGGCACAACGGCCTCGTCTGCACATGGTATCTCGCCAGAGCGGGGCTGAAGGTCCGCATGCTCGAACGGCGCGATGTGGTCGGTGGCGCGGCAGTGACCGAGGAGTTTCATCCCGGGTTCCGCAATTCGGTCGCCAGCTACACCGTCAGCCTGCTGCAGCCCAAGGTGATCGCCGACATGCGGCTGGCAGAGCGCGGCTATCGCGTGATCGAGCGACCGATCGCCAATTTCCTGCCGTTGTCGGATACAAGCTATCTCAAGGTCGGCGGCGGGCTCGAGCGCACGCAAGCAGAGTTCGCCAGGTTCTCGGCCAAGGATGCGGCCGCGCTGCCCCGCTACTACGAGGCGCTGGAGCGCGTGGCGCAGGTGCTGCGCGACCTCGCACTGAAGACCCCGCCCAACATGGGCGAAGGTGTCCGCACCCTGCTAGCCGGCGCGGCGCAGGGCTGGGGCCTCTCGCGGCTGGACCTTGCGACCAAGCGCGACGTCATGGCGCTGTTCGCCGGATCGGCGCGCAGCTTCCTCGACCAGTGGTTCGAAAGCGAGCCGGTCAAGGCGGCCTTCGGCTTCGACGCGGTGGTGGGCAACTATGCCTCGCCCGATACGCCGGGCAGCGCCTACGTGCTGCTGCATCATGTCTTCGGCGAAGTGAACGGCAAGCAGGGCGCATGGGGCCACGTCGTCGGCGGCATGGGCACGATCACGCGATTGATGGCCGAAGCCTGTCGCGAAACAGGGGTCGAGATCAGCCTCGAAAGCCCGGTCGACGAAGTGCTGGTCGACGGCAACACGGTCGCGGGCGTCCGGCTGGAGAGCGGCGAGGAGATCGCGGCAAGACGGGTGATCGCCAATGTCGGGCCGAAGCTGCTTTATGGGCGGATGCTCGATGCAAGCCACCAGCCGGAGGATTTTCGCCGGGCGATGCGCGGCTTCAAGGCAGGCGGCGGTACCTTCCGCATGAACGTCGCGCTCTCGCAGTTGCCAAGTTTCACCTGCCTGCCCGGGGAAGGCGAGCATCACCGCGCCGGCATCGTCATCGCCCCGTCGCTCGATTACATGGACCGCGCCTTCATCGATGCGAAGCTTCACGGCTGGTCGCGGAAGCCGATCGTCGAGATGCTGATTCCGAGCACGGTGGACGAAAGCCTCGCGCCTACCGGCCAGCACGTCGCGAGCCTGTTCTGCCAGCAGTTCGCGCCCGAATTGCCCGAGGGAGCGGACTGGGACGACCACCAGGACGCGGCCGTTGACGCGATCCTCGACACGGTCGAGGCGCAAGCGCCGGGCTTCCGTGCCTCGATCCTCGGGCGCCAGGTGCTCAGCCCGAAGGGGCTCGAGACGAAATTCGGCCTGGCTGGCGGCGACATCTTTCACGGGCACATGAGCCTCGACCAGCTGTATTCGGCGCGCCCCGTGCTCGGCCATGCGGCCTACCGCGGGCCGGTCGATGGGCTGTGGATGTGCGGCGCGGGCACTCACCCCGGCGGCGGCGTGACGGGGGCTCCCGGACACAATTGCGCGCGCGAAGTGCTCGCCGGACGGTGAGGCGGCGCTAGCGAATGTACCACCTCGCGAGGCGCGCTAAGGCGTGCTAGCGAGAGGGGCGATGCAGACCTTCACCATCAAGCCCTATGCCATGCCGGACAGCGCACCGGCGCTTCGTGAAAAAGTCCGCGCGCTCGTCGCGGAGCACGAACACCGCTTCGAACCGGCGCGCCGGGCCAATTGCTGGGTCACGCCCGATCCCGAATTCAGTTGCGCGCTGGGGCAGGCAGGCCTGCTCGGCATGGGCTGGTCGAAGGAATATGGCGGGCACGAGATGAGTGCGCTCGAACGCTATGTCGTGCTCGAGGAATTGCTGGCCGCCGCTGCGCCGGTCGGGGCGCACTGGATCGCCGATCGGCAAACCGCGCCGCTGCTGCTGCGCTACGGCACCGAGGAACAGCGCCGCCGCTGGGTCCCCGGTATCGCCGCGGGCGAGGTCTATGCCTGCATCGGCCTGTCGGAACCGGGTGCGGGGTCCGACCTTGCGTCCGTCCGGTCGAACGCCCGGCGCGACGGCGACCGATGGGTTCTGAACGGCCAGAAGGTGTGGACCACTGGCGCGCATATCTCGCACATCATGATCGGGTTGTTCCGTTCCGAAGCCGGGAGCGAACGGCAGGCCGGCCTCAGCCAGTTCCTCATCCCGCTCGACACGCCCGGCGTGACGGTCAAGCCGATCATCGACCTGACCGGCAGCCACGATTTCAACGAAGTCTGGTTCGACGATGTCCGGCTGCCCGCCGATGCGCTGGTCGGCACCGAGGGGGAAGGGTGGAAGCAGGCTACCGCGGAGCTGTCGCTCGAACGGTCCGGACCGGAACGCTATCTCACCAGCCAGATCCTGTTGACGGAATTCGTCCGGCGGCTGGAAGGCGGTGCGGATGCGGGCCAGCTTCGGCTCGTCGGGCGGCTGGTCAGCGAACTGTCCGCGCTGCGGCAGATGTCGATGGCGGTGGCGGCGCGACTGGCGGGGGGCGAAGACCCGGCGCTCGAGGCGGTAATGGTCAAGGATCTCGGCAATTCCTTCGAACAGGCGATCCCGCAGGCGATCGCGCAGGCGATCGAACTGGACCTGTCCGCGGACGACGCGCTCGAGCTGCTGGTCGCCTATTCGATGCAAGTCGCGCCCAGCTTCTCGCTGCGGGGCGGCACCCGCGAGATCGTGCGCGGGATCGTCGCGCGCGGCTTGGGCCTCAGGTGAGCGGAGCCATGAACGAAACGATGACCGATATGGACACCGAACGCCAGACGATGCTCGCCGACATGGCCGCAGGCGTCTTTGCCGGCATTGGCTGGCAGGCAGAATTCGACCGGGACTGGCCCCGCATGGCTGAGCTGGGCTTTTCCGGCCTATTGCTTTCGGAGGACGAGGGCGGCTTCGGCGGCAGCTGGAGCGATCTGCTGGTCGTCGCGCGGCTGGCGGGCGAACATGCGCTGGCCTTGCCGGTGCTCGAAAGCGCTGTGGCATCCCGCCTTGTTGCAGGCCTCGAATTCGAAGGCGTTGGAACGCTTGCCCCGTCATCTGATGGCGAACTGTCCGGCGATACATGGTCCGGCACGCTGAGCGCTGTCCCATGGGGCCGTCACGCCGGTTTCGTCATCGCGGGCGAAGAAGGCGGTGCCGTGGCGATCGACACGAGCGATGCGCAGATCACAGAACGGACCGGCCTTTCCGGCGAGCCGCGCGACACGCTTGCGCTTCAGAATGCGCGTGCGGTGCGCGTCGATGGCGGTCCGCTAGCTCTCGGCGCGGCGATCCGGGCGATGCAGATTGCCGGTGCGCTGGGCAAGGCGCTCGCGATCTCGGCGAATTACGTCTCCGAACGGCAGCAGTTCGGCCGCCCGCTCGCGAAGTTCCAGGCGGTGCAGCAGTCGCTGGCGCAGATGGCGATGGAATCGGCTGCCGCCGATTGCGCGGCCTTCGAGCTTGCCCGTTCGCTCGATCGCGATGATGCGAGCTTCGAGACCGCCGCGGCCAAAACGCGTGCCGGCATGGCGGCTTCGACCGGCGCTGCGCTCGCTCACCAGGTGCATGGCGCGATCGGCTTCACCAGGGAATATGCGCTGCATCACCTGACCCGGCGGATGCTCGCATGGCGGTCCGAGTTCGGCGGCGAAGCTTACTGGTCGGAGCGGCTCGGGCGAACCATCGTCGCTGCCGGGGCGGATCGTCTCTGGTCCGACCTCGTCGCCCGGACCGATCCCTAACGTCTGATCCCTGGCCCCTAGTCCTCGTGCCGGAAGATCGCGCGGACCTGGCTGCCGACGATCGCCAGCTGGTCGCGCACGTCCGGATCGGTGCAATTGCCTTGGGCATCGAACGTCCCGGGCTCGATCTTGAGCGCCGCGCCGAACGGGGTCGGCCAGCCGCGCAGCGAATGCACGATCGTGCGCAGGGTGATCATCGCGCTCGATGCGGCTTGGTGGCCGTGGGCGGTCACGATCAGTCCGACCGGCCGGTCATGCAGATAGACCCGCTCGTCGCCCGCCAGCTCCTCGATGTAGTCGAGCGCGTTCTTGAGCACGCCGGAGATAGTGCCGTGGTAGCCGGGCGACGCGATGATCAGCCCGTCCGCCAGGCGGATCGCTTCGACCATGTCCGACGCGCTTTGCCTGCTCCAGCCCGGCCCGCGATAGAACGGCAGATGGGCGAGATACTCGCCATCGAATACCCGTACCTCGTCGCCGGCATTGGCGGCTGTTTCGCAGGCGAGGCGCAGCGCAAGCTCGGTCGCGCTGCCCGCCCGCGTAGTCCCGCCAATGCCGACCACCAGTCCCATGTCAGCCGAGAGCGTCCACGCGGCTGCGAACCCGCTCGGCCTGAGCCATGATGTTGTCGACGAGCTGCTTGCAGGTCGGGATGTCGTGGACCAGCGCCTGGCTCTGGCCAGCCGACCAGATGCCAGCATCGAGGTCGCCCTCGCCATAGACCGCGGTCCGTGCGCGGGCGCCTGCCATCAGGTGTTTCACGTCGTCGAAAGTGGTGTCGGGGTCGCGCTGGATCGCGAACACTTCCTCGGAAACCTTGTTGCGCGCGACCCGCGCGGTGTTGCGCAGATTGCGCCCGACCAGCACCGTGTCGAGTTCGGTATTGTCGACGATCTGCTGCTTGACCTTGGGGTGGATCGCCGCTTCCTGCGTGGCGCAGAAGCGGGTCCCCATGTTGACCGCATCCGCGCCCAGCGCGAGCGCTGCGACCAGGCTGCGTCCATCCGCCATGCCGCCGCTGGCGATGATCGGCGTGTCGGGCAGCGCATCGACCGTAGCCGGCAGCAGCACGATCAGGCCGACGTCGTCCTCGCCGGGGTGGCCGGCGCATTCGAAGCCGTCGATGCTGATCATGTCGACGCCCTTTTTCACCGCGCTGACCGAGTGGCGCACGCTGGTACACTTGTGGATCACCTTGACGCCCGCTTCCTTGAAGGCGGGCAGATGGTCGGTCGGTGCACGGCCGGCGGTCTCGACGATCTTGAGACCGCTTTCGATGATCGCCTCGCGGTATTCGTCATAGGGGATGGGGTTGATCGACGGCAGCAGGGTCAGGTTCACGCCAAAGGGCTTGTCGGTCAGTTCCTTGGTCTTGGCGATCTCTTCCTTCAGCGCCGCGCCGCTTTCGAACATGTGGGCGGTGATGAAACCCAGTGCGCCCGCATTGGCGACCGCGGCGACGAGTTCGCCGTAACCGACGCCGGTCATGCCTCCCATCAGGATAGGGGTCTCGATGCCGAATTCTTCGGTGATGCGCGTCTTGAAAGCCATTGTTCTCTCTCTCCTCGAAGTGTCTTGCGGCTAGCTTGCGAAAGCCGCCGCTTCAATCGTTCATGCGATCGCTGCCGCGTCGCGGGCACGGGCGGTGATCGCTTCGCCGTCGATCTTGCCGCTCGCGAAATCCTTCTGGCCGACCAGCCAGCTGCCGCCGACGCACAGCACCGGGTCGAAGGCCAGCCAGTCCGGCGCGGTTTCCTGCCGGATGCCGCCGGTTGGGCAGAACTTCAGTCCACCGAAGGGCCCGCTGAGCGCCTTCAGCGCAGGCAGTCCGCCGCTGGTTTCGGCGGGAAAGAACTTGAAATGCTCCAGCCCCAGATCCATCCCGCGCATGATGTCTCCGGCCGTCGCGACGCCGGGCAGGAACGGCACTCCGGACTGGATCGCCGCTTGGCCGAGATCGGTCGTGAGGCCGGGCGAAACGATGAATTCGCTTCCCGCTTCGACTGCCCGGTGCAGCTGTTCCGGATTGGTCACGGTGCCGGCCCCGACGATCGCGCCGTCTACCTGCTTCATCGCAGCGATCGCCTCGAGCCCGCAGGTGGTGCGCAAGGTCACCTCGAGAACGCGCAGGCCGCCTGCAACCAGTGCCTCGGCGATCGGCACGGCATGGTCGATCTCCTCGATTACGAGAACCGGGATGACGGGCGCCGTGCGCATGATGGTTTCGATGGGTTTCATCTGGCTGGTGACTTTCAGGAATTGGCTTTGGCGAAGGCAGCCGCGGCGCCGAACAGGCCGGGTTCGGGATGGGTGATCAGCTTGACCGGCTGCGCGCTCATCAGCTCGCGGTAGCGGCCCTTGGAGACGAAGCGTTCGGCAAAGCCGGATTGCGGCAAGTATTCGCGCAGGCGATAGCCGAGCCCGCCGGCGATCACCACCGGACCGGGGCCATGGGTTAGCGCGACGTCGCCTGCCACCGCCCCCAGGCACAGGCAGAACCGGTCGAGCGCGGCATTGGCGAGGCTGTCCTTGCCCGAAAGGGCCAGCGTCCACAGTTCGGGGTCGCTGCCCTTGGGAACGGGGCGGCCTTCGAGCACCGCGAGCACCTCCAGGATCGTACGGAATCCGGGACCGGCTACGACGCGCTCGACCGAGACGCGGTTGTGTTTGTCGCGCAGGGCGGCGAGCAAGCGGTCCTCTACGCTGTCCAGCGGGGCGTAGTCGGCATGGCCGCCCTCGGTCGGGATCACGTGCGAGCGGCCGTTCTCGCGCAGCAGGGCTGCAACGCCGAGGCCGGTGCCCGGGCCGAGAATCGAAATGATGCCCTCTTCAGGCAGCGGCTTGTCCGGACCGGTCACGTGCAGCAGGTGCTCTTCGCCCACTCCGTCGACCGCATGCGCGACCGCGGCGAAATCATTGAGCAGCACATGGGCATCGAGGCCGAGCTTCTCCGCGATCAGCCGGGGCCGGATGATCCACGGATTGTTGGTCATCTTGATCGTGTCGCCGGCAATCGGGGCTGCGATCGCGATGCCCGCCTCACGCGGCAGTTCGCGGCCGAGCCTGCTGCCGAATGCTTCCCAGGCCGTCTGGAAGCTCGCGTGATCGGCAGTCTCCAGCTTGGTCGTCTCGCCCAGCGACAGGCATTTGCCGCCGGCGATCTCGGCGATGGCGAAACGCGCATGCGTGCCGCCGACATCGGCTACGACGATCTCGCGCCGCGTGCTCCCGGCCCCGCTCACAGCCCGGCTTCCGCCAGCATCGCGCTGCCGCCCTTTTCCGCTTCGTCGGCATGATGGCGCATCATCGCGAACAATTCGCGGCCGGTGCCCATGTCGGCAGGAGGTGCGGAGACGTTCTCGCGCCCGGCCCAGACATCGTCATCGACCAGCGCTTGCAACGTGCCGTCCGCCGCGCAGACCCGCACGATATCGCCATCGCGCAGCTTGGCGAGCGGGCCGCCGTGATAGGCTTCGGGGGAGATGTGGATCGCGGCGGGTACTTTGCCGCTCGCGCCCGACATCCGCCCGTCGGTCACGAAGGCGACCTTGTAGCCGCGGTCCTGCAGGACGCCCAGTGGCGAGGACAGCTTGTGCAGTTCGGGCATGCCGTTGGCCGCCGGGCCCTGGAAACGGACGACGACGACCACGTCGCGGTCGAGCTCGCCCTTCTTGAACGCCTCGCTGACCTGGTTCTGGTCGGAAAAGACGCGGCACGGCGCCTCGATCGTCCAGCGCGAGGGGTCGACCGCGCTGCGCTTTATCGTGCCACGCCCGAGATTGCCGGCGAGCAGCTTTAGCCCGCCGTCCTTCTGGAACGGCGCGCTCACCGGCCTCAGCATCGAATCGTCGCGGCTTTGTTCGGGCGCGGCTGTCCAGGCGAGCGTGTCGCCATCCATCACCGGTTCCTGCGCACCTTCCCACAGCGACTGGCCGTACACGGTCCTGATGTCGGCATGGGCGAGGCCGGCGCCGAGCAATTCGCGGATGACGTAGGGCATGCCGCCCGCCGCGTGGAAATGGTTCACGTCTCCTGACCCGTTGGGATAGACGCTGGAGATGAGCGGGACCGCGCGCGACAGTTCGTCCATGTCGTCCCAGTCGAGCAATATGCCCGCCGCCCGCGCGATGGCCGGCAGGTGGATGACGTGGTTCGTCGATCCGCCGGTCGCGAGCAGACCGACGACCGCGTTGACGATCGCCTTTTCGTCGACGCAATGGCCGAGCGGGCGATAATCCTCCCCCCGCCAGCCGAGTTTGGTGACCTGGTGGGTCGCCGCACGGGTCAGTTCCTGCCGCATCTTCTGGCCCGGATTGACGAAGCTGGATCCGGGCATGTGCAGCCCCATAATCTCCATCATCATCTGGTTCGAATTGGCCGTGCCGTAGAAGGTGCAGGTGCCCGCACCGTGATAGCTCGCACTTTCGGCCTCTAGCAGTTCGTCTTCGCCCACCTTGCCTTCGGCGTAGAGCTGGCGGATGCGGATCTTCTCCTTGTTGGCCAGGCCCGAAGGCATCGGACCGGCCGGCACGAGGATCGTCGGCAGATGGCCGAAACGCAGCGTGCCGATCAGCAGGCCGGGGACGATCTTGTCGCAGATGCCGAGCAGCAGCGCGCCTTCGAACATGCCGTGGCTCAGCCCGACCGCCGCACCCATCGCGATGACATCGCGGCTGAACAGCGACAGCTCCATCGAATCCTGGCCCTGCGTCACCCCGTCGCACATGGCGGGAACACCGCCCGCGACCTGCGCCGTGGCCCCGGCCTCGCGCGCCCAGACCTTTATATGCTCCGGATAACGGCCGTAGGGCTGATGGGCGGAAAGCATGTCGTTGTAGGCGGTGACGATGCCGATGTTCATCGCCTCTCCGCTGCGGATCGCGGGCTTGTCCTCGCCGCTGGCGGCAAAACCGTGGGCA
This sequence comes from Qipengyuania oceanensis, assembly GCF_009827535.1. NCBI lineage: Bacteria > Pseudomonadati > Pseudomonadota > Alphaproteobacteria > Sphingomonadales > Erythrobacteraceae > Qipengyuania > Qipengyuania oceanensis. The sequence continues at coordinate 1,390,076 of NZ_WTYN01000001.1, read as the reverse complement.
AGGTTGCCGCAGCTCAACTTGGGCCGGTTGACCCCCCGATCGCGCGCGGCTTCGATCAGGTCGAGATAGCCGCGCCGGCCGGACCTGGATTTCTCGATGATCCGGTCGGTCACGCGGACGAGCGTTTCGTTGAGCGGCACGTTCTGGTCGGTCACTGGCATCTTTCGGAACTGGGGAGGCAGTCAGCATGCGTCATGCGCAAACATGGGTCCGTGCGCAAGCTGCCGCTCCTTGGACGGACCCTCGAAAACTTTGGCCGCCGGATAGTCCCCTGGGCTATACGTAATAAAATTGCGCACGCCGGTAACAACCATTATGAGGCGGCCTGAGCCGCCGGAGCATCCCGGTGGCGGAGGAACCCGCTTTGCCCTCGGCCGTCGATCAGGCGGAACGGGCGTTCAGGAGATCACGCATGCGCGTCGGCTGTCCGAAGGAAATCAAGAACCACGAATACCGCGTCGGGCTGACCCCGGAAAGCGTGCGCGAACTGGTGGTCAGCGGCCACGAGGTGTGGATCGAGACCGGCGCGGGCGAAGGCATCGGCGCGACCGACATGGACTACCAGACCTGCGGCGCGGTGATCCAGCCGGATGCGAAGACCGTGTTCGACAATTGCGAGATGATCGTGAAGGTCAAGGAACCGCAGGCGGTCGAGCGTGCGATGCTCCGCGAAGGCCAGATTCTCTATACCTATCTCCATCTCGCTCCCGACCCGGAACAGACCAGGGAACTGGTCGAATCGGGCGTGACCGCGATCGCCTATGAAACGGTGACCGGGCCGAACGGCCAGCTGCCGCTGCTCAAGCCGATGAGCCAGGTCGCCGGCCGCATGAGCATCCAGGCGGGTGCCACCGCGCTGGAGAAGGCGCATGGCGGGCGCGGGGTCCTGCTCGGCGGGGTTCCGGGCGTGCTGCCGGGCCGCGTCATGGTGATCGGCGGGGGCGTCGTCGGGTTCAACGCGGCGCAGATGGCGGTTGGCCTCGGGGCGGACGTCACCATTCTCGACCGCGATCCCGAGGTGCTGGAGAAGCTCGGGATCCATTTCGAGAGCCGGGCCAAGACGCGCTTTTCCAACCGCGCGAACATCGAACAGATGCTGTGCGAGGCCGAACTGGTCATCGGCGCGGTGCTGATTCCGGGCGCGGCAGCGCCGAAGCTGGTTACCCGCGAGATGCTCAAGTGCATGAAGCCGGGCGCGGTACTGGTCGATGTGGCGATCGACCAGGGCGGCTGCTTCGAAACGAGCAAGCCGACCACCCATGCCGATCCGACCTATGTCGTCGATGATGTCGTGCATTACTGCGTTGCCAACATGCCGGGCGCGGTCGCGCGCACCAGCACCTATGCGCTCAACAACGTCACGCTTCCGCACGCCTTGCGGATCGCCGAACTCGGCTGGAAGGAAGCGATGCGCCGCAACGAGCATCTGGCCGCGGGGTTGAATGTGCACGCCGGCAGGGTCACCTACGAAGCCGTCGCCGACGAGCTCGGCTACGATCACCTCCCCGTTTCCCAAGCAATTTCCTGAGGCTTTCCATTACCCAGACGTTCTCCGGCTTCCAGGCCGCACCACTCGCCCACTCGCCATCCCGCAAGGCGATCACCGCCGCGACCTTCCGGCCGGAACCGGAGGCGCTCGCACCGCTGCTGGAACTGGCGCGCGTGCCAGCCGAAACGGCGGAGGAAATCCGCAACACCGCAGAGCACCTGGTCAAGGGCCTGCGCGATCATGACGATGCCGGCGGAATTGCCGAACTGGTCCAGGAATTCGGCCTCTCCAACCAGGAAGGCGTGGCGCTCATGTGCCTTGCCGAAGCGCTGCTGCGCATCCCGGACGAGGAAACCCGCGAGGCGCTGATCCGCGACAAGATCGCGCCGGGTCACTGGCGCTCGCATCTCGGCAAGGACCGCTCGCTGTTCGTCAATGCCGCGACCTGGGGCCTGGTCGTCAGCGGCAGACTGATCGCACCGGTGAGCGAACGCGGGCTCGGCGCGGCCCTGACCCGCCTCATTGCCCGCGCCGGCGAACCCGTCATCCGCGAAAGCGTGACCGTCGCGATGCGCATGATGGGGCAGCAGTTCGTTACCGGGCGCACGATCGACGAGGCGCTCAAGCGCGGCGAGCGGATGGAGGCGAAGGGCTATTCCTACAGCTTCGACATGCTCGGAGAAGCGGCGCGCACGATGGACGACGCCAACCGCTACCATGCAGATTACGAGCGCGCGATCCACGCCATCGGGAAGAAGGCCGCGGGGCGCGGCGTCTATCGCGCACCCGGCATCTCGATCAAGCTGTCGGCCCTCCACCCGCGCTACGAACGTTCGCAGATCGCGCGCGTGCATGCCGAACTGTTGCCGCGCGTGGCCGAACTGGCCCGGCTCGCGAAAGGTTACGACATCGGCTTCAACATCGATGCCGAGGAGGCCGACCGGCTCGACCTCTCGCTCGATATCCTCGATGCGCTGGCGCATGATGCGACGCTCGCCGACTGGCAGGGGCTCGGCTTCGTGGTGCAGGCCTATTCCAGGCGCTGCCCCCATGTGATCGATCACGTGATCGCACTGGCGCGCGAGACGGGTCGCCGGATCATGGTCCGGCTGGTCAAGGGCGCATACTGGGATACCGAGATCAAGCGCGCGCAGGTGGAATGCTGGCCGGACTTCCCGGTTTTCACGCGCAAGGCGCATACCGACGTGTGCTATCTGGCGTGCGCGCGAAAGCTGCTCGAGGCACGTGCCGATGTCTTCCCGCAGTTCGCCACCCACAATGCCCAGACCCTGGCGACGATCTACGAACTCGCCGGACCGGAATTCGAGATCGGCGACTGGGAGTTCCAGTGCCTCCACGGCATGGGCGAACCGCTCTACGACCAGGTCGTCGGCGGCAACCGGCTCGACCGGCCCTGCCGCATTTACGCGCCGGTCGGCAGCCACGAGACGCTGCTCGCCTACCTCGTCCGCCGCCTGCTCGAAAACGGGGCGAACTCGTCCTTCGTGCATCGCATCCACGACGAGAACATTCCCGCCGAGGAGCTGGTCGAGGACCCCGTGGCGCAGGTGATGGCGGAGGACGAGCCCGGCTCGCACAACCCGCAGATCGCATTGCCCAAGGCGCTCTATCCCGGCCGCGAGAATTCGAGCGGCATGGCCCTGTGGGACGAAAGCGAATTGGGTCGGCTGGGCGAGGTCTTCGCCCGGCATACGGGTGATGGCTGGACCGCGGGCCCGGATGGCGAACGGCAGCCGATCGTCAACCCGTCGGACACCCGCGACATCGTCGGCCAATGCGCGAACTTCACCGTGGATCAGGTATCCGACGCGGTTGCCCGGGCCTCGGCATGCGGCTGGAAGGACACGTCGGTCGAGGAACGCGCCGCGGTGCTCGAACGCGCCGCAGACCTGATCGAGGCCGAGACGCCCGCGCTCATGGCGCTCGCCATGCGCGAGGCGGGCAAGACCGCCGCCAATGCAGTGGGCGAAGTACGCGAGGCGGTCGATTTCCTGCGCTATTACGCGGTGCAGGCGCGCGAGGTGCTGACCGATGGTCACGCCCCCGTCGGCCCGGTGGCCGCGATCAGCCCGTGGAATTTCCCGCTGGCGATCTTCATCGGCCAGGCGAGCGCCGCGCTGGTCGCGGGCAACACCGTCCTTGCCAAGCCGGCAGAGGAAACGCCGCTCATCGCTGCCGAGGCAGTGCGCCTGCTGCACGAGGCGGGCGTTCCCGACGATGCGCTGATCCTGGTCACCGGCGCGGGCGATGTCGGCGCGGCACTGGTCGCGGACGAAAGGGTGCAGGGCGTCGTCTTCACCGGCTCGACCGAAGTCGCACAGCTCATCCAGGCCGAATTGTCGAAGCGCGTCTCGCCCGATGGCCGGCCGATCCCGCTGATCGCCGAAACCGGCGGGCAGAACGCGATGGTGGTCGATTCATCGGCGCTGACCGAACAGGTCGTGCGCGACGTCGTCGCTTCCGCCTTCGACAGCGCGGGACAGCGGTGTTCGGCGCTGCGATTGCTGTGCCTGCAGGACGATGTCTACGACACGACCATGGAGATGCTGCGCGGCGCGCTCGCCGAACTCGACATTGGCCCGTCGACCCGGCTGTGCTGCGATGTCGGGCCGGTCATCTCCACCGAGGCGCGCGAGACCATCGAGGCGCACATCGCCAACATGGAAGCAGCCGGTTGCCGGGTGGAGCGTGGCGCGCTTGCAGAAAAGGCAGCGCACGGCACATACGTCGCGCCGACGGTGATCGAACTCGATCATATCGGGCAACTGGGGCGCGAGGTCTTCGGTCCGGTGCTGCACGTGGTGCGCTGGAAACGCGGCGGCCTCGACGCGCTGATCGAATCGATCAACGCGCTCGGCTATGGCCTGACCTTCGGCGTTCACTCGCGGATCGACGATTTCGTCGCGCGCTGCGCCGACCGGATCGAGGTCGGCAACATCTACGTCAATCGAAACATGATCGGCGCGGTCGTCGGCGTGCAGCCTTTCGGTGGTTGCGGCCTCTCCGGCACCGGTCCCAAGGCCGGCGGTCCGCTCTACCTCGGGCGGTTGGTGAGCGGCGAGGACACGGTGCGCCGCGTGCCCGGAATGCCCGAGATGTCGCGCCAGTTCGTCGAATGGCTGGAAGCGAACGGCCATGCGGAAGCGGCTGCAACCGCGCGCATGTACGGCGAGCATTCTCCGCTCGGTCCCGGCCAGTCGCTGCCCGGCCCGGTCGGCGAAACCGATCTCTATCATTGCGAGCCGCGCGGCACAGTGCTGGCGCGGGCGAGCACTCCGGCGATGCTGTATGGACAGGTGGCGGCCGCGCTGGCGACCGGAAACCGGGTCGCGGTCGACATCCTCAGCCCGATGGATGCGCTCGCCGGACTGCCGTTCGAACTCGGCGACATGATCGAGCCCTACGTCGGGCAGTGGGTCGATGCCGCCCTGCTCGAGGGTACGGGCAAGGCGCTGATCGAAAGCCGCAAGGCGCTCGCCAAGATCGACGGGCCGATCGTGATCGCACAAGGCGGCGACGATCCGGCGGGATGGCGGCTCGACTGGCTGGTCCACGAAGTCAGCCGATCGACGGACACGACCGCGGCGGGCGGGAACGCCAGCCTGATGGCGCTACCGGGCTAGGTTACTAGTCCAGGCTCGCGGGGCCGAAGGCGTCTGGCAACAGCGCGGACAAGCGCGTTTCGCGCACTTCGTTCGGGCCGACGCAGAGCACGCGCGGGTCGGTCCCGCCGAGCTGTGCCAGCTCGTTGAGCACCTGGCGGCAGCGACCGCACGGCGTGATCGGGTCTGCGCCCGGTCCCGTCACCGCGACCGTCTTCAGCCCGCCGCGCACACCGTCGGCCATGGCCTTGCCCACCGCGACGGTCTCCGCGCAGAGCGCCAGGCCGTAGCTCGCGTTCTCGATATTGGTTCCGGTCACCACGCTGCCATCGGCAAAGCCGAGCGCGGCGCCGACCGCGAAGTGCGAATAGGGCGAATAGCTGTGCTGCGCCGCATCGCGCGCGGCAGCGATCAGGGCTTCGTCGGAAATCGTCGTCATGGTCTCACCACCACCCAGCGGACCGTTCCGCTCGATGCCTCGCTACGCAAGCGCGCATTGGCGGTCCAGAGCAGCCATGGCCGCCCGGCATATTCGGGTTCCAGGCGCGTGCGGGTGAGCCACAGGTTGCGTTCGATCTTGTTCGCGATGCCGTAACGCTCCTCGAAGGCGCGGCCGACGCGCAGGATCGCGGGCTTGCCGGCATGGGCTTCGATCTGGTTGATCAAGGTCATCAGCTCGCTCTCGACCGCGGCCTCGCCGACCGGTTCAAGGCATTCGTCGGCAGTCTTTTCGAGCGCGATCACCGGCGGGAGAAGGTCGTCGTCGCGCGGCACGATGGTGACATAGTTCGACGATTGCCGGTCGGCCATCGCGCAAGGATCGAAGACATGCACGGCACCGCGTCGCAAGCCCGCCTCGCGTGCCGCGCGGAAGGACTGGGCGAATGCCGGATCGCGGCCGCTTTCACCGATGCTCGCGGTGATATACGCAAAGCCCGCGCCCAGCGCCTTGGCCGCTGGCAGGTTGACCGGCGCCTCGCCGCCGCCGACTGCAACGCCTTGCTCGGGGTAGTCGTCCAGCGACGGCGTCCAGTGCTGCAACTGCCACCAGCTCCAGCCGGCAGCGATCGCGACCACCACCAGCAGCGCGAGGCCGACCGATCGCCGCATCCTGGCCTGCGCCCGCGATTGCGAAGCGCCGCGCGTGCGGCTTGCGCTACGCCGCGATGATGTCTTTCGTGCTGCCATGGTGCGACCTTGGTTCTTAGTCAGCCGCGGATATGCAGGACGCAGATCAAAGTGAAGAGCCGTCTGGCGGTCGGGAAGTCGGTTTCGACCTTGCCCTCCAATCGTTCGAGCAAAAGCTCGGCGGCATTGTTGTGAATCCCGCGCCTTGCCATATCGATCGTCTCGATCTCGGCCGGGGTCGCCTTGCGAATCGCCTGGTAGTAGCTGTCGCAGATGGCGAAGTATTCGCGGATCGGCCGGCGGAAGCGTGCCAGGCCGAGAATGATCGTCTCGAGCGGTTCGTCCGCCATGTCGCGGATCGCGAGCGCGAGCCTGCCGTCCTGTACCGACAAGTGCAGTTTGTACGGCCCGCCATGGCCGTTCTCCACCGGGCGCAGCGGCTTGAACACGTTCTCGTCGATCAGGTCGTAGATCGCGACGCGACGTTCCTGCTCGACATCGGCATTGCGCCACAGGATCGTCTCGTCGTCGAGCGAGATGTGGGCGATGCGCCAGGTGTCGGGAGAGCCGCTCATGTGGGCAAGCGCTTTCGCAGATGCGAAGGGTCTAGGGCAAGCCTTTCGCCCTCCATCCCCGATATCCACAAGGCGCTGACGCAAATCGGCCACCGATCACCCTTGCCAGCCCGTCGCAGCCCGACCAAAGCAGGGGCATGGCATCGTCCGATCTTCTCCTTCGCGAAGCACCTGCGAGCAATAGCCCGCTGCCCGCCATGCGTTCGCTGCCCGCCAACATCGAGGCCGAGGCCGCGTTCATCGGCGCGTTGCTGATCGACAACCGCGTGGTAGAGGAATTGCCCGTCCCGCTGGCGGCGGAACATTTCTTCGAACCGCTCCACCAGCGCATCTACGAGCGGATCGCTGCGCTGCTGGAGCGCGGCGCGGTGGTGACGCCGGTAACGCTCAAGCCTTATTTCGAAGCCGACGAGGGGCTTAAGGAGCTGGGCGGGATCACCTATCTCGCGCGGCTGACCGCCGACGGACAGGGCCTGCTCGCGCCGCGCGAACTGGCGCAGCAGATCTACGACCTGGCGCTGCTGCGGGAGCTCGTGACCGTCGGGCGCGGACTGGTCGAAGGGGCGCTCGACACGTCCGAGAGCGTCGCTCCGCTCGAACAGATCGAACACGCCGAGGCCGAGCTGTTCCGGGTGGCGGAAGGCGCATCGACCGATTCGCAGGCGGAGAGCTTCGGTGCGGCGACCCACACCGCGCTCGGCATGATCGAGAAGGCGATCAATTCGGGCGGCAATGTTTCGGGCAAGACCACCGGACTGACCTCGATCAACGAGAAGGTCGGCGGTTTGCACGATTCCGACCTCATCATCCTCGCCGGACGTCCGGGCATGGGCAAGAGCTCGCTTGCGACGAACATCGCGTTCAACTGCGCGGACCGGCTGCTGCGCGACAAGCGCGACGGGATCGATCCCTCGCAGTCGGTTGGGGCCGCCGTCGCGCTGTTCAGTCTCGAAATGAGCGCCGACCAGCTGGCCACCCGTATCCTCGCCGAACAGGCGGGTATTTCGTCCGAGGCGCTGCGCATGGGCAAGATCAGCCGGGACGATTTCCAGCAGCTTTCATTCGCCAGCCAGCGGCTCGCGGAACTGCCCCTTTACATCGACGATACACCCGCGCTGTCCGTCTCGGCGCTGCGGACCCGTGCGCGGCGCCTGAAGCGGCGGCACGACATCGGCCTGATCGTGCTCGATTACCTCCAGCTGATGCAGGGCTCTCGCCGCAGCCAGGACAACCGCGTCAACGAGATTTCGGAAATCAGTCGCGGCTTGAAGACGCTCGCCAAGGAACTCGAGGTGCCGGTGATCGCGCTCTCGCAGCTCAGCCGTGCGGTCGAACAGCGCGAGGACAAGCGGCCGATGCTGTCGGACCTGCGCGAATCGGGCTCGATCGAGCAGGACGCCGACATGGTGTGGTTCATCTATCGCGAGGACTATTACGTCGCGTCGCGCGAACCCAAGATGCCATCGAGCGACGACGATATCGCCGCGCACGAGGCGCATGCCGCCTGGGCATCGGAAATGGAGCGGGTTCACGGCCTGGCCGAGCTGATCGTGGCGAAGCAGCGTCACGGCGCGACCGGCAAGGTGCGGATGCGGTTCGAACCGAAGATCACCCGCTTCTCCGATCTTGCCGAGGACGACCGGCGCGGCGGATACGATTACGACTGAGGGGCCAGCAGCAACAGGGGGGCAGCCGAGCGATGGAGCACGAAGCGCGTAATGATCATGGCGCGCTGGTCGGGTGGACCGGCCAGAGCCTCGGCGAGAGGATCACGCTGACGGTGGAAAGCGTCACCAAGGCTCCGCTTGTTCCTGCTGCTCGACCGGCAACAGGCCGTCCAGCTCGGCTACTTCCTCTTCCAGCTGACGGGCGAAACGCCGCCTCATGCGCGCAAGCGGTCCGTGCTCGACCGGCTGCTCGGCGGCTGAAGCGCGCCTCGGGTCGGCCTAGAGGCCCAGGTTGAGCCGGCGACTGACCGTGTAGTCGACGACCGACACCAGGAACCACGACAGGTTCCAGCGGATGCGGTTCCACAGCGTGTTCTGTGCACGGTGACTTTCGACGGTGACGTGTTTCGAGGCTGGCAGGTGCAGTTCGATGAATTCGCGCATGCGGGCGGCGAGCGCTGCATCCTCGATCCGCAGCATCAGCTCGAGATTGAGGTAGAGGCTGCGCATGTCGAAATTCGCGCTGCCGATATAGACCGCATCGTCGATCACGATCAGCTTCATGTGCAGCTTGCATGGCGCGAATTCGTGGATGTCCGCGCCGCGCTTGAGGAGATAACGATAGAGCGAGCGGGTCGCCCCGATGGTGGCGGCATTGTCCGATTTGCCCGCCATCACAAGCCGCGCCTTGTCGCCGCTCGCCATCCTGCCGATCCGCCGCGTGAGGCGCTTGGGCGGGGAGAAATAGGCCATCACCATGTCCAGCCGGTCACCTTCTGCCAGGTCCTTGCCGACGCAGCGCGCCCAGCTCGACAGACCGCGCGTCGGGCCGCCGATCAGCAGCCGGACGGTGCCTTCTCCCGGGTTCCATTCCCTGACCTTGCGGCGGATCGCGCGAAACTGCGCATTCGGCCGGCACACCCAGTCGTTGAGCTCGTCGTACCACTTCGCCAGCATGTCGACCGCTTCGCCCCGGACAACGACGCCCAGATCGTGCCAGCCGTTGCAATCGGGCGTGTCGAAATAGGCATCCTGGACGTTGAAGCCGCCGATCATCGCGGTCTTGCCGTCGACCAACACGATCTTCTGATGGTTGCGGATGAGGTAGCGCCGACTCCACTTGGCGCTGAATTCGTGAAAGCTGCCGCCCGCGTCCGTCAGCGACCTGAAGAACTCCTTCGATGCTTCCGCCCCGAAGCCGTCGATGATGAGGTGGACGTCGACCCCGCGCTTTGCTGCCCGAGTAAGCGCGTCGCGCACGCGGATACCCGAGGCATCGTCGGCGAAGATGTAGAAGCACAGCCTCACGCGCGTGTTCGCGCCGTCGATGAGGCCGACCAGGGTGTCGAGCCGGTCCGGGCCTGCCGGCACGAAACGCAGGTCGAGGCCCTGGGCGGTCATCTCGAAAGGTTCGGGATCGTGATAGGCGACTTCGCTCGAAGTGCTCTGCGCTACGGGCTCGTTCGTCATCAGACGCGCTTAGACTGCCCTTCCTGCCGGTGCAATTCCTTGACTCTGGCAGGGGCAAACCCTAGGTGGCGAGCCTTCCAGACAACCTATTTGAATTTACGGAGTGCCCGATGGCGCGCGTTACAGTTGAAGATTGCGTCGACAAGGTTCCGAACCGGTTCGACCTGGTGCTGCTTTCGGCGCAGCGCGCACGCGAGATTTCCGGCGGCGCGGAACTGACCGTCGATCGCGATCGCGACAAGAACCCGGTCGTCGCCCTGCGCGAAATCGCCGAACAGACAATGCGTCCCAAGGACCTGCACGAAGCGGTCGTGACCAATCTGCAGAAGATCCTGCCTGACGACGAGGACGAGGCCGATGAAGTCGGCTCGCTCAGCCAGTCGGCCGAAGCGCTGCGGATCACTGCGGCTGCCCCGACCCGTTCGACCTCGATCGGCTCCGATTACGATCCGGGCTGACCGGTTCGCAATCCCAAGACAACAAAGGCCGTCCCATCGGGGCGGCCTTTTTGTTTTGGGAGGTCAGGTTCCGCGGCCGGTTGCGTCCTGCAAGGCGTCGATCCGCTGCGATGCTTCGGCCTTGGTCAGATCCGGATCGTAGCGATCGGGCTCGCCCGCTTCCTCGCTCAAGGTCTTCAGGTAACTCGCCTGTGCGCCGGTCATGCGCTCGTCACCGGTGGTCCAGTTCTCGGGGTCCTTCTGCGCGTTCGACACGGGGTCTGCCTTGGGATGTTCGGTAGGCCGGGGTGCACTCATCATCTGTCTCCTTGCACAATCAACGCCGATGTTCTTCAAATGTTCCGCTCGACGCGGTGCGTGAAAGCTTGGTAAGCAGCGTGCGACAGGGAGGCGCGCGTGAGCGATATTTTCGACGGGCTGGGCACCGCCGCGGAAGGGGGCCTGTTCGCGCGTGCGTTCGAGCCCGATTCCGGGGCCAAGTCGCCGCACCCGCACCAGCCGGAAAACTGCCTCAATTGCGGCGCGCCGCTTTCGGGGGCGTATTGCTCGGCCTGCGGGCAGCAGGGCCATGTTCACCGGACGATCGGCGGCTTCATGCACGATCTGATGCACGGGGCGCTGCATTTCGAAGGCAAGTTCTGGCACACGCTCCCGATGCTGGTGTTCAAGCCGGGCCAGCTCACGCGCCGCTACATCGAAGGGCAGCGCGCGCGCTTCGTATCGCCGATGGCTCTGTTCCTCTTCGGTGTCTTCCTGATGTTCGCGGTATTCCAGATGGTCGGGCTGACCGCGCCGACCGAATTCGGCAACGGGCCGGCCACAGCACGGGTACAGGCCGAGACAGCACTGGCGCAAGAGAAGGAAAAGCTAGCCGAACTCGACGCCGCCGAGGTCGAGACCGGGCGACGCGAGGAGATCGAAACGCGGATCGCGGGCCTCGAGCGCGCACTCCAGCTGATCGACACGGGCGAGAATTTCTCTTTCCAGACGGCCGATGGCAAGCGGGTGTATCAGGAAGTCAATCTCACAGGAATCGATGCGATCGACCGTGGCGTGGTCAAGAAATGGCGCGCGAACCCGGGCCTCATGCTCTACAAGATGCAGGCCAACTTCTATAAATTCAGCTGGTTGCTGATACCGCTGTCGATACCCTTCGTCTGGCTGCTGTTCGCCTGGAAACGGCGTTTCAGGGCTTACGATCACGCGATTTTCGTGACCTATTCGCTCAGCTTCATGACCCTGTTGTTCGTGGTGCTATCGCTGTTCACGCTGCTGCCGTCGCTGGGCTGGCTGGCGATGACGGCGATGGTCTTCATCCCGCCGTTCCACCTCTACAAGCAGCTACGCTACGGTTACGACCTGTCGCGCTTCTCCGCTTTCTGGCGGCTGATGGTGCTTTCGCTGTTCATCTGGGTCATCCTGCTGCTGTTCCTGCAGGTGCTGCTGTTGCTCGGCGCCTACTGACGCAAACCCCGGGGCGGACTAGCAGGGGTATTCGCGCACCAGCGCCGCCATCCAGGCATCGGTAAGGGTCGATTTCTGGCGCTGCGCCTGCGGGACCTTGCCGAGCATGGCGACGACCTGCTGCGGGCCCATGCCCTTCTTGCGCTGCGCGTCGCTGACGCAATAGATCGGATTGCCCCGCTTGGTCGCGGCGTCGTTGCGCGCCTTGGCAGCCATGCCAGCGGCCTTCATCTGCTCCATCCGCGGCTTGGTCCGCTTGTCGAACATCGCCCCCATGCCCTTCTGCTGGAGGGCGATGGCATCGCGGTAGAACTCCTCCGCATTGACGTCCGCCGGGCTGGCGAACGCGGGGACGGAGGCGATGGATAGAAGACAGGCAGCCAGGACGAAACGCATGCAGGAATGCTCCAGTTGCAAAATGCGATGACGTATCTCGGGGCCGGATGATGAACCGCAGTTGAAAATCCCGGCCCCGGAATGCGGGTCAGTCGGTCCCGTCGAGCTGGCCGTCGCCCTGGTTCGGGTCGTCCTTCTCGTCTTCCTTGAGCCGTTCGCTGACGGTGTCGGCGACTTCGATGGTCTGCTCGCGCACGGCGTTCTCGACGACCTCGGCATTGGCCTTGGTATCTTCGGCCGCGCGTTCCGCCATGACTTCGGCGCTGTCCTGCGTTTGTTCGCTACAGGCGGACAGCAGGACGGCTGCGGCCAGGGCGGTCGGAACGATGATGCGCATTGAATTACTCCCTCGTGGATGACGAGGGGTCAACGCATCACGCGCCCTGTGGTGCCGCGTCGCCGTCGGTTCCGTACTTGCGGCCTGCCTTGGGGACCGAGCTGCCGCCGATCGGCTGCACCTTGACCGGCCCACGCGGCTGATCGGGGCGATCGATCTTGCCATTGTCGAGCAGCTCGATGATCTCGTCGCCGGTCAGCGTTTCGTACTCGAGCATGGCCTGGGCGAGAAGGTGGAGCTGGTCTTCCTTCTCGGTCAGGACTTCGGTCGCGCGCTTGTGCGCGCCTTCGACCAATTCCCTGATTTCGGCATCGATCAGCTTGTTGGTCTCGGCCGATCCCATCGTGCGCGCCGTCTGGCCCATGCCGAGATAGCCTTCCTGGCTTTCCTCGTACTGGAGCGGACCGAGCTTGTCGGACATGCCCCACTTGGTGACCATGTTGCGCGCCAGCTTGGTCGCGTACTGGATATCCGACGAGGCACCGCTCGACACCTTGTCATGACCGAAGATGATTTCTTCCGCCACGCGGCCACCCATGCTGACGGCGAGGTCGGCATGCATCTTGTCGCGGTGGTACGAGTAATTGTCCCGCTCCGGCAGGCGCATCACCATGCCCAGCGCACGTCCGCGCGGGATGATGGTCGCCTTGTGGATCGGGTCCGATGCCGGCTCGTTGAGACTGACCAGCGCGTGGCCGGCCTCGTGATAGGCGGTCATCTTCTTCTCGTCGTCGGTCATGACCATAGAGCGGCGTTCGCTGCCCATCATGACCTTGTCCTTCGCGTCCTCGAACTCCTGCATGGCGACGAGGCGCTTCTTGCGGCGGGCGGCGAGCAGCGCCGCCTCGTTGACGAGGTTGGCGAGATCCGCGCCGGAGAAACCGGGTGTGCCACGCGCGATCGTGCGCGGATTGACATCGGGCGCCAGCGGCACCTTCTTCATGTGCACCGCGAGGATCTTCTCGCGCCCGTCGATGTCTGGGACGGGTACGACCACCTGGCGGTCGAAGCGGCCGGGACGCAGCAGCGCCGGGTCGAGCACGTCGGGCCGGTTGGTCGCGGCGATGATGATGATGCCTTCGTTCGCCTCGAACCCGTCCATCTCGACCAGCAGCTGGTTGAGCGTCTGCTCGCGCTCGTCGTTCGAATTGCCGAGGCCGTGGCCGCGATGGCGACCGACCGCGTCGATTTCGTCGATGAAGACGATGCAGGGCGCATTCTTCTTCGCCTGTTCGAACATGTCGCGCACGCGGCTTGCACCCACGCCGACGAACATCTCGACGAAGTCGGAACCCGAAATGGTGAAGAAGGGCACACCTGCCTCACCCGCGATCGCGCGGGCGAGCAGCGTCTTGCCGGTACCCGGCGAGCCAACCAGCAGCGCGCCCTTGGGAATCTGGCCGCCAAGCTTGGAGAAGCGCTGCGGGTCCTTGAGGAACTCGACGATCTCCTCCAGCTCCTCGCGCGCTTCGTCGATGCCGGCGACATCGTCGAACGTCACCTTGCCCTGACGCTCGGTCAGCAGCTTGGCCTTGGACTTGCCGAAGCCCATAGCGCCGCCGCCGCCGCCCTTTTGCACCTGGCGCAGCGCGAAGAAGGCGATGCCGAGGATGAGGATGAACGGGAGCGACTGGACGAGAATGTAGAACAGCAGGTTGGGCTCTTCGGGCGTCTGGCCCGAATATTCCACGCCGTTGTCGTCGAGCAGCTTTGTCAGCTGCGTATCGCTGCCGACCGGAATGGTGGTGAAAGCCTCGTCGTTCTTGAGCGTGCCGGTGATCCGGTCGGGCGCGATCTGCACTTCCTTGACCGACCCTTCGGCCACGCGATCGCGGAAGTCCGAATAGCCGATCTGGGTACCGGCAGTCTGCCCGGTGTTACCGAAAGCGGAGACCACGACCAGGAGCGCGAGAAAGATCCCGCCCCAGATCATCAGGCTTTTCACCCAGGGATTCGGCCCGTTTCCTTCCGGATCCTGCGGGTTGTGCTGGTCGCTCATCGACGGATTCCTTTCGTTGCCGACAATGTAGGAGCACAGGGGTGAATGGCAAGTTGATCACACGCCGAAAATCGACGCGATCATCAGGCGATCAGCCGCTCGATGAGCCAGAAGCTGGCGATGATGCCGATCGCATAGGTCGCCGTGCGAAGCGCCGGTGCCTCGACCCAGGGCACCAGGCGGCGCGTTGTCAGCCGCAGGACGATGACCGCCAGGATGACCAGCACCTGGCCAGCTTCCACCCCGAGATTGAAGGCGACCAGCGCAGCCGGAACCTCCCCCTGCGGCAGGCCGATGTCGCGCAGCGCCCCGGCAAAACCGAAGCCGTGGAGGAGGCCGAAAGCGAAGGCAACCGCCCAGGGCCAGCGGCGGGTCAGGCTGGTGCGGTCACCCCTGGCGAGTTCGACCGCGAGGAACACGATCGAGAGGGCGATCGCGGCTTCGACCGGGCGTGCCGGCAGACCGAAGAAGCCGAAGGTGACTGCCGTCAGCGTCAGCGAGTGGGCCAGGGTGAAAGCGGTTGCCGCCTTGACTACCTGCCATCCGCGCACGACCAGCAGCACCAGTGCGATGACGAACAGCAGGTGATCCCACCCTTCGAGGATGTGGATCACGCCGAGTTCGAAATAGCTGCGCGCGACCTGCCAGCGGCCGGGCTCGCCGGTGATCGCGGCCATCGGCGCGGTCGGCGTGAGCAGATGGGTCTGCGCGCCGCCGTCGAGCGGCACGATCCGCACGAGCGCATCCTCGCCGACCAGGCCCGGCCAGCCGATCCGCTGTCCCGCAAGCGAACCGCTGCACCGCAGTTCGAGATTGCCGACCACGCTCAGCGCGGCAACGCGCCGCTCGACCGGTTCGCCGACCGGTCGGCAGTTCCGCGGGTAGGCGGGCGTCTCCGGCTGCCCGGTGGATGGTTGGCCGAGATTGCGTTTCCAGCCGAGGTGCCAGCGCCCTTGTGCCTGTTCGCTCAACTCGATCGAGGAGGGGCGCAATTCGTCCGCAGCGGCGGGCTGTGCGAGCGCGAGCAAGACGAGCAGCGCGAGAAGCACTCTCACTCGGCCACCGTGACCGTGTATCCGTCGCGCAGGACGCGATAGGCATCCTCGCGCCGCTGCGAGATGGTCGAGGATCGCCAGTCGTTCTCGACGTCCGCACGGAGATCCTCGAAGGAAGGGACCGCGCCGATTGCCGCCTCTTCCAGCCTGACCAGGTGCCAGCCGAAGCCCGAGCGGATCGGGCCCGACCATCGTCCATCGGCTTTGCCGGAGCGCAGCGCGGCGAGGAATTCGGTTCCGTACCGACTGGCGACATCGCGGGCGGGCCGCGCCTCTACCGTACGCGGCAGGTCGATCGTCTGTCCGAGCTTTTCCCAGTCCGCGCCGGCGCGCAATTTGGCGAGCGCCGTGTCGGCATCGTCACGGTTTTCGAACCACAGCTGGTCGAAGGTGAAGGCGGTATCGCTGGCGAACCGTTCGGGATGCGTTGCGAGCCATTTTCGCAGCACGGCATCGTCGAGCGGGGCGGTCTCGGCGCGCGCACCGGCTATCTCGTCCATCTTCTGCGCCAGCCTGCGGCGGACCACTGCGTCATCGCGGTCGAGCCCGAGCCGGAGGGCTTCGCGATACAGCACTTCCTCGCGGACATATTGATCGACGAGCGTGTCGAGTTCGGCATCGGTCGGCGGTCGACGCATGGTCGCTTCGAAGCGCTGAGCGAGTGCCGCCTGCTCCGCGCGCCCAACCGCGATGGTCCGGCTGGCGGGATCGGCTTCCTCTCCCCGCCAGGCGAAGAAAGCGAACAGGAGAGCCCCGCCGAAAAGGAAATGGACCAGCGGCTCGCGCGTCCAGGACGGTCGGTGCACGGTGCGGGCTCAGGCTTCGTCCGCTGCGCTGCCGACGCGCTTGACCCAGATCGGCGAGCTGTAGGCGCGTTCCTGCGCGACCGCGTCCGCCATCGCTTCGGGCGGCAGCTTGATGCCGAAGCGCACGGCATCGAACAGGGTCCAGCGCGGGGTCGGGATTTCGAGCACGCGAACGTAGTAGAACGCTTTCTGAGCGACGGTGTAGTCGGGATCGGTCCATGCCGTTTTCAGCGTCGCTGCGCCGATGCTGTTCTCGTAGGTCGCGGTCCTGCGATCGACGGTGTCGCCGACCGGGGCCAGCTTGCCGTCGACGGCGCGGCGGCCCTTTCGGTCCGACCAGGCGACATCGTAGACGCGTTCCTGCAGCTGTCCTTTCGCATCGACCCAGCCCTTGACGACCTGCACCCGGTCGAGATTGGCGCCTTCCGGGTCCTTCAGCGCCGAGATCAGGAAAGTCGGCGCACGGCCATCGTCGGCCAGCACGCCGCCCATCGGAACCCCGCGGGTATAACCGGAACGGACCCAGTCGCCGTCCCAGTCCTTGTCGGTGAAATCGTAACCGGCGAAAACCCGCAGCACGATGCGCGGTCCCGTCGTTGCATAGACCTCGCGCCGCTTGAACGCGTCGAAGATTTCTGCCCGGGTGTTGCCGCGCGCCCAGGCGGCGGCATAGCCACCTGCGAGGTAATGCCAGCCGAAGCGGCCGACATTGGTGCCCAGGTTCTGACCATGCAGCGCCCGGTCCCTGACCGCCGGTTCGTTGCCGGTGTGCTTGCCGAAGAAGTTGTCCTCGTCCGCCGTGGCGAGCGCGGTGTGGCTGTCGGTCGATCCCACGACGCCGAACATGTACGGATTGACGCCGAGTTTCTCTTCCAGCGAGATGCCGCGCTTGAGCGCCTCGCGAACGTAATTGCCCGCCAGCATGTCGTTGGTCGTCCTGCGGGTTAGGGGCAGGTTGCCCAGTTCCCAGCCCTTGACGCCGAATTCGGCGAACTCGTCATTCGGCGAAAGGAACGGGTGGGTTTCGCTGTCGCCCTTGATCTGCGTGATCTCGACCACCGGCTCGCGCGCCGCCCGGCGCCGCGCATACTCGGCAGTCATCGCGCCGCCGTCGGGCATCGTCAGCTGGAACATGAGCCCGTTGGACAGGTTCGAATTGTGCGGGATGGCAAGTGCCTGCCCGCCGGTCGCCTGCTCGTAGCTGTCCATGTAGTCCCACAGCCCTTCGACCTTGGTATTGAGTCCGGGATAGGGGAGGACCTGCCCGGTCGCATTCTTTCCGTCGCGGAACATCACGACGCGGTGCAGATTGTTCCCGTCCGGCATGAGCGTGTATTCGAACCCGGCAAGCGCGGTGAAACGGCCCGGCTTGTTGTAGCGGTCGAGCATATCGAGATGGGCGGTCCAGATGCTGCGGGTGTTCTCGGCCTGCTCTTCGGGGCTCGAAAGCAGCGCTGGCGGCAGGTCGTCGTTCGCCGCCGCCGCGATCAGCTCGCCGATGGCCCGCTGCGATTGCTCGGGGCTTTCGTGCATCATGTCGTACCAGCGCAGCACCGTGTCGTCGCCCATCGCCAGCACCGCGATGCGCGGCGCATCGTAAAGCCGGCGGGTCGTGCCGAGCCCGTCGGAATGGTCAGAGATGACCAGGAAATCGAGCGGCCGGTCGAGCTTTGCCTTAACCCCGGTGCTCGAGGTCACTTCCTGCCCGCTGGCGAACTGCAGCGCGGCTTCCGGCCCCAGTCGTACGCCGAAGCCGAACGCGTCGATCGAGTTGTCGGTGTGAAGATGCGTGTCGCCCCAATAGGGCCGATCGGGAAACTCCGAGAGCGCGATGGTGTTCTCGCCATTGCCGCGCGCGGCCTCGTCGACATCGCTGCCTGTCCCGCAGGCAGCCAGCGTCAGAACGGCTGCAGCCAGCAACACCGACCGTTGAAATGCGCGCATCGATTGCCCTCCCTGTCCCCTGGAAGGCAATCTGCGACCGACCGGCCCCGTCCGTCAAGCGGTCGGTGTCAGGAAGGCTATCCGCGCGACCAGCTTTCGACGACCTGCTCGCCGTCCTGCGTGCTCGATCGAATGGTATTCGGCGTCCGGTCGAAACGCGGCGCGGGAGCGGTGTGCATCCGGCCGTCGTGTTCGACATAGGCGTTGCGCGCCTTCATGTGCGGATGATCCTTTGCCGCATCGAGCGGCACGACCGGCGCGAAACAGGCGTCCGTCCCTTCGAGCAGTTCGCACCATTCGGCCTGGGTCCTGGTCTTGAACATCGCCGCGAGCTTGTCCGTGTAATCGTCCCAGTTGCCGGTATCCATCTGGCCCTGGCGCAATTCCTCGGGCGCATCGGCGCGCTGCAGCAGCTCGGCGTAGAATTGCGGTTCGATCGCGCCGACGCTGATCTCCTTGCCGTCGGCACATTCGTAGCACCGGTAGAAATGCGCCGCCCCGCCGAGCAGGCCGGTGCCGCGCACGGTCGAGCGCAGGGCACTAGGCGGCTGGCCGTAGAAGAAGCTCATCAGGCTGGTCACGCCATCGACGATCGCGGCATCCACGACCTGTCCCTTGCCCGATGTCTGCCGTTCGAACAGCGCCGCCAGAATGCCCATCGCGCAATACATCGAACCACCGCCGAAGTCGCCGACGAGGTTCTGCGGCGGGATCGGCAGTTCGCCCTTCGTGCCGATCGCGTCGAGCGCGCCGGTGATCGCGATATAGTTGAGGTCGTGTCCGGCAGCCTGCGCCAGCGGGCCGTCCTGCCCCCAGCCGGTCATGCGGGCGTAGACAAGGCGCGGATTGGCGGCGAGCGTCTCGTCCGGGCCGAGGCCCAGGCGCTCCATCACCCCGGGGCGGAAGCCTTCGATCAGCACGTCCGCGTGGGCGAGCGCTTTCCTGACGAACGCCTGCCCGTCAGCAGACTTCAGGTCGACCGCCGCCCGATGTCGCGCGCGCTCGACCACGGTGTTCATCGGCTGGTGGCCCTCGCGCTCGATCCGGACGACTTCGGCGCCCATATCGGCGAGCATCATCGCGACGTGCGGGCCCGGGCCGATGCCCTGGAATTCGACGACCTTGAGGCCGGTCAGCGGACCGTTCGAAGCGGTTTCGGACATGTATTCTCTCCCGGAAGTGATCTGGTCAGACGTCGATGTCCGACTCGTATTCGGCGATGTCGATCTCGTTCGACAGTTTCGCCGTGGTGACGGTGATCGCGCTGTCGCCGGTGACGTTGGTCGCGGTCCGCATCATGTCCATGATGTGGTTGATCCCGGCCACGAACGCGATGGTTTCGAGTGGTACGCCGACGGAACTCAGCACGAGGCCGAGCATGACCAGCCCGGCGCCCGGTACCCCCGCGACGCCGATCGAGCCGAGCGTCGCGGTCAGCGCGATCATCAGATAGCTGAAGAAGTTGAGATCGATGCCGAACAGCTGCGCGCCGAAGATCGCGACGAGGCCGAGATACATCGCGGTCCCGTCCATGTTGATGGTCGCGCCGAGCGAGACGACGAAGCTCGACACGCTCTTGGAGACGCCCAGATTGTCCTGCGTGCAGCGTAGCGTCACGGGGATCGTTGCGTTCGACGAAGCGGTCGAGAAGGCGACCGCCTGCGCATCGAAGATGCCGCGGTAGAAATCGACGATGTTGAGCTTGGCGACGAAGCGGACCAGCGCCGGATAGACCAGCAGGATCATCACGAAACAGCCGGCGTAATTGAGCGCCACGATCTTCGCGAGCGGCAGCAAGGCCTCCCACCCGAACGTCCCGGCGACCCAGGCCATCAGCGCGAATACGCCGAATGGAGTGAGTTCCATGACGATCATGGTGAGCTTGAGCATGACCGAAGCACCTGCCTCGACGCCGCGGACGAGCGGCTTTCCTTCCTCGCCGCTGACCAGCAACGCGATGCCGAACAGCAGGGCGAAGATGATGAGTTGCAGGATCTGCCCTTCCGCCATCGCGGCGATGGGATTGTCCGGCACCATCGAGATCATCATCTCGACCAGTGTCTGGTCCGGCGGAGCAGGGACATCGGTCCCGGCAGGCATGGTGAAATCGAGGCCGAGACCCGGTGTGAACACCAGCCCCAGCGTGATCCCGGTCGTCACCGCGATGATCGAGGTGCTGATGAACATGGTCATCGCGCGTCCGCCGACCCGGCCGAGCTTGTTGATATCGCCGATCGAGACGACGCCGTTGACGAGGCTGAAGAAGATCAGCGGCACGACCAGCATCTTGATCGCGCGGATGAACAGGTCGCCCATCCACTTGATCGCGACGATACCCTCGCCGACGAACAGGCCGACCGCGACCCCCAGCACCATTGCGACGAGCACGCGCTTCCACAGGGCCGTACCGAACCAGAACCGAAGCATGCGTATCTCCCTCTTGGCGCTCATGCACCACAGCCGCTGGCCAAGCGCAAGTGGGCAGTGCCGCGAACGGCAGATGACCTGTGATTTCAGGCGATTGTCAGGTCACCGACGAAATCGTTCGTCCATTGCGCGATATTCTCGTCCCGGACGCCCGCGTTGAGTTTTTCCCAGCGCGCCTTGCGCTCGTCCAGCGGCATGTCGAGCGCGGTGCGGATCGCGTGGGTGATGTCGTCGGGACTGTGCGGGTTGACCAGTACCGCGTCCTGCAATTGCTGGGCCGCACCGGCGAAGCGCGACAGTATCAGCACGCCCGGATCCTCCGGGTCCTGCGCGGCGACATATTCCTTGGCCACCAGGTTCATCCCGTCGCGCAGGGGCGTGACCAGCCCGATCTTGGCCGCGCGGTAGATGCCGAACAGTTCCGCCATCGAATGGCCCTGGTTGACGTAACGGATGGGGACCATGTCGATCTGCGAATAGGCGCCGTTGATGTGGCCGGTCTTGCGTTCAAGTTCCTCGCGAATCTGCTGGTAGGAACTGATGTCCTCGCGACTGGGCGGGGCGATCTGGATGAAGACCAGCTCGCGTGCCCGCTCGGGATAGCGTTCGAAGAATCGCGCGAGGCCGTCGAGCCGCTCGGGCAGGCCCTTGGAATAGTCCAGCCGGTCGACGCCGATCATCGCGGTACGGCGGCGGGTGCTGGCGATCATGCGCTGCTGGGCATTGCGCGCCTCGCCGGTCTCGCCCTGGGCCATGAAATGTTCGTAGTCGATCCCGATCGGATAGGCGCGGGCGGTAACCGTACGCTCGCCCAGCGTGATCTTTCCGCTGGCCTCGTCGACCTCTGCCCCCAGTTCCTTGCGGCAGTAGTGCAGGAAGCTTTCCAGCCACTCGTCGCACTGGAAGCCGATCAGGTCGTATTCAAGCAGCGTGCGGACCAGCCGCTCGTGATAGGGCAGCGAGACCAGCAGCCGGGTCGGCGGCCACGGAATGTGCAGGAAGAAGCCGAGCTTGTTGGCAACACCGTGCCGGCGCAGCCGCTCGCCCAGCGGGATGAAGTGATAATCGTGGACCCAGACGATGTCGTCGGGCTCGATCAGGGGCGCGGCAGCGGCGGCGAAGATCTCGTTGACCCGTTCGTAGCCCTTGCCGGTTTCGCGCCGGTATTCGGTCAGGTCGATACGATAATGGAACAGCGGCCAGAGCGTCGAATTGGCGTAGCCGTTATAGTATTCCTCGACGTCCGTAGGCGCGAGATCGATCGTCGCGGTGGTGACGCCGTCGGCGGTCTGGACATCGGGTTCGAGCGCGGGATCGTCATGTTCCTCTCCCGACCAGCCGACCCACAGCCCCGTGTGCCGCTTGAGCGCGGCGAGCAGCGCCCCTGCCAGACCGCCCTGCGCACCCGCCGCTCCGCGCGCCTTGGGAACGGCGACGCGATTGGAGATGACGACAAGGCGGCTCATGAAGGGGTCAACGGACGGTGTTCCAGCTTTTCGACAACAGGCCTGCGCAATTGATTATCCCGACCAGCGAGTAGGTCTGGGGGAAGTTACCCCACAGTTCGCCGGATTCGAAATCGAGGTCCTCGCTCAACAGCCCGGATTTGGTGCGGTGGCGCAGCATCGCCTGGAACAGGTGGCGCGCCTCATCCTTGCGATCCGACAGCGCGAGCGCCTCGATCAGCCAGAAGGTGCAGATGTTGAAAGCGGTTTCCGGCTTGCCGAAATCGTCCTCCGCCGCGTAGCGCAGCATGTGTTCGCCCCGCCGCAGCGCCTTTTCCAGCTGTTCGAAGGTTGAGACGAACTTGGGATCCTGCGGGTCGATGAAGCGCAGTTCGATGAGCTGGAGCAGGCTCGCGTCGAGGTAATCGCTCTCGAAACTGGCGGTGAAATGGCCCCCGTCGCCGCCGTTCCCGGTCCAGGCATCGGCGAGCACCCGCTGCTTGATGGTATCCGCGCGCCCCTGCCAGAGCTGCTGGCGATCGGTCTTGCCGAGAAAGCCAGCGACATTGGCGAGCCGGTCGCAGGCGGCCCAGCTCATCACGGCGGAATAGGTGTGCACTTCCTGCCGGGTGCGGAATTCCCACAATCCCGCATCGGGCTGGTCGTACATGTTCCACGCCATCTCGCCGACTTCTTCGAGGCTGGCGAAATCGGTTTCATCGGCGAGCCGCAGCAGCCGCTTGTCGAAAAACCCCTGCACGGTAGGCAGCACGATCTGGCCGTAGCAATCGTGCTGGATCTGCTTGTAGGCCTCGTTGCCGACGCGCACCGGCCCCATCCCGCGATACCCGGCGAGATTTTCCGCGAAGCCTTCTTCCAGTTCGGCGACGCCCATCACCGAATAGAGCGGCTGGATATGTCCGCCCTTGGCCTGGTCGATGATGTTGCGCAGGTAACCGAGGTATTTCTCGAGCACGTCGAGTGCGCCCAGCCGGTTCAGCGCCTGGACCGTATAATAGGAATCGCGGATCCAGCAGTAACGGTAATCCCAGTTGCGTTCGCTGCCGGGTGCCTCGGGGATCGAGGTCGTCAGCGCGGCGACGATCGCGCCAGTTTCCTCATGCTGGCAAAGCTTGAGCGTGATCGCGCAGCGGATGACCTCGTCCTGCCATTCGAGCGGAGTGGCAAGGCCACGGACCCAATGCTGCCAGTACTTGCGGGTCAGCTGCTCCATCCGGCGCACCTCCTCGCGCAGATTGCCGACGAAGGGCTCGTCCGGCCCGAGGAAGAAATGCGTGTCGTCCTCGATCCGGAACGTGCGTTCTTCCAGGATGTAGCCGACCGGCGCATCGGTAGACAGGCGCAGTGCCTGGCGCCCGACCAGATAACGGATGTGATTGGTGCCGTTGGTCCGGCCTGCCACCTCGGCACCGTAATCGCGCATCGGCTTGAGCCGCACGCGAATACGCGGACTGCCGGCAATCGGGCGCACGATGCGGACCACGGCGACGGGGCGATACATCCTCCCCGAGCGCTCGTAGCGCGGGCAGAAATCGAGGATCTCGACGGCGCTGCCGTCTTCCGCCGTCAGCCTCGTGACGAGGTTCGGCGTGTTGCGGATATACTCCTGGCTCGAGGACACCTGGCCTTCGAGCTCGAAGCGCCACACGCCCTCGTCCTGCTTTTCGCCGTTGAGCAGGGAACAGAACACCGGATCGCCATCGACGCGGGGGATGCACCCCCAGACGATGCCAGCGCGTTCGTCGACGAGGGCGCTCATCTGGCAATTGCCGATGGGCCATAGCTCCAGGCTGCTGTCGTGGGTGCTCACAGCTTGCACCATTCGCGGACTGCGTCGGGCGATGCAAGGCGGTAGCGCGCATTTTTCGAAACCCGCTCGCCGACCGCGATTCCGAAGCCGCCCCGCGCGGTTGCTTCAAGGAAACCGTCCTCGTCGGTCACGTCGTCGCCGATGAACACCGGCATCCCCGTGCCGAAAGGCTCGCGTTCCATCAATGCGCCCACTGCCGCTGCCTTTGACGCGCCGGGGGGCAGCAGTTCGACCACGCACTTGCCCTGCTTGATGGCGAGGGCGTGTTGGCGCGACAGGGCCGTGAGCCGCTCGAGCACCGCGTCCTGCAATTGCGGCACGGCGCGATAATGGACCGCTGCGCCCAGGCTCTTGGTCTCCAGCTGCAGGCCATCGTGCCGTGCGACGAAGCTCTCCAGTTCGGAAACAAGGCTCGCGTCGATCCCGGTCGTGCTGTGCGCGGCGGACGTTCCGTCGGCAAGCCGCGCCTCGAGCCCGTGCGATCCGCCGAATGCGAGCGGCACGTCGCCCAGATATCGCTGCAGGTCGGCGATCGAGCGCCCGCTGATGACGGCGAGACGGCCGGCCAGCGCATCGGCCAGCCGCAGCAGGTTGCGGGCAAGATGGCCGGGAACATCGATCAGTTCGGGCCTGTCGGCAATGTCGACCAGCGTTCCGTCGAAATCGAGGAACAGCGCCACGGGGGCTTCGCGCGCGATCTCGGCGAGCGCCGGTGGCGGTGGTAATGGTTCGGGCGATCCCATGGCTCGCTGCTTAGCGGGCGGCCGGGCGAAGTCCACCACAAGGCTGCTCCAGCCTGGAGCAGGTTTTCTGTTGTCGGGGAAACGCTCGGGGCCGGGCCCCAAGGCATTACTGGTGCGGTCGAGAAGACTCGAACTTCCACGGCCTTTCGGCCACAACGACCTCAACGTTGCGCGTCTACCAGTTCCGCCACGACCGCACATCGTACCGATGGACCAAGGCTGGCCCCTCGCCGGTAGGTGCGCGCCCCTAGCAACAGGCCAAGAGGTCCGCAAGCGTTTTGGCGCGACATGCGCCGATGGATCCTGCCAGCTCGAAATTCCCGCTCGTATCGGCTCGGCCAGCGCCGGTGCCGGGCAATTTGTCCCGGTCTGGCACGTCGTTAACGAATTGCTTGCAGCCATGGTTACCAAGTGGTGAACAGGGCCGATGATTACCGGCGTCATCGCGCTGATCCTCGCCCAGGCGACTTCTGCCCCGGCCTCGCAGCCGGCGGATGCGGGCGGGCGATCGGCCGCATCGGCCGGTACGTCGATCGCCGTGCAGGCGACCGCCACCGCGCGCGTGCTCGCGCCGACCATCGTCCATTTCGCCGATGTCGCGGAAATCCGGCGCAAGCGACCACAGGCCGTCCGCCTTACCGAGCCGCCGCAGGGCGGTACGCTCGTCGAATTTACCTGAGGCCCGAAAGCCTGCAGCCCCGTCAGTTCAGGAAGGCTTCCAGCCGATTTCGGCGATCGCCGCTGCCGACGGGATATCGGTCACGGCCTCGATGATGCGCACGCTCTCTCCGGGAGCCAGCGTGCGCTTGGAGGGCGTGACTTCCCAGCTGTAGACGATCCGGTCGCGCTCGTCGCGAAGGACGATCAGGATCGGCGGCACGTCTCGCGTCTCGCTGCCGACGTTGGTGACCGTGCCGCTGGCCCCGAAATACTCGGCGCCGTTCTCGAGCGTGCGACGGTCCTGCTGGTCCGCCGGGAAGTCGAGCTGCAGGTCTTCCTGTTCGACCCCGAACACCGGTCGCTGGACGGGAATCCATTCGGGCAGCCCGTAATAGCTCGCTGCCACCCCGGTCCCCAATGCGAGCGCCGCAAAGATCACCGCGGCCGCGGTCCATATCTTGATGGGGTTGCGCCGGGCACGGAACGGCGGTTCGTAATCGAACTGCGAGGGCTCGTCGTAGTCGTCCTCATCCGGAGCGTCGTAGCTCGACGGAACGGTCGGCTCGGTGTCCTCGACCTCGTCGACGTAGCCGGACGGCGGGACGGCCGGCCGGGCGTCTCCGTCCACCGGATCGGGTTCGCGGGTTTCGAACTTCGCATCCGCTCCGGCGTCGTGACCGAAATCGCCTGCCGGTTGCGAAACCGGCTCCGGCTTGGGCTCTGCAGCCGGGGTCGACGATGGGGGCGAAGAGGGGGGCGGCGAGGGTGCGGGAACAGGTGCTGCTGGCGGCGGCGTGGCCGCCCGGGTCACCGCATCGCCTTCGGAGACCGCCTCGGCGCTCGCCCCTTCCTGGAACCAGCTGTGCTTGCACTTGGCGCAGCGAACGGTCCTGCCTTCCACGCCAATCGCGTTGTCCGGGACAACGTAACGCGTATTGCAGGCGGGGCAGGAGATAATCATGGTTAGCGCCATGCCTTAAGCACAGCTGCGAATCGCAACAAGGCTTCGCCTGTAGACACCTGCCGCTTGTCGGCTTTTTTCCACATCGAAGCGCGGCTATAGCCCCGTTCGACCATGTTCCAGGCACTTTCCGACTTCTCGCGCACGGCGCAACCCGCATGAGCGAGGCGACGCAGGAGATCGTCGGTTTCGACAATGTGGGCCTGCGTTACGGTACGGGCACCGAAGTGTTGAGCGACGTGTCGTTCACGCTTTTCCCAGGCAGCTTCTATTTCCTCACCGGCGCAAGCGGGGCCGGCAAGACCTCGCTCCTCAAGCTGCTATACCTTGCGCAGCGGCCCTCGCGCGGAGCGATCCGCATGTTCGGCAGGGACCTCATCACCATGCCGCGCGACAACCTGCCGCGCTTTCGGCGCCGCATCGGCACGGTGTTCCAGGATTTCCGGATGGTCGAGCATCTATCCGCTTACGACAATGTCGCGCTGCCTCTGCGGGTGGCGGGCGTGCGCGAAGCCGACCTTGCCCAGCCGGTGACCGACATGCTCGAATGGGTCGGCCTGGGGCACCGGTCCGATGCGCGTCCGGCGACGCTTTCGGGCGGGGAGAAGCAGCGGGTCGCCATCGCCCGCGCGGTCATCGGCAGGCCCGACCTGCTGGTGGCGGACGAGCCGACCGGCAACGTCGACCCGGAAATGGCGCTTAAGCTGCTGCGCCTGTTCGAAGCGCTCAACCGCCTCGGCACGACCGTCGTGGTCGCAACCCACGACGTCCACCTGCTGCGCGCGGTCAAGGATTCGCTGATCATGCGGCTCGATCGCGGAAGGCTGTCGGACCCGACCGGCGCATTGCGCTATCCGCCACGGCCCGGCCCGGCAGCCAGGAATGCGGAATGAAGGGGCCACCGGTCCTGGCGCGCGCGGTCGAACGTGGCCTGCGCCCGTTCAAGGGGGAACGGGCGGCGCAGCTCGTGCCGCAAGCTCGCCTGTCCGGGCCGATGCCCTGGGTCATCGCGATCATGGTTGCTCTCACCGCGATCGCCGCGGCGGCCGGGCTGGCGCTCGACAATCTGGCCGACAGTGCGCGCGCGGAACTGGCCGGCGGGGCCACGGTGCAGGTGCTGGAGGCCAATCCTGCCGAGCGCGAGGCGCGGGTCGCCGAGGTGCTGGCGGTGCTGGACAGCTCTCCGCTCGCCACTTCCCACCGGCAGGTTCCACAGGCTGAGTTGGAGCAGCTGCTCGACCCATGGCTCGATCTCGGCGACGATACCGCGGCGACCGTGCCCATCCCGGCGCTAATCGACGTCCAGCTCGCGCCCGGCAACGAGGCGAACCTCGCCCAATTGCGCGAACAGGTGACTGCCCGCGTCCCGCAGGCACGGGTGGATGCGCAGGCGAGCTGGCTCGCGCCGGTGTTCTCGGCGTTGCGTTCGCTGCAGTGGATGGCGGTGGCGTTGGTCGCCCTGCTCGCGTTGACGAGCGCGGCGGCCGTATGGCTGGCGGCGCGCAACGCCTTCGGCGCCAACCGCGAAACGATCGAGATCGTCCATCTGCTCGGCGGGACGGACGGCCAGATCGCCCGTGTCTTCCAGCGCTCGATCGCGTTCGATGCCGTGCTCGGCGGCGCTGTCGGGCTGGCGCTCGGAGTGGTGGCGATCCTGGCGCTGGGCAGCCGGTTCGCGGCCCTGCAGTCGGGCATGATATCGGGCGGCGGACTGGTATGGAGCGATTGGCTGTTGCTTGCGCTGATTCCGTTTGTCGGCGTGTTGATCGCCATCTACACGGCCCGCGTGACCGTTTTCGCTGCCCTGAAGAAAATGCTGTGATCCGCCGTATTGCCGCCGCCATCGTGCTCGCCTGGGCGCTCGGTTTTGTCTGGTTTGCGGCCGTGCTGCCGACACCGGCGGGCGATTTCACCACCGATGCGGTGGTGGTGCCGACCGGCGGGCCGGGGCGGATCGCCCGCGGGCTGGAAATCCTCGACGAGGGGCTGGCCAAGGAAATGTTCGTTAGCGGCGTCGATCCGGAAGTGAAGACCGATGAGTTCGCAAGCGAGTTCGACGTGCCCGCCCGCCAGATGCGTTGCTGCGTCACGCTGGGGCAGGGCGCGGTCGACACCCGAAGCAATGCCACCGAGATCGCTCAGTGGGCCGAAGACCGCGAGGTCAGGACCATCCGGCTGGTAACGACCGACTGGCACATGCGGCGCGCAGCTTCCGAGCTGCGGGCCCAGCTGCCGGGCGAGATCTCGATCGTGCGCGACGCGGTGCCGTCCGAGCCCTCGCTGCGCGCGCTGTTCCTCGAATATCACAAGCTGCTGGCCAGCATGGCGGCACGCCTCTGGGGCGAGTAGGTTGCGGCCGTGACGATCCTGCGCAACCTTGCCTTCTACCCGGCATTCTATCTCGGCACCGTCTGGTACGTGCTGCTGTCTTTGTTCTGGCTGCCCTTCGACCGCGCCCGCTTCAGGAAAGCCGTCCATGGCTGGAGCCGCTGGCACCGCTGGTGCGTAATCAACATCCTCGACATCGCAATCGTGTTCGAAGGCCGCCCGCTGGAAGAACCGGCGCTCTATGCCGTCAAGCACGAGAGCTTCTTCGAGGCGATCGACGCGCCGACGCTGTTTCGTCTGCCCGCCGTTTTTGCAAAGCAGGAATTGTTCGCGATACCCGGCTGGGGCAAGACCGCCAAGATGTACGGGCTGATCGAGGTCGAGCGGACCGCCGGGGCCAAAGCGCTGCGGACCATGATTGCCGAAGCGAAGACCCGCGTCGCCGACGGACGTCCGCTGGTGATCTTCCCGGAAGGGACGCGCGTGCCGCATGGGACGCAGCCGCGGATGCAGGCGGGCTTTGCCGGCCTCTACAAGCTGATCGGCCTGCCGGTGGTGCCGGTCGCGGTCGACAGCGGCCCTCTCTATCATGCCGGCATCAAGCGACCGGGAACGATCACCTATCGTTTCGCCGAGCCGATCCCGCCGGGCCTGCCCAGGGACGAGGTCGAGGCGCGGGTCCATGCCGCGATCAATGCGCTCAATGGTTGAATGCTGTGGCGGAGTGAATGTCCGATAACGACCCAATTGCAGGCATTGATAGCGAATGCCATGAAGCTGACATGAGATTGACACGCCGAAAGTTCTCTTAGTGAGCGAAATCTATTTTTTCGCCCTCTTCGGAATTGCCTCTTTACCAGGGACGATTGCCGTCGGATACGTGAGTGCCTTTGTACTGAAAGCATTCTTAGCGAGCGATCGGGCTGAAAGGGTAGCAAAATTGATTACAGCAGTCAGCCTCGTTGGCTATGTTGCCGTGATGGCGACTGCTTCCAAAACCCTTGCCATAAGCATCATGACTTCTGGTGCGCTCGGCTATCTAATCTTTAGACAATTGCTGGCGAAGGGCGCCGCCAAAGGCAGCTGACCTAGGCAATTTTAAAGGGTAGCCGGTGTGCGCTTTCTACCCAATTGTGGACGTTTAACTTGCCCAATCTCGTTAAGGAACACGCAATACTGACAACTAAAAACCTGCTTTTATTCGGAATACTACTGGGAGTAACTATTTTAAGCCCAAAGGTCGTAACGTTCGATCCCTGGGTTTCGTTATTCTTTGGTTACATCTCCTGCGTCGCGACTTATCTGATCTACAAAGACTATGCGTCGCATAAAGAGCACAAGAGAAATTCTGAAAAAAAATAGCAGACCATTTCCCTCTAACGTCGGCTTTCCACCCAATAGCGGACATCCGCTGCTAGTGGTCCTTGCGTCCGAAGTCGGGGCGCGCGTCGTCCTGGCCTTGCTCGATGATCGAGCGGCGGATCGCACGGGTCCTGGAAAACAGATCGAACAGCGCTTCGCCGTCGTCGCGGCGGATGGCCCGCTGCAGCCTGGTCAGGTCCTCGCTGAAGACCTGAAGCATTTCCAGCACGGCGTCCTTGTTGTTGAGGAAGACGTCGCGCCACATCGTCGGATCCGACGCGGCGATGCGCGTGAAGTCGCGAAAACCGCCGGCGGAATACTTGATGACCTCGCCCTGCGTCACATCCTCGAGATCGGAGGCGGTGCCGACGATGGTGTAGGCGATCAGATGCGGGAGGTGGCTGGTCACCGCGAGAACGAGGTCGTGGTGCTGCGCGTCCATCGTCTCGACATGGGCGCCGAGCCGCTCCCATAGCTGCGTCAACGCGGACAGCTGCTCCTCGGGCGCGCCCTCGGGAGGGGTGAGGATACACCAGCGCTGCTGGAAAAGCGCGGCGAAGCCTGCGTCCGGCCCGCTCTGCTCGGTCCCGGCGACCGGATGCGCGGGAATGACGATCTGTTCTGGCAGGGCCTGCGACAGTGCGCGCTGGACCGAGGCTTTGCACGATCCGACATCGCTCACCACCGCGCCGGGTTTCAGCTTGCCGGAAAGTTCCCTGGCTACCGCGCCCATCGCGCCGACCGGAACGCACAGCACTACGAGGTCGGCATCGGCGACGGCCTCGTCCAGGGTGCTTGCAACCGTGCCGACGAGTTTGCGCTCGGCGGCCCGGGCGCGCGTATCGGGATCGGCGTCGAATCCGCTCGTGGCGATTTCCGGGCAATGTTCGCCCAGCGCGAGGCCCAGCGATCCGCCCAGAAGGCCGAGGCCGACGATGGCGACGCGTTCGAAAACCATCACGCGCTCTCCGCTGCCCGCCGGATCGCTTCGGCGACCTCGGCCATCTGCTCGCGGGTGCCGATCGTGATCCTCAACGCGTTGTCGAGTTCCTGCCCGGCGAGGTAGCGCACGGCATAGCCGGCTTCCTGCACCGCGGCCTGCGCCTCCCTGGCCGTCAGCGAACCGTCGAACAGCACCAGCACGAAATTGGCCTCGCTCGGCACGGCGCGGATGCCGTGGTTGCCGAGCGCTGCGAGCGCCTCGACGAAGGCGGTGCGGGCCGCGCGGTTCTCTTCGCGTACATGGGCGACGAAGTCCTGGTCGCCGAGTGCCGCCAGCGCGGCGCGCTGACCGGCCTGCGTCACGTTGAACGCGCCGCGGAGCCGGTTGAGCGCGGCCATCAGATATGGTGTTCCGGTCGCCCAGCCGACCCGCTCGCCCGCGATGCCATAGGCCTTGGAAAAGGTCCGCGTGACGAGCACGTTCTCGTTGGCGTCGGCCAGTGCCAGGGCCCCGTCGGGATCGCCTTCGCCGACGAACTCGGCATAGGCCTGGTCGACGACCAGCAGAACGTCCGCAGGCAGGCCGGCGTGCAGCCGCGCCACTTCGCCTGCGGGCAGCCAGCCGCCCAGGGGATTGTTCGGATTGTCGAGCAGGACGACCTTCGTGCGGTCGCTGACCCTGGCGAGCAGCGCGTCGACGCTCGGCGCGTGATCGGGTGCATCGGCCAGCACCGGTGTCGCGGCGACCTTTTGCGCCAGCAGCGGGTAGAGCGAGAAGGACCAGCGCGGAAACAATACCTCGTCGCCTGCCGAGGCGAAGGCCTGGACCGCGCCGTGGAGCAATTCGCCCGAGCCGGTGCCGCACACGATCCGGGCCGGATCGATATTGTGGAGCGCGCCGATCGCTTCGCGCAGCGCAGTCGCATCCGGGTCGGGATAGAGCGCCGGATTTTCCGCGGCGGCAAGCGCTTCGCGCACCTCCGGGCTGCAGCCGAGCGGGTTCTCGTTCGCCGAGAGCTTGACGAGTTCGCGCCCGTCCGAGCCCTTCGATGCGCCCGGGACATAGGCGTGGATCTGCTCGATCCAGGGCTTGATGGTCGGGCGGGTGATCATGACGGCGGCGCGCATAGCGGCTTTACGGTCTCAATGACAGCGCCAATCAGGCCGATTGACAGCCAGTACCGCCTCGCCCAATCACCCGCCGCCATGGCCAGTGCAGCCCCTTCGAATAGCCTCGTGCTTCCTGATCCACTTCCGCTCGACAGCGGGGCGGCGCTTACCGGCGTGCGTATCGCCTACGAAACTTATGGCGCGCTCAATGCCGACAAGTCGAACGCGGTGCTGGTCTGCCATGCCCTGACGATGGACCAGTATGTCGCCAGCCCGCACCCGATCACCGGCAAGCCCGGGTGGTGGGAGCAGTCGGTCGGTCCCGGCAAGATCATCGATACCGATCGCTATCACGTCATCTGTGCGAACGTGATCGGCAGCTGCATGGGCTCGACGGGGCCTGCATCGAACGGGCCGGACGGGACGCCCTACGCCATGGACTTCCCGGTCATCACCATCCGCGACATGGTCCGCGCGCAGGTCGCCATGCTCGATGCGATGGGGATCGAGCGGTTGTATTGCGTGATCGGCGGATCGATGGGCGGGATGCAGGCGCTGAGCCTCGCCGCGAATTTCCCCGAACGTGCCGACAGGGTGCTCGCGATCGCGACGACGGCCCGCCACTCGGCGCAGAACATCGCCTTCCACGAAGTCGGCAGGCAGGCGATCATGGCCGATCCGGCGTGGAACGGCGGCGATTACTACGCCAGCGGCAAGACCCCCGACAACGGCCTGGCGGTGGCGCGCATGGCGGCGCACATCACCTATCTTTCCGAAGAAGGCCTGACAGAGAAGTTCGGGCGGCGGTTGCAGGACCGCGAGGAAAAGACGTTCGGCTTCGATGCCGATTTCCAGGTCGAGAGCTACCTGCGTTACCAGGGCAGCGGCTTTACCCAGCGCTTCGATGCCAACAGCTACCTCTACATCACGCGGGCGATGGATTATTTCGACCTCGCGGAAGAACATGGCGGCACGCTGGCGCAGGCTTTTGCGGGAACGACGGCGCGCTTCTGCGTGATCAGCTTCGATACCGACTGGCTCTACCCGACGGCCGAGAGCCGCCACATCGTCCACGCGCTCAACGCGGCGGGCGCGCCGGTCAGCTTCGTCGAACTCTCCGCGCCTTACGGTCACGACAGCTTCCTGCTCGACGTTCCGGCGCTCGACCGGGTGATGAAGGGGTTTCTCGATGGCTGAGCAGCGGGAGAGGCTTCGTCCGGACTTGGAAGTGATCCTCAAGCGGATCGAGCCGGGCAGCCGCGCGCTCGATGTCGGCTGCGGCGATGGTGCGCTGATGGCGGCGCTGGTCGAGGAGAAGCGCGTCGATGCGCGCGGGATCGAGATCGACGGCGAGCTGGTCGAGCGTTGCGTGGCGCGCGGACTGTCGGTGGTGCAGGGCGATGCCGACCGCGACCTCGGCTTCTATCCCGATGGCGCATTCGACTATGCGATACTCAGCCAGACGCTGCAGACCGCGGCGCGCCCCGATCACATGCTCGGCGAATTGCTGCGCGTCGGGCGGCGCGCATTCGTCAGCTTTCCCAACTTCGCCTACTGGCGGATGCGCCGTGCGCTGCTGGTACGCGGGCGCATGCCGGTCACGCGGCACCTGCCGGTGAGCTGGTACGAAACAGCGAATATTCACCACGTCACCGTGCGCGATTTCGAGGAGCTGGCACGCGATCTCGGCATCGCGATTGAGCGGCGCTGGTTCTTCACCCGCGAGCAGGCGATCGCCAATCCCGGCGCGAACTGGCGCGCCGAATACGCGCTGTTCGAAGTCACGCGGTAGTGACAGGTTCATCGCTTCCGTGGCACAGGTCCCGCCCATGATCGAAATCCTTCTTGCCCTCGCCGCGATCGCGCAGCAGCCCGCCGAAGCCCCCGCCGCGCAGCCGGTGCAGGGTGCCCGGCTATCGATCGAGGCGGAGGCCGGCCTGCGTTGCTCGGCCGCTTTCGCGCTCGTCGCCTATGACCAGGAGCGCGGCGTCGCCTCTGCGCAGCAATGGCCCGCGATCGATCCGCGCGGCCGCGAGTATTTCGTGCGGACGATGGCGAAGCTGATGGACGAAACCGGTGTCGACCGCGAAGCGGCTGCCGAGCTCGTCCGGCTCGAGGCCCAGCGCCTGCTCGACGCAGGCGAAGTCGACGCGGTCATGCCGGCCTGCCTGACGCTGCTCGAGGCATCGGGCATTCGCTAGGCGACATCCGGCGTCGTTCAGGATCGGCTCAGCGCCGCCCGGCCATTGTCCACTCCATCGATTCGCAACATCGAAGGGTTTCGCTATGCGCCAGATTTCTCTCGCCTTTGCCGCTGCCGCGCTGGCCGTGCCCGTGCCTGCGCTGGCGCAGATCGAAAGCGTCGATCCGGACGAGAGCTACGCCGTGGCAGGGACCGCGGAAACGGGACCGGCGACCGACAGGCTGGTCGAGAAGCTGTCCGATCCGGTGGTGCAGGAGCAGCTTGCGACGACCGTTTCGGTGCTGAGTGAAGTTCTGCTCGACCTCCCGCTCGCGCCGCTCGCCGACGCGCTGGCGGAAGCCGGAGTGGAAAGTGCAGACCGTATCCCGAACGATACCACTTTGCGCAAGCTCGCCCCGCAGGCGGATCGAGTGCCGGGGGAAATTGCAGACAAGTTGCCGCAGATGATGGGCGCGATGGCCTCGATGGCTAAGGGCATGGAAGCGATGATGCCGGCGCTGAAGGACATGGCGACGCAGATGAAAAAGGCCTTGCCTGCCGATATGGCGACCCGCGACTGATTTTCAGCTGAAATTTCTTGGAGTTTGCGCCTGCGCCGGTTGCCGCGCAGCGCACCTTGCTGCATGAATGGCGTCCATGTGGCGCCTGCACCAGTTTCCGCTTTGCCCGTTCAGCCGGAAACTTCGCCTGTTGATGGGCGAGAAGGGCATTCCGTTCGAATTGTGGCGCGAGAACCCGTGGGAAGGGACGGAGGATTTCCTCGCCCTCAATCCGGCGGGGCGGACCCCGGTCCTGCACGATCCGGACAAGCGCGTGACGCTGTGCGACAGCCAGGCGATCTGCGAGTATTTCGAGGAAACGGTCGAGCGATCGCCGATGATCAACGGCACGGCGACCGGTCGCGCGGAGATCCGCCGGCTGGTCGCGCTGTTCGACGAGAACTTCTATTTCGACGTTACCGCGCCGCTTCTCCACGAACGCATGAAGAAGCGGCTGGTGCTGCGCCAGCCGCCCGATAGCAAGGCGCTGCGCGAAGCGATGAAGATGGCGCATGGCCACCTCGACTACATCGACTGGCTGATCGACAACCGTCCCTGGCTGGCCGGCTCGACGATGAGCCTCGCCGACCTCGCCGCCGCAGCGCAGATTTCTGTTGCGGATTATCTCGGCGGGATCGACTGGAAGGGCCACGAACAGACGCTCGGCTGGTATTCGGTGTTCAAGAGCCGTCCCAGCTTCCGGCCGCTGCTGACCGAGCGGATGGAAGTCATCCAGCCGCCCAAGCACTATTCCGAAATCGATATCTGAGATCGGCGGCGTCTCTCGCCAAGCTCCGCCGCGTGCGAGAACTCTCTGTCGATCGCGTTTCCGCAAGGCCGCCATTCGGCCTTGCGGTTCGACGGTCGCGAACCGATATCAGTGCGAGATAGAGAGGTTTGCATGACCGAAAAAGTAGAACGCACCGAAGAGGAATGGCGCAAGCAGTTGACGCCCGAGCAGTTCGCAGTGCTGCGGCAGGCGGGGACCGAGCGGGCCTTTACCGGCAAGTACGACAAGAACTACGACCCGGGCGAATACACATGCGCCGGCTGCGGTGCGAAGCTGTTCGACAACGACGCCAAGTACAACAGCGGGTGCGGCTGGCCGGCCTTTACGAAGCCCGCAGAGGGCGAGGCCGTGACCGAGCACCGCGATGTCTCGCACGGAATGATCCGTACCGAGGTCGTCTGCTCCAAGTGCGACGGGCATCTCGGCCACGTTTTTCCCGACGGGCCGCGGGATCAGGGCGGCCTGCGCTACTGCATCAACAGTGCCGCGCTGAACTTCACGCCCGAGGCCGACTGACGCATAATCGTCGATAGCCGTTTCCAGCCCGTTCACGCGCGGTTAGAAGTGCCCTATGCACGGCGTCCTCGCGTAACCGGATGAGACTTCTTGGCTGACAGGCGTCGAAAAATCACCAAGCGTGGCGGCCGCGCGCGTACCGGCGCGCAGGACAAGCGTCGGCGCGAGGAGAAAGAGCGTCGCCGCGACGAGCGGGCACGCGGCTGGCCGGGCTTTTTCGTGAAACTGTTCAAGTGGGGCGCCGGGCTGGCGATCGTCGCGCTGGTGCTTCTCGCGCTCGCCGTCAGTTTCGCGATGCGCTCGCTTCCAGGATACCACCAGCTCAAGGCGACCCAGGTCGGCCAGACGATCGTGGTTCGCGCGCGTGACGGATCCGAGATCGTCGAACTCGGGCCGAGCTACGGCAAATGGCTCGATTCGAACGAGATTCCCCAAGTGATGAAGGATGCGATGATCTCGGTCGAGGACCGGCGGTTCTATTCGCACCTCGGGGTCGATCCGCTCGGCATGATGCGCGCGGTCTATGTCAGCGTCACCGGCGACAAGCGGATCGGCGCGACCTCGACGATCACCCAGCAGCTGGCGCGCAACCTGTTCCTCAACTCCAACCGCTCGCTCGATCGCAAGGCGCGCGAAGGCATTCTCGCGCTCGCCCTGGAAATGAAGTTCTCCAAGGAGCAGATCCTCGAGCTCTATCTCAACAAGGTCTATTTCGGCGGCGGTGCCTACGGCATCGATTCAGCCAGCCGCAAGTTCTTCAGCCACCCGGCGACCGAGCTTTCGACCGGCGAGGCCGCTATCATCGCCGGCCTGGTGAAGGCTCCCTCGCGCTATTCGCCGACTGCCGATGTCGACGCGGCCGTGGCCCGTGCCAGCGTGGTGCTGCGGTTGATGAAGGAACAGGGCCGCATTTCGCCCAACGAGGCCGCGGTCGACGTGTCCGCCGTCAAGCTGAAGCAGGACAAGGCGCAGAACTCGGTCCGCTACTTCACCGACTACGTCCTGCCGCAGCTCGACATGCTGCTGCCCGAGACCTTCGAGCCGATCGAGGTCTGGACTACGCTCGACGTCGGGATGCAGCGCGCCGCGACAACTGCGATCAAGGCCAACGTGCCCAAGGGCGCGCAAGGGGCGCTGGTCAGCCTCGACCGGGACGGTGCGATCCTCGCGCTGGTCGGCGGGACCGATTACGTCGAGACCAATTACAACCGCGCGGTCAATGCGATGCGCCAGCCCGGCTCGGCGTGGAAGCTGTTCGTCTATCTCGCCGCCTTGGAAGCGGGCTACACGCCCGACGACCGGGTGGTCGATACGCCGGTCACGATCGACGGCTGGAGCCCGCGCAACTCGACTGGCGGATTTTCCGGCGAGATCGATATCCGCACCGCCTTCGCCTATTCGAAGAACACGGTTGCCGCCCAGCTCGGCAACGAGGTCGGCTTCGGCACGGTTGCCTCGATGGCGCGACGTTTCGGCATCACCACGCCGATTTCCACCTATCCCTCGATGGTGCTCGGCAGCTCCGAAGTCCGCGTGATCGACATGACGCGCGCCTTCGCCTCGATCTCGTCGAAAGGCCAGTCGGTCGAGCCCTACGGCATCGTCAAGGTGACCAGCGCCGATGGCGAGGAGCTGTATCGCCATCGCCCGCGCAGTTCGTCATCGCTCGCCCCCGACTACGTCGTTGCCGGGATCACCGACCTGCTTCAGACCACCGTCAACACCGGTACCGGTCGAGCGGCCCAGATCGGGCGCCCGGTCGCGGGCAAGACCGGCACCACCAATTCGAACAAGGACGGCTGGTTCCTCGGGTTTTCCTCCGGCATCACGACGGGCGTGTGGATGGGCCGCGACGATGCCAAGCCGGTCGGCGGGCTGCAGGGCGGGCGTGCGCCTGCCCAGGCCTTCGCCGCATTCATGCGGTATGCGGTCAAGGATCGCCCGGTCGAGGAATTCGACACCAAGGTGCAATTGCCTGAATGGCAGCTCGAGCCGGACGACGAGTTCTTCTTCGGCAAGCCGGACGACTATTACTTCATCGATGAGCAGGGCAATCTGATCGAGCCGGGCCGCCCGCAGGAACCGGGGGTCGGAGAGATGCCGTTCCCGGTCGAAGGCGAAGGCCAACCCGGCCGTCAGCCGCCGGCGCCGGACCGCCGCTCGCCCAACGGCGTGCTGGTGCCGAGCCGCAACTCCGCGCCACCGGCCGCGAGCGACGACTTTCTCGAACGCGCTACTGGCGGGCAGGCCCAGCCGACGCCGGTTCCCTCGTCGACGACCACCCGCAACCGCGGGCCACGGGTCATCGAAATCCCGCAGTCCGGTAGCCAGTAAGCGCGCGCAGCCGGTCTGTGCACCGGCACGAAACAGGCCCGGCCCCGCGCTTAGCGGGACCGGGCCTGTTTCGTATCGCGGGCTGGCCGGATCAGTTCAGCCGGACCGCCACGTATTGCGCCGTTCCGCCGCGGCGCTGCACCTGCAGCAGCACGGCTTCGCGGTTCTCGCGATCGGCAGCGCGCACCGCAGCCTCGAGCGCCTCGACCGAGCCGATCGGCCGGTAGTCGGAGCCCAGGATGATGTCGCCGCGCCGCAGGCCCTTGCGTGCCGCGTCGGAATTCGGATCGACCGCGCCGATGACGAGGCCCTGCGTATCGGTATCCGCACCCAGCTGGCGAGCGATCTGCGGAGTAAGCGGCATGACTTGCAGGCCAACCCGTTCCTCGATGATCGTGCTCGGCTCGCCCGAAGGCTCTTCCGGCTCGGCGTCGGGATCGAACATCTGTGCCTGGCGCATCTCGTCGGCGCTCGGCCGGCGAGCCACCGTCGCGGTCACCGTGCGGCGCTTGCCGTCGCGGTACAGCTCGATCGGGATGCGCGAGCCGGGCGGCGTATTGGCGATGAGGTAGGACAGCGTCTGGTCGGCGGTGACTTCGCGGTTGTTCACTTCGACCACGACGTCCCCGGCACGGATGCCGGCCTTGTCGGCCGCGCCGTCGGGCTCGACCATCTGGACGAACTCGCCGGAGTTGCGGCGCAGGCCGAGCGCGGCGGCCAGGTCGTCGGTGACCGGCTGGATCCGCACGCCGAGGTAACCGCGCTCGATCTGCTCGCCGCGGCGAAGCTGGTCGACGATCGGTGCTGCGGTTTCGGCCGGAATGGCGAAGCCGATGCCGACGCTGCCTCCGGTCGGAGAGAAGATCGCGTTATTGATGCCGATCACGTTGCCCTGCATGTCGAACAGCGGACCCCCCGAGTTGCCGCGGTTGATGCTGGCATCTGTCTGGATGTAGCGATCATATGCGCCGCCGCCGGTGTTGCGCAGCACTGCCGAGACGATTCCGGACGTGACCGTTCCGCCAAGGCCGAACGGATTGCCGATCGCGATCACCCAGTCGCCGACGCGGGCCTGGCTGCTGTCACCGAACTTGACGAAGGGGAAGGGCGAACTGCGGCTCACCTTGAGCACCGCGAGGTCGCTGTCGGCATCGGCGCCAACCAGCTCGGCCGGATATTCCGTGCCGTCGGGCATGGTCACGGTGATTTCCTCGACCGTGCCGCGCCCGGTCGGGCTGACGACGTGGTTGTTGGTCACCACGTAGCCATCGGCCGAGATGATGAAGCCCGAGCCGAGCGACTGGGCCTCGCGCGTTTGCGGCTGCTGCTGTTGCTGCTGGCCACGGCGGTTGTTGAAGAAATTCTCGAACGGAGTGCCAGCGAAGGGATTGTTGTTGGCTACTTCGACACGCTGGCGGGTCGAGATGTTGACCACCGCGGGTTGGAGTTGCTGGGTCAGGTCGGCAAAGCTCGACGGCGCGCCGGCGCGCGGCACGACATTGCTCATGTGGCTGTCGTCGTTCTGGGCAACCTGGGCACCGGCAGGCTGGCCGGTCACGAGGCTAATCGCTGCGCCGCCCACCAGCAGCGCCGAAGTCAATCCATATACATATCGCACGGGGGTAGGGTCCTTCCGATTACTCTCAGTGTGTTTCGCAGTCCCACGATCGCTGGCGACTACACGCTGCAAGCGCTGAACGGTTTTTGAACAACGACTGTCGTCGTCGCGCAGAACCTTCGGTTCAACGACCGCCGCGGAACTGGCGCAGGTAGTCGTTGTCCGGCGACAGGATCACCGAACTTTCGCCGACGTTCTCGGGGCTCTCGCCCGGGCGGGCGGGTCCGAAGGTGCGGCGATAGCTCTCCATCGCGCGGAAGAAGTCGTAGAACTGCGGATCCTTGTTGTAGGCCTCCGCGTAAATCTCCGCCGCTTCGG
Source organism: Qipengyuania oceanensis (assembly GCF_009827535.1). Classification (NCBI taxonomy): domain Bacteria; kingdom Pseudomonadati; phylum Pseudomonadota; class Alphaproteobacteria; order Sphingomonadales; family Erythrobacteraceae; genus Qipengyuania; species Qipengyuania oceanensis. Next base: position 1,349,538 of record NZ_WTYN01000001.1, on the reverse strand, counting down.
CTTCGGATTCGGCGCGGATGATCTGCGCATCGCGCCGGCCACCCGCACGGATCGTCTCGGCTTCTTCCTGGCGTTCGGATTCCATCCGCGTGAAGGCGGCCTGCAAGGGCGTGCCGCGCGGCAGGTCTGCCCGCTTGATCCGCACGTCGAGAACCTGCGCGCCGTACTGGCGCGCCTGCTGGTCGAGCTGGTCGCGGATATTGGTCATCGCATTGCCGCGCTCTGCGGTGAGCAGGCTGGCAAACGTCCGCCGACCGAGCTCCTGGCGCAGTACCGAGGTCAGGATCTGCGCAAGCTGGTTGCGCAGCCGGTCCTCGCTGCCGACGCGTTCGACGAACAGCACCGGGTCGTAGATGCGGAAACGGGCGTAGGCATCGACTTCGAGCCGCTGCTGGTCGTTCGACAGGACCGTCTCGCGCTGCATGTCGAGATCGAGAATCCGCCGGTCTACCATCTGGATCCGCTCGACGATCGGGATGCGGTACCACAGCCCGGCGCCGGTCCGCCCGAAGGGCTGGTCGGGATCGAAGCGATTGATGACCGCCACCGGCTCACCGGTACGGATCTTCACCGCCTGCTGGGTTTCGGGGATGATCACCATCGTGCTCAGCAGTGCGGCGATCAGCACGATCACCGCGATGACGCTTGCCTTGTGGTCCTGCCAGATCGTGTTCATCTCACTGGCCTCCCTGCGGTGCCGCCGGCGGCGTGACGGTCGTCGTGCCACCGCGATTGCGGCGCTGCATTTCGTTCAGCGGCAGGTAGGGCGTCACGCCATCGGTTTCGACGATGGTCTTGTCGGTACCGCGCAACACGCTCTCCATGGTTTCGTAATAGAGCCTGCGCCGCGTGACTTCGGGCGCGAGGCGATACTGCTCGTAGATCTCGTTGAACTCGGCCGCGCTACCTTGCGCCTGCGCGAGCAATTGCTGTTCGTAACGGCGCGCCTGGTTGAGTTCGCGTTCCGCGTCCTGGCGCGCGGCGAGCACGTCGTTGAATGCCTCGATCACCTGTTCCGGTGCCTCGGTCCGCGCGATTTCAACACCCTGCACCGCGATCCCGGACCCGTAGGCGTTGAGGATGTTCTGCATGCGGGCCCGCACCCGCGTTTCGACCTGTTCGCGCCCGGCACCCGACAACACGCGGTCGAGATCGGTTTCGGCGATCGATTCGCGCATCGCGCTCTCCGCGACCTCGCGGACGGTTTCCTCCGGATCGGGCAATTCGAACTTGTAGGCGACGAGGTCGGAGATGTTCCAGCGCACGATATAGGACAGATCGACGAGGTTCTGGTCGCCGGTCAGGATCAGGTTTTCCCCGCCCGAGCCGATCTCCTCGAGCCTGATTTCGCTGACGTCCATCACGTCGACCGTCTGGAGTGGCCAGGGCGCAGTGAAATTCGTGCCCGGGTCCATCGTGTGCGAATACTTGCCACCGAGCCACGTGACGACGCCCTGCTCGCGCGGCTGGACGAAGTGGATGCTGGACACTGCCAGCCATAAAAGGGCGATGGCTGCGACCGCGATGGGGAACCAGCTCTTGCCGCCAGGTCGCTCGGGCATGCGGAAATTGGGACCGCGCGGGCCACCGCCGCCCCTGCGGCGCGGGCCTTCGGGACCACGGTTCTTGAAGATATCCTCGATGCTGGCAGAGCGGCGCCGGTCGTCGCTGTCGCTGCCGCGAGTACCGGAACCACCCGGCAACCACGGATTGCGCGGCCCCCGGTCCTTGCCGCCGTCGCTGCCCGGGCTGTCGCCCTTCGGTTCATCGCCGCCATCACTGCCGCTGCCGTCACCCGGGGGCTTGCCCCAGGGATTGCCCTTGCCTGCCATGGCGAATCCGATCGACCGTCCGATCCCGTCGAAAATCCTCATGCGACCTTTATAGGTGTCGATTGCGGGAAAAACAGGGGTTGCCGCACGGATTTTGCTGCTAGGAGGCCTCGCGCATGGACCAGGATGCACTCAAGGCCCTGTTGCGCGCCGATATCGCCGCTCGCGTGCAATCGGCGCGGCTGACCGGCGCTACCGCGACGGTGGTGCTCGATGTTGCCGGGCTCGACGCGCAGGCTCGCGCCGCGCTCGGGCAAGCGGCCGAGCAGGCGCTGCTGAAAAATGAGCAGATTGACGACGTGCGCCTCGCGATGACTGCCGAGCGAGCGCAGCGGCGGATCGTCGCGATCGGCTCGGGCAAGGGCGGCGTCGGCAAATCGACCCTTACCGCCAATCTCGCCGTCGCGCTTGCGCAGTCGGGCCACAAGGTCGGTGTGGTCGATGCCGATATCTACGGCCCGTCGCAGCCGGTGCTTCTCGGTAATGCGGGCGAGCGTCCGGTGGCGGAAGAGGGCAAGCTGGTCCCGGTCGCGAGCGAGTACGGCGTGCCCGTCCTCTCGATGGGGCATCTCGTAGAACCCGGCAAGGCGATCGCCTGGCGCGGCCCGATGGTCGGCAATGCGCTCGGCCAGCTGATCGACGCGCATTGGGGCGATGTCGAGGTGCTGCTCGTCGATCTGCCGCCAGGCACCGGGGACGTGCAATTGTCGATGCTGCAGAAGCACAAGCCTGCCGGCGCGGTCATCGTCTCGACCCCGCAGGACCTTGCGCTGATCGATGCGACCCGCGCCGCGCAATTATTCGAAACCGCCGGCGTGCCGATCGTGGGCCTGGTCGAGAACATGGCCGGCTATGCCTGCCCGCATTGCGGCGAAGTGAGCGATCCCTTCGGTCGCGGCGGGGTCGAGGCTGCGGCCGAGGCCATGGGGGCGCCGCTCTTGGGCCGCATCCCGCTGGAAATGGCGATCCGCGAAGCAAGCGATGCCGGCAAGCCACTGGCCGCTGGCGAGGGCGCGCCGGGCGCGATCTTCCGCGACGTAGCCGATCGACTGGCGACATGGCTGGCAGGCTGAAGATCCCAGGAATCAAGGGCAGATTGCCCGGTTTGCCGCGCTATGCCGGCCCCAGGGTAAGCCGACGCGGATTGATTGCCGGTGCGGCCGCGGGCGGAGGCCTGGTGCTCGCCTGGTCGCTTATGCCGCGCCAGTTCGCGCCGCCGTTGTCGCCGGGCCGCGGCGAGTATGCCTACGGTGCCTGGCTCAAGATCGGCGAGGACGGGATCGTAACGGTGGCCGTTCCGCAGCTCGAGATGGGACAGGGCGTGACCACCGTGCTGCCGCAGATCGTGGCCGTGGAGCTCGGTGCCGACTGGCGGCAGGTCGCGGTCGAGCCGGTCCCGCCCAACGGTGCCTATCCGAACCTGCCGCTGGCGGCCGCCTGGGCGCCGCTGTGGCGCGACCTTCTGCCGGGGCTGGCCGACGAGGCGGACGACTATTTCGTCAGGCGCTTTGCCGAGAGCGAACGGTTCACGGTCACCGCCGACGGCACCTCGCTCGCGGCCTATGAAGAGCCATGCCGGATCGCCGCAGCCAGTGCGCGGGGCATGCTGTCGGAAGTTGCCGCAAACCGGTGGGATGTCTCTCCCGAAGAATGCGAGGTGGCCGGCGGCTTCGTGATCCACGGCGACAAGCGCGCAGGATTCGGCGAACTTGCCGCCGATGCGGCGCTGCTCGACCCGCCCGATCCGCCCCCGCTGCGCCCGGAAAGCTTCGCCGAACAACCCTTCGCGTCCGACACCGATGCGATCTCGCCGTACCCGCGCATCGATCTTCCGGCCAAGGTCGGCGGCAGCATGACATTTGCCGGCGACGTTCGCCTGCCGGGGATGGTCTATGCCGCGATCCGCCATGCGCCGCAGGGCGATGGCGAACTCGCGGAATTCGATGCCGCGAAAGCTGCCGGGATGACCGGCTTCGTCGGCGCGGTGCGGGCAAGGCGCTGGCTCGCCGCAGTGGGGACGAGTTGGTGGTACGCCAGTCTCGCGCTGGATGCGATGCGGCCCAAGTTCCGCGCTCTCCAGGCGGTCGACAGCCGGGTGAACGACACGCTGCTGGCGACCGCGATCGAACAGGGCGATGCCGAACGCGTGCTCGAATGGGGCGAACCGGACGATCGCCTTTCGCGGATTGGATATATCTCCCGCTACGTCGTGCACCCGGCTCTTCATGCCCCGCTGGAAACCGCCAGCGCGACCGCGCGCCTGATCGATGGCAGGCTCGAGCTGTGGATCGCGAGCCAGGCGCCGGAGCGGGCCCGCGTGGCGGCCGGGCGGGCCGTCGGCCTCGCGCCAGAAGACGTGGTGCTCTATCCGGTCGCCGCGGGCGGCAGCTTCGATCGCCGGCTGGAACTCGACCACGCGATCGAGGCGGCGATTATCGCGAAGGAAACCGGTCGGCCGGTGCAGCTGACCTGGTCGCGCGCTCAAGAGCACCAGATGACCCGCCCGCGCCCGCCGCTGATCGCGCGGGTCGGCGCGGAGGTCGATCCGCAGGAAGGGACGATCCGCACCTGGCATGCGCGCATTGCCATGCCGCCCGCGGCCCGCGAATTCGGCGAACGCCTGTTCGATAATGCCAGCGCCCCGGCAGCGATCGAAGCAGTCGAGGGAGAGGCCGATCCGATGGTCTGCGCCGGGGCCGAGCCGCTTTACGACATTCCCAATTGCGCGATCGATCACGTGCCCGTCACGCTGCCCCTGCCGAGCGGCCGGATGCGGGCGAATGCCCATGGCTACACCGCCTTCTTCAACGAGAGCCTGATCGACGAGATCGCTGCCGGCCTCGGGCGCGAGCGCCTGTCCTATCGCATCGGGATGCTGGGTGGCGACACGAGGATGGTCGCGGTGCTGCGGCGCTGCGCGGCGATCGCGGGCTGGGAAGGCGGCAACATCGGGCAGGGCGGGCAGGGCCTCGCCTGCCATCGCATGGGCTCGCGCGATGACGGCGGGCGGATCGCCTGCATCGTCGAGGCGCGCATGGGCGATGGCGGGATCCTCGTCGACCGGATCACCGCTGCCGTCGACATCGGGCGGATCGTCAATCTCGACATCGCTCGTCAGCAGATAGAGGGCGGCCTGCTCTACGGCATGGAATTGGCGCTGGCCCCGCGGCTCGATTACGAACGGGGTATTCCGAACGCGGCGAGACTGCGCGATCTGCGCCTCGCCAGCCTGGCGACCTGCCCGGAAATCGAGGTCGATTTCGTCGACAGTCCGGCGCCGCCATTCGATCCGGGCGAACTGGGCGTGGCGGTTATCGCACCTGCGATCGCCAATGCGGTCCATTCGGCAACCGGGCATCGCCTTCGTTCGCTCCCGCTGCTAGCGGACGGCGCATGACGCACCAGCCACAACAGCTTCCCGCCGATCATCCACCCGTGAAGAGCGGCGGCATCGGCGTGCTGCTCGTCAATCTCGGCACGCCCGACGCGCCCGATGCGCCCTCGGTCAAGCGCTACCTGGCCGAATTCCTGTCGGACCGCCGAGTGGTCGAGATCCCGCCGATCGCGTGGCAGCCGATCCTGCGCGGCATCATTCTCAATACCCGTCCGAAGAAGAGTGCGCATGCCTACAGCCAGGTGTGGAGCGAGGAAGGCTCTCCGCTCATGGCGATCACCCGGCGCCAGTCCGCCGCCTTGCAAGACCTGCTCGGCGAACGGGTGCGGGTCGATTTCGCGATGCGCTACGGCAATCCGGCGATCGGCGACCGCTTGCAGGCGATGATGGATGCCGGATGCGAGCGGATCCTGCTCGCTCCCCTCTATCCCCAGTATTCCGCCGCGACGACCGCAACCGTGGTCGACGAGGCATCGCGCAAGCTTGCCGCCATGCGCTGGCAGCCGAGCCTGCGGACGCTGCCGCCCTATCACGACGATCCGGCCTATATCGACGCATTGGCGAAGGATCTCGGCAGGCAAGTCGACGCGCTCGACTTCGTGCCCGAAGTTCTGCTGCTGAGCTTCCACGGCATGCCCGAGCGCACGCTGCATCTGGGCGACCCCTATCATTGCCACTGCCAGAAGACCGCGCGCCTGCTCGAAGCGGCGATGGCACGGCCGGGCTTGCGCTTCGTGACGACTTTCCAGAGCCGTTTCGGTCGCGCCAGGTGGTTGGAGCCGGCGACCGACGTAACGCTGGAAGCGGAAGCGAGGGCGGGGACGAGGCGGATCGCGGTGGCCACGCCTGGCTTTTCCGCCGATTGCCTCGAGACGCTCGAAGAGATCGCGCTGCAGGGTCGTGACCAGTTCATCGAGGCCGGGGGCGAGAACTTTGCCGCGCTTTCCTGCCTCAACGACGGCGATGCGGGCATGGCCATGCTGGAGCGCCTCGTGCGGCGGGAGCTTTCCGGCTGGATTTGACGAAACCGATTACTTACACCTGCGTAAGTAAGGGGATATCATGGCCACTCTAGCAGCACACACGCCCGCCGAACTCGCCCCGTCTCACTGGAGCGAGGGCAAGCCGACCGACGACGACCTGTCGCACATTCCGGGCGATGCCGGGCCGCCTCTGATCGGCAACACATTCAGGATGCTCGCCGACCCACATGGCTTCACCCGGCGCATGGTCGACACCTACGGGCCAGTCTATCGCAGCAAAGCGCTGGGCGGATGGAACGTGATGCTGATCGGGCCGGAGGCGAACGAGCTGGTGCTGTTCGACCGGCAGAAGATCTTTTCCTCGACGCAAGGGTGGGGGCCGGTCCTCGACAAGCTGTTCCCGCGCGGGCTGATGCTGCTCGATTTCGACCACCACCGGGCGGACCGTCGCGCCTTGTCGATCGCTTTCAAGCCGGAGCCGATGCGGCATTATTCCGGCTCGCTCAATGCCGGCATCGCGGGTGCGGTGCGCGAATGGGGCGGCAAGGACATGCTGTTCTACCCGGCGATCAAGGAACTGACGCTCGACCTCGCGGCGGACAGCTTCGTGGGCTTGCCGTTCGGCCCCGAAGCCGACCGGATCAACCAGGCCTTCGTCGACATGGTGCAGGCCTCGGTTACGCCGATCCGCAAGCCGCTGCCGTTCACGCAGATGCGCAAGGGGGTGAAGGGGCGCGAGTTCCTGGTCGACTATTTCACGCAGGAAACCCACCGGCGGCGTGCCGCTGGCGGGGGGCAGGACATGTTCAGCCAGTTCGCCAACGCGACGCACGAGGACGGCTCGCTGATGCCGGTCGACGAGGTGGTCGACCACATGAACTTCCTGATGATGGCGGCGCACGACACGATCACCTCCTCGGCGACATCGCTGGTGTGGCAGCTGGCCAACAACCCGGAATGGCAGGACCGGTTGCGCGATGAGATCGTCTCCGTGACGGGCGGCGTCGATGCCGATGGGCGAACCCGCCCGATCGCCTACGAGGACCTCGGCAAGCTCGAACTGACCGAAATGGCGTTCAAGGAAGCGCTGCGGATGATCCCACCGGTTCCCTCCATGCCGCGCCGCGCCTTGAAAAACTTCGAATTCGGCGGCTACCGCATCCCGGCAGGCACGCCGGTGGGCATCAACATCCATTACGTCCACCACATGGAAGAGCATTGGCCCGATCCCGACCGGTTCGATCCGATGCGGTTCACGCCGGACAAGGTCCGGGATCGCCACAAGTATGCCTGGGTGCCATTCGGCGGCGGGGCGCACATGTGCCTCGGACTGCACTTTGCCTACATGCAGGTGAAGATCCTGATGGCGCATCTTCTGCCGCAATACCGGATCGCGATAGCGGACGGATACGCGCCCGATTGGCAACCCTGGCCGATCCCCAAGCCCAAGGACGGTCTCAAGGTCAGGTTCGAGAGACTCTAGAAATCGATGGCGATGCCGTCCTTGACCCAATCGCCATAGCGGGTCGGGCTCAGTTCTTCGTCGTTCTCGCTCGCCCTGGGCTGCGGCGGGGGCGCGTCGCTCCAGTGGGCGGGCTTCTTGAAGTTCTTCGCGGCTTCGGACTTGCGCTTTGTCATGCTGCTGAAATGCGCGCGCTGGCGCATGGTTTCAAGGCAGGCTAGGGGCGCGGTCGACCATGCCATCCATTCCCGGACTTCCCGCGCGCCGAGCCGCGCTGCAAATGCTCGATGCCGTGCTGCGCCGGGGCGAGACGCTCGACCAGGCTTACGGCGCCGCGACCCGCGGCTTGCGCGGCTTTGCTGACAAGGCGCTGGCCCGCGCGATCGCGGGCGAAGTGCTGCGCTGGCTGACCGATTTCGACCGCCTGATCGACAGCGCGACCAAGAACCCGCTTCCGCCCGACGCCAAGCCGCGCATGGTGCTGCGAATCATGCTGGCGCAATGGCTGCGGCTCGATACGCCTCCGCACGCCGTTATCGCCACCGCATTGCCGTTGCTGTCGGGCGGGCCGAAGCGGCTGGCGCATGGCGTCTTCTCCACGCTCACGCGCGAAGAGGTGACGCTGCCCGCAGCCCCGGGCCTGCCGGACGAGGTCGCCGCGCGCTGGGGCGAGCGTGCCGGGGAAATCGCGAAGGGGCTGGCGCTGCCACCGCCGCTCGATCTCGCGTTGCGCGATGCCGATCGCACGCAGCACTGGGCGCACGAACTTTCCGGCGACAGCCTGATGCCCGGCCATGTCCGCATTTCGCGCGGCAGCGCGGTGGAACGGCTGGCCGGCTACGAGGACGGCGCATGGTGGGTGCAGGACCTGGCGGCTTCGCTGCCGGCGCGCTTGCTGGGCCCGGGCGAGGGCCGCCACGCGCTCGACCTGTGTGCTGCGCCGGGCGGCAAGACGCTGCAACTGGCCGCTGCCGGCTGGAACGTCACCGCGCTCGACCTCAGCCGCAGGCGACTCGACGTGCTCAAGGAAAACCTCAGGCGCACGGGTCTGAAAGCAAGTCCGATCCGCGCGGATGCGCTGGAATGGGAACCCAAGCACCAGTTCGACGCCATCCTGCTCGATGCGCCCTGCACCGCGACCGGGACTGCGCGCCGTCATCCCGACGTCATCCACCGTATCGGTGCCCGGCAGATTGCCGAAATGGCGGAGCTCCAGGCCGCGCTGCTCCAACGGGCAGCAAGCTGGCTCAAGCCGGGCGGGCGGCTGGTCTATGCCGTGTGTTCGCTCGAACGCCAGGAGGGAGAGGAGCAGGTCTCGCAAGTCGGACTGGCGCCCGACGCGATCCGATCCGAGGAATTGCCGGATGGTATCGACCCCACCAGCGAAGGCTGGTTGCGCACCGATCCCGGGATGCTCCCCGAAGCGGGCGGGCTCGACGGCTTCTTCGTCGCGCGCTGGCGCAAGGATTGAGCCGCCGAGCCTGCGGAGTTCAGGCGTCTTCCTTGAGGTATTTCTGGAAGCTCTTGCGCAGCTTCATCAGCTTGGGCGGAATGGTCGCCTGGCAATAAGGGTTCCGCTGGCCTTCGCCTTCCCAGTATTCCTGGTGGTAATCTTCCGCCGGATACCAGGTGGTCGCATCCTCGATCGTGGTGACCGCGCCTTGCCCCGGATGGTCCGCATTCCAGCGCTGGATGGCGGCTTCCGCTTCGGCGCGCTGTTCATCGCCATCGACGAAGATCGCGCTACGATACTGAGTGCCGACATCGTTGCCCTGGCGGTTGAGCTGCGTCGGGTCGTGCGTGCCCAAAAAAACGTCGTAGAGTTCGGGCAGGCTGATCGTATCGGGATCGTAGGTCACGCGGATCCCCTCGGCATGGCCGGTGCGGCCGCTGCAGACTTCCTTGTAGGTCGGGTCCGCCTTGTCGCCGCCGATATAACCGCTTTCGACCTCGCTTACGCCGACGACGTCGCGGAACACCGCTTCGGTGCACCAGAAACAGCCGCCTGCGATAATGGCCTGTCGTGTATCGCTCATTCCAATCTCCTTCGGCAACCAGATAGGTATCGCGCAGGCGCTTGTCATCGGCGGGAAGAGCCGTAGGGTGCGCCCGACGATTTCCAGGGGAGAGACATCCGTGAAGCACATCCTTCTTGCCGCCGCCGCCGCGCTGGCCATTGCCGCACCGGCCCACGCCGATCATCACGAGGCCAAGGCATCCATGCCGCAATCGCACGCCTCGCATCACGCGCTGATGCAGGCACTGGCCGCTCCGGCCCGGGCGGAAGATCGCGCCCGCGACCAATGGCGCCACCCGTTCGAAACTCTGACCTTCTTCGGTGTGGAGCCGGGGATGACGGTGGTCGATTACATGCCGGCCGGCGGCTGGTACACGCGCGTGCTGGTGCCCTATCTCGGCGCCAACGGCTCCTATATCGGCGTGACGCCCGATCCCGCGGTCGCCGATGCCAAGGGCTTTGCAGACTATTTCGCGAAACTGCCGGGGCAATTCGCCGACGCGTCGCCGGGGTGGAAGCTGACCGGTGCCCCGATCGCCGTCTATGGATCGCAGGACATTCCCGAAGCCGCGAAGGGCACGGTCGACCGGGTGCTGATCTTCCGCGAAATGCACAATCTGCTGCGCTCGGGCGCAATGTATTCCGAGCTGATGCGGTTGCGCGGCATGCTGAAGGACGATGGCATGCTCGGTATCGTCCAGCACCGGGCAAAGGACGATGCTCCGGCGGATTACACGCTGGGCGGCAACGGTTACCTGCGTCAGCAGGACGTCATCAACCTTGTCGAGGCGCACGGCTTCGAACTGGTCGGCATGAGCGACGTCAATGCCAATCCGAAGGATACGGCCGACCATGAAGGCGGTGTCTGGCAACTGCTGCCGAGCCTCGGGGGCAAGAACGAGGCGCTGAGGCCCATCGGCGAAAGCGACCGGATGACGCTGCTGTTCCGGAAGCGCCAGTGATCCGGCGCAGTTTCGTCGCCGCGCTCGCTGCGCTGGCCCTGTCTGCCTGCCAGACGATGCCGGCGGTACCTGCCGCAGTCTCGGTGCAAGCCGCGCAGGCTGCGGTCGAGGCGGCGCTGGCGGACAGCGTCGCGGGCTGGAACGCGGGCGACATGGATCGCTTCCTCGGTGTCTACTCGGCCGATCCGCAGACGAGCTACGTCGGCGGCAAGGACATGATCCGCGGCAAGGCCGCTCTCGCGCGCAGTTACGAGCAGGGCTACGATTTCTCGAACGATGCTGCCCGCGGCACGCTCTCGATCGAGACGGTCGATTTCCGCCGGCTCGGTCCCGATCATGCGCTACTGATCGGCCGCTATACGGTCGATCTGGCCGAGGGCGAGGACGCCACCGGGCTGACCTCGCTGGTGTTCGAGCGCGAACCCGGCGGCTGGAAGATCATCGCCGACCATTCCAGCTGACGCGGTACCATACACCTGCGGTTCAGGGGCAGACTGCGATTTCCCATGTGATAGTATATCATGGGAGAAAATGAATGAGAATGACCCCCTGGCTTGCCGCTGGCCCGATGCTGGCTCTCGCGGCGTGCGGCGAGCAGGTCTATGACCCGCGCGGGGTCGACCACGGCGAAACGCTGCTGTCGGTGAGCGCCGTCGGCGAAGCCGATACGCGCCCCGACGAAGCACGCTTCCAGGCCGGCATCCAGAACTGGGCGGCCACGGCCAAGGCTGCCAGTGCCGCGACCAAGGAAAACATCGACGAGATCGTCGCAGCGTTGAGGGCGCTCGGCGTCGAGGACAAGGACATCCAGACCCGCACCGTCAGTGTCCAGCGGCTCGATTACGGCGACCGCAAGGGCCAGTTTCAGGCCAGCAACACGGTCACCGTCGTCGTCCGCGATATAAGCAAGGCAGGCGAGGCGGTAACCGCCGTGACCGAAGTCGGCGCGAACATCGTCAGCGGTCCCGACCTGCGCCTCTCCGATCCGGAGGGCGCGACCAACACCGCCTATGGCAACGCATACAAGGCGGCCCGCGCGCGGGCGCAGTCCTATGCCGATGCTGCCGGCATGGAAATCGGCCGCGTCCTGGCCATTCGTGATGCCGGAGGATCGCAGGGCGATCGCTACATTCCCGGAGCACCGCCGCCGCCCGTCACCCCGCCACCACCGATCTATCGCGCCAGTCCGGTCAGCCTCGAAAGCGCGGCGGAAGAATCGGCCACGATCATGCCGGGCCAGACGACCAGTGCCGTCGCGGTGCAGGTGGACTTCACTCTCGTGCCGAAGTAACCGCGCGAGGGTATGACAACGCTCACAGTCGCCGCCCTGCAGCTCGCGCTCGGTGCTCCGCAAGAGGCGGACAATATCGCAGCCGTCTCCGCGCTGGTCGAGCAGGCGGCAGGCCGGGGCGCGCAGGTCATCCTGCCGCCCGAGCTGTTCAGTGGCGAGTATTTCTGCCGCGAGGAGGGCGAGGCGCTGTTCGCGCTCGCCCGGCCGACCGCCGAACATCCCAGCGTGCTCGCCATGCAGCAGCTTGCCGCTAAGCTGGGCGTCGCGATCCCGACCAGCTTCTTCGAGCGCGACGGCCACCATTATTACAACACGCTCGCCATGATCGGACCCGACGGCGCGATCATGGGCACCTATCGCAAGAGCCACATTCCGGACGGCCCGGGTTACGAGGAAAAATACTATTTCCGGCCCGGGAACGACGGCTTCAAGGTCTGGGACCTGTTCGGCGCGCGGATCGGCGTCGGCATCTGCTGGGACCAGTGGTATCCCGAATGCGCCCGCGCCATGGCGCTGATGGGCGCCGAAGTCCTGCTCTACCCGACCGCTATCGGCTCCGAACCCTATGATGCGGATCTCGACACCAGCCGCATGTGGCGGCGCGCCATGATCGGTCACTCGGTTTCCAATTGCATGCCGGTGGTCGCGAGCAACCGGATCGGCCACGAAGGGCCGGACGACCGCAGGCAGAGCTTCTACGGGCACAGTTTCATCTGCGACGAGTGGGGCGACATGGTCGAGGAGTTCGGCAAGGACGAAACAGGCGTGCTCGTCGCGAAGCTGGATCTAGCGCAGGCTGCCACGCATCGCGCCGGAATGGGCTTCTTCCGCGATCGCCGCCCGCAACTCTACGGCAGGCTTTGCGAGGACATCTGACCGAAGCGCGGCAGCGATATCTCGTCGCGCTCGGCAGCAACATGCGCGTGAGCGGTGTCGGCAACCCGCGCGCGATGATCCGGGCAGCGATGGCGGCGCTCGAGCATGAGGATTTCGAGGTCCTGGCCGTCTCGCCGATCATCACCAGCGCACCGGTCGGTCCCTCGCAGCGATGCTATGCCAATGCAGCGGCAATGGTCGAAACAGCCGAGGGGCCGCAGCAGGTGCTAGCCCGGCTCCAGCGGATCGAGCGCGCGTTCGGCAGGCGCAGGCGAGGGCAGCGCTGGCGGGCTCGGCCGCTCGATCTCGACATCGTGTTGTGGAGCGGGGGGATCTGGGCATCACCGGCCCTTTCGGTGCCGCATCCGCTGTTCCGCAGGCGCGCGTTCGTTCTGGGTCCGGCCGCGAGCATCGCTCCCGGCTGGCGCGACCCGGTTACCGGGCTGACGCTGGCGCAACTGGATGCACGCTTGACCCGACCGCGCGCCGCCCCTAGTCCGCGCCCCGGTGGTTAGGGCCGTTAGCTCAGTCGGTAGAGCAACTGACTTTTAATCAGTAGGTCGCTGGTTCGAACCCAGCACGGCTCACCACCTTTTCCCAACCTGTCGCTCAGCAACCATACTCGCCGTCGATGCGACGCAGCGTTCCTGCATCGCCCTCGCGCAACCTCGCGGGTAGCAGAGCATCCGGCATGTTCTGGTAGGCCACGGGTCGCAAGAATCGATCGATCGCCAGCGTCCCGACCGAGGTGCTGCGGCCATCCGAAGTCGCGGGAAACGGCCCGCCGTGGACCATTGCATGGGTCACGTCGACGCCTGTCGGCCAACCGTTGGCGAGGATCCGGCCGGCGCGGTTCTCCATGATGGCGAGGATCGCCGCGGCATCCTCGTAGTCGGCCTCTTCCATGTGCAGCGTGGCCGTCAGCTGGCCTTCCATCGCGGCGAGGATCGAGCGAACCTCGGCAAGGTCGGTGCATTGCACGACGATCGATCCCGGACCGAAGTTCTCTTCCGACAACACACGGTTTGCCGCGAACGCGCTGCCGCTGGCGGTATAGACCTGCGCCCGCCCGCATCGGGCCGACCCTTCGGCACCCAGGCCGACAAGCTCGACGCCTGCCTCGCCGGACAAGCGCTGCGAACCGGTCGCGTAGGCGTCGGCGATGTTGCCGGTCAGCATCGTCTGCGCCGGGACCTGGCTCAACTCGCCACGCACGGCACCGAGAAACGTGTCGAGCGCGTCTCCGGCGATGCCCAGCACCACGCCGGGATTGGTGCAGAACTGCCCTGCGCCGAGCGTTAGCGATGCGACATAGGCCTTGCCGAGCTCCTCCGCCGCACGTGCCAGCCGGTGCGGCATGAGGACGACCGGATTGACGCTGCTCATTTCGGCATAGACCGGGATCGGCACGGGGCGGTTGGCTGCGTGTTGCATGAGCGCAAGGCCACCGCCGCGCGAGCCGGTGAAGCCGACGGCAGCGATGCGCGGGTCCCTCACCAGCGCTTCGCCCAAGGCGTTGGAAGTCGAGTTGAGGAGCGAGAAGACACCGCCCGGCAGATCGATTTGAGCCACTGCCTCGGCAATTGCGCCAGCGACTAGCTCGGAAGTGCCGGGGTGCGCCGGATGGCCCTTCACCACCACGCAGCACCCGGCGGCGAGCGCCGAGGCCGTGTCGCCGCCGGCCACCGAAAAGGCGAGCGGGAAATTGCTCGCGCCGAAGACCGCGACCGGGCCGATCGGGATCTTGCGCATCCTGACATCGGGTTTCGGCGGGGTACGCGACGGATCGGCATGATCGATGCGCAGCGCCTGCCACGCCCCGTTCTCGATTTCCTCGGCGAACAGCCGCAGTTGTCCGACGGTGCGGGCACGCTCGCCGTCGAGCCGCATTTCGGGCAGCCCGCTCTCGGCCATGACGCGCCGGGTGAGTATCGTGCCGAGCCCGTCGATCTTGTCGGCCACCAGGCGCAGGAACGCAGCCCGCCGCTCGAGCGGAAGCGCGGCAAAGTGCGGCTGCGCCTCGGCGGCTGCGGCACAGGCCTCGGCCACTTCGGCCGCGCTCGCGCATGCGAAAGGCGGGTCTAGCGGCTCACCGGTAGCCGCCTCCACGGCGCGGAATGTCTCGTCTGCGGTGCGCCATTCGCCGGCGATCAGGTTCTTGCCACGCAACATGGGCGACCCTCTATCGCGTCACGCAGCGAATGCACAGGCCGACCGTTGCCGACATCGCAGCCCGTGTTAGTTCAGGCGAGTTCCGCCTCGATCCAGACGCGCAGGCTGGCGGTACAGCCTGGTGGCAGCGAAGTGACTCCCCCGGGATCCTGGTTGAGAGCATCGGGCATGTGGGAGACCGGCTCGAGACAGACGAAATCCGCGCCCGCAGGTGCGTAGACATGCACGTAGGGCGCACCTTGCGCGCTCAAGTGGATCGTGCCCAGCGCGTCCTCGAGCACCGCTTCGCCGTCCCACGCGACGAAACAATGGTCGATCGTTCGGTCGGGCAGCGCGGCTCCGTGCGAAAAATCCGCGAAGTGGTCGGACGCAGCAAACTCTCCCGTCGGTACGAGAAGTTCGTCGACCAGGAAGATTCCGTTGGACCGGAAACGCAGCCGGGTCTCGGTTCGCCTGCGGAAATAGGGGTGCAGCCCGACGCCGGCGGGCATCGGCACGTTTGCGCAATTGGTGACATCGAGGGTGATCGCGCAGCCGCGCTTGCCCAATCGCACGCGCTGCTCCGCTTCGAAGGCCCAGGGCCAGCGGTCAGGATCGGAGGGGAAGGGAGCCGGGCCGCATCCATCGTGGCGGTAGCGCATGCTCGCCTTGAACTCGCGCCGCTGCATGACCTCCCATTCCGCCTGCCAGCCAGAACCGTGCAGCGCGTGCACCTCGGCCAAGTGGTTCGGCTTCAGCGAGACGTTCGTTCCCTGCCACGAGAACAGGCCACGATCGACCCGGTTGGCGAAGGGAACTAGGGGGAAGCACGCCAGCTCGGTCGGATCGGCCGATCCGGCGCGCGCGCTGCGCAGCACGGGCACATCGTCGAGCGTCAGCGAAGCCAGGCTGCCCCCGACACCCGGCGCGATCTCGGCGCGCCAACCAGAGGCGGCAATGGCGAAGGTGTGCGGATCAGCCATGCGACCCGTCTGACAGGCCTGCGTGCCGAATCAAGGTGAAGGTGCTCAGTGGGCCGAACGCCCCTCGCCGGGCGGGCAACGTCGGCTAGAGCAGGGCGAGAACCTTTTCGGCGTGTTCGGGTCGGCAGATCAGCAGGTCGGGCATGAAGGTATCGCGCTGGTTGTAGACCAGCGGACTGCCGTCGATCTGCGAGCAATGCAGGCCATGCGCCAGCGCGACTGCCACCGGCGCGCAGCTGTCCCATTCGTACTGGCCGCCCGAATGCAGGTAGATGTCGGCCTCGCCGCGCACGACGGCCATCGCCTTCGCTCCGGCGCTGCCCATCGGGAGCAGTTCGGCGCCGAGCTTCTCCGCCACCGACACCGCTTCTGCGGCCGGTCGCGTGCGGCTGACCACCATGCGCAGTCGTTCGGGGGCTGGCGGAATCGCCACCGGTCGATCGGTCCGCAAGACCGTGCCGAGGCCGGGCAGGGCCACCGCGCCGACACGCGCGACGCCATCGACTGCGAGGCCGACGTGCACCGCCCAGTCGGCGCGTGCTTCGCCGAACTCGCGTGTCCCGTCGACCGGATCGACGATCCAGACCCGCGATTTGGCGAGCCGTTCGTGAGTATCCTTGCTCTCCTCGGACAGCAGGCCGTCGTCGGGCCTCTGCGCGCGCAAGGCATGGACGAGGAACTGGTTGGCCGTCTCGTCGCCGGCCTTGCCCAGCGCCTTGCCCTCGAACACGCCTGCCTCGCGCACCGAAAGCAGGATGCGCCCGGCGATCTCGGCCAAATGCGCGGCCAACTCGGCATCGGTCATCGACGCGCTCATTTCAGCGGCAGGATCTGCTGGATGATGTGGTCGGCGGCCTCTTCGGGCGTCATTTCGACCGTGTTGACGCGGATTTCCGGGTTCTCGGGCGGCTCGTAGGGGCTGTCGATCCCGGTGAAGTTCTTGAGCTTACCCTCGCGCGCCTTCCGGTAAAGCCCCTTCACGTCGCGTTCCTCGGCGACTTCCAGCGGGGTGTCGACGAAGATCTCGATGAACTCGTGCTCGGCCAGCATGTCGCGGACCAGTTGCCGCTCGGCGCGGAACGGCGAGATGAAGGCGGTCAGCACGATCAGGCCCGCATCGGTCATCAGCTTCGCGACCTCGCCCACGCGCCGGATGTTCTCGATCCGGTCGGCCTCGGTAAAGCCCAGGTCCTTGTTGAGCCCGTGGCGCACGTTGTCCCCGTCGAGCAGGAAGGTGTGCCTGTTCATCAGCGCGAGCCTCTTCTCCACCTCGTTGGCGATGGTCGATTTGCCCGAGCCCGACAGGCCGGTGAACCACAGAACGCGGGGAGTCTGGTTCTTGAGCGACGCGTGATGTTCGCGGGTGATGTCGGTCGCCTGCCAGTGGACGTTCTGGCTACGGCGCAGGCTGAAGTTCAGCATGCCGGCGGCCACGGTCGCATTGGTGATCTTATCGACCAGGATGAAGCCGCCGAGCGCCCTGTTGTCGGCATAGGGTTCGAACACGATCGGCTTGTCGGTGGTAACCTCGGCCACGCCGATCTCGTTGAGCGACAGCGTCTTGGCGGCAAGATGCTCGCGGCTGTTGACGTCGATCTCGTACTTGGGCTCCTGCACCGTCGCCGAGACGGTCTGCGTGGCGAGCTTGAGCCAGTAACCGCGCCCGACCTGGAGATCCTGGTCGGCAAGCCAAACGATCGTCGCCTCGAACTGGTCGGCGACCTGCGGGGGATCGTCGGCGGTGGCGATCACGTCGCCGCGTGAGCAGTCGACCTCGTCCGCCAGCGTCAGCGTGACGGACTGGCCGGCGACGGCTTCGTCCGCCTCGCCTTCCCACATGACGATGCTCTTGACCGTGCTGGTCCTGCCCGAAGGCAGCACGCGCACCGGATCGCCGGGACGGATCTCGCCGCCCGAGATCAGCCCGGCGAACCCGCGGAAGTCGAGGTTGGGACGATTGACCCATTGCACCGGCATGCGGAACGGCTTCTGCCGGTCGACGGCGGAGCGGACCTCTACCGTCTCGAGGTGGTCGATCAGGCTCGGCCCGTCGTACCAGGGCGTGTGGTGGCTAGGAGACGAGGTGATGTTGTCGCCCTTGAAGCCGGAAATCGGGATCGCGGTGAAGCTCTCGATCCCGATGCTCTCGGCAAAGCCGCGATAATCCTCGACAATCCGCTCGAAGACTTCCTGCGAATAGTCGACCAGGTCCATCTTGTTGACTGCCAGCACGATGTTCCGGATGCCGAGCAGGTGGCAGATGTAGCTGTGCCGCCGCGTCTGGACGAGCACGCCCTTGCGGGCATCGATCAGGATCACGGCGAGATCGGCGGTCGAGGCGCCGGTCACCATGTTGCGCGTGTACTGCTCGTGCCCCGGGCAGTCGGCGACGATGAACTTGCGTTTCTCGGTATTGAAGAAGCGATAGGCGACGTCGATCGTGATGCCCTGTTCGCGCTCGGCGGCCAGCCCGTCGACCAGCAGGGCGAAATCGATTTCGCCACCCTGCGTACCGACCCGCTTGCTGTCGCTTTCCAGCGCGTCGAGCTGGTCTTCGAAGATCATCTTGGAATCGTAGAGCAGGCGCCCGATCAGCGTGGACTTGCCGTCGTCCACGCTGCCGCAGGTGATGAAGCGCAACATGGTCTTGTGCTGATGCGTGTCGAGGTAGGCGTCGATATCCTCCGCGATCAACGCGTCGGTTTCGTAGACCTGGCCGGTTTGCGGTGCGTCGGCCATCAGAAATAGCCCTCCTGCTTCTTCTTCTCCATGCCGGCGCCGCCTGCGTCCTTGTCGATGACGCGGCCCTGCCGTTCGCTGGTGGTGGTCAGCAGCGTTTCCTGGATGACCTCGGAAAGGGTCGCGGCCTCGCTCTCCACCGCGCCGGTCAGCGGGAAGCAGCCGAGCGTGCGGAAGCGTACCGATTTCGTCGTGATCTCGGGCTTCCTGCCCATGACCTTTTCCAGCCGGTCGATGTCGTCGGCCATGAACAGCCCGCCTTCCCATTCGAAAGTCGGGCGGGGCGCGGCGAAATAGAGCGGCACGATGCGGATCTGTTCGAGCTGGATGTACTGCCAGATGTCGAGCTCGGTCCAGTTCGAGAGCGGGAAGACGCGGATGCTCTCGCCCTTGTTCTTGCGCGCGTTGTAGAGGTTCCACAGTTCGGGTCGCTGGTTCTTCGGGTCCCAGCCGTGGCTAGCGGTGCGGAAGCTGAACACGCGCTCCTTCGCGCGGCTCTTCTCCTCGTCGCGCCGGGCGCCGCCGAATGCCGCGTCAAAGCCCCATTTGTCGAGCGCCTGCTTGAGCCCCTCGGTCTTCCACATGTCGGTATGCAGCGGGCCGTGGTCGAACGGATTGATTCCGCGCTCGGCCGCCTCGGGGTTCTGGTGGACCAGCAATTCCATGCCGGCCTCGCGCGCCATTTCGTCGCGCATGGCGTACATGTCCTGGAACTTCCACGTGGTGTCGACGTGCAGCAGGGGGAAGGGCGGCGGCGCGGGATGGAAGGCCTTGCGCGCCAGGTGCAGCATCACCGCGCTGTCCTTGCCGACCGAATAGAGCATCACGGGGCGCTCGGCCTCGGCCACGACTTCGCGCATGATATGGATCGCCTCGGCTTCGAGGCGTTGCAGATGGGTAAGTCCGGTCGTGCCGCTCATGATGCGATGTCTAGCGTCCTGCGATGAAGTTTCATCCCCCATATGGGACGCATTGGACAACCGCGAGGTGGCAGGGCGACAGAAGTTCTTGCACCCCTGCAAGCGAACTAGAGCGCGGGACCGATGCCCCGCCGGTCGAGCCAGCGCGCGAAGGCCACGCCTATGGTGATGAGGAACGGCACCAGCACGAAGGACAAGGTGACCTTTGCGATGACCTGTCCGATGAGCAGGTTGGTGATGTCGAACTCGCCGTAGAAGGCGAGGGTGATGAAGATCACCGAATCGATCGCCTGGCTCAGCGCACTGGCGATCGCCCCGCGGATCATCAGGCCCAGCGTGCCATCGTCACCGGATCCGCGCAGTCGCGAGAAGATCCAGACGTTCAGCAGGAGCGAGACGATATAGGCCGCCGGACCCGCCATCATGATTCGTGGCGTCTGCGCCAGCACGGTCTCGAAGGCGGCGAGGTCGGTTGCCCGGAATTCCACCATCTCGGGCGATGCGGGCAACTGGAGCACCAGCAGGATCAGCGCAGCCGAGATCGCGAGCGGCAGGAAGCCCCACAGGACCAGCCGCCTCGCGAGCGCCTCTCCGTAAAGTTGCGCGATCGTGCTCGAGATGACGACCAGGAACAGGAAGGCGAAGATGCCGGCCTCGACTGCCAGATTGGTCGGCCAGAGCTGCACCTGCTTGAAGGCGAGCACCCCGGCGAGCACCGTCATGCCGCCGTAGAGCAGCAGGAAAACGAAGAGGCCGCGGGGCATGGCGGTCGCAAGCGCACCCGGGCGGGTGATGGCGCTATCGGTCTGGACGGGGTCGATCATGCTGTGCGCATATGGCGTTTCGCAGCGAATGCAAGCCGGTGGCCCGGCGCGATCCCCTGTCGGCAACTGCCGGGCTCGGCTATCGCCGGAGGCTCCGTTCTGGCAAATGGGTTCGATTGATACTAACGGGCCGCAGGATTTTCAGTTCATGCCACCGATTCTTACCAGCCTTGTCGGCATCCTTGCCATCCTGCTGATCGCCTTCCTGCTCTCGACGGGCAAGAAGCGGATCAGCCTGCGGATCGTGGGTTCTGCCTTCGCCCTGCAGGCCCTGCTCGCTTTCCTCGTGCTCGGAACGAGCGGCGGACGGCTGGTGATCCAGGGCATGGCGAACGGCGTTGCCGCCCTCCTTTCCTATGCCGATCAGGGGACGCAGTTCCTGTTCGGCGCGAGCGAGAACAATCCGCTTTCCAATACTTTCGCGCTCGGCGCATTGCCGGTGATCATCTTCTTCGCCGCGCTGGTCTCGATCCTCTATCACCTCGGCATCATGCAGAAGGTCGTACGCTGGGTCGGCGGAGCGATCGGCTGGGTGACCGGCATCAGCCGGGTGGAATCGCTGGGCGCGGCCGCCAACATCTTCGTGGGCCAGTCGGAAAGCCCGCTGGTGGTGCGGCCTTACCTGGCCGGCCTGTCGCCGAGCCGCCTGTTCACGCTCATGTGCGTCGGCATGGCCGGGGTCGCGGGTACCATTCTCGCGGCCTATGCCGGGCTGCTCGGTCCGTCCTACCTGCCGTTTCTGCTCGCCGCGGCCTTCATGTCCGCGCCGGGCGGCATCCTGATGGCCAAGATTATCATGCCCGACGATGACGAGCCGAGCGCCGTTGCCGAAGGCGAGATCGCCCTGCCCAGAACGCGCATCAGCGGCGACGGTCCGGCGGCCATCACCGAAGGCGACAAGCCGCACGAGGTCGAGGTCGCCGAGACCTTCGAGGAAGGCCACAAGCCCGCGAACATCATCGAGGCCGCCGCACAGGGCGCGCAGACCGGCGTCAAGCTGGCGGTCGCGGTGGGTGCGATGGTGCTCGCATTCGTCGCGCTGGTGGCCCTGGCCAACGGACTACTGGGGGCTGCCGGGGGGCTGTTCGGTTTCCCCGAGCTCTCCTTCCAGATGGTGCTCGGCTGGGTCTTTGCGCCGGTCATGTATCTCATCGGCGTGCCGTGGAACGAGGCGGGGATCGCCGGCGGTCTGTTCGGCACCAAGATCGTGCTCAACGAATTCGTCGCCTTCATCGAACTGGGCGGCGTCGATGCAGGTGCCCTGACCGAGCGCAGCCGCGCGATCGTCACCTTCGCGCTGTGCGGCTTCGCCAACTTTTCCTCGATCGCGATCCAGATGGCGGTGACCGGCGGGCTTGCGCCGAACCAGCGTCCCGTCATCGCGCGGCTCGGCCTGCGGGCGCTTGCCGCCGGCAGTCTAGCCAACCTGATGAGCGCGGCGCTCGCCGGCCTGTTCCTTCCCTACTGAGAAAACCCATGTCCGAAATCGCTTCAGTCTCCCTTGCCCAGCCGCTCGACACGATCGCCGATGAACTCGGCCGCAGTTTCGAGGAGTTCGGCTTCGCGGTGGTGCGTGATCACGGCATCCCGCAATCGCTGATCGATCGCGCCGAAGAGATGTCGAAGCAGTTCTTCGACCTGCCCGAGGAAACCAAGCGCAAGTACCACATTCCCGGCGGCGGGGGTGCACGCGGCTACACTCCCTTCGGTACCGAGAAAGCCAAGGACGCCAAGGTCCACGACCTCAAGGAGTTCTGGCACGTCGGTCGTTCGCTCCCGCAAGATCATGCGCTGGCCGAGTTCATGGCACCCAATGTCTGGCCCGAGGAAATGCCGGAGTTTCGCGACACCTTCGAGGAACTCTACGCAGCATTCGAGAAGGCCGGCGGACGAGTCCTCGAAGCGATCGCATTGCACTTGGGGCTGGAGCGTGACTTCTTCGCGGCCACGGTCGAGGACGGCAACTCGGTCATGCGCCTGCTGCGCTATCCGCCGCTGGAAGGCGCCGAGGCCGAAGGCGCGATCCGCGCCGCCGCGCATGGCGACATCAACACGATCACCCTGCTGCTCGGCGCCGAGGAAGCTGGCCTGGAACTGCTGACGGCCGAGGGCGAATGGCTCGCCGTCGATCCTCCGGCGGGGGCGCTGGTCATCAACATCGGCGACATGCTCGACCGGCTGACCAACGGCAAGTTGCGCTCGACGACGCACCGCGTCGTGAACCCGCGTGGCGAGGCGGCCTACCGGGCGCGCTATTCGATGCCGTTCTTCCTCCATTTCCGGCCCGACTACGTGATCGAAACCCTCGACAGCTGCGTCGATCCGGATAACCCCGAGGACAAGCCCGAATCGATTTCGAGCCACGAGTTCCTTTTGCAGCGACTTCGCGAGATCAATCTGGCCTAGACGCCATCGGTTGCTCACGGCACAAGTTTCTCGTCGGTTGTTGCAATGCAGCAACACTGAAAAAGCCATTTGAATCAATGCTGTAAACGCAACTCCGTGCCGTGTGGATAACTCGGCATCGCGTTGTCACGCCTTGGTAACAAAAGTTACCTTGTGCCTTAGCACGAGGTCCTTATCGGGCCGCTCAGTCACCCGCCCATATCTCCAGTGAAGACCAAGGGATCGTCTCTCTCATGAAGATCAAATACCTTCTGGCTGCCAGCGTCGTCAGCCTCTCCGCTACCGCAGCCATGCTGCCGACCGCTGCCCAGGCGCAGCAGATCACTTCGGGCGTCGAAGGCTCGGTCGCTGCCGAGGACGGCACCCCGATCGCCGGCGCGACCGTCACCGTCACCGACACGCGCACGGGTGCCACCCGTACGCTGAATGCCGGCCCCAACGGCCAGTTCCGCGTCGACAGCCTCGTCACCGGCGGCCCGTACACGATCACCGCGACCGCAAGCGGCTTCGAAGGCCAGTCGGTGGAAGGCGTGTTCCTCAACCTGCAGGGCAACTCGCAGCTCTCGTTCAACCTCGCGGATGCAGCCGCTGCCGGGTCCGACACGATCGTCGTCACCGGCGCGCGCGTCCAGCTTTCGACCCGTGCACTCGGCCCCGGCCAGTCGTTCGGCGAAGGCACGATCGAGGCGTTCCCGTCCATCACCCGCGACGTTCGCGACATCATCCGCATCGACCCGCGCGTCAGCCTCGACCGTTCGAACGAAGTCGACCGCGTGTCCTGCCTCGGCGGCAACGACCGCTCCAACGCCTTCACCGTCGACGGTATCGCCCAGTCCGACCTGTTCGGCCTCAACGGCACGCCCTTCGCCAGCCGCAACTCGCTTCCGCTTCCCTATGACGCGGTCCGCGAAACCTCGGTCGAGTTCGCTCCGTTCGATGTCCAGTACGGCCAGTTCACCGGCTGCGCGATCAACGTCGTGACCAAGTCGGGTTCGAACGACTTCCACGGTTCGGCCTTCTACACCTACGCCAGCGACAGCCTCCAGGGCGACCGCGCCGGCGGCGAAGACTTCTCGGGTTCGCCCTACAAGGAAAAGCGCTGGGGCGTTTCGCTCGGCGGCCCGATCATCAAGGATCGCCTGTTCTTCTTCGGCGCCTATGAAAAGACCGATCTCGGCGACAGCCAGGACTTCGGTCCGGTCGGCGCGAACTATCCGAACACGCTGGAATTCGTCACCGAAGACCAGTTCAACCAGTTCTCGCAGATCCTCAGCAGCGTCTACGGTTTCGAAACCGGTGGCCTCGCCCGTTCGCTTCCCGAAGGTAGCGAGCGCTGGTTCGGTCGTCTCGACGCCTACATCACCGACGACCACCGCCTCGAAGCCACCTACCAGCATCTCGAAGAAACCAACGTCGAGCCGGATGATTTCTCGACTTCGACCAGCTCGGGCGTGCTCACCGGCATCAACAGCTTCGAGGACGAAGGTACTGACAGCGACTACTACTCGCTGCGCCTCTACTCGACCTGGTCGGACGTGTTCTCGACCGAACTGCGCGTCAGCCGCGCCGAAGTCCAGGACGTCCAGGGCCCCGTCGGCGGCGGTGAAGCGCAGAGCGGCAACCCGATCCCGCGCTTCGTGGTGGGTGTCGACGGCATCGACAGCGACGGCGACCCGATCTACGGCTCGATCGTCGCCGGTCCCGGGTTCTCGCGTACCTCCAACGACCTCAAGACCAAGGTCACCCAGGTCAAGGCGCTCGGCCGCCTCGATTTCGACGCGCACCAGATCACGATCGGCGGTGAATTCAACCAGCTCGACGTGTTCAACCTGTTCGCCCAGAACTCGACCGGTACGCTGACCTTCGCCAACCTGAACGATTTCGCCAACGGCATCCTTACGGGCGGGACCAACACCTTCCCCGATGGCGAAGCGATCTTCGACGGCGAAGCGGCAGGTGCCTACGGCAACTTCACGGCTTCGGGCGACATCAACGATGCCGCTGCGGACTGGAAGCGCAACACCTTCGTGATCTACGCGCAGGACGACTGGCAGGCGACCGACCAGCTCGGCATCCAGGCCGGTGTCCGGGTCGAGTGGCTGTCGGGCGATGCGCCTGATGCGAACCCGAACTTCTTCAACCGCTACGGCTTCACGAACTCCAATTCGTTCGGCAAGATCGACCCTGTCGTGCTGCCGCGCATCGGCGTCACCTACGAGCTGTACAATGACGGCTTCGTCTCCAACACCACGATCAAGGGCGGTATCGGTCGCTTCACCGGCGGCGATCCGGCGGTCTACGTGTCGAACGCCTTCTCGAACAACGGTTTCGCAGTGGGCTTCGGCCAGACCGGCCGCAGTGGCTGTGCCGTCGGCACGCAGGTCGACGTCACTCCGGCAGGCACGTTTACGGGCATTCCGCAGTGCGTGCTCAACAACGCAGCTGCCAACTCGGCAGGCGGCCTTGCCGATACGCAATCGACCGATCCGAACTTCAAGCAGCCGACCGTCTGGCGTGCCAACCTCGGCCTGTCGACCGACTTCGGGACCGAGAACGGCTTCTTCAGCGACTGGCATCTCGACCTCGACTTCATCTGGTCGAAGTTCGTGAATCCGGTGGACTTCGTCGACCTGTCGCAGGTCGTCGATCCGTCGCAGGGTCTCGGCGGTTACACGGCGGACGGTCGTCCGATCTACCGTGCAATCGACCCGACCCGCAACGGCTGTAACGCCGTCCTGCAGAACCAGGGTGGTGTGCCGCCGACGTACACCGGCGTTACTCCGGCCTGCTTTGGCGCAAGCCGCGACGACGAAATCCAGCTGACCAACGGCAAGAGCTACGAGAGCAAGATCTTCTCGGCGATCCTGTCGAAGTACTGGAACCGCGGCCTGCTGACCGACGGTGGTTCGGTGCGCTTCAACGTGGGCTATGCCTACACCGATGCCGAGAACAACCGGTACAACAACAGCTCGACGGCGACCTCCAGCTTCGACATCGTCGCAGCCTTCGATCGCCAGAACGTCGATGTTGCCACCGCCGAATACCAAACCCGGCACAACATCAGCGCCGGCATCAACTTCCGCGAGGAGTTCTTCGGCGACTACGCGACCAGCCTGGGTGCGATCTTCGTAGCCCGTTCGGGTCGTCCGTACTCGATCGTGTTCGACAGCATTCCGTCGAACCCGGCGACCGTGTTCAACGACGGTGCCAGCGGCGACTTCAACTCGCTGATCTACGTGCCCACCGGCATCGACGATCCGAACGTCGTGTACACGAACTCTTCGGCAGCTGCCGATCTGGACGCGTACATCAACGCCACGCCCTGCGTGTCGAAGTACCGGGGCTCGGTCCTGCCGCGTAACAGCTGCCGGAACAGCTGGTTCTACGATCTCGATCTGCGCTTCAGCCAAGAACTGCCCGGGCCGGCGCGCCTGTTCGGTCTGACCGAAGACAAGATCAAGCTGTTCGTCGACTTCGACAACTTCCTGAACCTGCTCGACAGCGACAAAAACGTGTTCCGTCGCTACGGCTACACCGAAGGCGTGATCCGCGCGAACAACATCGATAGCCAGGGCCGCTACGTCTACGACCGCTTCACCGGTCCGCGCGACGCAGTCGTCCAGTCGTCGTCGTCGCTGTGGAAGATCCAGCTCGGCGTCAGCTACGAGTTCTGATCTCTCGATCAGTCGCAACAACGGAAGGGCGGGGCCGCGAGGCTCCGCCCTTTCTCGTTTGCTCCTCTGCAGTGCGACTCCGAAGGAGCCCGTGGCTCAGGCTGCGGCGAGCATTTCGCGCGCGAGCTTGAGCCGCTCTTCGGCTGGTGCATCGCGGCGGATCGCCCGTTCCAGCTCCGCTGCGCGGATGCCGAAAGACACCTCGCCGAACAGGCCAGCCGTCCGGCTATGCGGTGAACCGCCGTTGCGAGATCGTCGAGGGCCGCGCCCTCCAGGTCCCCTCGCGCACGGCCAGCGCGAGCATTTCCACCGCCTCGCGCCGGCGCAGGTTCCAGCGTTCGACCAGCAACGGCGATCGGCGCAGCAAGTCTGAAGTCGATACAGTCATTTCGCTCCCCTGTTTTAGGAATTATAGGCGGAAACACGGCATTCCGGGCGGAACGGGCCAATTAATCTGCGCGTTGCGAGGAAGAGATGAGTCAGGACACGGGATTTCTCGCCGCGAAACGCAAGCCGCGACCGCTGGTGATCGTGGCGATCGTCCTGCTGCACGTGCTGCTGTTCTATGGCCTCGTGCGGGCGCTCGCGCCGGACTTCACCGCCTCGGTCGAGGATTCGGTCGTGTCCGCCTTCACGGTGACTGTGACCGCGCCTCCAGAGGAGCCGCCCAAGGCCGAGGAGCCGGACGAAGGGGCGCAGGGCGATCCGGGGAAAGAGGCCGTGCCCAAGCCTGTCACCGCCCCCGAACCGAAGATCCCGGTGCGCAAGGATCCGCCCGCGCCCAAGGCTTCCTCGACCGGCACGGCAAGCAGTTCCGGCGCGCGCGACAGCGGCGAGGGAACTGGCGCTTCGGGCACGGGCGAGGGTACCGGCAGCGGCAATTCCGGCGGCGGCCAGGGCGGCGGCATCGCGACCAAGGCGGTCAAGACCAGGGGCGACATAGCCAATGTGCGCGACTATCCGATTCCTCCGGGCGGCCGCCAGGCCAGGATCGGCACTTCGGTGACGATCGCCGTGACGGTGGGGACCGACGGGTTGCCGAAGAGCTGCCGCGTCATCCGCGCCGGCCCGTTCCCGGAGACGAACCAGCGCACGTGCGAACTCGCCATGCAGCGCTTCCGGTTCGAACCCGCGCGCGACAGAAACGGCGATCCGGTGGTGTCCGAATACGGCTGGCGACAAGACTTCTTCAATTGATGCGCAACTCACGCTAGCGTCGGGCGAGCGGCATTCGGCCAAGGGGCAGACACGGCGAGCGCATGAGTAATATCGTACCAGTTATCCTGTGCGGCGGGAGCGGCACGCGCTTGTGGCCACGCAGCCGCAAGCAAGCTCCCAAACCCTTCCTTCCGCTCGTCGGGGAGGATTCGCTGTTTCGCGAAACGCTGGACCGCTTCGTACACGAATCCGATTTCGAGGCGCCGATCATCGTCGCGGGCGAGGCGCACCGCGGGTTGATCGAAGAACAGCTAGGTTCCGCCGAGGCAAGGCTGGTCATCGAGCCGGAAGCCAAGAACACCGCGCCGGCGATCGCACTGGCCGCGCAGTTGCTGGCCGATGACGACGTCATGCTGGTGTGTCCCAGCGATCATCACATCGCGAAGCCCGATGCCTTTCGCAAGGCCGCGCGTTCGGCCGCCGATCTGGCCCGGGAAGGCTGGCTGGTTTCGCTCGGGATCGTCCCCGTGGCTCCCGAAACGGGTTTCGGCTATCTCCAGCGCGGCGAAGTACTGGGCGATGGCTATCGCACCACGCGGTTCGTCGAGAAGCCCGATCGCGCCCGGGCCGAGCAATTTCTCGCCGACGGTGGCTTCCTGTGGAATGCGGGCATCTTCGTGTTCACGGCAGGCCGTTTCCGGGAAGAACTCGCGCTGCATCGGCCGGCGATGGCAAGGGCCGTGGCCGAAGCCGGGGATGGGGCGGCGCGCGAGGGAGCCATCGTCCGTCCGGCTGGCGCACCCTTCGCCGCGATCGAGGGCGATTCGATCGACTACGCGGTGATGGAGAACACGGGACGCGCGGCCTTGGTTGAGGCCGATATAGGCTGGTCGGACATCGGGAGCTGGACGGCGCTGCACGAGGCGCTGGAGAAAGACGGTGACGGCAATAGCACCCGTGGCAGAGCCGAACTGGTCGACTGCCGCGGGGTTCTCGTCGACAGCGACGGTCCGCGCGTATCGGCGATCGGTTTGGAAAATATCGTCATCGTCGTCGATGGCGACGAAGTGCTCGTCACGACGGCTGAGGGAGCGCAGAAGGTCGGCAAGCTGCACGGGGCTTCCAACCAGTGAGCGCGCAGATCCTGCCGACCCTGTCGGTCGAGAAGGTATGGGGTCGCGAGCAGCTGCCAGCACCCTTCAGCGCCCCGGACGGGCAGCGGATCGGCGAGATCTGGTTCGATCCGCCGGCCGGGCTCGACTCACTGCTCGCCAAGTACCTGTTCACGAGCGAGAAGCTTTCGGTGCAGGTCCATCCGCCGGGCAAGGACGAATGCTGGCTGGTGCTGGAATGCGACCCGGGCGCATCGCTGGCCGTCGGGTTTCGCAAGCAGTATTCGGTCGACGAGTTGCGGCAAGGCGCGCTCGACGGATCGATTGAGCAGATGCTGGTGTGGCACCCGGTAGCGCCCGGCGACTTCGTGTATCTGCCCGCAGGCACGGTCCACGCCATCGGCGCGGGGTGCACGCTGGTCGAGTTGCAGCAGAATTGCGGCATCACTTACCGCTTCTACGATTACGGCAGGCCGCGCGAGCTGCATCTCGAAGAAGCGCTGACCCATGCGGAACGCGGGCCGCACGATCCGGCATTACGGACCAGTGCAGGCCATGCCACCGCCTGCCTCGTCGACGGGCCATTCTTTCGCCTCGACCGGATCGTAGGGGCGATCGATGGCGAAAGCGCACGGGAGCATCCGTCGCGATGCCTCGTCCTGCCGCTTGCCGGCTCGGTCGAATG
This sequence comes from Qipengyuania oceanensis, assembly GCF_009827535.1. Classification (NCBI taxonomy): domain Bacteria; kingdom Pseudomonadati; phylum Pseudomonadota; class Alphaproteobacteria; order Sphingomonadales; family Erythrobacteraceae; genus Qipengyuania; species Qipengyuania oceanensis. Next base: position 1,320,069 of record NZ_WTYN01000001.1, on the reverse strand, counting down.
TGATGCCGAGGCGCTTTCGGCCGGCAGCTGCGCGATGGTCGGCTCGCTCGGCGAGGTCTCGGCATCTGAAGATGCCGTCACCCTCGTCTGTTCCCCGCGCGGCTAGCCTTCGCTCAGGCCTCGCCGCTCGTCAGGAGCGTTAGCGCTCCTTCCAGTTCGGCCTTGCCATATGGCTTCTTGAGGAGGCTGAAGGCGCCGATATCCTCGAGGCGTTCGGCCATTTCGCCATATCCGGTGGCGAGCACGAAAGGCACGCCGAGCTTGCGGAGTTCGGTCGCGACCGGGTCGCTGCTCTCGGTTCCGAGGTTGTAGTCGAGGATCGCGAAGTCCGGCGTGCGCTTGCTGATCGCCTCGAGCGCGGAGTTCACGCTGCCGGCAATATCGATCGACTTGATCCCGAGCTGTTCGAGACAGTCTTCGGTATCGAGCGCGATGATCATGCTGTCCTCGATCACGAGTACGTGATCGGGAAGCTTGTGCTGTGAATCCATTTTTGTCCTTTGGGCCTTGGCCATCCGGTCGCGATCGGCTTCGACCTCTTCCTGGTCCTCGATCGCGGCGAGATAACGCTGGGGGATGACGAAGCAGGCTTCGACGCCTTCGAGCTTGTAGTCGATCTTCGCTTCGCCCTGCAGTTCGAAGGGTATCGATTTCTCGATGATGGTGCTGCCGAAGCCGCGGCGCTTGGGTACCTGGACCGGAGGCCCACCGCGTTCGACCCAGTCGATCTGCAGATCGCCGTCGTCTTTTTCGCTCAGCGTGATCGCGAGCGTTCCGTGGCTGTCGCAAAGCGAGCCGTATTTGGCCGAATTGGTCATCATCTCGTGGATGACGAGCGAGAGGACGGTGTAAGCCTCCGGTGCGACGAACCGGTCACGGCCCTTGATGGTCATGCGATCGAGCTTGTTGCCGATATAAGCCTCGGCCTCGGATTCGATCAGCTCGACGACCGAGGCGTGCGACCAGTTTTCCCGGGTTATGTTATCGTGGGCCTTCGCAAGGGCACTGATGCGCCCGCCGATCAGGGCTGTGAAATCGCCGATATTGACCGCCTCGTGCCGCGACTGGCCGATGAGACTGCGGATCAGGTTGAGGATGTTGCGGACCCGGTGGTTGAGCTCCGAGATCAGCAGTTCCTGCTGCTGCTGCGCCCGCGCGCGTTCCTGCACAGCTTCGTCGGTCATGCGCAGGATCACTTCGAGCAGCGTCACGCGCAGTGCCTCGGCAATCTCGACCTCGTCGGTGTTCCAGACGCTGCTCTTCCCACTGACTTCCTGCTGCCACGCCTCGAAGCTCTTGCGCGGGGTGAGGCGAGCGCCGTTCGGGCCGTATTCCACCGGCTTTTCCGGGTTACCGGCCCAGACAACGGTTTGCTTCAATTCCTTGCGCCAAAAGACGATGTAGTCGCGCGGCCGCCGTGAAACCGGCACGATCAGCGCCCCGACGACGCGATCGGCGAATGCGCGTGCTGCCGGAATCCTGGACGCCAGCTCGTCGGTCGCGATGATCGTGCTGGTTGCTGCGCTGTTGAGCGCGGAAAGCAACGAACGGAATTCGTCCTTGGAGGGTGCGATGCCCCGCGTCTTGTAGACCCCGTCGATATAGGCGCTCATGCCGTCGTGCGCGATCACCTGGCCGATGGCCTGGTCGATCGCCGGCAGGCTTTCGACGAGCGGCGATCCGCCCGCCAGCTGCGCCATCAGCCGATGGTGGATGGCCCGGCCCTTGTCGCGCAGGCGCGAGGTGGCCTGGCTCAGCAGGCGCTCGAGGATCAGCGAGAAGAACTGCGAATAGAGTTCGGACAGGCTTCGCACCGAGTAGGGGAGGCCCTTGGCCGAGTAGTGGTGACAGGCGAACAGGCCCCACAGCTTGCCGTCGACGATGATCGAGATCGACAGCGAGGCGCCTACGCCCATGTTCTTCAGATACTCTATGTGGATCGGCGAGACGGCGCGGAGCGAGCTGTGGCTGAGATCGAGCGGCTCGTTGTCGAACGACATTTCCGGTTCGATCGGAACCGGCTCCGCATTGACGTCCGCGATGATCCTGAAGGGATTGAGGACGTACAGGCGGCGCGCCTGCGTCGGTATGTCGGTCTTCGGATAGCGCAGGTGCAGGAAGGCACCGAGATGCGGTTCGCGGGCTTCCGCGATGACTTCGCCGGAATCATCCTGGTGGAAGCGGTACACCATGACCCGGTCGAAACCGAGCAGCGCTTTCAGCTGGCGAGCGGCGTTGGCGCACAGGTAATTGACATCCTTGTGCGCTTCCAGCTCGGCCATCATCGGGCGCAGGACGCCGATCTGCGGCGCGCGTTCGCCTTCCGGATGCGGCTCGAACTCGATGATGATGAGGCTGCCCGAACGGTGGACCGCGCAATCGAACAGCTTGCCGTTTCCGAGGAGGTCGATGCCGAAGATGCGATCGACCACCACCATCTCTTCGGGAGACTGGGCGGCGAAACGCAGGCGTGTCATGGCCTCGGGCGAGAAGACGTTCGCAAGCGCCTCGCCTTGCGGCGCATCGATGTCCTCGCCGAGGATCTCGGCGATATTGGTCGATCGCTGGGAGACGAACCAGTCGGAGTTGACCGCGATCAGCGCGCCGAAATCCTGGATCCTGCCGAGTTGGTGGATCGGTTCGCGATCGCAATTGGTGAGGTCGACCTTGTCGATTGTGGTGGCCTCGCTCATGCTGCGAGCGTCCGGGTTGTCGGAAGCATCGATTCGAGAAACAGATCGAACACGGCCTCGGCCGCCTGGGCAGCGCGGCGCATGACATCTTCCGGCAATTCGCGATCGAGATGCGGACGCAGCCGTGACCAGAACGCGATCATCTCCGCGCTTTCCAGAAAGCGCGTCGGAAGTTCGCCGTGTCCCGACAGCTTGGCAAGCATCATTCGATTGCCCAGGTGCGATCCGGCAATCGCCCACGACAGCCCGATCGGCTCAGCCTTGTCAGGCATGGCGAAACGAAGGTCCGGGCCAGCGGGTGGGCTGCCCAGTTCGGCGAGATCCGCACGCAGCAGGTGCGACACTGCGGGCGGGGCCATGTCGCCGGCAAGCGATCGGGCCACACAGGCTTCGATCGGTTCGCGCGCGCGCAGCTGTGCGGACAGGAACTGCGCATAACGCGCAGGGTCTTGCAGGCCGCTCACATCGATGGAGGAGTCGAGCCGTTCATGGCTCGAGCGGGTAGCGGATCGTAAAAATTCTCGGATTGTCAAATGTGTAGCTCGTTCAAGACCAGTGCCCGGGCCTGGTGAAGAATGGCTCCGCCACGTCTAACGTAACAATCCTGCATTTACCCGTCAGTCAGAAATGACCGAAGCCTAGGTAAGTTCCCGATTTCAGGAAGCAATACGAGGCGACGGCACTAGCGCAGCAGCTTCTGGCCCTGCTTCTGGATGGCCCCGGCGATCATCGGTTCGACGAAGGACAGCGCAGCCGGCAGATCGATGTCGAAGATCAGCTGCTCCTGCTCGATCTCGATATGTCCGGCGACCTGCTGGCCCATGGCTCGCACGCGCATGTTCATCCGGTCCTCGGTCGGCCAGTCCGTATCGACCTGGGCCTGCCCGCCTGGCATCATGTCGGCCATCTTGTGGCTCTTGGTCTTCAACCGGTGACGCACTTCGTCGGGGTCGAGATTGTGCGGAATGGCGACGCGCATGTCAGATGTCCTTGGGTGGTGGTAGCTGGGCGTCCGAGCCTTCGGGCCCGCTGCCATAGCGATAATCGAGATAGCGGTGCTTGATTGCAAGATCATCGAGCGATCCCTCGGCCAGCTGGCGGGTGACGCTCGATATCTCCTCGCTGATCTTGCCGAGCCCTTCGGTCAGCTGTTCGTCGGGCGTACGATCGCCGCGTTTCTCGCCGCGCATGTGCGCCGGGATCCTGCGATAGCTTTCGACCATCTCGGGCAGGTGCTCGCCGACCAGCTTGCGCACTTCGCGTGCCTTGGGATGGTTCTGGTCGATGCTTTCGAGCTGCAGGCCGAGCGCATCCAGCTGCACGCCCATGTCCTGCACGACCTGCACGGCCGGTGCGGGGAGCGCGGGCGTCTGATGTTCGAGCCACAATTCGGTCCGTGCCACCAGTTGCCGCACGTCACCCTTGGCGAGCGAGGAGGCGAGGTCTGCCCGCTTGGGCACCTTCACCTTGCCCATCATCCCGATCAGCACCCAGGCGGCGAGCAGCACGAGCGCGGTCGCCATGATGCCGCCGAAGCCGAGGCCATTGATGACGAAGCCGATCACCATAGCCGCAACCAGGATACCACCGGTGGCGATGCCGAGATTGCGGAGCGTTCGTACCAGCTGGTTGCGCTTCAGGTCGGCAGAGCCGCGACCGATCGACCCGGATAGGCGGTGGCGGCCGCCATCCCGGTTGTCGCGCACCAGCGCGCGCCCTTCCTGCAGGATACGATCGCTGTCGCGCGTCAGGTCGTTCATTAGCCTTCCAGCGCCAGCAGCGAACTGTCGGCGCTGCCGATCTTGCTCTGCGCGCGGTTCTGTCCTTCCGCACGGGCGATGTAGCCCTTGGACCGTTCCACTTCGCCGGACAGCACATCGACGGTCTGTTTCATGGAAGCGAGCGCGCGGATCTTGAATTCGTCCACTTCGTCCATCGTGTCGTAGATGTTCTGGAAGGCACGCTGCAGTGTCTCGAGCGGGATCGTGCTCGAGGCGGCCTGTTCGTGGATCTTGCCGGTCTGTTCGCGCAGCATCGTCGAAGTGCTGTCGATGATGCCCGCCGTGGTCTCGTTGAGCGAGGTGATCTGCTGCAGCACCAGGCGCTGGTTGGTCATCGCCTCGCTCACGGTGACTGCCGTGCGCAGCGCACCGACCGTGGTCGTGCTGGCGCGGTCGACGCCCTTGACCAGTTCGACGTTGTTCTTCTTGACCAGGTCAAGCGCGAGATAGCCCTGGACGCTGACTGCCATCTGCGTGAGCAGGTCCTGCGTGCGCTGGCGGACATAGAACAGCGCGGTTTCGCGGATCGCCTTGGCCTTCGCCGGGTCGGTGGCGTCGAGTTCGTCCGCCTTGTCCTCCAGCTTCGCATCGAGCGATTTCGAGATGTGGATCATCTGCTCGAGATTGCCCATGGCTTCCCACAGCTTCTGCCGCTCGACGTCGATCGCGGCATTGTCCATCAGCAGCTCGTCCTTGCCGTTGGCCAGCTTGCTGAGGATCGCCTGGATGTGCGTCTGCGCGCTCTGGTAGCTGCGGAAGTAATTGGTCAGCTTGTTGCCGAACGGCACGATGCCGAGGAACTTGCGCGGGCCGGTCAGCTTGCCACGGCGGCTGGGGTCGAGTTCTTCGACCGTCCGGCGCAGTTCGGACAGGTTCGCCCCGACGCCTTCGTCCTTGTCCATCGCCCGGATCGGGCGGTCGAGAAAGCGGTTCGACATCTGCGCAGCGGCCGCGATTTCCTTGCGGCCCATGTTGGTGATCTGGTCGACCTTCTGGCCGAACTCGGGAGAATTGGCATCCTGCGCGACCAGTTCGGCGACGAAGCCGTCGACCTTTTCCTCGAGCTTGGACCTCTTCTCATCGCTCACCGGGACGAGCCCGGCGGCCTTTTCGGGCGCAACGGCAGGAACCGGATCGGGAGCGGTCAGCTCCAGCTCGGTTGCGGTCATGGTAGCGGTCTCGGTTTCAGTCATGATCGGCGCACGGCTCCACGGATATGAAGATCGGTCTGCCACCTGTATTAGTGATGTAAGACACGATGTTCAAGCAGGATGGCGCACTATGGCACGACCGGGCGCAAAGCGCCATGATTCCAGTGCTGTTGAAGGCCGCGCCTGCGGCGCGCAGGGTCAGGCTGCGTGCCGCAGGTCCAGCGGTTCGATTTCGCCCGACAGGTAGAGCTTCTTGGCCTTGGCGCGGCTGAGCTTGCCCGAACTGGTGCGCGGCAGCGTGCGCGGCGGGACGAGTTCCACAACGCAACTCATGCCCGTGACCGAGCGGACCTTGTCGGCGATCTGGTCGCGCAGGCGGATGCGCTCGTCGGGATCGGACACGCGGCAATGGACCAGCACGGCGGGTGCTTCCTCGCCGTTCTCCGTTTCGACCGAGAAGGCGGCGATATCGCCGTGGTTGAAGCCCGGCAGCTGTTCCACGGCCCACTCGATGTCCTGCGGCCAATGGTTCTTACCGTTGATGATGATCATGTCCTTGGCGCGGCCGACGATGAACAGGTAGCCGTCGGCCATGTAGCCCATGTCGCCGGTGTCGAGCCAGCCGTCGACCAGGCAGTCGTCGGTCGCTTCCTGGTTGCGGAAATAGGAATGCATGACGGATGGTCCGCGGCACCAGACCTTGCCGATCTGGTGATCGCCCCGGACTGCCCCGTTCTCGCCCCGGATCTCGACATCCATGTCGAGCACCGGCTTGCCGCAATTGACGATCGCGCGATAGCGGGCGGGCCGCGAAAGATCGCGCGGCGTGCCCGAAAGACGCTCTTCCTCGACCAGTTCGACGCGGATGCCTTCTCCGGGCGGCATAACGGTGACTGCGAGAGTGGCTTCGGCAAGGCCGTAGCTGGGCGTGAAGGCGCTTGCCTTGAAACCCGCTTCGGAAAAGGCGTTGACGAAGCCCTGCATGACGTCGGGCCGGATCATGTCCGCGCCGTTGCCCGCCACGCGCCAGCGCGACAGGTCGAACCGGTCGCCGACATGGCTCTGGCTGGAGATACGGCGCGCGCAGATGTCGTAGCCGAAGGTCGGCGAATAGCTGAGCGTGGTGCCCGGGTTGCGGCTTATGAGGTCGAGCCAGGCGAGCGGACGGCGCGCGAAATGCTCGGTCCGCAGGTAGTCGGCGGACACCTGGTTGGCGATCGGCGACAGGAAGCAGCCGACGAGGCCCATGTCGTGATACCACGGCAGCCAGCTGACCACGCGCTCGTCATCGCGCACGTTCATCGCGTGGCTGTGCCCGGCAAGATTGTTGAGCAGCGCCCGGTGGGTGACGGCAACCCCCGTCGGGAAACGGGTCGAGCCGGAAGAATACTGGAGGTAGCAGATATCGTCGGGCGCGGCCTCGGGCAGGGCGCATTCGGGGTGGGGACGGGTGGCGAAGCTCTCCCAGTCGATCCCCTCGCAGCCTTGCTTGGCGGCGGCAGCGCCGGCCATCTCGCCGATTTCCGCCGGATAAAGCAGCATCATCGGATCGCTGCTTTCGAGCTGGACCGCCAGCTGGTCGATGTAGCTGTCCTTGCCGCCGAAGGTCGTCGGCAGCGGCAGCGGGATCGGCCAGGCGCCGGCATAGACGCAGCCGCAGAACAGCGCGGCGAATTCCGGGCCGGTTTCCGCGACCAGCGCGATGCGGTCGTCCTTCTTCACGCCGGATGCAACCAGCCGCCGGGCCATGGCCAGCGCATCGTCGCGCATTTCGGCAAAGGGATAGGCGCGTTCGAGCGTGCCGCGCATGTCGTGAAAATTGAGACCCTTTTCGCTGGCAGCAGCGTAGTCGATGGCCTCGGTGAGGGTGGCGAAGTCCGCGCGACGGCGCGGAAGGTCGCAATCGTTCGGCGTCGGCGTCATGGCGGCGTCGTTCATCTGTCCTAGCGAAACCCGTGAAATTTCAGTGCTTTTTCGCACTTTTGCCCGCAGAAACCACGCATAATTGTGTCCTCCCGCCGGATGAGCCTTTCCCATATCCTAATGAGTGTGGCACGAATATGGCGAAATGGTTTCAGAGGAAACATCTTCAAGGCGAAAGCGGCGCAATTCGCGACCACTCGATGACACGCGCCTGAAGGATCTGGCGCTCGCCTATGTGGCCCGTTTCGCGACCAGTTCGGGCAAGCTCGCGGATTACCTGCGCCGCAAGATCCGCGAGCGGGGGTTCGAGGGCGAGCCGCCCGACATCGACGCGCTCGTCCAGCGCTACGTCGAACTCGGCTACATCGACGACGAGGCTTTTGCCCGCACGCGCGAGGAAGGATTGCGCGGCCGGGGCTACGGTGCGCGGCGGGTCGAGCAGGCCTTGCGCGCCGCCGGGATCGAGGAAGGTATCAGGGCACAGGTTGCGCCCAGCGAATACCAGGCGCGTCACGCAGCCTATCGATTCGCCGAGCGTCGCCGGTTCGGCCCCTTCGGCGGCGAGGTCGATCGCGACCGCCAGCAAAAGCAGATTGCGGCGATGGTGCGCGCAGGCCATAGCTTCGACGCGGCGCGCGCGATGGTCGAGGCGCGCGATACGGACAGCGCTTCCGAATGGGTCGCCGAAGCGGAAGGGATGGATTGATGCTACGCAGTTTCGTGGTTCCCGTCGCCAGTGCGCTGGCCGCGTGTTCGCCGCAGTCGGCGGCCGAGCCGACGCCGACGCCGGAAACAACCGCCGCCGTGCACCCCGTTTCGGGGCTCGCCGTCATCACCCTGTCGATCGACGCCGGTGACAAGAAATACGAGTTCCGCGTCGAGCTTGCCGACACGCAGGAAGCGCAGACCAGGGGGCTGATGTTCCGCAACGCCCTGGCCGACGACGAGGGCATGATCTTTCCCTCGGCCGTCCCGCAGACGCGCAGCTTCTGGATGCGGAACACGCCGATCCCGCTCGACATCGTGTTCATCGGTCCCGATCGCCGGATCGTGAACATCGCGCGCGAAACCGTGCCCTATTCGCTCGAATCGGTGCCTTCCGCCGCCCCGGTGATCGCGGTGCTCGAACTGCGCGGCGGCCTGACCGCAGAACGTGGCATCGAAGCGGGCGATGTGGTCTCGTGGTAAGGTTCGCGCTTGGCCCATGGGCCGCGATCCGCTAACGGCGCGGCCATGAGTGTCCTCGGCAAGATCTTCACCTGGTGGAACGGCGCCGGCCTGACCACGATGCTGCACACCTCGCGTCACGGCGAACATGTCGGCACCGATGCGCAGGGCAACAAGTACTACCGTTCCAAGCAGAAGCACGGTGACGGGCGCCAGCGCCGCTGGGTCATCTACAACGGTGCCAACGATGCGAGTCGGGTGCCGAGCGAGTGGCACGGGTGGCTGCACGGCTCGTTCGACGATATTCCCGAGAGCCATCTGCCGCCGTCCAAGATCTGGGAAGCGGACTACACGCCGAATGCGACCGGAACCGCCGAGGCCTATCGCCCGGCCGGCGCGCTCGAACGCGGCGGGCGCCGTGCGGCTGCTACCGGCGACTACGAGGCATGGAGCCCGGAAGGCTGACCGTGCACCGGCGCGTCGCCTTGCTGCCGGCACTGGCGCTGGCCTTGCTGGCGGCCTGCCAGCAGGATCCGCCTGCGCCCGGACCGGTGGAAACCGAAGTCCCCGAAAATATCGGTAGCGCTGCCCAGCCGGTCGAGCCGGTCGATGCCGGGATCGGAACGCCGATGGAGGAGCGGGTCGCGACGCTCGGCCTGCTCAACAAGCGCAACAATTTGACGCAGGATCTCGAGATGAAACCGGGCGAGACGCGCCGCATCGGTGACGTGATCGTGCGGTTGCAGGCTTGCGAGAAAACCGCGCCCTGGGAAATGCCCAAGGAAACGGGAGCATTCGTGCAGGTATTCGTGCGCGGTCGGGGCGAGAATGCCGACTTCGGCTCGGTCTTTTCCGGCTGGCTGTTCAAGGAATCGCCTTCGCTCAATGTGGTCGAGCACCCGATCTACGATGTCTGGGTGAAAGACTGCGCGATGAGCTTCCCGGGAGCGACGCCGGACGCCTCCGCGTCGGAAGAGAGCGCCGAATAGGCTTCGGGCAGCGGCAGTGTCTTGTGCCTGCACGCGTCCTCCAGCAGCATCAGGTAATCGGCCTGGGGCATCCCCACCGCGCCCATCGTGGCGAGATGATCGGTCATGAACTGGCAATCGAGCAGGCGGTAGCCGCCACGTCGCATGGCGGCGACCAGCCAGGCCAGCGCGACCTTTGAGGCATTGTCGGCCCGGCTGAACATCGATTCGCCGCAGAACACGCTGTCGAACGACACGCCGTACAGGCCGCCGACCAGGTAACCGTGCCGCCAGACCTCGATCGAATGAGCATGGCCGATTTCGTGCAGCGCGCGGTAGCTGGCGATGATCGGGTGGCTGATCCAGCTTTCCGGATGGCCCGGGCGGGGCTGGGCGCAGGCTTCGATCACTGCCCCGAAATCGGCGTTGCAGGTCACCTCGAACCGCTCAGCGGCGAGCACCTTTCGCAGCGACCGGCTGCAATGGAACCGGTCGAGCGGGATGATCGCGCGTTCTTTGGGCTCGACCCAGAAGACTTCGTCGTCCTCGCGCCCGTCGGACATGGGGAAGATGCCGTTGCGGTAGGCCATCAGCAGCGTGTCGAGCGGGATCGGGGAGCGAGCCGGGGCGTGCATCGAACATACGCATAGCATTGCTCCGTGGCTTCGTCGCGGGTCATGTCGCCGCTTGCCAAGCCGCGCCAATCGCCCTAGAGCGCGCCCCGCGCTGCAGGGGTGTAGCTCAGCTGGTAGAGCATCGGTCTCCAAAACCGAGGGCCACGGGTTCGAATCCTGTCACCCCTGCCAGGCGGCGCATGCGGCGCAATCCGTTCAGGCTGCGCGCAAGTTACCTTAAGGTTAGTAAACCGTTTCGGGGAACTCCGTAGGCCACCGGCACGTTATCGGCGCTGGGAGGGCATCTGACGGAGAGTTACGATGTCGAGTTATACTTATCGCAGCAGCACGCCTGACAGCTGGTCGCAGCCGCGCGGCTACAGCGACGCGAGCCTGAGAATGCAGAAGCACGGGCCGATCCGCCCGATGGAAGAACCCGGGTTCTTCGCCAGGCTGTTCCTGCGCGCACGCTGATTTCCATTCCGGATAAACGGGAAAGGGCCGACAGCTTGTGCTGCCGGCCCTTCGTTCGTCATGGGAGGATCGAAACCCTCGATCAGTATTCGTTCGGCTCCTCGACCGTTTCCCTGCCGAAGGTCTGGCCCGCGGTCCGGTCGCCCCTCGCGAGCTTGAAGACCACGCCGGACAGCAGCGCGAGCGCGAGCAGGTTGGGGAGGGCCATCGCAGCATTCGAGATATCGCCCAGCCGCCAGACTTCCTCCGAAGGGCGGCTCGCCCCGATGAAGATCACGACACACCACAACAAGCGCCAGGCGAAGTGCAGCCGTTTCTCGCCCTCGCGGGTGGAGCCCGGCACCCGGTCGTAGATGAAGGTGATCGCCCGCTCGCCGTAATAGCTCCACGTCAGCAGCGTGGTGAACACGAACAGGATGAGCGCCAGCGAAGCGATCAGCGTGCCGATCGGAATGCTCGCGATATCGAGCGGGAAGGCCGCGGCAAAGGCGCCGCTGGTCATGGCGAAACCGGTCAGGTCCGATTGCCATGCATGGATGACCGGCTGGCCGGCGCCGGTGAACTCGCCTTCCACGGTCAGGATCACCAGCGCGGTCATGGTGCAGATCACGATCGTATCGATGAACGTGCCGAGCATAGCCATGCGGCCCTGGACTTCCGGATCGTCGGTCTGAGCCACGGCGTGGGCGATCGGGGTCGAACCCTGTCCCGCCTCGTTGGAGAACAGCCCGCGCGCAACGCCCGCCCGGATCGCGATGATCAGCGCAGCCCCGACGAAGCCGCCGGCGGCGGACTGGGCGTTGAATGCCCCGTTGAAGATCAGCGAAAACGTTTCCGGCAGATCCTGGATGTCCAGCATCAGGGCGATGAAGGCCATCACGATGTAGGCCGCCGCCATGAACGGCACGATCTTTTCGGCGACATTGCCGATCGACTTGATCCCGCCGAGAATCACCACGAGCACCAGGATTGCGGTGATGAGGCCGCCGAGCCATTCCTCGATCCCGAACAACTCGTTCATTCCGTCGGCCATCGCATTGGCCTGGATCGAATTGCCGGTGACGAGCGCGGAAAACAGCGTGCCGATGCAGAAGACGATGGCCAGCCAGGTCCACTTCGGCCCGAGGCCCATCATGATGTAGGTCATCGGACCGCCGCGATGGACGCCGTCGCTGGTTTTCTCGCGATAGCGGATCGCCAGCGACCCTTCGGCAAAAGCCAGCGCCATGCCGATCAGCGCGGTGATCCACATCCAGAAGATCGCGCCCGGCCCGCCAAGGGCCAGTGCGGTGGCGACGCCGGCGAGATTGCCCGTGCCGACCTGGCCGGACAGCGCGGTGGAGAGGGCAGCGAATGGGCTGATCTCGCCCGCACCCGATCCCTTGCGGCCGCGGAACAGCCCGGCAAAGGCGCTGCCGAGCTTGAGGATCGGATAGAACCGCAGCCCGATCATGATCCACATGCCGATGCCGAACAGGACCAGGACCATCGGCGGGAAGGGAAGGATTTCCTCGCCGTTCCACAGGCCGGCCCAGATGAAATCGGAGATATTGGTTACGTGGTCGAGAAAAGTGACCGGTGCTGTGTCCGTCGCTGCCAAGGTGGCGTCCCTCATATAATTTCGTCCCGAGCTTGGTTGCCTATCGCGATGCGGCCATCAAGACCACCCCCGCCCGGTGGACAAAGCGCGTGAGGCAGGCGCGCGACCAGACCTCTTGCCATGGCGGCGGCCCGCGCCTAGATACCCCTTCGTCTTCCGACATCGGAAATCTTCACAGCCCCTCCCGATCGCGATCGGGGCGGCGCGGAGCCCTACCCGGAAGGCACGAGAGACACATTCGAAGAGCAAGAGCAGATGGCCCAGCAACCGACCCCAGCGCCGACGCCCAAGAAGCCCAAGCCGACTCCGGGCGAATTCATCCGGCAGGTCCGGACCGAAGCGGGCAAGGTCGTCTGGCCGACTCGCGAGGAAACGGTTCGCACCGCGATCTTCGTATTCATCATGATGCTGATCCTCTCGCTCTTCTTCCTCGGCGTGGATTCGGCATTCGGCGCGATCGTGCGCTGGCTGCTCACCCTCGCCTGATCCGCCTACAGACAACGGGAACTTTCATGGCTCGCTGGTACATCATCCACGCCTATTCTGGTTTCGAGAACAAGGTTCGCGATTCGATCATTTCCGAGGCAGAGCGCCTCGGGCTGTCCGAAGCGGTCGAAGAGGTCGAGGTCCCGACCGAGACCGTCACCGAGATCAAGCGTGGCAAGAAGGTTCAGTCCGAACGCAAGTTCATGCCCGGCTACGTGCTGGCCAAGCTGACCATGACCGACGACGTCTACCATCTGGTCAAGAACACGCCCAAGGTGACCGGCTTCCTCGGTTCGAACAACAAGCCGCAGCCGATTTCCGAGAAGGAAGCCGCGCGGTACTTCGGCGGGGTCGAGGAAGCCAAGGCTGCGCCCAAGCAGCAGGTCAGCGTCGATTACGAGATCGGCGACAACGTCAAGGTGCTCGACGGGCCCTTCGCCAGCTTCAACGGGCTGGTCGAGGAACTCGATTTCGACAAGGCGAAGGTCAAGGTCTCTGTCTCGATCTTCGGCCGCGCGACGCCGGTGGAACTCGATTTCGAACAGGTCGAACTGGTCAAGTAAGCCGGCGCTTTCGCGCTGCGGTCACATCTGGCCCAGCCGCTTGCCGGCCTCGTTGCGCATCGACACGAAGCGCGGATCGTCGCGGATCCTGTCCATGTCGGGATCGACCCCGGTGTGATGCCAGTCGGTCAGCTCGACCCTGTCGAAATAGGGTCCGAGCAGGTCGATCGCGCCCTGGTTGTCGCCCAGGCTGACGAGCGAGCAGGCCAGGTTGTAGCGCGCATGGATGTTGTTCGGATCCAGCAGCAGCGTGCGCGAAATCCATTCGCGTGCACGATCCTCGTCGCCCATGGCACCGAGCGCGCCCGCACCCATGGCCATGGCCGTGCCGTTCATCGGGTCTTGCGCGACCGCCCGCTCGACCCGCTCGAAGGCGATCTGCCCGACCCGGCGCATGTTCGCGGTGTCGCCCAGCGATTCGTAGCAGGTCATCAGCATTCCCGCGTCGTGATAGTCGGTATCCATCAGCGACACGGCCTTCTCGAAGAAGGGCACGGACTCCTCGACGCGCCCCTCGCGGAAAACCAGATAGGCCATTTCCTTGTTGGCTTCCCATGAATCGGGATGGTGGGCGAGCACGTCGCGCAACAGGTCTTCGGCTTCGGTCGCCTTGCCTTGCTGGACCAAGTGGCGTGCCAGCGCACAGCGGGCCTCGGGCACCTGGGGATCGAGCGATAGCGCCTTTTCGGCCGCCTCCTTCCCATCCTCGGGCAAGCCGTAGAGCCGTCCGAGTTCGGACTGTGCGAGCGCCATGAGCGCCCAGGCCTTGGCGTAGCCCGGATCGATCGTGGTCGCCTGCTGGCAGACCCGCACCACGAGTTCGTCGCGTCGACGGTCGCCGGAATTGCCGCTGACCCAATGCTGCCTCGCCAGCAGGTACAGGTTGTAGGCATCGGGCTTGTTCGTGCCGCGGTGCTCGATCGCCTTCTTTTCCTGCGGCAACAGCTTGAGCTGCAGCGCGCTGACGATCGCCTTCGAGATCTCGTCCTGGATGGCGAAGATATCGGTCAGGTCGCGATCGAAGCGCTCTGCCCAGACCTGTTGGCCGGACGCGCAGTCGAGCAGTTCCGCGGTTATCCGCACCCTGCTGCCGGCCTTGCGGACGCTGCCTTCGAGCAGGTGCGTCACGCCGAGGTCGCGGGTCAGATGGCCGATGTCGGGCGACTTGCCCTTGAGCGCGAACGCCGTGTTCCTGGCCACGACCGAAAGCGACGATACTTTCGACAGGTCGATGATGATGTCTTCGCTGATGCCGTCGGAAAAATATTCCTGTTCGCCATCGCCGCTCATGTTCTGGAACGGCAGGACGCAGACCATCACGTCCTCGCTCGTGCCGATGTCTCCGCGTGAGGCGCGCAGGCTGGGCGTCGCGGTGCCGGCCAGCGAAGCGATGGAACTCACCACCTTCTGCCAGCCCGCGCCATCCGTGTCGCCGCGCCAGCCCATCAGGTCGGCGCACTGGATCTGGTTGAACGGCATGGGCGGCAGGATCCCGTCGAGGCTGACCTGCACCAGCGTGCCCAGTTCGCGGGCGGCATCAGCTTCTGCTCGGACCCACTGCGAGCGCGCCGCATCGTTCGACCACAGCACCAGCACGGCCTTCGCCGTCCGGATACGTTCCTCGATCACCTC
Organism: Qipengyuania oceanensis; assembly: GCF_009827535.1. NCBI lineage: Bacteria > Pseudomonadati > Pseudomonadota > Alphaproteobacteria > Sphingomonadales > Erythrobacteraceae > Qipengyuania > Qipengyuania oceanensis. Next base: position 1,305,017 of record NZ_WTYN01000001.1, on the reverse strand, counting down.
GCCGTAAGAGCGGTGGGCCGGAAGCTCGTCATCCCGCCAGACGTCATATCCCATCGCGCGCAACGCATCGCCGGCCTGCCGCGCGAGCGGTTCGTTAGGGCGGGCATAGGAAATGAAGATATCGGACATTATGGTCCCTGTGTGCGCACCAAGTCTGTCCCTCATCGGGGGGCATTGCAAGGGAAACCTTGGCCAGCGCGCGCACCGATCAGCCTTGGTCGCGGTCAAGGAAAAGCCCGCCCGGACGAACCGGACGGGCCATTCCTTCACGTGCAATGCCGCAATTACAAGGTCGTGGTCAAAGCCGCCGAAAAACGCCACTTCTCCGGCAGCTGGATGCCATTGAGGTTCTGGTAGATTGGCACGCCGCCTTCGAAACCAAGCTGGATCGGCATCGCCCCGCCAAAAGGCAGAACGATGTTGACCCCGAACGCTGCAAGAACGGTGTCACCGCCGTAATTCTGCTGGCGATCGGCAGGCGTCGCGTGATTGTGCGGGCCATTGTAATGGCCTTCGATCGCTCCCTCGTGCTCGTAGGCCAGCCGGCCAGTCAGACTGGCTGCGCGGCTGACTGCATAGCTCGTCCAGATGTTCGAGACGAAGCGGTCGCCGAAGACGAATCCTGACTTGTTCTCGCTCTCGGACCGCCAGCGATAGGCGGCTTGCGCACCCCAGCCCCACGATGCTTTCCGTCCCGAGACCGTAAGCGAAGGCTCGATGTCCCAAGTGCCGCTGCCGCCCTGCATGCCGTAGTGCAGGAACGTCCCGTCGGGGTTCTTGCGAGCGACTTCACCGGTTGGAATCCAGGCGCCGAACGTCGCGTGGGCCTTGAACGAGCGCGTGTTGGCGAGGCGGTAGCTGGCCGACGCCAGCGTATCGCCGAACCCGCTCGACGTGTGCGTCATTGTCTGGCCAAGGGCGAGGCCGTGTCCGTGATCGTGGCCCGGCGGCATATCCATGCCGGTGCCCATTCCATGATCCATCCCCATCCCCGTATTGGCCGGATCGATGCCAACCATGGTCATTTCGTGCCGCATCCAGTGCGGCATGACCATGAGGGTCACCTTGTCGTTGGGGGCATACATGATGTCGAGCATCACCATGTCCATCTCCATCCGGGCGGCGCGGGTGGTGTACCCGGCTGCGAGGATATCGGCGTCGGACACGGTATCGGTGCCGGATCGGTTCGGTCCCGAAAACCGGCTGTGCGCGTAACGCAGTCCGATCATGGCCTCGCCACCATCGTGGGTGTGTTCGTTCATGAGCCCGGCCGCGGGATAGAGCGAAACGTCGGTCACGATGATCGGCTCGGCCTGTTCGGCAGGCGCATCAATCATGGTCTCGTCGGCCAAAACGGGCGACGCACAGGTCAATAGCAGCAGCGCCGCGGCGCTGCCGTTCAAAGTCATTGTCATTGCAAGGGTAATCCTGATGAGATCGGTTCTTGGGTGAATGATCTTCCGCTCCGAAGGGAGCGGATCAGGAATGCGGTGGCGGGCCTCGCACAGGCGGTTTCGCGTAGGCGATCGGCGACAATTCGAGGCGTGCGATCTGGTCGGTATTCGGCTGGTTGTCCGGAAGTTTGACCGCGACGAGCGCCAGCGGCGGGGGCGGAAGGTCGGCTACACCGAAGCCTACAAAGACACAGGGTGGCTCGGCGCGATCGTGCTCGGGCTGGTGGTGTCCGGAGCCATCCTCGTGATCGGTTTGCGCACCCCGTTCGTGTTCGCCGACCATCTCCGCGTGACCCATGGCGGCATGATCGACCGGTGCGTGCGCAGGACCCTGCACCTTGTCGACAAAGCCCGGGGTCTGTGCCTCGCAGATGCGAAGCATGATGGCGCCATCGCCGGGGTCGACGTCGATCATCCAGCCCGCCGGGACCAGCGCGCGCAGGAACAGCGCGGCTGAGATCGCGAGCCAGATCGGGCCGTTCGTCTTTCCCGCAAACATCGCCGGGCGCCTATCTTCCGTGTCGTGACCAGGCAAGTCCGGCGCGGCCTGCGGCAGACGGCGAATCGCTTGCATCGCGCCCGAAAATCGCTATGTGCGCGGCCTTCCCAAGTCATTCGGGAAACCCGTGCGGGAGGTTCATGCGAATGGACCGCTTGACCGCTTACCATGAGCCCCGGCTGGAAACAGGCGCGGCGAAAGTGAGAAAGGAGGCCCATCGTGGCCAAGAAGATCGACGGTTACATCAACCTGCAAGTGCCCGCCGGCACTGCCAATCCCTCGCCGCCCATCGGCCCTGCGCTGGGTCAGCGCGGCGTCAACATCATGGAATTCTGCAAGGCCTTCAACGCGGCGACCGACAGCCTCGAGAAGGGCACGCCGATCCCGACCAAGATCACGGTCTATGCGGATCGCAGCTTCACCTTCGTCACGAAGAGCCCGCCGGCGAGCTACCTCATCAAGAAGGCGATGAAGATCAAGTCGGGTTCGAAGGAGCCGGGCAAGAACATCATCGGCACGATCAAGACCTCGCAGCTGGCCGAAATCGCCCAGACCAAGATGGCCGATCTCAATGCCAACGACATCGACCAGGCAGTGAAGATCATCGGTGGCAGCGCCCGCTCGATGGGCATCGAAGTGGTGGAGGGCTGAACATGGCCAAGCAGACCAAGAAGCAGCAGGTTGTCGCCAAGCTCGACAGCGAGAAGCTCTACACCGTGGACGAGGCACTCGCCACGCTGCGCGAGCACAAGGCGAAGTTCGACGAGACCGTCGAAGTCGCGATGAACCTCGGCGTCGACCCGCGCCACGCCGACCAGATGGTCCGCGGCATGGTGTCGCTTCCGGCCGGAACCGGCAAGGACGTTCGCGTCGCCGTTTTCGCCCGCGGTGAAAACGCCGACAAGGCGACCGCCGCCGGTGCCGACAAGGTCGGTGCGGAAGACCTTATGGAAGACATGCAGAACGGCAATCTCGATTACGACCGCGTGATCGCGACGCCGGACATGATGGCTGTCGTCGGCCGCCTCGGCAAGGTGCTCGGCCCCAAGGGCCTGATGCCGAACCCGAAGCTCGGCACGGTTACCCCGAACGTGGAACAGGCCGTCAAGGACGCCAAGAGCGGCCAGGTCGAATACCGCGTGGAGAAGCAGGGCATCATCCATTCCGGCATCGGTAAGCTGTCGTTCAAGGACGAAGACCTGGTGAAGAACTTCAAGGCGCTGACCGAAGCCGTCGTGAAGTCGAAGCCCTCGGGCTCCAAGGGCAAGTACGTCCGCAAGATCTCGCTGACCTCGTCGATGGGCCCGGGCCTGAAGATCGATCTCGCCGAGGTCGAAGGCGCATAACCCTGCAAGGCGATTGCCGCCATTCGCGCTCGGGTAGCGTGAAACGCGGCACGGCAACGAACAACGGGCCGGGGGAGCGATCCTCCGGCCTGCTTTCGTTACGGCCTAGCCGCCGGCCAGCCGGCGCAGTTCGGCGAGGTGCTGCTCGAACGCCTTGCGCCCCTTGGCGGTATGTTCGACCCAGGTTCGCTGGCGCCCGTCGAGCGGCGTCTTGCGCGTGACCACGTAGCCTGCCTGGGCAAGGGCGGAGAGATGCTTGGACAGCACGGAATCGCTCACGCCGACGATCTCGCGCAGTTTCTCGAAGGCGATGTCGCTCACGCCGCCCAGCACCCCCATGATCTGCAGGCGCGCCGGGGGATGGATCACGGGATCGAAGCCGCTCACGATGCGTCCTCGCCGCCCAGTTCGCGCAGATAGACCGCCTGCCACCAGTAGCTGAAGGCGATGCAGACGAGGGTCGCCAATCCCGCGAGTGCGACTACGAGCGTGGGTCGCTCGGGCCCGCCGAAGACGACGGCTGCCACCAGGATCGGCAGCACGGCCAGCAGCAGGAGAGCGGTCACCTTGCGCGTCGCGCCGGGGCGATAGCCGTTGATGAAGGATCCCGTTCGCCTGCGATCCCACCGCTGGATCAGGAATATGCCGGCCAGTGCCAGGCCCAGCGCGCCCATCCGCAAGCCCGTCGGCAGCGCCTGGGCAGCGACAAAGGATCCTATCAGTAGCCCAAAGGCGAGGTGGCGGGCGAACGGGTAGTCGTAACTCGCGGCGAGACTGTTCCTTGTCTGCTGCAAGGCTGCCAGCGCATCGCGGGCATCGGCTTTCTCATCGGTCATTTCCAAACTCCACTTTCCAGAATGGAAACTGGTTAGGCTCGACTTTCCAGGTTGGCAAGCGATAACTTTCCAAAACGGAAAATGAGAGGTAGGAATGGCTGCCGGGCGGATCGCTACGCGCTGTCAGCCGGGCCCGCTTCGGCGACCGGTCCGCGCAATTGCCGCGCGTAGAGCCAGCCGATCCCGATCAGCGCGAAACCGAGCGCGAGGAAGCTTGCGATCCTGAGCAGTCCTTCAAGTCCCGCGGCATCGAACACGAATACCTTCGCCACCGCGATAAGCATCACCACCAGCGAACCGACCCGCCAGCTGCGCTCCTGCCGCCGGGCGCCAACGAACAGGAATGCGAAGGCGAGCACGATGCCGGTGAGCGATTGCAACAGGTCCTCGGTCGGGCCGACGGCCTCGTCGAACGGAATGGAGCCGCCGAATGCCTGGCGCAGCAGGGTCAGCGCGCCGAAGGCCGCGAGGGCCACGACGAGCCCGTCGATCCACGGGCGCAGCGTCCCGTCCACCCATGCCCGCAGCGAGAGTGCCGCGCCAACTCCCGTCGCATAGGCTGCGAGCGCGATATTCGCGAGCGGCAGCGGGCCGAGAGCCTGCCTGTCCCACAGCGGATTGTGAATGAGCCAGCTGTAGACCATGAAGTGCGCGAGCGAGACCGCGGCAAGGCCGATCGCCAGCGGCTTTTGCGTACCAATCCGTGGCAGGCCGCTCGCGGCGATCCAGGCTGCGCCGAGCAGTACGGCCTGCCACAATGTACGCTCGGTCATGCCGAGCTCGACGAAGCCGGTCAGCGTTTCGATCGCGAAGATCTGCTTGAACAGGACGTGCGCCGCGAGAATGCCAAGCCCTCCTGCGGCAATGTCTATTGCACGGCGCAGGCGGCGCTCCGCCACCCGGCCGCGCAGGAACGCGAGGACCGCCACGGTTGGCAGCAATTGCAGCGCGATGGCCTTCACCCCTGGCAAGTCGATCACGAAGATAGGATCGTTCGCCAGTGATGCGAGCCCGGCCTCGATCCAGGTCGCCACGACGGGGAGGGCCCACAAGCCGGCGATGGCGGCGAGGACCGCCTGTGCGGCCAGCCGAACCGGCTGGAGCAGGGCAAGCACGATGCCCAGAAGCGCCGCTGTCCAGGCCAGAGCGTCCACCGGCAGAACCTGCGACAGCGCGCCGTAGAGCGCTGCGGCGGCGAACCCTTCGGCCAGTCGCCGTGCCGGGTCGCGAAGCTCGAGCCACGCAAGCGCAGCAAAAGGCGCGACAACCGCCATCCAGCGCAGCAAGGCGCGCACGGCCTGAGTATCGCCGGATTCTCCGCCCAAACGGCCTGCCTCGGCGAAGAAATCGGGCGTCGCCACCAGCGCGATGACTGCGACCGCCGCCCAGGTCCACCCAAGGTTCGCCAGCGTCCGGTCGGCGCGACGATGGGCCAACGACAGGATGGCGGCCAGCGATGGAAGGATGACCAAGGGCGCGCTCCAGGCGGGCGTCAGCATGAGGAAAGCCGCGAACACCAGTGCCGCGCCAGATCCGGTCAGCCCCGCAAACAGGCGCGGTTGCAGGCGGCCATGCGCCAGCCACGCACCGGCAATCGGCAGGGCAGCGAGCGCGAGGCAGGCACAGGCGAGCGTCGCCTCCAGGTCGTCGGAAAAGCTGCCGAACTGGCTGTAGGCGACCAAAGCGAGCGCCGGCGGGACAGCTGCCAGTTGCACCGCATCCAATTTGCGCTCGCTCCGCAGGGCGAGGTGAGCGAGCGGAACGCCGGCGAACAGCGCTGCCATGGCAATCGATACCAGCGTGAAAGCCATGCCTTCGGGCTGTGGCCATTGCATCAGCAGCAGCAGGCCGACGGTCGAGGCAATTGCACACCCTTCGCGCAATTCCGGCTTGCGCCAGCCGAAGAAGGCCAGTGCGCCGCCCATGAGCAGGTAGAGCCCCCATGCGAGCGGCGTATACCCACCCGCATCGACCAGGATCGCGAGCTGGATGCTGGCTACACCCGCCGAAGCCAGCCGCAGGATCTTGCCGAAGCGCTCGTTGGCGATCAGGGCCGGAACGACGGCGCCGAGCACCAGGAAATACAGACCGAGAGCGACTACGTCGCTGGTCGCGAAATCGCCGGCTGCGAGCAGCACCGCGCCCCAGCCGAGCCCGCCGACAAGTGCGGCGATGCCGAGCCACGAGCGATTCTGCCGCTCGCCCGAAAACGCGAGGCCGGCGGTGACGAGGCCCAGATACAGCGCCAGCAGCGGAACGTTGGCTCCGTCGCCGCCGACCAGCGCCGGAGCCGCGAACCCTCCGACGAGGCCGAGTACCGCACTTGGCAATCCGAAGCGGAAGGACAGGGCGATCGCCACCGCCGTCACTGCTGCCAGGCCCACGAAAGCGACCAGCTGGCCGATTAGCCCGTATTGGGATCCGGCGAGGTAGAAGCCTGCATAGAGCGTCGCGAGGCCTGCGCCGGCGAGTGCCTGCTGCACCCGCTCGTCCGCGACCTTGTGCTCGAACCTGCGCGCAACCTCTGCGCCGCCGATCAGACCAATCCCGAACAGGAATGCCATGACGACCCGTACCGATGGCGTCAGCAAACCGGCATCGATCGCATAGCGGACGAGGAACACCCCGGCGACGGCGAGGGCCACCCCGCCGCCCCAGATCGGCAGCTTGCGGCCGAAGATGTCCTCGAAATCGAAACTCAGCTTCGGCGCGGAAAAGCGGGAAGTTCTCGGGCCCTCTGCGCTATCCGGGATTTCCCCGGCGACCGGCTCCGCGGGGGCTTCCTGCGGCACCTGTGGGGAGGGGCCGGCGCGCAGGACCGCCGGTTCGAGAGAAGTCTTCGGGACAGTGACCGCCGCACGCTGCGGCATTGCGGAGGCTTCGCTGGTCTCTTGCGCGCCCGGTGGCGGTGTCGTCTGGCCGGGTACCAACTGGTCGCTGGCGACCAGATCGCGCAAGCGGAGCAGCGTTGCCTCGTGCAACCGGTCGAGCGTGTCGAGCCGCTTCTCGGCCCGATCCAGCCGGTTCCACAGATATGCGGCAACTCCGGCAAGGCCGAAGATGAACAGCCATTCCATCGCTTGCCCTCCGGCAAATCTTATCGCGGACCTGCCGACGCAGCGCAATCGGGCCGGCGAACTATTCCCGAACTAGCTTGCCGCGGCAATGGCATCCCGGGTGTAGCATTCCGCCAGAAGGCTGAGAGGCCTGCCGTCTGGCAGGCGTAGCATGGCGCGGTGCGACAAGACCGTGTCCGCCGGGCATCCGCATGCCTTGCCGCGCGCGGTATCGAGGCGTTCGCGCGTGTATCCGAGCGAGGCGACGACCCTGCCGAATGGCAGGCTGGTCGTTTCCAGTGCCCGGTTCGTGGCATCCGGCAGCCGCTCGGGAACATAGAAATTGCGCGCGAAGCTGAGCACCGTGTTGCCGCACACCAGCCGCACGTGCCGGACCCGGATCGTCTCGCCCGGTTCGAGCTTGAGCACGGCCTGTGCATCGTCGGGAATGGCGACCCCGTCCCCGGTCACGGGAAGCGCGAGGATTTCCGGCGGATCGCCGACCGCGTGACGCGCGCACCATTCCTCGAGCGCCAGCGTCGCGCTTACGTTATCAGCGAGCAGGGCCTCTAGTTCGGCAAGTCGCTCGCCTTGGAGCGCGCTGGTGCTGGCGGTGAGGCTGGTCACAGGAAAACGTTCGCTGAGGGTCTATCGCGGCAGTCAGATGCCGCCGGAAGTCGTGGCGAAACCGGCCGATTCGAGCGCGGACGACAGGGCTGCAACGCAGGCGTCGAGATCCTCGCGATCGGTCGAGCGGATCACGAAATTAGCCCCGACCCGACCCTCGCGGAAGAAGGGATAGCTGCCGATCTGACAGTGCAGGTGATCCTTTTCCGCCTGGCGCAGAATATCGGCGACCTCGCTTTCCGGGGTCCAGCAGCCGATGGTTTCGGACAGGAGCGGCGCGCCACCTTCCAGCGTCCCGGTAAGCGCATCGAGCATGCCTGCGGTGATGTGCGGGACGCCCGCCATCAGGTGGATATTGCCGAACTTGATGCCCGGCGCACCCGACATGCGGTTGGGTATCAGGTCTGCGCCTTCCGGCACGCGCGCCATCCGCAGCCGCGCCTCGGTCAGCTCCTTGTCGATGCTCTTGTAATAGCGTTCGAGCATGGCGCGCGCTTCGGGGTGGACGACGACCTCGACGCCGAGAGCCCTCGCAACCGCATCGACCGTGATGTCGTCGTGCGTCGGGCCGATCCCGCCGGTGGTGAAGAGATAGTCGTTCGCCTCGCGCAAGGCGTTCACCGCCTCGACGATGCGCTCCATCACGTCGGGCACGACGCGCACTTCGGCGAGGCGGATGCCCTGCACCTGCAGCCAGCTCGCGACTTGCGCGATGTTCTTGTCGTGGGTGCGGCCGGACAGGATTTCGTCGCCGATGACGACGAGCCCGGCGGTCCAGATCTTGTCGCCTTCGCTCATGGCGAAGGGGCTTAGGCCAGCATCCCGCCCGATGGAAGGGGCGAGATGCCGGGAATCCTACTCGGCCGCTTCGCGCCTCGCCTCGCCATGCGCGTTCTCGAAGACGAGCACGCCGTCCGCGATCGGCGTGGTCTGCAGATCGCGCTTGTCCTGGCGGTAATCCTGGCTGAGCCGCCACGGATTGCTCGTCGCGCTCTTGGGCATGATGTGCATTCCGCGCTTGATGTAGCCGGAGGAGAAATCGAACAGGTCTTCCTGCTCGATCCTGGCCTCTTCCGCCTCGCTCAGGACCGGCGTGACGATCTCCGCGCCCTTTTCTTCCATCGTGTTGAGCACCTTGCAGACATACTCGGAATTGATGTCCGCGCGCAGCGTCCAGCTAGCGTTGAGATAGCCGAAGGTGTGCCCCAGGTTCGGCACGTTGGAGAACATGCAGCCCTTGTAATAATAGTGCTCGGACCAATCGATGGGCTCGCCCTCGATGCTGCACTTCACCTTGCCGGCGATCGCCAGGCTGAGCCCGGTCGCGGTCACGATGATGTCGGCGGGCAGCAGGCGCCCGTCGGTCAGCCTGACGCCCTCGGCGACGAACTTGTCGATATGGCCGGTCACGACTTCCGCCTTGCCCTTTTTCATGGCGACGAACAGGTCGTCGTCGGGCACCAGACACAGTCGCTGTTCCCACGGATTGTACGGTGGCGTGAACGCAGCCTCGTCGTAATCCGGGCCGAGCAGCCCTTCGATTTTCTTCTTGAGCGCGTCCTTCACCTTCTCCGGCTCGGTACGCGCCTTCTTGAACGAAACCTCCTGGAGGAACACGTTCTTCCAGCGGGTGATCTTGTAGGCGGTGTTCTCAGGCAGGACCTTGCGCAGGAAATTGGCGAAGGCATCCTTTGCCGGGCGCGCCCACATCCAGGTCGGCGTGCGCTGAAGCATGGTGACCTTGGCCGCCTTGTCGCTCATCGCTGGCACGATGGTAACCGCGGTGGCACCCGATCCCACGACGACGATGCGCTTGCCGTTGTAGTCGAGCTCCTCGGGCCAGAACTGGGGATGGACGACCTCGCCGGCAAATTCCGAGAAATCGAAGCCGGCATCGTAGGGATCGTCGTAATCGTAATAGCCGGCGCCGAAGAAGATCCAGTTGGCGGTCAGCTCGCGTTGCTTGCCCTCGTGCTCGACGATCACGTGCCAGCGTGCGTCCTCGTGCCGGAAGTCGGCCGAAACCACCTTGTGTTCGAATTGCATGTGCGGGCGGATGCCGCGCTCGTCGACGATCCGGTTGAGATAATCGAGAATGGCCGGAGCATCGGCGATCGACTTCTCGTGCTTCCAGGGTTCGAAGCTGAAGCCGAGCGTGTGCATGTCGCTGTCAGAACGGATCCCTGGATAACGGAACAGGTCCCATGTCCCGCCCAGATCCGCGCGCCGCTCGACGATCGTATAGGTGCGGCCCGGGGCCATCATTTCCAGGTGGGCGGCCATGCCGATACCGGAAATGCCGGCTCCCACAATCAGGACGTCGAAGTCACTTTCGGGTGCGCTCATCTCTCTCTCCCATTGACGCGAGGGTAAATCAGGCCAGCAGGCGTGACAAGCGATAAGCATTGCTCCTTGAAACCCAATGCACTTAGCGGGCAAAGGCGCGGGATGCGCCGCACACTCCTGCTTCTTTCGCTCGCCGGTATCCCCCAGGCTGCCGCTTCCGCACAGGACGCCGACAATAGCGAGTCGCGGAACGCAGCACCCGTCATCATCGTGACCGCACGCGGGCTGGACGATGCGCCCGGTGTCCCTGCCTATTTCGCTGTCGAGCTCGATCGCGAGCAGATCGTGACGTCGCCCTCGGGCCGGATCGAGGACGCGCTCGGCGCGGTCGCGGGCTTCCAGCAATTCCGCCGGGCGGACAGCCGGTCGGCCAACCCTTCGGCGCAAGGGGTGACGCTTAGGGCGCTTGGCGGCAATGCGACCAGCCGCGCGCTGGTCACTCTCGACGGGGTGCCGATCGCGGACCCGTTCTTCGGCTATATTCCGCTCGGCTCGATCATGCCCGAAACGCTCGGCAGCATCCGGGTCACACGGGGCGGGGGTTCTGGCCCGTTCGGAGCCGGGGCGCTGGCCGGCACGATCGCGCTCGAGAGTGCCGGCCTTGCAGATCTTCCGCAGCTGGGGCTTTCGGCACTGGTCAACGACCGCGGCGAAACCGAGGCTGCGATGCTCGGTTCGGCGGCACTGGGCGGCGGCTTCGTCACCGCCGCAGCGCGCTGGGACAGGGGCGAGGGGTTCTTCACGACCCCAATCGACCAGCGCGTCCCGGCAAGCGCGCGCGCTGCCTTCGACGGCATCTCGGGATCAATCCGCGCGGTCGCGCCGATCTCCGACGAGATCGAGTTGCAGGCGCGCGTCGCCGCCTTCGACGACCGGCGGACCCTGCGCTTCGACGGGGCGGACAGTTCGAGCGAGGGGCAGGATGCGAGCCTGAGGCTGGTGGGTCGCGGTGCCTGGCAATTCGATGCGCTCGGCTATGTCCAGGCGCGCAATTTCAGCAATGTCGTTATCAGCTCGACCCGTTTCACCCGCGTGCTCGACCAGCGCAACACGCCCTCGACAGGGCTTGGCGGCAAGCTCGAACTGCGCCCGCCGGTCGGCGAGGATCACGTCCTGCGGCTGGGCATCGACTATCGCCGGGCTTCGGGCGAGTTGCAGGAAGAAAGCTACAGTGCCTTCACCGGCCGGCTCGGCGAGCGGCGACGTGCCGGAGGCGTCACTACCGACCTCGGCCTGTTCGCCGAGCACGACTGGACGCTCGGCGCCCTGGTACTGACCGGGGGCTTGCGCGCCGATCGCACGCGGATCGCCGACGGGTTCTACCGAGCGCGCGATGCACGCGGCAACGTGGTCGACGAGACCATTGCCTCCGATCGTTCGGACTGGACGGTCACCTGGCGCGGCGGGGCGGCGTTGCAGGCTAGCGAGGCGGTGCGGTTGCGCGCGGCGGCGTACAGCGGGTTGCGATTGCCGACGCTCAACGAGCTGTACCGCCCGTTCGTAGTCTTTCCAGTGGTCACGCAGGCCAATGCCGAGCTCGCCAACGAGAAGCTCACCGGCTTCGAGGCAGGCGCGGACCTGACCCCTGCGGCCGGGCTTCGCCTGTCGGTGACCGCGTTCGACAACCGGGTGAAGAATGCCATCGCCAATGTGACACTCGCCCCCAACCTGCGCCAGCGGCAGAACCTGCCGGCGATCGATGCGCGCGGGATCGAGGCCGAGATTGCCTTCGATCGCGGCCCGCTGCGCCTCGACGGATCGCTCGCCTTCACCGATTCACAAGTCGACGGCGAAGGCATTTCGCTGGCGCTCGACGGCAATCGCCCGCCGCAGGTGCCACGCTGGTCTGCCGCGGCGAGCATCGCCTATGCACCTGCTTCGGGCCTCGTTGCCGCGCTCTCCTTGCGCCATGTCGGCGCGCAATTCGAAGGCGACCTGGAGGATGACGTGCTGCCCGCGGCGACGACCGTCGGTGCCTTTCTCGGCTTTCCCCTCGCGGGCCGGCTGCAGCTCGTCCTGCGCGGCGAGAATTTGACCGACGAGGATGTCGTCACGCGCAATTCGGGCGGGTCGATCGACCTCGGCGCACCGCGCACGTTCTGGGCAGGGCTGCGCTACGGGTTCTGACCCCCGCGTGGCTGCGCGTCAGAGCGTGCCGGCCGGACAGTATTTCTGCACGTACTGGCCGTGCAGCGGCATCTGCTGCACGAGGTAGCGGATCGATTTTTCCATCTCGTCGACTTCCTGGCGAATCTCGCCCGGGTCGAAGGTGTCGGCCATTGGGTTGTGGCCCTTCATCGGAATGCGCTGGCCCATCATCACCGCGGCCCAGCTCGTCTCGGTGAACAGCTCGTCCTCTTCGCGGAAGACCTGCCCGTTGGCCTGAAAGATCTCGATCTTCTCGCGCAGCGTATCGGGCACCTCCATCGTCCGGCAGTAGTTCCAGAAATCCGAATCGTCACGCTCGGTCGCAGACTGGTCGGGCTTCAAGCCGGGTCGGTTCTACACCGGTCTGCCGGACCAGGAATTCGCCATTGCCGGCGGTGCCTATGCCGACGAATTCCCGGCCTACTCGCAGGTTCGCGCCCCCTTCGGCGACAATTTCCAGCGCGGCGAAGCGAACACCCCGATCCCGGGCGGCGCCACTTATTTCTACGGCGGCGACGACTTCCTGCAGGATTACCTGAACGGCGTTACCGATCAGCAATGGGATGAACTGACCACCTTCAGCCAGACCCCCGAGGCGGGCAATCTCGGCGTCAACGGTCGTACGCGCACCTTGCTCGACGGGCGCCAGGTGCTGTGCGATCCGTACTGCCCATCGGAAATCTCGGATGTGACCGAGATCACCAACGCGGCCTATGCGCGGCTCGATTATGGCATCGATATGGACAGCGGCTGGTCGATCACCGGCAACATCGGGCTGCGTTACGTCGAGACCAAGGTCAAGAACGACGCGCTCATCGCCTTCCCCGATCCGGGGCAGTTCGACGATCCGGTTTTCGACGAGAACGGCGTCCAGGTCGGCGGCGGCAACGGCGACGGCGTGGTCCAGGTATCGGAGGTCACCGATTCCTGTCCTCCGCCAGTCCCGGGTGCGCCGGATGGCGGCTATGCACCGCAGATCCTGTACTGTCAGCTGACCGGTGACCGCCTGACGGAATTCGCCTCGCTCTACACCGGCGAGCTGATCCCCGACCGGCGCGACATCACGTTCGATCACTGGCTGCCCGCATTCAACATCCGCCTCGACAACGGCAGCGGACTGGTGCTGCGCGGTGCCGTTTCCAAGGCGATCTCGCGGCCCGATCTCAATCTGTTCAATGCCGGCGGCGTGCTCGGTTTCAGCGGTCGCGTCGACAGCGGACCGCCGCTTTCGATCCGCACCGGCAATCGCAACCTGCGACCGATCAAGTCGTGGAATTACGATCTGAGCGCCGAATGGTACTTCGACGACGTCGGCTCGATCACCGCGGCCTTCTTCCTGAAGGACATCACGGGGATCATCCAGACCGGTACCGGCCTGGTGAACTATACCGCCCCGAGCGGCGGGTCGCAGGACGTCATCATCAACGGTCCGGCCAACGACCTCGACGGCACGCTCAAGGGTTTCGAGCTGGCTTACCAGCAGGTCTACGACTTCCTGCCGGGACTGCTCAGCGGACTGGGAACCCAGCTGTCGTACACCTACGTCGATGCGTCGGACTTCGTCACGCCCGACATCTCCGACATCGGTTCGCCGTCGGTCAATTCGTCGGGCGGCCCGCTCAACGGCGGTGCCTTCACGGGCGAAGTGCCGAATTCGGGTACCTCGAAGCATACCGTCAACGCGACCGTGTTTTACGAACGCGGACCGATCTCGGCACGTGCCGTATACAACTGGCGCAGCCGCTTCCTGGTCACTCCGCGCGACGACCTGTTCCCGTTCTCGCCGACGTTCCAGGAATCCGGCGGCCAGCTCGATGCGTCGCTGTTCTACACGGTCAACGACCATCTCAAGCTCGGCGTCCAGGGCGTGAACCTGCTCGACCAGGTGACCAAGCTGTCGACGGTCATCGACTACGACGGAACCCGCGTCCTCAGCGCGGCCTTCCGCAACGACCGGCGCTACACCTTCCTCGCGCGGTTCAATTTCTAGGCGGAAACGCCCGCCGCAAACGGATGCGAACCACAGGGGGCTTCGGGACGACAATCCCGGAGCCCTCCTGCTTCGTGCCGCGAGCGACACGCCCCCTTGCGGCTTGAAAGCCGCGAGACTTCGGGGCAGTGGGCAGGGCCAGGGGATTTTGGACGATGGGCCGTCGGCGCCAATCAGTAACGATCAAGCATGTCGCTGCCGATGCAGGTGTGTCGCTGCAGACGGTCAGCCGCGTCATCAACAACGAGCCCAATGTCCGGCCCGAGATGAAGGAGCGGGTGCAGGCATCGATCGACAAGCTCGGCTACGTGCCGTCGATCGCGGCCCAGCGGATGAGCGGCTCGCGCTCCTACCTGATCCTCGCGCTCAACGACCGCGAGCGCACCATCGCCGACTGGCAGTCGCGCCAGGGTACCGACTGGGTCGACCAGATGCTGCTTGGCGGGATGCTCAAATGCGCCGAGCACGGGTACCGGATGATCTTCGAGCTGGTCGACACGCATAACGACCACGTCCAGTGCGAGCTGCGCGCGGCCATCGCCGCGCTCCAGCCGGACGGAATCATCCTGACGCCCCCGCACTCGGAAAATCCGCTCATCACCTCGCTGCTGGCCGAAGCGCGCATTCCCTTCGCGCGGATCGGTTCGGTCACGCCGGGGCCGGGCATCGCGATGACAATGGACGACGAAGGCTCCGCCCGCCTGGCGACGCAGCACCTGATCGACCTCGGCCACCGCAGGATCGGCTTCATTGCAGGGCCGACCGATTACGCCGTTGCCGGCTGGCGTATCGACGGTTGGCGCGCGACGATGGACGATGCGGGCCTCTCCACCGAGGGACTGTGCGAAAGGGGCGACTTCGGCTTCGAAAGCGGCGTGGTTGCCGCGCGCAAACTGCTCGAGCAAACCGACCGGCCCACGGCGATCATCGCCAGCAGCGACCAGATGGCCACCGGCACGCTCGAGGTCGCCCGGTCGATGAACCTCGACGTGCCAGCCGACCTTTCGCTGGTCAGCTTCGACAACACCCCCATCGTCCGCTTTACCGAACCATCGCTGACCGCTGTCGACCAGCCGATCGCGGCGACCATCTCACGCGCGGTCGAACTGCTCATCAATGCAGGCAAGAAAGACCTGCCGAGCGAACCGGTGGTCGTTTCCGGAACGCTGGTCGAACGCGCGTCGACTGCCCGGCCCGGCGCAAACGGTGTCGGCTGAAGCGACCGCGCCCGGTCGCCAATCGACACGCTTCCTGCTGCTCTACGCGCTTGCCTGGGCGGGCGGCGCGATCGCCTATGTCCCGTTCCTGACGATCCTTCTGCCGGTCCGCGTGACCATCCTCGGCGGGGCGCAGAGCATCGAGTGGCTGTCCTACATCGCCTTCTCCGGCGCGATCGCGGCAAGCATCGCCAATATCCTGTTCGGGTGGCTGAGCGACCTTTCGGGCCGCCGCCGTCCGTGGATCGTCACCGGCCTGGTGCTCTCATGCCTGCTGCTGGTGACGATGCCGAGGGTGACGACCTTGCCGTCCATCATACTGCTCGTGGTTGCCTGGCAGTTCGCGCTCAATCTCATGCTCGGTCCGCTCAGCGCCTGGGCGGGCGACTGCGTGCCCGATCACCAGAAAGGCTTGCTGGGCGGGCTGCTGCCGGTCGCGCCGGCCCTTGGCGCAATGGCCGGGGCGCTGGTCACATTGCCCGGCCTTGCCGCACCCGAAGAGCGGCTGTGGCTGGTGGCCCTGCTGGTCGCAGCAGCCGTGCTGCCGGTGGTCGTGTTCGGCAATCCGCGCCCGTTTCCCGAACTGACCCGCGCGCGCAAGGTCGAGCCGGAGACTGCCGGGCGAGGCCGCGGGGCATTCGGTCCGGTCGAGCAGATGTGGCTCGCGCGCCTGCTGGTCCAGATTTCCGAAGCGGCGCTGTTCGCCTTCCTCTATCTCTGGCTGCGCTCCATCCAGCCCGGCTTCAGCGACAACCGGACCGCGACGCTTTTCTCCTTCGTGCTGGCCGCCTCGATCCCCGTGGCCCTGCTTGCCGGACGCTGGGCCGACCGGCGCGAGCGACCGATGCTGCCACTTGCGATCGGTGCCTTCGCGGTCGCCCTGGGATTGGTCGCGATGGGCATTTCGGAAAGCCTGACGGGAGCGATCGCGGGATATGTCATCTTCGGTATCGCGGGTTCGACCTTCCTCGCGCTGCATTCCGCGCAGACCTTGCGCGTCCTGCCGAGGCCCGAAGTGCGTGGAGGCGATCTAGGCCTGTTCAACCTCACCAACACCGCGCCGTCGCTCGTCATGCCGTGGCTGACGCTCGGCCTCGTGCCGGTTTTCGGCTTTACCGGCCTGTTCCTGCTGCTTGCCGGCCTGGCGACGATGGCGAGCCTATCGTCCCGACCATCTGGGGCACCGACGCGGTCCACGGCCACACCAACGTCGTCGGCGCGGCGATCTTCCCGCACAATATCGGTCTGGGCGCGACGCGCGACGCCGACCTGCTCCGCCGGATCGGCGCGGCAACCGCGGTGGAGATCGCGGCGACCGGCATCGACTGGAACTTTTCGCCCACGGTCGCCGTCGCGCGGGACGACCGCTGGGGCCGGACCTACGAAAGCTATTCCGAAGATCCGCGGATCGTCGCACCGCTCGGCGCGGCGCTGATCGAGGGGCTGCAGGGCCGCAAGGGCACGACGGAATTTCTCGGCAAGGGTCATGTCGCGGCGACCGCCAAGCATTTCTTCGCCGACGGCGGCACCATGCAGGGCGTCGACCAGGGCGACGTCAACGGCGACATCGAGGCGCTAAAGGCCATCCACGCCTATCCCTATCCGGCGGCAATCGCGGCCGGGACGGAATTTGTCATGGCGAGCTTCAATTCGATCAACGGCGTGAAGATGCACGGCAACAAGGCGCTGCTCACCGACGTTCTGCGCGGCGAGATGGGCTTTACCGGCGTGGTCGTCGGCGACTGGAACGCGCATGGCCAGATCGACGGCTGCACGGTGTCGGATTGCCCGCAGGCCATCAACGCCGGGCTCGACATCTACATGGTGCCCGACGACTGGAAGGCGCTGATCGAGAACATGGTCGCAGATGTCGAGGACGGCACGATCTCGATGGCACGGCTGGACGAGGCCGTCGGCCGCGTGCTGCGGGCCAAGTACCGGCTCGGCCTGCTCGGCCCCGATGCGAAGAAGCCTTCGGATCGCGCCTACGCGGGCGATTGGTCGCAGCTCGGCAGCGCCGGGCATCGTGCCATCGCGCGCGAGGCGGTCGCGAAGTCGCAGGTCATTCTCAAGAATACCGGCGTGCTGCCGATCAAGGCGGGCGCTAACGTGCTCGTCGCCGGCAGCGCGGCGGACAGCATCGCCAAGGCTTCGGGCGGCTGGACGCTGACCTGGCAGGGCGGGACCGAGCTCGACAACGACGGCAAGTTTCCCGGCGCGACCTCGATCTGGCAGGCGATCGAGGCAGAGGCAAAGGCGCAGGGCGGCAAGGCCACGCTGTCGGCGGACGGCGCCTATTCCGGCAGGCCCGACGTCGCGATCGTGGTCTTCGGTGAGGAACCCTATGCCGAGTTCGTCGGCGACCGGACGACGATGGTCTTCGCCGACACCGAGGGTCTCGACCTGCTGCGCAAATACGATGCGGCGGGCATCCCGACGGTTGCGGTGTTCCTATCCGGCCGCCCCCTGTGGATGAACCGCGAGATGAACGCGGCCGACGCCTTCGTCGCCTCCTGGCTGCCGGGCAGCGAGGGCGCAGGCGTTTCCGACATTCTGTTCGGCCGTCGCGAGGCGACCGGCAGGCTGTCCTTCAGCTGGCCCGCCGAATGTGGCGGAGCGCCGGTCAATGGCTCGCAAGGCGCACTGTTCCAGGTCGGCTACGGCCTCGGCCTGGCGCAGAAGAGCGGCGCGGCGAAACTGCCGGAAGACTGCGGTTATCTGAGCGAAGGCGCGGCGGCATCGTGGTACGATCTCGGTCGGTTGGCGAGCGGGATCACTGCCTATGGCGGCGACACCCGCCTCGTGAACCTGCGCGGCGAAGGCGGCGGAATCGTCGCGCGGGGCCTCGACAAGGATCGGCAGGAAGATGCGCGCGAGATCGTCTTCGGACCGGGCGCGACGCTGTCGCTCGCACAGGCCGGACAGGGCAAGGGCGATTATCGCATCCTTTACAATCTTGCCGCGCAGCCCGCCGGCAAGGTCACGCTGACGGTCGGGGGAAACACGATCGACATCACCCGCAACCTGGCGCTAAGCGCGGGCAAGGGGTGGCGCGAGATGATCATAACCGAACAATGCGCTCCGACCCTCGGCGATCGCCTGTCGCTCACCTCGACGGCTCCGATGACGCTGCAGGTGGCGCGGATCGTGCGACAGGAAATGTCCGACGGCGCCCAGTGCTCTTTCTGAGCCGGTCGACAAGGATAACTCGTTGGTAGGCCAAGGCGCTGCCGACATCTGGGAGGAATAGCGACTATGGCCCTTGTACCCGACGTTGCCTCGAGCACCGATTCACGGCCGATCGAAGATGACGGTGCCGGCATCCAGGCGCCCGGCCTCAACTACTTCGTCTTCGGCCTGTTCTTCATCTTCGGCGGCATCACTTCGCTCAACGACGTGATCATTCCAAAGCTGAAGGAACTCTTCACGCTCAATTACACGCAGGCGATGCTGGTGCAGTTCTGCTTCTTCGCCGCCTATCTGATCGTCGGCATTCCCGGTGCCAAGCTCGTGAAGAAGCTGGGCTACATGCGCGGTGCGGTGGCTGGCCTGCTCACGATGATGGTCGGCTGCCTGCTGTTCATTCCGGCGAGCCAGACGGCGACTTACGAGATCTTCCTGTTCGCGCTCTTCATCCTCGCCAGCGGCGTGGTGATCGTGCAGGTGGTGGCGAATCCGCTGATCTCGCTGCTCGGTCCGCAGAAGACGGCGCATAGCCGGCTGACCTTCGCGCAGGCCTTCAATTCGCTCGGCACGACGGTCTTCCCGTGGGTCGGCGCAATCGTCATTCTCGGCAGTCTCGCCGCAGTCAGCGCGGACCAGCTTTCCGGCGCGGAACTGCAGGCCTATCGCCAGGCGGAAAGCGAGGCGATCTGGCAGGGCTATCTCGGCGTTGCCGCGCTGATCGCGGTCGTCGCCCTCGCGGTGTGGCTGTTCCGCAATCGCCTGCCGCACGATTCCAAGATGATGGGTGAGAACGAATTCGTTTCCAACGGCCGCTATCTGGTCGGCCTGGCGATCATCGTGGCGGGCGCGCTGCTTGCCATCTACGTCAACGCATGGATCGGCGTACTGCTGATCATCGCCGCCCCCTTCGCCTGGCTCTACAACAACGACTTGCTGCGTCGCAGCCGCTTCAGCTTCGGTGCGCTGTGCATCTTCCTCTATGTCGGGGCGGAGGTATCGATCGGCTCGATCATGATCAATTACCTCGCCCAGGACCGGGTGCTGGGCGAGTTGATCGCCACGCGCATGCCCGGCGCGAACATGGAAAGCGCGGTCGGCTGGATGATCAGCCTGTACTGGGGCGCGGCCATGGTCGGCCGGTTCATCGGCTCGTATTTTCTGCGGATCTTCTCGCCGGGCAAGATCCTCGCTTTCAATGCGATCGGCGCGATCGTGCTGATCGTCCTCAGCACCCAGACCGGCGGCTACGTTGCGGCCTACAGCCTCTTGGCCGTGGGGCTGATGAACTCGATCATGTTCCCGACCATCTTCTCGCTCGCTTGCGAGAAGCTGGGTCCGCGGGCAGCTGACGGGTCGGGCATCATCAACGTCGCCATCTTCGGCGGCGCGGTCGTGCCGTTGCTGTACGGCGTGCTGGCCGACGGCACGGGCAGCCTTGCCCTGGCGATGGTCCTGCCGATCGCCTGCTACGCCATCATCGCCGGTTTCGGGATGTTCGCCCGCAGACCTGCCTGATCTTTCGACCTGCCATCTCTCTCCGGCAGATCGCGAGGCCCGGATGCAGCCAGCGTCCGGGCCTTTTGCGTGCCCGGAAACCGCTTGGGACGAATCCCGTTGCAGTCGGAGAACGAACGGAACATAATAGGAACACTGATTCTCCCATGACCCATGTACCGTGCCTGATTCCGACCGCCTCGTCCTCCTGCTCCTCCCTCTTGCCGGAGACGATCGTCGCTCCGCGCCCGATGCTGCAGGAGATTTTTGCAGCACCCGGCGATGCTTCCGCCACCGGGCTGGCGCTCGCGCAGCTGCCGGGCGGGGAGGGCGGCTCTGCGCCGCTGTTCTGGGTGCAGGAAGCGCGCGCGGCGGGCGAGGCGGGGCGCGTCTTCGCCCACGGCCTTCCGCCCCGCCTGCGGCGACCGGTTCTGCATGTCTTCGTGCGCAAGGCGCGCGACGTGCTGTGGGCAATGGAGGAAGGGCTCAAATGCGCCTCGCTCGGCGCGGTGATCGGCGAATTGCACGGCAATCCGCAGGCGCTCGACTTCACCGCATCGCGGCGGCTGGCGGTCGCGGCGGAACGCCATGGCGTGCCCGCTTTCCTGGTGCGGACCGGCGGCCATGCGGAGCTGAGCGGCGCGCGGCGGCGCTGGCGGGTCGAAAGCCGCCCATCGCTGCCGCATCCCTACGACCCGAAGGCACCGGGCGCGCCTGCCTGGTCGCTCGATCTGTTCCGCGCGCGCGACATGCGGCCCGGCATCTGGGATGTCGGCTATGACCCGGCGGCGCATCGTCTCGATCTGGTTTCCGCAACTGGTGATGGAGCGATGGCGGAACGCCCATCCCGCTACGGATGACGCGATCCCGCTCGCGCTGGCGGAGGAAGGGCCGCACGGCCAGGTGATCGCGGCGGTCAATGCCGCGGCGCGCCACGGCGGCGCTCGTCGGGGCCAGCGGATGACCGATGCCCGCGCGATCCTGCCGACGCTCGCCATTGCGCCCGCCGATCCGGCGGGCGATGCCGCCGCGCTTGCCGCCATGGGGCGCTGGGCCCAGCGGTGGAGCCCGTGGACCGCGGTGGACGGCGCCGACGGCCTGCTGCTCGATACCGGCGGTGCGGCGCATCTCTTCGGCGGAGAGGCGGCGATGCTGGCCGGGATGGCACGTGCTTTCGGCGCTCTCGGCCACACCAGCCGGATCGCGCTTGCCCCCACGATCGGCGCGGCCTGGGCGCTGGCGCATTACGGCGGCAAGGAACAGGTGGTGATCGCCGAGGATGACCTGGCGGCCGCGCTCGCCCCGCTGCCCATCGCCAGCCTCAGGATCGATGCCGACGCGGTGCTGCTGCTGAGGCGGCTGGGGATCAAGACCGTCGGCGCGCTGCGGGGCATCCCGACCGAGGCGCTCGGCCGCCGGTTCCGCAAGCACCGCCGCGCCATCGCCAACCCCTTGCGGCGGTTGCAGCAGGCCTATGGCGATGTCGAGGAAGTCGTCGCCCCGCTCGCGCCGCACAAGGTCTATCGCGCCAGCGCCCGCGTGCTCGAGCCGATCCGCCACGTCGCGGTGCTCGAGCCGGTCGTCGCCGACCTCGCGGCGGATCTCGCGCAGCAACTGGAGGAAGCGCATCTGGGCCTGCGCCGTGCGCGGTTCGAGGCGTTCCGGATCGACGGGCACATCGCGCAGCTGGAGGTGGAAACCGCTGCGCCGGTGCGCGCCCCTGCGCATGTCGTGCGGCTGTTTTCCGAAAAGCTCGACGGGCTCGATGCAGGCTTCGGCTTCGATGCCTTTGCACTCACCGCGCTGTGGCACGAGCAGATGGACGCCTTGCAGAAGGGGCTGGAGGAGGACGAGGCGCCCGGCATTTCCTTCGCCCACCTGATCGACCGGCTGCGGGTGCGGCTGGGAGCGGGCAATGTGCGCCTCGCCGCGCCGTGTGCCAGCCACGTGCCCGAACGCTCCATAGTCTGGCAGGAGGACATGGGTGCGCCCGGCGCCTTCGGGGAAATCCTGCGCGACCGGCCGATCCGCCTGTTCGACCGGCCCGAACCGGTGACGGTGATCTACGCGACTCCCGATGGCCCGCCGCGCCGGTTCCGCTGGCGGCGGCAGCTGCACGATGTCGCGCGCTCCGAAGGGCCGGAACGCATCGCGCCCGAATGGTGGCGCGAACGCTCCGAGGTGCGCTTGCGCGATTACTACAAGGTCGAGGACGAGGCCGGGCGGCGGCTGTGGATCTATCGCAGCGGGGTGGTCGGCGACGGGCGCGGCGGCCCGCCGCAGTGGTTCGTCCACGGGCTGTTCGCCTGAGGGAGCCGCGCGGATGCCCGAAGGCCCACTGACCCCGGCGCGGCGCACGCTCAAGCGCTCGGACGAGGATTTTCCGGCCAATCCGGAAAGTGCCTTCGTCGAGCTGGGCGTGACGAGCTGCTTTTCCTTCCTGCGCGGCGCGTCGGACGCGATCGACTACGTCATCGCCGCCTATGCGCAGGGCCACCATGCGCTCGGCATCGCCGATCGCAACACGATGGCGGGCGTGGTGCGGCTGCACACCGAGGCGAACACGGCGAAGATGCGGCCCGTGATCGGTTGCCGGATCGCCCTGGTCCCCGATGAAGACCGGCCACCGCACGAGTTCCTCGCCTATCCGACGGACCGCGCGGCCTATGGCCGGCTGTGCCGCCTGCTCTCGCTCGGCAAGATGCAGACGCTGGACGGCGGCTGGCAGGACAAGGACGAATGCCAGCTGACGCTCGCCATGCTGGCCGAGCATTCGCAAGGCGTGCAGCTGATCGCCTGCCCGGGCGAGGACCTCGATGCCTTCGGGGCCGCGCTGCCGCACCTGGGTGCCCGCCTGCCCACGCTGCGTCATGTCGCGGCAAGCTATCTCTATCTCGGTGACGACCGCGCGCGGATCGCCCGGCTCGATGCGCTGGCAAGGGCGAACGGCATGGGTATCCTCGCGACCAACGACGTGCATTATCACGCGCCGGAGCGTCGCCCGCTGCAGGACGTGATGACCTGCATCCGCGAGAAGACCACTATCGCCAAGGCCGGCTATCTGCTCCACGCCAATGCCGAGCGGCATCTGAAGAGCCCGGCCGAAATGGCGCGCCTGTTCGCCGACTGGCCGCATGCGATCGCCGCCACGCGCGATGTCGCCGATGCCTGCCGCTTCTCGCTGTCGGAACTGCGCTACGAATATCCGGAGGAAACCGTGCCCGGCGGGCGCACGCCGCAGGATTATTTGACCGAAGTCGCCTGGGAGGGCGCGCACAACCGCTACCCCGGCGGCATTCCCGACAAGGTCCGCGACCTCGTCACGCGCGAACTGGCGATGATCGAGAAGCTCGACATCGCTCGCTATTTCCTCACCATCAAGGACATCGTCGACTACGCCCGCAGCGTCGATCCGCCGATCCTGTGCCAGGGGCGCGGTTCGGCCGCCAACAGCGCGGTCTGCTACTGCCTCGGGATCACCTCGGTCGACCCGTCCGAAGTCGAATTGCTGTTCGAGCGCTTCATCTCCGAAGAGCGCAAGGAGCCGCCCGACATCGACGTCGATTTCGAGCACGAGCGGCGCGAGGAGGTGATCCAGCACATCTATGCCAAGTACGGACGCCATCGTGCGGGCCTGTGCGCCACGGTGATCCACTACCGCCCGCGCTCGGCGATCCGCGAGGTCGGCAAGGCGATGGGCCTGTCCGAAGACGTCACCGCCGCGCTCGCCGGCACGATCTGGGGCAGCTGGGGCAGTTCGATGGACGAGGCCAAGGCGGACGAGGCCGGCGTCGACCTGACCGATCCGTACCTGCGCCGGGTGATCGCGCTGACCGAGCAGCTGATCGGCATGCCGCGCCATCTCGGCCAGCATGTCGGCGGCTTCATCCTCACCGGCGGGCCGCTGGTCGAAAGCGTGCCGATCGGCAATGGCGCGATGCCCGACCGCAGCTTCATCGAGTGGGACAAGGACGACATCGACGAACTCGGTATCATGAAGGTCGATGTGCTCGCGCTCGGGATGCTGACCTGCATCCGCAAGGCCTTCGACCTGATCGACGCGCATCACGGCAAGCGCTTCACGCTCGCCACCGTCCCGCGCGAGGACCCGGCGGTCTACGACATGCTTTGCCGGGCGGATTCGATCGGCGTCTTCCAGGTCGAGAGCCGGGCGCAGATGAACATGCTGCCGCGCCTCAAGCCGCGCTGCTATTACGATCTCGTGATCGAAGTCGCGATCGTGCGCCCCGGCCCGATCCAGGGCGACATGGTCCACCCCTATCTCAAGCGGCGGCAGGGGCGCGAGAAGCCCGAATATCCCTCGCCCGGGCCGCAATACGATCCCGACGAGCTCAAGAAGATCCTCCAGCGCACGCTCGGCGTGCCGATCTTCCAGGAACAGGCGATGAAGATCGCGCTGGTCGCTGCCGAATTCACGCCCGAAGAAGCGAACAGGCTGCGCAAGGCGATGGCGACCTTCCGCAGCCGCGGGCAGGTGACCGAGCACAAGGCGCGGATGGTCGAACGGATGGTCGAGCGCGGATATGAACGCGATTTCGCCGCGCGCTGCTTCAGCCAGATCGAGGGTTTCGGCGAATACGGCTTTCCCGAAAGCCACGCGGCGAGCTTCGCGCACCTCGTCTACGTCTCGAGCTGGATCAAGTGTCACTACCCGGACGCCTTCTGCGCCGCGCTGCTCAATTCGCAGCCGATGGGCTTCTACGCGCCGGCGCAGATCGTGCGCGACGCGCGCGAACACGGGGTCGAGGTGCGCGCCCCGGACGTGAACTTCTCGGCATGGGACAATCTGCTCGAGCCGGGGAAGGATGGCGGCTGGGCGGTGCGGCTGGGGTTCCGGCAGATCGGCGGGCTGAAGCAGGAGGATGTCGAGGCGCTCGTCAGCCATCGCACCCGCGCTTTCACCGATGTCGAGGACCTGCGCACGCTGTCGGGCATACCGGTGCCGGCCATCCAGAAGCTCGCCGAGGCCGATGCCTTCCGTTCGTGCGGGCTCGACCGGCGGCAGGCGCTATGGCACGTGCGGGCGCTGAAACAGGCACCCGACCTGCCGCTGTTCACCTTCGCCGAGGAACGCGACGAGGGCGGGGAGGCGGCGCCCGTGGCTCTGCCTGCGATGCCGGTTTGCGAGCACGTGGTGGCCGATTACCAGACGCTGCGGCTGTCGCTGAAAGCGCATCCGCTGTCCTTCCTGCGCGATGGATACCGCGCGCGCGGTTTCATTCCCGCGAGCGAGCTGCGCGACAGGAAGTTCGGCGCGGCGGTGCAGGTCGCCGGGATCGTGCTGATCCGCCAGCGACCGGGCAGCGCGCAAGGAGTGTGCTTCATCACGCTGGAGGACGAGGTCGGGGTCATCAATCTCGTCGTCTGGCCGGACATCATGGCCCGCTATCGCAAGCAGATCATGTCCTCGCGGCTAATGGAAGTACGCGGCACGATGCAGAAGGACGACGATGTGGTGCATGTGGTGGTGCGCGAGATCGTCGATGCGACCGACCGGCTGTTCGACCTGTCCGAAGACCTGCTCAAGACCGAGTTCGAGCGGGCCGATCACGTCATCAGCCCCTTGCCGGGCGGTCAGTCGCGCCACCCGCGCGAAGTGCGCATCCTGCCCCGCTCACGCGACTTTCACTAGCGGGCCGTGCCGAACGGCTGTCAGGTCAGCCCGGTCGGGCTCGCCCGCTCCTGCTCGGCACTTGCACCGTCCCGCACCGATGCGGGCGCGAGCGTTTCCAGCCACGCCACGTAGCGGCCGGTAAGCCACCAGATCGCGACGATGCAAAGCGCGG
Organism: Qipengyuania oceanensis; assembly: GCF_009827535.1. Classification (NCBI taxonomy): domain Bacteria; kingdom Pseudomonadati; phylum Pseudomonadota; class Alphaproteobacteria; order Sphingomonadales; family Erythrobacteraceae; genus Qipengyuania; species Qipengyuania oceanensis. The sequence goes on along the minus strand of NZ_WTYN01000001.1, from coordinate 1,279,011 downwards.
AAACGACGCCGTCGCTCGCGTAATGCCAGCCCAGATGGATCGACCCGATATAGATGAGCAGGGCATAGGCCCAGGCGATCCCGGTCAGGACCGGCTTGCCGAACCGGGCGACGAACAGCGCGAACAGCACGCTGATCGCAACATGCATCGAGGGCATGGCCGAAATGCCGCTGACCACCGTGGGATCGGCAAGCGTGCCGATGAGCATGTCGCGAATCTGCAGCACCTGCGGCGCGTCGCGTCCGACCGTCGCGATCAGCGGATCGAACGAGCTGTCGCCGTAGAAATGTCCGACCATGATCGGTCCGACCGACGAGAAGGCAGTCGCCATCGCGCCCCCGATGAGCAGCCAGGCGAGCTGGAAGCACAGGGCGAACCGGATGCGCACGGCATCATCGAAGGAGAAGGCGATCAGCAGACCGAGGCCGATCTGGACCGCCTGCCACAGCACGTAGGCACCCGAAATCGCCGGAGTGGCCCAGCCGAGCACGGCATGGGTCAGGTGCCAGGGATCGGTTCCGAACACCCGCCGGTCGAGATCGATGAGGAAGGCGTCGGCATAGAAGGGGTTGTTGAGCGAGATCGACTTCTTGATGCCCGTCCCTGCCTCGAGCGTCAGGGCCAGCGAGATGTAGACCAGCGCGGTGGCAAGGAGCCAGGGCCAGTTCCGGCGCAGATCGTCCATCGTCTGGGCGAACCAGTCCGGCTCGCGCCGGATGATGCGCGACAGGGGGCGGAAGAGCGCGATGAAAAAGCCCAATTGCAGGGCCAGCAGGATCAGCGGGATCGAGCGATTGGTGTCCGGAACGGGCAGCAATTGACCGATCAGCGCCAGCGCGACGATTGTGCCGTATCCGACTGTCAATCCCACGGACTTCATAGATTTACCTGCTCCGGCGTCCATTTGCAGAACTGCGGTTAGCGGGAGAGCCTTTCGATTTGCCTAATTTCCTTTCCGGAAATTAAGCATGTTTATTCGACCTGGGCAGCGAGCGCGCGGCGGCGATCCGCCGGTGACAGTCGGGCGGGCACGTCCGGCGCCGGGCGCGAACCGTTACGGGCGCGGCCGGATCGCACGTCGTGCCGGTGCGCCACGACGAAACTCAGCGCCCACATGGCCGCTATCGGCCCGAGGTAGAAGGGGATCACTCTCACGACGGTCAAGAGCGTTCCGTCGCGATAGGAAACGACCGCCGATGCGATCATCATCGCGAACGCGAGCGTGTAGACCGGCGTCCTTCGCCGTGTAGCCAGCCGCCTGTGAGAACCGGCAAAGATCAGTGCGAAGATCGCCGCCTGGATCGCCACGCCCGGCCAGCCCCACGCCATCCAGCCAACGCCCGCGATCGAATAGGTGAAGCCGTAAGGCCGGCCGTAGTCGGGTAGCTGGTACATCGCGATCGGGGGGCCGAGGGGCTTGTCTCTCCACCAGACGCGGGGGATCGGTTCGGTGAATATCTGGAGATTGTGCAGGAAGTAATCATAGGTCCCGCTGCGCTGCGGGATCGCGTAGACCGCGAATTCGAAATACTCGAGATTGGCGAAATCCATGTGCTCGAACGGCTTGATGTCGCTCGTCTGGTGCGGCTGGTAGGCCTTGTCCGCGATGAACAGCTCGCGCACCGCCTTGCCGCGATCGGCGACGATAGCGTTGAACGCAAGAGCGGCGACCACGATCAAAAGGAAGCTCCTCCATTCGGGCCAGCGCCGCTGCCGATCGAGCAGGTACAGGATGACGATGGCCACAGTCGCGATGACGATCGGTCCGCGCCCGCCGGTCCCGGCGCGCAAGGGAAAAAAGGCGGCGAAGGGCGCGAACGAGTACCAGCGAAAACGCGTCAGCCAGGCAAAGATCGCGACGAGCGGCACCAGTGCGAGCTGCGACGCGCCGAACCAGCCGTTGGCGGTCGTGTTGTAGTTCACGCCGGTATAGCGATCGATGACCATGGTCGTGGAATTGGTCGCCGCCTCGAGCCATTCGGTGATCGATGCATAGATTGCGACCGGGGCGACGATCGCGCTCACGATCAGGAACGGCACCCACAGGTGGTCGCGGTGCAGCGTCCGCTGTGCGGGTCCGGCGGCGACGGGTTCTCGCGCCACGCGCAGGCTGACCAGCGCGAAGACGATCAGCGCCAGATCAGCCGCGAGCAACACGGTAATCTTGTCCGACACCGACGGCTGGAATTGGGTCGACGCGTAGAGCGCGCGGTAATCGTAGAGCCGCGCGAGGATCGGGCGCAGCGTGAAGACGATGCCGTGCATGGCGAGGTAGATCGTCAGCGGATGATAGAACGAGGACGCGCGATGGCGCAGGTATAGCCAGACGACACCTGCAAACAGGACAACGCCCGCCGCCAGCAGGATGTCATAGACGATCATGGCGCGACCCGGCCTCCCATCACGGCAGCAGTATCATGTCTCGGCGCCGGATAGGAAGTGGGTGATGGTTGCGTCTGCCGGTTGCAGGGCTAAAGCCGGCGCGGTGACGGGCGACCAATCAGCAGCCGGGGACGATCGGGCAGCGCTGCCGCTGGTGTTCCTGTGGGAGAACTTCGGACCCTCGCACCGCGATCGCCTGCGCGCTGTCGCCGGAGCGGGCCACGAAGTGACCGCGATCGAGCTGTTCGGTGCCTCGCACGTCTACGACTGGGAGCGCGACGGCGACACGAGGGGTTGGCGGACGGTGACTCTGGCCCGGCAGCGCGGATCGATCGGGCCGATGGCGCTCGCTCGCAGGATCGTTAATGCAGTGCGCGAGAGCGGTGCGCGCCATGCCTTCATGTGCCACTACAACGAGCCGGCAGTGTTCCTCGCCGCGCTCGTCTTACGCGCGCGCGGCATGGCGGTCTTCACCATGCTCGACAGCAAGGAAGACGACCGGAAACGCTCGCGCTCAAGCCGGTGGCTGCGGTTTCTTTCGCTGGCTCCCTATCGTGGCGCGCTGGTCGCCGGCCCGCGCTCACGCGAATACGCGCAATCGCTGGGCATTCCGGCAGATCGCATCGCGGGCGACTACAACGCGCTCGACGTGGCCAGCCTGAAGGCGATGGGCGAGACGGCGCAACCGATCGCTTTCGGGGACCGCGCGTTTCTCGTCGTGGCGCGCCTGGTCGGCAAGAAGAACATCCCTGCGGCCCTGCGCGCCTTTGGCCGCTACGTTCGCGACCACGGCGGCAAACGCAGGCTGGCCATCATCGGCGAGGGACCTGACCGGGCGCGGTTGCAGGAGCTCGCGGCGACCTTGCAGGTCGGCGAGCGGGTCGATTGGCTGGGGGGCAGGCCACGGGCGGAAGTCGCCGTCGCCATGCGGCGCGCCCTAGCCCTCGTCCTGCCGAGCACGGTCGAGCAATATGGGCTGGTCGTTACCGAAGCGCTGGCACAGGGGCTGATGCCGATCGTGACCTCGCGCGCGGGCTCGGTCGACGTGCTGATCGACCATGGCGTGAACGGCCTGATCTTCGAACCCGAGGACGGGCAGGCGCTGCTCGACGCGATGCTTGCGCTCGATACGAACGAGGATCTCTGGCGACGAATGTCGGATGCCGCCCTCACCAGTGCGTGGCGGGGCGACATCCGGCATTTCGTGGCCTCCGTGAACCGGCTGGTCGCCGGCTAGGCCGAGGCTCTCACGTCAGGTCGCCGAACTGCTCCGAAACGCCGATTCTTCCCAGCGGTTTGCATGCGGGTTCCATTCGAACTCGATCCAGTCCTGCCCCTTGTCGAGCACCCGCGTTTGCGGGACCACGAAGCTCGGGTGCGCTCCCTTCACGAAGCGAAGCGCCCCGGGATCCGTGCGCTTGTAGATGCGGATCCGCTAGACCGGGGCGAAACCGGCCGGTGTCTGAACTGGTATCTTGGCTGACATGGTTGGTTCCTGAGCTGTTAGGAACCGAATCGGTTATGCACCCCTGCCCGAATAGGAAAATCAAATCTGTCGATGCGCCCTCAGCGCGACTCGACTGCTTTGCGAAGCAGTCGATGGGTTCGGTCTAGGATTTCCCTCGGATTCAAGCCGACCAAGAAGCCTGCGCGCCATGCTGCCAGGCCGGCAGCGATCAGCACTGCCAGCTCCACCGCGACCGTCGCGAGCGCTGCTCCGGCCGCCCCCATCCGTTCCGCGAGGGGGTACACCGCAAGTGCTCCGCTGCACGCCGCGACTAGGAACCAGAGCGCATAGCGCCCCTGCAGATTGTCCGCGGTCAGGAAGGCGGCGAACGGTCCCCACAGGCAGCCGAGGACCGTGGCGAGGGCCATGATCGTGCACAGTTCCTGGCTCGCCGCGATCACTCCGCCGCTCCACAGGTCGACGATGGCGGGCCCGAACAGCGCCAGCCCCAGCGCGGCAGGCAGCGCGATGACGATGCCGGCGCAAACGTTGAGCGCCGCCAGATCGGCGATCCGCTCCCCGTCGGTTCGCGCTCTGGCCATCGTCATTTCGGGCATGATGGCGAGGTTCGCCACGCCCACCAACTGGACGCCGATCCGCGCCAGGGTCCGCACCGCGGTGAAAGCGGGGACCGCGGCGGACCCGGCCACGATGCCCAGTATCACCACCGCTCCTTGCAGGATCACGCTCTGCGCCAGAATGGTCATGACCAGCGCCAGTGCGGGCCGCAGGAGGGGGCGCAACAGGCCGAAGGCGAGCGGAATCAGTGCCGGGCGAAACCCCGGCGCGAGCTTCGCCACAAGGCTCGCCATGATCGCGAGGCCGATCGCCTGGCCGCAGGCGTAACCGATCGCCGCGCCGAGCAGGCCGCCACCGGCCAGCGCGATGGTCCCGGCAAGCGTGATTTCGAGCAGTGCGGCGAAGGCGGTTGCGTAGGAGCCCTTGGCGAAATGGCCGGTCGCGCGAAGAGCTGCATAGAGCGTGCGGCTCCACAGCGCGAAGACCGCGAAGGAAGCGAGGGCGAGGATCGTCCCTCCGCCCTGTCCGCCGGTCGCCCCGTCTGCGAAGTCCAGCCAAGGCGGATCGATGCCGAAGCCGATGATCGCGACCAAGGACAGCAGTCCGAGCCCCACCCAGAAGGCGAGCGCGGTCAGCTGGCTGAACATCTCCCGCGCCCCGGCGTCCTGCCCCCGGGTTACGGCGGCTGTCATCGCATTGCCGACCGCGCCGATGAAGCCCAGGTCCGACAGCGCGATGGTCGCTGGTACGGTCACGAGGATCAGCCAGACGCCGTAGTCCTCCAGCCCCCATACCGTCGCGAAGACCGGCACGGAAACCAGCGCGACCACGAGCTGGACGAGCAGGGCTGAGGCCTGCGCACTCGCATTGCCGAAGAGGCCGTTGCCCAGCCGGATGAGGAAACGGCCGCTCAATTCCCGCTTCCGGCCGCGAGCAATCGGGAGAGGTGGGCGTCCGCATCGCGCAATACGGCATCGCGGGTCCAGCGCTGGCGGGCGCGCTCGCGCGCCGCCTCACCCAGCCTGCGGGCTAGTCCTGCATTTCCGGCGAGGCTGGAGACCGCTGCCGCGAGTGCTCCTGCATCGCCCGGCGAGACGACGAGACCGCACCCATCGACTTCCTCTGCGACACCCGTTCCCTGCTCCGCGGTCGCCACCACCGGGCGACCGGATGCGAACATGTTGGCCAGCTTCGACGGCAGGACCAGGTCGGCAGCATCGGCGAGTTGCGGCAGCAGATGACAATCGGCCATCCGCATGAGCGGTGCGAAACGCTCGGGGCTTTGCAAGGGTTCGAAGCGGATGTTGGGGGCTCCGCCGGCCAGACCCACCAGCCGCGCAAGGTTGGGGCCCTCGCCGCAGATCAGGAAGGCAATATCCGTTCGCGCTGCCAGCAGGCGCGCTGCATCGACGACGATCTCCAGCCCCTGCTTGTTGCCGATATTGCCGGAATAAAGCGCCACGAACTTGCCATGGAGGCCCATCTCTTTGCGCACCGCCGCGCCGTCCGCGCCATTGATCGCGTCGAGATGATTGGCCCAGTTACGCAATTCGCCGATCCGGTCGGCGGCAACCCCTTTCTCGCCGATCCGCCGTGCCATCTGCCCGCTGATGGTGGTGACGAGGTCTGCCCGGGACAACAGCGCTTGCTCGGCGGCAAGTCCGAGCCGGGCGGACATCGATCCGTGCGGGACGAGACCGGTTGCAAGGGCTGCGTCGACCTCGAGATCCTGCACGTGGACCCATAGTCTTGCACCTGCGATCCTCGCGGCCGGCACGGCAGGCAATGCGCCGATCAGCGACGGCACGATCGCAAGGACTATATCGGGACGGCGCGACACACAGCGCAGCAGCGGTAGCGCGCTCGAAGCGGCGAAGCTGGCGTGATGCAGCATCCGCTTCACGCCTCCCGGCTGGTGGGGGACGTAATGCGGGCAGCGCGTGATCGAGACGCCGTGCTCGACGCTTGTTCGCCACAAGGCGGACGATCCGTCGGCAGGTCGCCACGCCGGGTAATAGGGCCGCCCAGTGACGACTTCCACTGCGTGCCCGGCGGCCGCGAAATGCTGCGCGAGGCCCGCCGTGTAGGGGCCGATGCCGATCGTCTCGGGAGCGTAATTGATTCCGTGGACGAGGATGCGCCCCGCGCGTGCCGAAGTCACCGGACCTTCTCGGCGAGCTTGCGGGCGGCATCGCGGACGAACTTGGCGGGACGACGCCGTGGCCAGCCCATCGCGCTCGCATAGGTTTCGAAATCCAGGCCCAGCTGGCTGGGTTCCGCCCCCGGGTTGGCGGCGATCCTGCCGAACAGCTCTGCAAAACCGGTGCGCTTTTCCGCAGGCAGATGCCAGATCGCAAGATCACGGTCGGCATCGTGCAGATTGTTGTGCCGGAACGTGGTCCACAATCGCCTGACGAATGGATCCGCAGTGCCCATCGCAAAGCCTTCGAGCGCGTAGATCACGGAGAGCAGGTGCGCCTCCTCGCGCGGGGCATCCGGCGCGTTTGCCCGGACTTGCGCCCACAGGCTATCGAACTGCCGCAGCACGCTGGCGCCGGCCGCGCGGTTCAGCGCGAGGATTTCGCCGCCGCAATATTCCAGGTACCGGCCGGCCACCTCTCCGAAGCGACGGGCGAAGCGGGCAAGCTGCTCGCGGGTGACTCCGTTGATCGGCTCGCCCGCCGGATGCTCGTCCGGGCCGAGCGGCAAGGTCAGTGCGCCGTGCCTGTCGATCGCCTCGGCGAGCGGGTCGACGGCGCGCAGCCACAGGCAGTCGCTATCCAGCAGGATCAACCGATCGTCCACCTGCCGCTCCACGAAATCGCGCAGGACGTCGAAGACGTAGAACTGGTTTCCCCATTGGTCCGTGTGCGCCGGATCGAGCCGGTAGCTGATCGGCAAGTGAACCGTCTCCACGCCCCACTGCGCGAACAGGCACGCGAGATCGACGCCATCGATCCTCGGCAGCACCGAATTGGTGTAGAACACGTGGCGGGCACCGGGGTTCGCCACAAGGCTGCTGGCGAAAAACACGGCCGCGCACCGCCAGTATATCGCCTGGGTTTCGGGGGCATCGGAGCGCGCCCCGACTTGCGGAAAGTAGCTCGCTTCCGCCGCAAGGTCGGCGACGAACCAGGTCGCGATCTGCGTGGTCACGGCTCAGCCCATGCCTGTAAGTTTCGAACGCAGGCGGGTGAGCGCCCAGCCGGGGAGTCGCTGCAACAGGCGCTTGCCGGCGATGGCTTCGTAGGAGGCGACCTCCTCGAATTTCTCAGGGTGGACCGCGTCCATCAACGCGATGCTCGGGCACGGGTCGGCGCTCGCGGCATTGCGGCAGGCCGCAGCATCGCTCTCGTCGACATAGACGAAGCAGTTCTGGCGATACCAGTAATGGATTTCCCGATCGTGCCAGTGGCGCGGGCGGACGAGATCGTGGGGTCGGTATCCGTGATCGGCGAACAGGTCGCGCCAGTAGCTCGGCCATTGCTCGTTGATGTGGCCGTGGCCGCCCTGCATCGGGATGGCCGCGCCGAACAGGACGACCGGCGCTGCCTCGACCAGCGATGCGACCAATGTGGCCGCGCCATGCTCGGCGACATGCTCGGCGACCTCGAGGCACACGGCAAGATCGTAGCGCTGCGGCAATGCGACCGGCCGGGCAAGGTCGTGTTCGGCAAACAGCGCGGGATCGACCAGCAGTTGCGATCGGTCGTTCCATGCCCCGTCGATGCAGTGCAGCTTCGCAACGCCGTGGTCTCGCGCCGCGGCAGACCAGTGCGCGTGGCCGCAGCCCACCTCGACCATCGATGCCACGGCGAAACGGTCGAGCAGAGGCGGCAGGATGACGTGCGCGGAAGCGAGTGTCCTGTCGCCGAATTCGCGATGCCATTGCGATGGATACACTTGCGCACGCCCCTTTTTCAGCGACTTGTTCCAGCAGCGCCGCGCGAACACAAGACCGTCTTGCAGGCAGTCAATCCGGACTACCGTTTACAGATATAAATATATCTTTATATCCACCCCGATGCAGATCGAAACAATCGTCAAGGCACTGGCCGATCCGACCCGGCTCCGCGTGATGCGGATGCTCGGCGCGATGGAGCTCGCCGTGGGCGAAATGGCACAGGTCCTCTCGCAAAGCCAGCCGCGCGTGTCGCGGCATGTCGGCATATTGTGCGATGCCGGCCTCGCTGCCCGGCGCCGCGAAGGCAGCTGGGTGTTCCTGCGTTCGCTCGCAAGCGGGGAAGGGGCCGAGCCGCTGGCGCAGGCCGTCGATCGGCTGCTCGCGATCGCGGAGAACGAGGACGAGGCCTTCGCCCGCGATTGCCAGGCCGACCGGCGCAAGCTCGCCGCGATCCGCGATGCAAGAGAAGCGGGGGCGGAGCGGTATTTCGCCGCGCACGCCGAAGAATGGGACGAATTGCGCCGCCGTCACAGCCCGGACGCGCAGGTCGAGAGCGCGCTGGCCGAGGCGCTCGGCGAAGCGCCGCTCGGCCGGCTGCTCGACATCGGGACCGGGAGCGGGCGCATGGCCGAACTGTTCGCCGCCGACGCCGATCACGTGGTCGCACTCGACAAGAGCCTGGACATGCTGCGGGTCGCGCGCGCCAAGCTGCAGCACCTGCCCGCCGAACGGGTCGAACTGGTGCAGGGTGATTTCCTCGCCTTGCCTTTCGATGCGCAGGCATTCGACACCGTGTTGCTGCACCAGGTACTGCATTTCGCGCAGGATCCAGCGAGGGTCCTGGCCGAGGCGGCTAGGGTAACTGCACCCGGCGGCCGGATCGCGATCGTCGATTTCGCTGCGCACGAACTGGAGGAACTGCGCCAGCGCCACGCCCATGCGCGGCTGGGTTTCAGCGATGCGGCGATGCGCGATCTGCTGGCGCGGGCCGGCTATCGCCAGGTTCCCCCCATGGCGCTGGAAGGCGAGGACCTCACGGTCAAGATCTGGCTCGGCGAACGGCGCGGCGGACCGGCGAGCACCGAGGGACGGAGAGCACAAGCATGACCGAGCAGCTGGACCCCGTTCACGAAGCGCGGACCGCGCACGACGAGCCGCTGTTTTCCGGCCTGCCCGGCGACATTGCCGTGTCGTTCGAGTTCTTCCCGCCGAAGACCGACAAGATGGCAGAGACCCTGCGCGAGAGCGTGGCGATGCTCGCCCCGCTGGGCCCGCGCTTCGTCTCGGTCACCTATGGCGCGGGCGGCTCCACGCGCGAGCGCACGCACGACGAGGTCGTGCGGATCAACAACGAAACCGGCATTCCGGCAGCGGCCCATCTCACCTGCGTCGAGGCCACGCGCGAGGAAGTCGATGCGGTTGCCCGGCACTACTGGGAAAGCGGCATACGCCACCTCGTCGCCCTGCGCGGCGATCCGCCCGACGGCAAGGCGGGCTATTCCGCTCATCCCGACGGCTATGCCAACGCGGCGGAACTGGTCGCGGGCCTCAAGGCCATCGCACCGTTCGAGATCTCTGTCGGGGCCTATCCGGAAGTCCATCCCGAGGCTGCCGACGAAGCGGCCGACCTCGACAATCTCAAGCGCAAGATCGATGCCGGTGCGACCCGGGCAATCACCCAGTTCTTCTTCGAACCGGATTGCTTTTTCCGCTTCCGCGACAAGGCCGCTGCTGCCGGGATCGACGCGGAAATCGTGCCGGGCATCATGCCGGTGATGAGTTTTGCCGCCGTCCAGCGCATGTCGGGCCTCTGTGGCACTTCCATCCCGGGCTGGATGGAAGGGCTCTTCGAGGGGCTCGACGATCGGCCGGCTGCACGCCAGCTCGTTTCCGCCACGATTTCAGCCGAATTGTGCCGCAGGCTCTACGCGGGCGGCGAGCGCAATTTCCACTTCTACACACTGAACCGCGCCGAGCTGAGTTACGCGATCTGCCACATGCTCGGCCTGCGCCCGAAAGCCTGACACCATGACCAAACGCGAAGAACTCCTCGCCGCCGCACGCGAAGCGATCCTGATCAAGGACGGGCCCTACGGGACCGAGATCCAGCGGGCGAAGCTGTCGGCCGAGGATTACGCGGGCGAGACCGGCCTTGCCGCCGACCAGAAGGGCAACAACGATCTCGTCAACCTGACGCAGCCGCAGGTCATCCGCGCCATCTGTGACAGCTATCTCGATGCGGGCGCGCGGCTGCTGGCGACCAACACGTTCAACGCCAACCGCATCAGCCAGGCGGATTACGGGGCCGAGGCGCTGGTGCACGAGATCAACTTCTCGGCGGCGCGGATCATCAGGCAGGCCTGCGACGCGCGCACCGCGCAGGACGGCATTTCCCGTTTCGTCGCGGGAGCGATGGGGCCCACCAATAAGACGCTCTCGCTTTCACCCGACGTGGAGGACCCCGGATTCCGCGAGGTGACTTTCGACGAGATCGTCGCCGTCTATCGCGAGCAGGCCGCCGCGCTGATCGAAGGCGGGGCGGACTTCATCCTGATCGAAACCGTGTTCGACACGCTCAATTGCAAGGCGGCGATCATGGCGGTCAGGCAGCTCGAGCGCGAGCTGGGCCGCGAGGTGCCGCTGATGATCTCGTTGACGTTGACCGACCTGTCGGGCCGCAACCTGTCGGGTCACACGGTCGAGGCGTTCTGGTACACGGTCCGCCATGCGAAGCCGGTCGCGATCGGGCTGAATTGCAGCTTCGGCGCGGACCAGCTGCGCCCGCACGTCCAGTTGCTCAGCCAGATTGCCGATACCCTGCTGCTCGCCTATCCCAATGCCGGGCTACCGAACGAGCTCGGCGAATACGACGAGGAGCCGGAGACGACCGCCTCGCTGGTGAGGATCTGGGCCGACAACGGCCGGGTCAACATCCTAGGTGGCTGCTGCGGCTCCACGCCCGACCACATCGCGGCGATGGCGCGCGCGGTCGACGGAGTTACCCCGCGCGTTCCCCCAAAAGCCGACGAGGCGATGCAGCTCGCCGGCCTCGAACCCTTCACGATTGCCGCCTGAACCATGTCCGATCTCACCACTGCCCGCTTCGTCAACATCGGCGAGCGCACCAACGTCACCGGCAGCGCCCGGTTCAAGAAGCTCATCATGGCGGACGATTACGCGACCGCCGTGGAGGTCGCGCGCGACCAGGTGGAAAACGGCGCACAGGTGATCGACGTCAACATGGACGAAGGCCTGCTGGACGCCGTCCACGCGATGACGACCTTCCTCAAGCTGATCTCTGCCGAGCCCGACATCGCCCGGGTGCCGATGATGATCGACAGCTCGAAATGGGAAGTGATCGAGGCCGGGCTGAAGTGCGTCAGCGGCAAGCCGATCGTCAATTCGATCAGCATGAAGGAGGGCGAGGAGCCGTTTCTCGCGCAGGCCCGCAAATGCATGGACTACGGCGCGGCAGTGGTCGTCATGGCGTTCGACGAGACCGGCCAGGCCGACACGAAACAACGCAAGGTCGATATTTGCGCGCGGGCATACGACTTGCTCACCGGCATCGGCTTTCCGCCGCAGGACATCATCTTCGACCCGAACATCTTCGCCGTCGCGACGGGGATCGAGGAGCACGATCGCTACGGCCTCGACTTCATCGAGGCGGTCCGCGAGATCAAGGCGCGCTGCCCGCTCGCCAAGACGTCCGGCGGCCTGTCGAACCTCAGCTTCAGCTTCCGCGGCAACGAGACCGTTCGCCGCGCGATGCATTCGGTCTTCCTGTTCCACGCCATTCCCGCAGGGCTGGACATGGCGATCGTCAACGCCGGCCAGCTCGACGTCTACGATCAGATCGACCCGCAACTGCGCGAAGCCTGCGAGGACGTGATACTGATGCGCCGGCCCGATGCGACCGAGCGCCTGATCGACCTCGCCGAAAGCTACAAGGGCGTCGATCCCAAGGCGGAAAAGGAGGCCGAGGAATGGCGCGGCTGGCCTGTCGAGCGCCGTCTGGAACACGCGCTGGTTAAAGGCATCGATGCCTATGTCGTCGAGGATACCGAGGAAGCGCGCCAGACCAGGGATCGCCCGATCGAGGTGATCGAGGGCCCCTTGATGGACGGCATGAACGTGGTCGGCGACCTGTTCGGCAGCGGCAAGATGTTCCTGCCGCAGGTGGTCAAGTCGGCCCGGGTCATGAAGAAGGCGGTGGCCCACCTCATCCCCTTCATCGAGGCCGAGAAGGAAGCCAGCGGTCTGGCCGATACTTCCAAGGGCAAGATCGTGATGGCGACCGTCAAGGGCGACGTCCACGACATCGGCAAGAACATCGTCGGCGTGGTCCTGCAGTGCAACGGCTACGACGTGATCGACCTGGGTGTCATGGTCCCGTGGTCGACCATCCTGCAGACCGCGAAGGACGAGAAAGCCGACATGATCGGCCTGTCGGGCCTTATCACCCCCTCGCTCGACGAGATGGTCACGGTCGCCGAGGAAATGGAGCGCGCCGGGATGACCATGCCGCTGCTGATCGGCGGCGCGACGACCAGCAAGGTCCACACCGCGCTCCGGATCGACCCCGCCTATCCCGGCCCGGTGATCCACGTGCTCGATGCGAGCCGGGCTGTCGGCGTCGCCAGCCGCCTGCTCTCGGACACGCAGAAGGACGAGTTCGTCGAGAGCACGGCCAGCGAATACGAAAAGGTGCGCGACGCGCGCGCCGGCAAGTCGGCCAGCGTACTCCTCAGCCTCGAGGAGGCGCGTGCCAACCACTACGATCCGTTCTACTCCGACAAGCCTGCTCCGCCACTGAAGCCCGGTGTGCACGTGTTCGAGGACTGGGACCTGGCGGACCTCGCCGAATACATCGACTGGACGCCCTTCTTCCGCGCTTGGGAACTGCACGGCAACTACCCCGCGATCCTGGAGGACGAAGTCGTTGGCGAGACGGCGACGCAGCTGTTCGCCGATGCCAAGGCCATGCTCGACCGGATCATCGGCGAGAAATGGCTGACCGCCCGCGGCGTCGCGGGTTTCTGGCCCTGCGCACGCGACGGCGACGACGTGACGATCCACCTGGCAGAGGAAGAGCGGCATGTCCTGCTCCCCTTCCTGCGCCAGCAGGTGAAGAAGAGCCGCGAGCGAGCCAATATGTGCCTGGCGGATTTCATCGACCCGGCGGGCGACTGGATCGGCGGCTTTGCCGTCGGCATCCACGGCATCGAAGAGCATTCGAAGCGCTTCCTCGAGGACAAGGACGATTACTCCGACATTCTCCTCAAGGCGCTGGCTGACCGCTTTGCCGAGGCCTTTGCCGAACGGCTGCACAAGCATACCCGCACCGACCTGTGGGGCTATGCGCCGAACGAGCAGCTGACCAACGAGGCGCTGATCAAGGAAGACTATCGCGGGATCAGGCCTGCGCCGGGTTATCCGGCGTGCCCCGATCACAGCCTCAAGCCAGTGCTGTTCGACCTGCTCGATGCGGAGGCCAACACTGGCATCACGCTGACCGAGAACTTTGCCATGTATCCGACGGCGGCGGTCAGCGGGTTCTATTTCGGCCACCCTGAATCGCAGTATTTCGGCGTTGCGCGGATCGGGCGCGACCAGCTCGAAGACTACGCGGCGCGGCGCGGCGTCGACATCGCCACGGCCGAGCGTTGGCTGCGCCCGAACCTCGACTGAGCGCGCTGGCGCCGGGCCGGCTGGTCATGGTCGGCGGGTGCGTGATCGCGCTCGCCTATGCCGTGATGGCGGCGCTGATCCCGCTGGACGGCGCCCTGCTGGCGCGGCTGTGGTTCCTCCCGGCCATCGGCGTCGTCGGCGCGATCATCGCCAACACCTCGGGCACCGGGGGCGGGGTGGTCTTCGTGCCGGTGTTCAACGCCTTGCGCGAATGGGGCGCGATGGACCTGTCGCCACTGCAAGTGGTCGGCGTGTCGATGTGCATCCAGAGTTTCGGCATGACCATGGGGGCGCTCCGCTGGACCGATCGCCTGTATCACCAGTCCGCTCCCGCGCCGCTCCACGCACTCGTGCGGCCGCGCGATTTCTTCACCGCGAGTGCTCTCGTCCTCGCGCTGTCCCTGCCTGCTATGCTGGTGACGCAGCGCGCTGCCCAGTTCGACCAGCAGGCGGTGCTGATGGGCTACAAGGCCTTTTCCATCGCCCTCGGGCTGGCGCTCATTACCGCGACCTGGACGGTCAATGCCAAGCGCCCGGAGAAATCCCGGCTGGAGGCCGTCGACCTGGCGGTGCTGGCTGCACTGGCGATCCCCGGCGGTATCCTGACCGCGCTGTTCTCGGTCGGCGTTGGCGAACTCGTCGCGTTGTATCTCTTCATCCGGCATTACCCGGTGCTGCTGTGTACCGGTGCCGCCTGCCTCATTTCCAGCGTCAGCGTGCTCGCCGGGGCAGTCTGGCATATCGAGGCCGGGACGGTGCAGTGGGAAGTCGTGCTGCTCGCTGCGCCGGGCGCGGCACTGGGCGGCTTTCTTGCCCGCCCGATCGCGCTGTGGCTGGGTGCGCGGCGGCTGAAGACGCTCGATGGCAGCTGGATCGTCCTCTCTGCGCTCTATCTCCTGTGGCTTAACGCGCGGTGAGGCGTCCGCGCGATTGACCGGCGCAGACTATTCGCGCAGGGGATTGCCGTCGGCTGCGGGAGCGATTCTGCAGCAGGCGCGCACGGGAGAGCGTGCGGGGCCGGTCCCCGTGCCGCCGAAGGAGCAACCGCCCCGGAATCTCTCAGGCAGAAGGACCGTGCGGGTCATCGACACTCTGGAAAGCGCTTCCCGGCTTTTTAGGCCGGCAGCCACCGAAGGGGAAAGCCCGGCGCGCCACGGCGCGTCAGGCTAAGCTCTCAGGTTTCCCGACAGAGGGGGCAGGCCATCGCATTCGCGGTGCGCGTCCTGTCCGGGGAAACAGATTGAGCGATACCGAAACCGATACCGAGATTGCCGAAGTGCAGCAGCTGCCGCTCGATGCGTGGCATCGGCGCATGGGCGCGCGCATGGTGCCCTTCGCCGGCTACGAGATGCCGATCCAGTATGCCAAGGAAGCGGGTGGCGGGATCGTCGCCGAGCACCAGTGGACGCGCGAACAGGCGGGCTTGTTCGACGTCAGCCACATGGGCCAGCTGATGGTGACGGGCGAGGGCGCGGCCGAGGCGCTCGAAGCGCTGCTGCCCGGCGACATCTCGGCGCTGAAGCCGGGCCGGGTACGCTATTCGCTGCTGCTCGACGAGGACGGCAACATCCTAGACGACCTGATGGTCACCAATGCGACCCAATGGATCGACCCGGTCGAGGACGAGAATGGCAAGGTGATTGAGGAAGGCCGCTGGGGCGAGCCGGCGTATTACCTGGTCGTCAACGGCGCGACCAAGTGGGATGATATCGCCCACCTGCGCGAACATCTCCCGGACGAGGTGACGCTTACACATATGGATGATCAGGCGCTGCTCGCGTTGCAGGGGCCGAACGCCGCGACCGCGCTGGGCCGGGCGATGCGCGGCGTACCCGACCAGATCAATTTCATGCAGTCGATGACCTATGACTTCGGCGAGCTGCCGCTGCGTATCTCGCGCTGCGGCTACACCGGCGAAGACGGCTTCGAGATCTCGGTAGCTGCCGAACAGGTCGAACTGCTCGCCGGGCGGCTGTGCGCGGAGATCGAGGTGCGCCCCGCCGGGCTCGGCGCTCGCGATAGCCTGCGGCTGGAAGCGGGCCTGCCGCTTTACGGCCACGACATCACGACCGAAACGGGCCCGGTCGAAGCGGATCTGAGTTTCGCGATCAGCAAGAAGCGCCGCGAGGCTGGCGGCTTCATGGGCGCCGAGCGCGTGCTGGCGCTTCTCGACAGAGGCACCGAGACGCGCCGGGTCGGGCTGCTGTTCGAAGGCAGGCTGCCCGCCCGCGAAGGCGCGGAAATCTTCGCCGGAGAGGTCCGGGTCGGCACGGTCACGAGCGGCGGCTTTTCGCCCACGCTCGGCGTGCCCGTGGCCATGGGCTACGTCGATGCCGCGCACTGTGCCGAGGGAACCGAACTCGAGGTCGTGGTTCGTAACAAGAGATTGCCCGCGAAGGTCGCCGCGCTGCCCTTCGTCCCCCATCGCTATCACAGAGGGAAATGAGCCGATGCCACGTTATTTCACCGATGAGCATGAATGGATCGAGGTCGATGGCGACAATGCCACCGTCGGCATCACCGATTATGCGCAGGAACAGCTGGGCGACATCGTCTTCGTCGAATTACCCGACGTCGGCGCGATGCTCGACAAGGGCGGCGACGCTGCCGTTGTCGAAAGCGTCAAGGCGGCAAGCGACGTCTATTCGCCGATCTCGGGCGAAGTGATCGAAGCCAATGCCGCGCTCGAGGACGATCCGGAACTGGTCAACACCTCGCCCGAGGAAGAAGGCTGGTTCTTCAAACTGGCCGTCTCCGACAAGTCGGAACTCGACGGGCTGATGGATGCAAAGGCCTACAAGAGCTTCTGCGACGAGCTTTGATACGAAGGAAAATCGCGCGATGCGCTACCTGCCCCTGACCGATGCCGATCGTTCGGCGATGCTCGCCGCAGTCGGCGCGAGCGATATCGACGCGCTGTTCACCGATGTTCCGGCCGAGCATCTGCTCGACGGCCCGGTCGAAGGCCTGCCGATGCATGCCAGCGAAATGGCGGTCGAACGCCACATGGCGCGGCTCGCGCAGAAGAACACGGCGGCAGGCGACGTGCCGTTTTTCCTGGGGGCGGGCGCTTACCGCCACCACATTCCCGCCTCGGTCGATCACCTGATCCAGCGCGGCGAATTCCTGACCGCCTACACGCCCTACCAGCCGGAAATCGCGCAGGGCACGCTGCAGATGCTGTTCGAATTCCAGACCCAGGTCGCGCGCCTCTACGGTTGCGCGGTCGCGAATGCGTCGATGTACGATGGCTCGACCGCCTGCTGGGAAGCGATCGCCATGGCGACCCGCGTCAAACGCCGGACGCGCGCAGTGCTGTCGCCGGGCCTGCACCCGCATTACGTCTCGACTGCGAAGACCATGGCGCGCTTCACCGGCGATGAAATCGTCAGCGGTGCGCCGGACCTTTCGGGCGACTGCGGCGAGGACGCGCTGATCGCGCAGATCGACGAGGCGACCGCCTGCGTCGTGGTGCAATATCCCGACATCCTCGGACGCATTCCCGATCTTGCCCGGGTGGCGGACGCTGCCCACGAGAAGGGCGCGCTGCTGATCGCGGTCAATACCGAGCCGGTCGCGCTCGGCCTGATAGAGAGCCCGGGAGCACTCGGCGCGGACATCGTCGTCGGAGAAGGCCAGTCGATCGGCGTCGGCCTCAACTTCGGCGGTCCCTATCTTGGGCTGTTCGCAGTCCGCGATACCAAGCTGGTGCGCCAGATGCCCGGGCGGCTGTGCGGCGAGACGGTCGATGCCGAAGGCAAGCGCGGTTTCGTTCTGACGCTGTCCACCCGTGAGCAGCACATCCGGCGCGAGAAAGCGACGAGCAACATCTGCACCAACAGCGGGCTGTGTGCGCTGGCCTTCTCGATCCACATGAGCCTGCTCGGCGGCGAGGGATTGGGCAAACTCGCGCGGATAAACCACTCGCTGGCGCGCGACGCGGCGGCCAAGCTGGCTGCGCTCGAAGGTGTCGAGCTGGTAAATACCGGCGGCTTCTTCAACGAGTTCACCCTGCGGCTGGCGGGCAAGGATGCGCGCGACATCGCGCTGGCGCTGGCGAAGCGGGACATTCTCGCGGGCGTGTCGCTCGGGCGGCTCTATCCGGATGTCCAGGCCCTGTCGGACGGCCTGGTGGTCGCGGTGACCGAAACCTGCACGGCCGAGGACATCGATGCCCTTGCCGACGCTCTTGCGGAGGAACTGCGATGAATGCCCCCAACCAGAGCGGCTGGAAGCCCGAGATGGGCGAGGCTGGCACTAGCGGCTCCGGCCCGGCGACCGCGAGCGGCAACCGTGCCTTGCAGCTGGAAGAACCGCTGATCTTCGAGCTCGGAACCCGCGCCAATTGCGGTGTCGATTTCGGGCAGGAGCCGGGCGAGGTCGCGCCCGAACTGGGCAAGCACCTGCGCAAGGAACCGCTGACCCTGCCCGGCCTGACCGAGCCGGAAACGGTGCGCCACTACACGCGGCTCAGCCGCCAGAATTATGCGATCGACCTGGGACCGTTCCCCCTCGGCAGCTGCACGATGAAGCACAATCCGCGCCTCAACGAAAAGGTCGCGCGGATGCCCGGTTTCGCCGACATCCACCCGCTCCAGCCGATGGACACGGTGCAGGGTGCCTTCGAGGTCATCGAGCAATTGTCGGAATGGCTGTGCAAGCTGACCGGCATGAGCGCGGTCGCGATGACGCCCAAGGCAGGTGCGCATGGCGAGCTGTGCGGTATCCTCGCGATCCGCGCGGCGCTCGAAGCGCGCGGGGATGCACGCGAGGTGATCCTGTGCCCCGAAAGCGCGCACGGGACCAATCCCGCCACCGCCGCTTTCGCCGGATACCGGGTGGAGGATATTCCCGCGACGAAGGAAGGTCGCGTCGATCTCGAAGCGCTCAAGGCAAGGCTTGGTCCGGATGTCGCCGGCGTGATGATCACCAATCCCAACACCTGCGGCCTGTTCGAGCGCGACATGAAAGCGATCAGCGAGGCGGTCCATGCCGCCGGTGGCCTCGTCTATTGCGACGGCGCGAACTTCAACGCGATCGTCGGCAAGGTGCGCCCCGGGGACCTCGGCGTCGACGCGATGCACATCAACCTGCACAAGACTTTCTCCACCCCGCACGGTGGTGGTGGACCGGGCTCGGGGCCGGTGGTGCTGTCCGAAGCGCTTGCACCTTTTGCGCCCACTCCCTTCGTCCGCCGCGACGAGAGGGGCCGGATGCGTCTGGTCGAGGAACGTGCGGCCAAGGACCTGCTGCCCGACAGTTTCGGGCGCATGACCGCCTTCCACGGGCAGATGGGCATGTTTACCCGGGCGCTGACCTACATGCTCAGCCACGGGGCCGACGGACTGCGCCAGGTCGCCGAGGACAGCGTGCTCAACGCAAATTACATTCTGCGCAGTCTTGAGGACGTGCTCGATGCGCCTTACGGCGCCAGCGGTCCCTGCATGCACGAGGCGCTGTTCAGCGACCGCGGGCTTGCCGAGGGCTTCTCGACGCTCGACATCGCCAAGGGGCTGATCGACGAGGGGTATCACCCGATGACGGTCTATTTTCCGCTGGTGGTGCATGGCGCAATGCTGGTCGAACCGACCGAGACGGAAAGCAAGCAGGGTCTCGACCGATTGATCGCGAGCCTGCGCGCCGTGGCGGAGCGGGCGAAGGCGGGCGACGAGAGCCTGAAGTCCGCGCCGCATTACGCGCCGCGCCGCAGGCTCGACGAAACGCTCGCTGCAAGAAAGCCCGTGCTGACCTGGGAAGAACCGGAAACGCCGGCTGGCATTCCGGTCGCGAGCGAGATCGGCGGGAGCTAGGCCGCCCGGTCCTCGTCGAGGATCGGCGGCGGTTCGCCCTCCGGCGGCTCCACGACGATGCGGATCTGCTGCATCGAGAGGATCGCGGCCCAGAAGCCCATCACGGCCAGCGCGCTCGACCCCATGACGGTGAATGCCGCGCCCTTCAGGCCCATCCAGCCCATC
This sequence comes from Qipengyuania oceanensis, assembly GCF_009827535.1. Taxonomy (NCBI): domain Bacteria; kingdom Pseudomonadati; phylum Pseudomonadota; class Alphaproteobacteria; order Sphingomonadales; family Erythrobacteraceae; genus Qipengyuania; species Qipengyuania oceanensis. The sequence continues at coordinate 1,259,033 of NZ_WTYN01000001.1, read as the reverse complement.
GCGGTGCCGAGGAGGGCAAAGGCGAGCGCGGTCGGGATGGCGCGCACGATGAAGGCGGTGCCCGCCCGTCCGGCGGATACCAACAGTGATTCCAGGCTTGCTCCGACCAGTTCGATCGCGCCGGCGATCGCGAGGATGATCATCGGCCAATAGGCGCTGCGGAATTCCGGCCCGGCGACCAGAGCGATGGCGGGCCTGCCGAAGAAGATGGCGGCAAGTACCGCGAGTGCGCCGCCGATCAGCGCGATGTTCGCCATCCGCCTGGCGATCGCCTGTGCGCCTTCCTGTGCATGGACCAGCTCGGGATAGATCGCCTTGGAGATCGTCTGCGCGAGGCTGACCAACGCCTGCCCCAGCTGGCTCGCGACGCGGAACGCGCCCGCCAGGGCCTCGCCCCCGATCGCGCCGACCAGCAGGATCATCACCTGCTTGCTGCCGACCGACAGGCTGCCTGTCATGTTGGTCGCCCACACGAACCGCCAGGCGCCCGGATGATCGCGCGGGATCCGGCGGAAGCTGATCTGCGACAAGTCGATCCGCTCGTGCTGGGCGGCGACCGCCCACATGGCGGCCGCGACCGCCATTTCCGCCACCGCCCAGGTGATGATGAAGCCGAGGACGGTGGGCATGTAGAGGGCGGCCAGGACGGCTCCGATCGCGCGCACGATCGGCAGTACCGCCTCGGCAAAGGTCGCGCGCCCGTACTGGAAGCGCAGCCGCAAAAGCCCGGTTGGCGTCGTCCTGATCGAGATCAGCATGACCAGACAATAGAAGAACGCCATCCACAGCAGGTCCTTGGGCAAGGGCAGCCAGAATTGCGCCGACCACACGAGACCTGCGGCAAGGATCGAACCGAGGGCAACGGACAGGAGATCGAGCGCGATGGCAAACCCCGTCGCCTCGCCCGGACCGTCGGGCCCCGCACCCCAGCGCACCACGAATTGCCAGGTCTGGAAATTGGCCAGGCCGGTAACCGTCTGTCCCAGCGCGACGATCAGGGCGAAATGGCCGAAGCCTTCGAGCCCGAGGGTCCTGGTTGCGAGCGCGAGATAGACGAGGCTGAGCGCAGCATTGACGCCGCGCCCGCCCAGCAACCAGCCGATGTTGCGGAACAGGCGGTTCATATGGCGACCTCGGCCCCGATCCCGGCAGGCATATTCACGGGGCCAAGCCCTAGACCTATCGCCACTTTTCGCAAGGCTTGCGAGCAGGCCCGTGATCCGGCAGCGATGCCTCATGCGGATTATCTTCAGCAGGAAGGGCTTCGACAGCGCCGCTGGCGGCGGACCATCGCCGATCGTGGGGGGACGTCCGGTCAGCCTGCCCATCCCCGCAGGTGCCGCTTCGCGGACGAGCTACGGCGCGCTGGGGCTTGGCCATCATGCCGCCCGGGCGAGCCGCGGCCGGCTCGGCGCGGACGACCTGTGTCACCACGATCCCATGTTCCTGGACGATGGGACATGCCTGTTCGGCCAGTGCGGCGCGGCGCAGACGCACCTCGCCAACCAAGGTGTCGGCGAGGGCGACGTGTTCCTGTTCTTCGGCCTCTATGCCGACGAAGCGACCGGCGAACCGCATCACCGCATTTTCGGCTTTCTCGAGATCGCAGAGACGGTCGCGCTGGCCGGCGGTGCTCCCGCCGACATCGTGGCGCTGAACCACCCGCACGCATTGGCGATGCATCATTCGAACGACGTCATCTATCGGGGGCCGGGCGAGCAGGCGCGCACGGCCTCTGTCGCGCTGCGCCTGACGGTGGATGGCGGCCCGCCGAGCCTGTGGCATCGGCCCGACTGGTTGAAGCGCGGCGGGCTGAGCTATCACGACCGGGCCGACCGCTGGTTGCGCGGTGGTCGTGTGAGGAGCGTTGCGCGCGGGCAGGAATTCGTCGCCGATGTCGGCCGCAGGCACGCGCCGCGCGAATGGCTCGCGCGCGTGCTCGACGCGATCAGAGCGTCGTGATGATCGACGAAAAATCCTTGTGCCCGTGTTCCTTCGCGAGTTCCTCGTAGATCTCGCGGGCGTGCTCACCCAGCGCGATGCTCGCGCCCGCGGTTTCCGCGGCTTCGGAGGCGAGCCGCAAGTCCTTGAGCATCAGCGCAGTCGCGAAGCCGCCCTGGTAGCCGTTGTCCGCAGGGCTCTCGACGCCCACGCCCGGCATCGGCGTATAGGCGTTGAGTGACCAGCAGTAGCCCGAGCTCTGCGAGGAAATCTCGTAGAACTTCTGCGGGTCGAGGCCGAGTTTCTCGGCCATCTTCATCGCTTCCGCCGTGCCGATCATGGAGATGGCGAGCAGCATGTTGTTGCAGATCTTGGCAGTCTGGCCGGCGCCTGAATCGCCGGCGTGGATCACGGCCTTGCCCATCGCCTGCAGGATCGGCTCGGCGCGTTTGAACGCCTCCTCCGTACCCCCCACCATGAAGGTGAGCGTGCCGCCGTTGGCCGCGGCGATCCCGCCCGAAACCGGCGCATCGACCATCGCATAGCCTTCGTCCGCCGCCCGGTTGGCGACATCCTTCGCCGTAGCGACGTCGATGGTCGAGCAGTCGAGCAGAATTGCATCGTTCGGCGCCTGCCCGATGATGTCGGAGGTATAGAGATCGCGCACGATCGCGCCGTTGGGAAGCATCGAGACGACCGCCTCGCAATCTTCGGCGGCGTCGCGCGCCGATGAAAAGGTGGTGCAGCCGTTGGCTTCGGCGGTCTTGAGCGCCTCCTGCGACAAGTCGAAGGCGCGGACCTCGTGGCCCGCCTTTGCGAGATTGGCGGCCATGCCGCCGCCCATGTTGCCGAGGCCGATGAATGCGATTTTCATGGATTGGGATCCCTGCTGTAATCCGCGCCGAGCAGAATCGCGGCAAGATCGCCGTCATGCTTGCGCGTGAGGTAGATGAGATAGGGGAGGAGGAAGCCCGCCCCGCCGAAGAATGCGACGATGGCGAGCAGCCAGCCGGTGCCGGTGAAGCGGTTGCGCCATGCGGTCCAGCTGGCGGACAAGACCAGCATCAGCATGAAATCGAGGTTGAACTGGCCCGGCCAGCCGAGGGCGGCCATGTCGCCAAAGAAGTATGGGAAGACATTGAACCCGTATTCGCCGATCACCATCGCCGTGTAGCCGACGAGTACCAGCCAGAGCAGGCCGAGGAGCAGTGAATACGTTTTCATCCTAGCGTCCTTTCCATTTCCCTTCGCGCTTCTCGATGAAGGCTTCCATACCTTCCTTCTTGTCCTCGCTCGCGGTGAGGATCTGGAAGATGCGGCGTTCGACGATCAGACCCTGGTCGAGCGTCATTTCGAAAGCCGAATTGACCATTTCCTTGTTCGCGATGACGGCCATCGGCGGCTTGCTGGCGATGGTCGCGGCAGTCTTCAGCGCTTCGTCGATGAGGCTGTCGTGCGGCACGACGCGCGCGACCAGATTGCTGCGCTCGGCTTCTTCTGCACCCATCATCCTGCCGGTGAGGCACATTTCCATCGACTTCGACTTGCCGATCGCACGGGTCAGGCGCTGGCTGCCGCCCATGCCCGGCGCGACGCCCAAGTTGATTTCGGGCTGGCCGAACTTGGCGTTTTCCGAGGCGATGATGAAATCGGCCATCATGGCGAGCTCGCAGCCGCCTCCCAGCGCGAAGCCGTTGACCGCGGCGATCCACGGCTTGCGGGTCTTCTTGACGATCTCCGACGTCCAGGGCGAGAAGAAGTCGTCGAGGTAGAAGTCGGCCGCCGCCTTCTCGCTCATCTCCTTGATGTCGGCGCCGGCGGCAAAGGCCTTGTCGCCCGATCCGGTCAGCACCGCGCACAGCTGGCTTTCGTCGGCCTGGTAGGCGGCGAAGGCATCGATCAGTTCCTCGAGCACCTTGCTGTTCAAGGCATTGAGCGCCTGCGGACGGTTGAGCGTGATCAGCGTGACCGCGTCACGGGTTTCGACGGTGATGGTTTCGTAACTGTTGGATTGCGTGCTCATAGCGGTTTCCATTCCTCATCGTCGGGAAGCGGGGCGAAGATGCCGTCGATCAGCTCGTCGCTCACGCCCTCGGGCGTTGCCGGGTCCCATTGGGGGTCGTTGGTCTTGTCGGTGATGACGGCGCGCACGCCCTCGGCGAAATCGGGCCGGGTCAGCACCCGGCTGGCGATGCGGTACTCCATGGCCATGTTGTCCGCGAAATCGTCGAGCGTGGCGCTCGTGGCCAGCTGGCGCAGCGCGACCTTGCAGGTCTGCGGACTCTTGGTGCCGAGCGTCGCGAGTTCCTTCGCCGCCCATTCGTTGTCCTCGGCTTCCAGGCTCGCGAGGATATCCTCGTACCGGTCGGAAGCGAAATGCCGGTTGATGCGGTCGCAATTGGCCTCGATCCGCGGCTCGGGCGGGGTGATCGACAGCTCCGACAATATGCCCGCAATGCGATCGGGATTGTCGATGATCCGCGCCTTTGCTTCGGTCAGCTTGTCGGCGGGCAGGTAATGCGTGGCAAGGCCGAGGAAGTGGCACTCCGCCCCGTCGAGCCGCGCACCGGTCAGCGCAAGGAACTGGCCCGTCCGTCCGCCGAGGCGCGACAGGTACCAGCCGCCGCCTACGTCCGGGAACAGGCCGATGCCGGTTTCCGGCATGGCGAACCGCGTGTTCTCTGTCGCGACACGGTATTGGCAGGGCATGGCGATGCCCACGCCGCCACCCATGGTGATCCCGTCCATGAAGGCCACCGTCGGCTTTTCGTAGGTGAACAGCTGGTGGTTGAGCTGGTACTCGTCGTGGAAGAACTTGCGCCCCGAGGCGCCGCCATCGTTCAGCGCGGAATCGCGCAGGAAGGCGATGTCGCCGCCCGCGCAGAAACCGCGCCCTTCGGCATGATCGAGGATCACCGCCTTGATGTCGTCGTCGCCCGCCCATTTGCTCAGCGCTGCGCTCATGGCGTGGCACATGGGAAGCGTCAGCGCGTGCAGCGCCTTTGGCCGGTTGAGCGAGATATGACCCGCAGCCCCGTGCGTGTGGATCTGGACCTCGTCGGTCATGCTGCTTTCCTCTGTTCGATCAGGTCCCACGGATTGCCCCAGGGATCCCTGAAGACCGCCACCGTGCCGTAGGTTTCATGGCGCGGTTCCTCGGTGAACTCCACGCCCCAGGATACCATGCGGCGGTGATCGGCGGCAAAGTCTTCCGTATGGAGAAACCATCCGACGCGCCCGCCTGCCTGCTTGCCGATGACCGCCCGCTGCTGCTCGTTTGCTGCCCGCGCGAGGAGCAGCCTGCCGCCGCTGGCCCCGCCAACCACGACCCAGCGCTTCCCGTCGCCCAGATCGCTGTCTTCCACGACCGCGAAATCCAGCGCGTCGCGAAAGAAGGCGATGGCTACGTCGTAATCGGGGACGAGGAAGGTGGCGAGGGCGAGTCCGCTCACTGCCTGAGCAAGTCCCTTCCCACGATCATGCGCATGACCTGGTTCGTTCCTTCGAGGATCGAGTGGACGCGCAGGTCGCGCCAGAACCGCTCGATCGGGTATTCGCGCAAGTAGCCATAGCCGCCGAACAACTGCAGCGCGTTGTTGACGACATTGCTGCCGCTGTCGGTCGCCAGCCGCTTGGCCATGGCGGAAAAGCGCGACTTGTCCGGCGCGTTGTCGGTCACCTTGCAGGCCGCGAGGTAAAGCAGCGCGCGCGCCGCCTCCAGCTCGGTCGCCATGTCGGCGAGCATGAACTGCGTGTTCTGGAAATCGGCGATCGGCTGCCCGAACTGCTGGCGATCCTTGGTGTAGGCCACCGCTTCGTCCAGGCAGCGCTGCGCCCCGCCGAGCGAACAGGCACCGATGTTGAGCCGTCCGCCGTCGAGCCCGGCCATTGCGAAACCGAAGCCTTCGCCCTCCGCACCGACCCGGTTGGCCACCGGCACGCGCGCATCCTCGAAGATCAGCTGCGCGGTCGGGCTGGCATTCCAGCCGAGTTTCTTCTCCGGCTTGCCGAACGACAGGCCCGGCGTGTCCTTCTCGACAACGAGGCAGGTGATGCCCTTCGACTTGTGCTCGCCCGTGCGGACCATGACCACGTAGATGTCGTTGAAACCGCTGCCGGAAATGAACTGCTTGGTGCCGTTGAGCACGTAATGGTCGCCGTCGACGACCGCGCTGGTCTTCAGACCTGCCGCGTCCGAGCCGCTGCCGGGCTCGGTCAGCGCATAGCTGGCGAGATGTTCCATCGTGACAAGCTTCGGCAGGAAGCGCTGCTTGACCTCGTCCCCGCCGAAACGATCGATCATCCATGCGGCCATGTTGTGGATCGAGATATAGGCGCTGGTAGCCGGGCAACCGTAAGCCATCGCCTCCATGATCAGTGCGGCTTCGAGCCGGCCGAGATTGATCCCGCCGCTCGCCTCGCTGACGTAGATCGCGCCGAAGCCCAGCTCGCCCGTCTGCTGGATGACGTCGCGCGGGAAGTGGCTTTTCTCGTCCCACTCGGCGGCGTGCGGAGTGATGGCGTCGGCGGTGAAGCGCTGCGCCATTTCCTGGATCGCGAGCTGCTCTTCGGTAAGCTGGAATTGGGAGGTCATTCTGTGTCCAGTTTGGCTTTCAGTACGCGCGTCTCGAACAGGTAGGTCATCATACCGGTCGAGATCCAATTGGGGGATAGTGGAGGCGGCACGTCCTTCTCCCACGCCATCGAGCCCGTCAAGGTGCCCCATGCATAAGGGACATCGGGCTGGGTCGATGCGATCGGATCGCGATAGGCTTCGTCCGGGCTAATGATCTGCCAGCCGCGCTTGCGCATCTCGGCGACCAGATCGGGCAGGAACAGCGCGGCGAGATCGGTTTCGTGGAGCAGCAGGACATGTGCGGGCGAGCGCCCCAGCGTGTCGAGTGCGAGCTGGTCGTGATAGTCGAGCGCGCTCATTTGCGCCGCGACATAGAGCCGGCGCAGCTGCTTCATGTCCATCGGCTTGCCCTGCTCCTGAGCGGCGATCGTCAGGAACTCGAGGTGCCAGTCGGACCCGTCGGCGGTGACATAGCCATTGGCAAGGCCGCGGGCCTTCAGCCCGGCGCGGACCGCATCGCGCTTCACCTTGTCGTCCGCGCCTTCGTCGAGATAGGGAAAGCGGAACCAGGGCCGGTAGCCGGCCCGTCCGCGAAGCCAGTCTGCGGCGCGATCGATATCGGCGAGATAGTCTTCGGCAGTGCTCTTGCTCAGGTGGCGGTGGCTGAAACTGTGGTTGGCGATGACATGGCCCGCGGCCACGTAGGCGTCGATATGAGCCTCACCATCGACGCCGTCCGGCGTGTCCAGCCGGCCCGGATTGATGAAGAACGCGACCTGCCGGACCGACGAGTCGCGCAGGGCGGCGAGGATCTTGTCGGTGCGCTCCTGGGGCGTGAAAAAGGCCCCCTTCTGGCGCGGGATATCGTCGAAGGTGAGCGCGACGCGCTTGGCTTCCTGCGGCGCTGGCACATCTTGCGCGGCGAGGGGCGCGCATAAGGCCAGGGAGGTCAGACAGAGCGCCGCGATCCAACGAAAAATCCTGGTCATGCGAGTATCGCCTCGGCCTCGCGCAACGCGCGCGCGAAGCCGTGTTGCGCCTCGTAAGGCGAGCCGGTGAACGCCCGGCGGCGCTCTCTCATCCGCAAGTGACTTCGGTGATTTTCATGGCGTTGTCGTAGCGCACGTTCACACGGTCCTGCCGGTAGTCCATCGTCCAGGCCGTACCCGGTGCGCCCCAGCGCAGCTGCGCGGCGCCGCTCTGGGCAAGGATTGCTGCGCCCATGTCCTGCGTCGCGGAATGGCCGACGTGCGACTGGACGGCTGCCGCGTTGCAGATGCGGTCTGCGCCCACGGGGCGGCGATCGGGCTCGTCGGTGCTGGTCGCTGTGACGCATCCGCCGAGCGTCAGTGCGCCGGCAAGTGCGAGAAATGTCGCGGCGGTCTTATTGTGCATCGTTGGTCTCCACTGGGCATTTAGCGTAGGTCAGGGGTTCCGGGATGGCTTCGGGGCCGAACTCGGTCCGGATCAGGCTGGTCCCGCCATCGGCCAGTTCGAGTTCGATGTCACGCGACCATTCCTGCCCCTCGCCGGTGAAGGCGTAGGTCGCGCGGATGCCGTCGTCCGAACGGGTGGCAACCGTGTCGACGACAGCCCGCGATTCGTAGAACTTCAGGCCGTCCGCCGAGATCTCGATCGAACCTTTCGCATCGCCGTTGGCATCCGTGCAATCGCCGGGGCTGATGCCCCAGCGCCCGTAGAGCGCCATGGGGATCGTGTCCGCCGAGCCCTCCGGAGGCCCCGCGCCATCGCCGATCCCGCCGTCGGGTTCTACCGGAATTGCGGTTTCACTCGGATCGGGCGAGGTCGACTGGCCACAACCCGCGAGCAGCGCGGCGCTCGCGAGGATCCCGATCGATGCAAGGGCGCGACGCATTGCGATCAGCCCATCGTCGGGATGACGAAGGCGTTCGACCCGTCGCCGCCACCGTCCGGCCAACGCTGGGTGACCTTCTTGTTCTTGGTCCAGAACTTGAGGCCTTCCATGCCGTACTGGTCGATGTCGCCGAAGCCCGAACGCTTCCACCCGCCGAAGCTGTGGTAGCTGACCGGTACCGGAATCGGGACGTTGATGCCGACCATGCCGACATTGACGCGGGAGGCGAATTCGCGCGCCGCATGGCCGTTGCGGGTGAAGATGGCGACGCCGTTGCCGTACTGGTGTTCGGAGGGCAGCCGCACGGCCTCCTCGAAATCCTTCGCGCGCACGATCTGGAGAACCGGCCCGAAGATTTCCTCCTGGTAGCTCTCCATCTTCGGCGTGACGTGGTCGAGCAGCGTCGGCCCGACGAAGAAACCGTCCTCGTGCCCCTGCAGGCTGAAACCGCGACCGTCGATGACGACTTCGGCACCTTCCTTCTCGGCGGTGTCGATCCATTGCTCGATCCGCACCTTGTGCTCGGGCGTGACGACCGGGCCGTAATGTGCATCGGGATCGTTTGAGACGCCGACGCGCAACGCGTTGATCGCCGGGATCAGCTTTTCCCTCAGCCGCTCGGCCGTGTCGTCGCCGACCGGGACCACCACCGGCAGTGCCATGCAGCGCTCGCCCGCGCTGCCGAAAGCCGCCCCGGCAAGATCGTTCACGACCATGTCGAGATCGGCGTCGGGCATCACGATGCCGTGGTTCTTCGCCCCGCCGAAAGCCTGGACGCGCTTGGCGTTGGCCGAGCCGCGCGAGTAGATGTATTGTGCGATGTCGGACGAGCCGACGAAGCTGATCGCGGGGATGTCGGGATGGTCGAGGATCGCGTCGACCATTTCCTTGTCGCCGTGGACCACCTGCAGCAGCCCCTCGGGCGCACCGGCCTCGAGAAACAGCTGCGCGAGCCTGACCGGCACGCTCGGGTCGCGCTCCGAGGGCTTGAGGATGAACGCGTTGCCCGCCGCGATCGCCATTCCGAACATCCACATCGGGATCATCGCCGGGAAGTTGAAAGGGGTGATGCCCGCCCCGATGCCGAGCGGCTGGCGCATCGAATAGACGTCGATACCCGGGCCTGCACCCTGGGTATATTCGCCCTTGAGCGCTTGCGGGATGCCGCAAGCGAACTCGATCACCTCAAGCCCGCGCTGCACGTCGCCGTGCGCGTCGTCGACGACCTTGCCGTGTTCGCTCGACAGCAGTTCGGCCAGTGCCTGCTTGTTCTCTTCGACCAGCCGCTTGAAATCGAACATGACGCGCGCCCGGCGCTGGGGATTGGTCGCCGCCCATTCGGGCTGGACCTTCTTGGCCGCATCGACCGCTCGCTGCAGCAGCGCCGCATCGCCCAGCGGAACTTCGGCCTGGACCTCGCCCGTCGACGGGTTCCAGATCTTGTGCGTGCGTCCGGCCGAGCCACCCGCTCCGCCCGAAATGAAATGGTCGACTGTGCGCATCGGTAATCTCCTTTGCCCGGCTCCATGGCGGGCTGGCTTCGCTTCCGCAAGACGGTGCCCCCTCCACCTATGACTAGTGGCAGGTCTTCCCGGTTCCGAGATACGCTTGGCGATTGACCGCCGCGGCGCAGTCGGGCAAATGCCCGCGGCCCGGAGCGCGGGTATGATGTAATGGTAGCCTGTCAGCTTCCCATGCTGAACGCGCGGGTTCGATTCCCGCTACCCGCTCCAGCCCTTCCCGAATTTTGCCGGTCGATCGCTTGCCAAGCGGCAACGGCGAGGCAATGGTAGCTTTTTGCAACGTGACGATGGGGTCGGGGTTTGACGCAAATCGCATCGGAGCATCCGGATTATGACGGAACGCTCCTTGGCCGCTTCGACGGCGAACGGCCTCCTGCTCCCGAGTGGTTCGACGAGGCCATCGCGCATGCACCAGAGCGCTCGACGTTCAAGGTCGACGGTGCCCGGATCGAGCTGCTGACATGGGGCGAGGTGGGCAAGCCCGGCCTCCTGTTCCTCCACGGCAATGCGGCCCATGCCGACTGGTGGAGTTTCATCGCGCCGCAGTTTGCGGATACCCATCGCTGCGCCGCGATATCGTGGTCGGGCATGGGCGGGTCGGACTGGCGCGAGCATTATGAGATTCCGATCTTCGTGCGCGAGGCGCTCGGCGCGATCGATGCCGCCGGGCTGGCCGCCTCGGGATCGCCACCGGTGATCGTCGCCCATTCCTTCGGCGGTTTCCCGACTCTCAATCTCGCGCGGACCCATCCCGAGGCCATCGCGGGCGCAATCATGGTCGATTCGACACCGCCGAGGCCCGACGGCGGGCCGCCTCCGCGCCTCGCACAAGGCCGCGACCAGAACCCCCGTTACCCCTCCGTCGCATCCGCCCTGCGGCGGTTCCGGTTCATGCCGGAACAGGACCACGGCGAGCCCGCGATCATCGACTGGATGGCGCGCAATGCGCTGCACGAGGTGCCGGAAACGGACGAGGCGCCGGGCGGCTGGACATGGCGCTTCGATCCGCGTTTCTGGCAGAAGTTCGAGCGCGGCGACCTGGGCGTCGAGCCGCGCGTGCCGATGGGCGTCATCATCGGAGAGAAATCCGCGCTCTTCGCCGACGGTCAGCTCGCGGACCTCGAGGCGATGATCGACGACCTGCGGTTCACCACCGTGGTCGAGGATGCCTATCATCACCTGCTGGCGGATCACCCGCTCGAACTGGTCGCCGCCATTCGTGACGGCTTGGCCAAGCTCGCCTGACCCGCGCCCCCTACTTGGGCGGCATCCGGATTGCGCCGTCGATGCGGAACTGGTGCCCGTTGAGATAGGTATTGCGCGCGATCTCGACGATCAGCGACGCGAATTCCTCCGGTTCGCCCAGCCGCTTGGGAAAGGGAACGCTGGCGTTGAGCTGGTCCCACATCTGCGGGTTGCGGTCCTTCATGCCGAGCATCAGCGGGGTCGCGAAGATGCCGGGCATTACCGAATTGACCCGGATGCCGAGGTCCATCAGGTCGCGCGCCATCGGCAGGACGAGCCCGTTCACTCCTGCCTTGCAGCTGCCGTAGATCACCTGGCCTATCTGGCCGTCCTGCGCCGCGACGCTGGCGGTCAGCGTGATCGAGCCGCGCTCGCCATCGTCGTTGACCGGTTCGGCATTCGCCATGCCGAGCGCCGAGATCGAGGCGACGCGATAGCTGGCGACCAGCACGCCGCGTGCGCCGAATTCGTAATGTTCGGTCGGCAGGCGCTTGTAGCCGCCCGATTCCTTGTCCCAGCCGATGGTCTTGCCGCGCTGGCTCGCCATCGCGCAGTGGACGGTCACGCGCTCCTGCCCGTTGGCTGCCCGGGCGGCGACGAAGCCGTCCTCGACCGATTGCTCGTCCATGATGTCGACATGGTGGAAGGTTCCGCCGATGGCCTGTGCGTGTTCCTCGCCGGCTTCATCGTTGATGTCGAAGATCGCGACCTTCAGGCCCTGATCCGCCAAGGCCTGCGCACTCGCCCGCCCGAGCCCCGATGCGCCGCCGGTAACGACTGCCGCCATGCCCTGTTCAAGTTTCATCGCTATCTCCCATTTGTCATTTCGGTTGTTTACCGGGACCATTCCGCGTCACTATGGCCGGAGCAAGCAAAATTCGCGCGCAGGAGAAACCAGTAGTGAAAATGCCCATCCAGGATCGCAGGCAGTTCCTCGGCTCGACGGCCGTCGCCATGGCGGCGCTGGTCGCCAGCGGATGCAGCGTGCGCGGCCCGGCCGGTACCGGCAGTCCGCGCGTGGCCGGCTATGGCGATCTCGTTGCCGATCCTGCTGGCTTCATCGACTTGCCGCAGGGCTTTTCGTACCGGATCCTCTCGAAGCTCGGCGACCGGATGGACGATGGCGGTTCGGTGCCCGATGCGGCCGACGGCATGGGCTGCTTCGACATCGGCGGCGGCAAGCTGGTGCTGGTCCGCAATCACGAACTCATGCCCGGGCAGGACATCGGCGATCCGCTCCCCAAGGGTTTCGGCAAGCGCGACGGGCTGGTTCTGCCGGGCGGCACGACCAACATCGTGCTCGATGCGCGCACGCTCGCCGTGGAGAAGCAATTCCGCTCGCTCGCCGGAACGATTCGCAATTGCGCAGGCGGGACTACCCCTTGGGGAAGCTGGCTGACCTGCGAGGAGGCGGTGACCGGACCCGGCCAGCGTTATGGCGAGGGCCTCGACAAGAATCACGGCTGGATATTCGAAGTCCCGGCGACGGCGACGGGTCTCATCGATGCGGTGCCGCTGAAGGCCATGGGCCGCTTCAATCACGAGGCGGCCTGTGTCGATCCGCGCAATGGCCTGATCTACCTGACCGAGGATCGCGACGATTCGCTGCTGTATCGCTTCGTGCCCAACAGCGGAAAGCGGCTGGCCGAGGGCGGGCAACTGCAGGCGATGCGGATCGTCGGCCTCGACGATACGCGCAACTGGGATGGTTCGAACATGCCGCGCGAGCGTGAATACGCGGTCGAATGGGTCGTCATGGACGATGTGGAGGCACCCAAAGACGACCTGCGCCAGCGTGGTGCCGCCAAGGGGTGCGCGCGCTTCGCCCGCGGCGAGGGGATCCACATGGGCGATGGCGAACTCTATTTCGCCTGTACCAGCGGCGGTGCGGCCAAGCTCGGCCAGATCTTCCGCTTGCGCCCGGCGTTCGACGGATCGCGCGAGACCGTGTCGCTGTTCTACGAGAGCACCGATCCCGACCAGTTCAATTACGGCGACAATCTCACGATCGCGCCGGACGGCCAGCTGATTGTTTGCGAGGACCAGTACACCGAGGTGGTCGACAACCACCTTCGCGGCGTGACGCGGGACGGGCGCGCTTATCCGCTGGCCAAGCTGCGCCGCCAGACCGAGTGGGCAGGGGCCTGCTTCTCTCCGGATGGGCGGGTACTGTTCGTCAACAGCTACAGCCCTGCAGCCACGCTGGCGATTACCGGACCCTGGCAGCACCTCGGCTGATCGAGGGGTGGCGCTGGCAATATACGGGCTGATAGCCGCGCTCTTTACCGGACTTTCGGGAAACGTGGCGCGCCTGCTTGATGTGCTCGGGCGCAAGGCAGATGTGCGTAGCGCGCTGCTGGTCCCGGCCTTCGTCGGCCAGCTCGCGATCATCGGCTTGCTGCTGCTGGCCGGCGCTGCGATCACTCCTGTGCTGGGGCACGAACTCGCGCGAGCGGCAGCCGCAGGCCTGCTCGCGGTGACGGTGTTCCTCGTGCTGAAACCCTACGCGCTGGTCGAGCCTGCCGAGCCGACCCGTTCGGGCTTTGCCATCGGGCTCGTCGCTGCCGCCTTCGCGATCCGTGACGGGGTGGCATCGCTCGCCTTGGCACTCGGCCTGATCGCATCGGATTTTACCGGCCTCTCGGCGGGGCTGGCGATGGGAACGGGTGTCGCGGCAGCGCTTGCCCTGCGTGGCGGGGCGGAGAAATTCGGGGTAAACGCTCGCTATGGAGCTGCGACGGTCCTCGCAGCCGGAGCGTTCTATTTCGGCGCTTTCGCTCAATAGCGGCCTATTGCTTGACTTACTCGTTCATTTCGATGACGAATCCTCATGCAACCCGGGACGTGCCGGACCGTTGATGGGATAACACCCGAACGACGAAGACGAAGAGGAGCCGACACATGGCCGACAGTGGCAACAATTCGAAAACCGCGCTGATCGAAGCGCTGAACGGCGCGCTCGCCGATCACCTGGCGCTCTACATCAAGACCAAGAACTTCCACTGGCACATCGCGGGTCCGCGCTTTCGCGACCTGCACCTGCTGTTCGACGAACAGGCCGCGCAGATCATCTCGCTGGTCGACGTGATCGGCGAACGCGTACGCAAGAACGACGAATACACGCTGACCTCGGTCGGGTCGGTCGCCAAGATCACCGCGATCAAGGACCAGGACGACGTGACGCTGACGCCGGATGCGATGGTCGCCGAATTGCGGGACGACAATCGCAAGTTGCTCGAACGGCTCGAACAGGTGAAGCAGACGTCCGAAGAAGCGAACGACAATGCCACGAACGGCCTCGTCGACGACTGGATCGACCAGGCAGAGGAGCGCGTCTGGTTCCTCAACCAGACCGCCAAGTAACGTTTCGCCCATCACCGGAAGAGAGCCGCGGCGCGATAGGCGACCGCGGCTTTTTTCGTTATGGGAGGGCGATGGACAACGTCACTGTCATCGAAGACGCCGGATCATCCGCGATCGCAGACTGGATCGAGTCTCGCCTGCGTTCGGCGCTGGCCGCGGGCGAGGGCCCGTTGGCGATCACCGTGCCCGGAGGTTCGACGCCGTTCCCGATCATGGAGGAGCTGGCGAAGGCCGAGCTCGCCTGGTCGCGCATCGTGATCTTTGCAGGCGACGACCGCGTTGTGCCGCTCGATCATCCGGCGAGCAATCGCGGACGGATCCGCGCGATCTTCGAACCCGTCGGGGCCGAGGTCGCGCCGCTGACGGTGATGGAGGCCATCCCGCATTTCGCGCTCGCCTGGCTCGGCATGGGTGCGGACGGGCATATCGCGTCGCTGTTTCCCAATACCGATCCGCAGGTCGATGACCCGGCACAGGTGCGGCAGCTGACGCCCGATCCGCTCCCGCCCGAAGCCCCGTTCGACCGGATCACGCTGACCATGCCGTCGCTGCTCGACAGCGACGAGATCCTCTTCACCCTCGGCGAAGGGGCAGACAAGCGCGCCGTTTTCGATGCCGCGGTTCGTGGCGAGCACGACTTGCCGGTCGCGCGTCTTCTAGCCGCCGCCAGCCAGCCCGTCACGTGCTTCGCCTGATCCCGCGCCCGGTCCACCGGGTCGCCTTGCGGATCGCGCATCGCGTCCGCCATCGCTGGCGCATCTGGCGCGGCACGCGGATCGAGGGAGTCTCCACCATTCTGCGTGACCTGGAAGGCCGGGTCGTGCTGGTGCGTCACAGCTATGGCACGCCATCCTGGTGCTTGCCGGGGGGCGGGCTCGCCCGTGGCGAAAGCCCGGAGGATGCCGTGCGGCGTGAAACGCGCGAGGAAATCGGCTGCGAGGTGACGGGGCTGCGTTGCATCGGCGTGCTGAACGAGACGATCTCCGGCTCACCCCACCGGGCCCATGTATACCTCGGCACGATCACCGATATGCCCGAGGCCGACGGACGCGAGATTGCCGAAGCGCGGCTCTTTCCGGCCAATTCGCTGCCCGAGCCATTGAGCAAGCTGACCCGCGCACGGCTCGAACTCTGGCGCGAGCACATGCGGACAGGCTCCTAGAGAAGGCGCAACTGCGCCTCGTCGCGCACCACCTTCTTTTCCACCCCTTCGAGGTTCGACAGCGTCAGCCCCATCAGCCTGATCGGCAACGGCAGTGGCAGCGATTCCTCCAGCAGCGCGCGACCGATCTGGGCGAAATGCGCCTTGTCGCGCACGTTCTCGGACAGCGATTTCGCCCGGGTCATGATCTGGAAATCGGTGTATTTCATCTTGAGCGTGACCGTCCGCCCCTTTGCCTCGGCGCGCTCGATCCGCTCCCACACGATGTCGACGATGTTCTCCAGCGTTTCGCGCAAGGCCGGTCCGCTCGAGATGTCCTCCGAGAACGTCCGCTCCCCGCCGACCGACTTGCGGATACGGTTGGAGCGCACGGGCCGCAGGTCGATCCCGCGCGCCGCGCGATAGAGATAATCCGCAAAGCTCCCGAAGTTCGCACGCAGGAACGCGATGTCTTTTCCCGCGAGATCCGCGCCGGTCTCGATCCCCAGCCTGGCCATCTTCTCCGCGCCCTTGGGACCGACACCGTGGAATCGCCTGACTGGCAGCGACTGGACGAAATCGGCGCCCTGGCCGGGCCTGATGACGCAGATTCCGTCCGGCTTGTTCTGGTCGCTGGCGAGCTTGGCGAGGAACTTGTTGTAGCTGACCCCGGCGCTCGCGGTCAGCCGGGTCTTGGCCTTGATCTCCTGCCGGATCATCTGCGCTATGCGCGTCGCCGAGCCGATCCCCAGCCGATCCTCGGTCACGTCGAGATATGCTTCGTCGAGGCTCAAGGGTTCGACCAGTTCGGTGTGGTGACGGAAGATCGCGCGGATCTGCTGGGAGACCTCGCGATAGGCGTCGAAGCGGCTCTTGACGAAGATGAGGTCCGGGCACAGCCGCTTGGCCGTGACCGAGGGCATGGCGCTCCTGACGCCGAATTTTCTGGCTTCGTAGCTTGCGGCGGCAACGACGCCGCGCCCGCTCGACCCGCCGACCGCTACCGGCCTGCCTTGCAATTCCGGATTGTCGCGCTGTTCGACGCTCGCGAAAAACGCGTCCATGTCCACGTGGATTATCTTGCGCAGGCCGGCGGCTTCGCCCTCTTGTTCCTCCTCCGCCGTCGCCTGTTCGTCCATCACCCGAGAATAAGCGCACGCGACTGGCAATTGAAGCAGGTTGCACGGGAAAACGCTTCCCATGCTGCAGCGCAACAGGCATGGGCCTCGCGATGATCACCCGCATCCACGCCAGCGACGACAGCCGACGCAGCATCGGACGGGGCGAGTTCGTCGCCCTGATGGCGGCAGTGATGAGCCTGGGCGCGCTGGCGATCGACGCGATGCTGCCCGCGCTCGACGAAATTGCCGGAAGCTACGGGGTGACCGACCCCAACCGGCGCCAGCTGGTCGTCGGCATCTACCTGCTCGCGACCGGCGTCGGGTGCCTCGTTCCGGGCAGCTTCGCCGACCGCTTCGGCCGCAGGCGCGTGTTGTGGGTCAGCTTCGCGGCCTATGTCGGCTTCTCCATCGCCTGTGCCTTCGCGCCCAGTTTCGACATGCTCCTGGTGCTGCGCGCGCTGCAGGGATTCGCCACCGCCGGGCTGGGCGTGCTGCCCGCCGCGATCATCCGCGATCGGTTCGAAGGCGATGCGATGGCCCGGTTGATGAGCACGATCTTCATCGTTTTCATGGTCGTGCCGGTGCTCGCGCCCAGCCTCGGGCAGGCGGTGCTGGGCTTCGCGACCTGGCCCTGGGTCTTCATCGCCATGGCGGCCATCGCCAGTGTCGTCTGGGTGTGGGCTTTCCGCCGGCTTCCCGAAACGCTCGACCCGATGGATCGGCAGCCGATCGACCTCAAGACCGTGTTCCACAACCTGCCGCTGACGCTGACCACGCGCACCGCATCGGGCTATGTCATCGGATCCTCGCTCACTTTCGGCGCGCTGTTCGGCTACATCAATTCCGCGCAGCAGCTGATCGGCGAGCACTTCGATGCCGACGAATACTTCCCGCTGATCTTCGGCATGACGGCATCGACGCTCGCCGTGTCGAGCTTTGCGAATTCGCGCATCGTCGAACGCTTCGGCGCCCGGCGAGTGAGCCACACGGCGCTTTGCACCTTCATCGCGATCGCCGGGATGCAAGTCTATGCGGCGCTGTTCCAGCCCGGATCGCTCGCCTGGTTTGTGCCGCTGATGGCGGGCAATCTGTGCCTGCTCGGCTTCATGGGCGCGAACTTCGGCTCGATCGCGATGCAGCCGTTCGAGCATACTGCCGGCTCGGCCAGCTCGGCGCAGGGCTTCATCCGCATGGGCGGAGCCGCGCTGATCGGCATCGGCATCGGCCAGATCTACGACGGGACGGCCAAGCCGATCGCCTTCGCGCTGTTCGGCTGCAGCCTCGCCTGTCTGCTGCTGGTGCTGTTCAGCGAGCGGGGCAAGCTGTTCCGCCGACCGGGGCAGGCGCGCCGCTACCTCGCCATGCACGAAGGGCTTTAAGCCCCGGCGGCCAGCCTTCGCCAGGCAAGACCCGCGAACTCGCACAGCAAGGGCCTCGTGTCGCGCGGGTCGATGATATCCTCGACGTTGAAGCGCTCGGCGCTGCGGAACGGGCTGGTCACCTTGTCCAGCCGCTCGCGGATCGCTTGCAGTTCCGCCGCCGGATCGTCGGCCGCCTCGATCTCGGACTTGTAGGCGACCTCCAGCCCGCCCGCGATCGGCAGGCTGCCCCAGTCGCCGCTCGGCCAGCAATAGCGGTACTGGTAGGTATCGGCGTTGCTCATCGCGCTGCCCGCGATGCCGTAGGCACGCCGCATGACGATCGAGGCAAGCGGGACGGTCGCCTTGTAGACCGCGTTCATCGCCTGCACGCCGTAACGGATAGTGCCCGCCATCTCCGCCTCGCGCCCGATCATGAAACCTGGATTGTCGACCAGGTGGACGATGGGCAGGCGAAACAGGTCTGCCAGTTTGACAAAGCGTTCGACCTTCTCGCTCGTCTTCGCGTCCCATGATCCGCCGAGGTAGGAGGGGTCGTTGGCCAGCACCATCACCGGCCAGCCGTCGAGACGGGCGAGGGCAGTGATGGAGGCGCGGCCCCACATGCGGCCGATTTCAAACACCGTTCCACGGTCGAACACCATCTCCATCGCGCGCCGCATCGAATAGACCTGCTTGTCTTCGCGCGGGACGAGATCGAGAAGCGCTTCTTCGCGGCGATCGGCCGGGTCGCCGGTTTCGACGCGCCGCGCCAACTGGCCGACGTGCTCGGGCATGAAGCTGAGGAAATGGCGGGCACGGGCAAAGGCCTCTGCCTCGCTAGCGACCTCGTCATCGACCACGCCGTTGCGAGTATGTATGCCGCTTCCGCCCAGGTTCTCCTTGGCTTCCTCGTGGCTTGCCGCGCCGTCCTTCCACGCATCGCCCAGCCCGTCGACCACCGCGGGACCGGCGGCGAAGATCTGGCTGAGGCCCTTGACCATGATCGAATAATGGCTGGCGACGATCCGTGCCGCGCCGAGCCCGGCTGTCGGGCCGAGCGCCAGGGCCACCACGGGCACGCGGTCGAGATTTTCGACCACTTCGCCCCACATGTGGACCGCCGGGATATAGGTTGCGCCGATCATCTCCAGCGTCTTGACCGAGCCGCCGCCGCCCGTGCCGTCGATCATGCGGATGATGGGCAGGCGCAGCTCGTGCGCCATCTTCTCGGCCTGCTCCATCTTGCGGCCGATCCCCGCATCCGCCGCGCCGCCGCGAATGGTGAAGTCGTCCGCGGTGGCGACCACCGGCCGCCCGTTGATGGTCGCCTTGCCGAACAGGAAGGGTGCGGGCAGGACGCCGGTCAGTTCGCCGTTCTCGTCGTAGGAGCCCTTGCCGGCGATCTTGCCGATCTCGCGGAAGCTGCCGGGATCGACCAGCGCGGCGAGCCGTGCGCGCGCATCCATCTTGCCGCGCCCGTGCTGGCGCGCGACCTTGTCCGGCCCGCCCATCTGCTCGGCCAGCGCCTCGCGGTGGCGGAGTTCATCGAGTTCCTTTTCCCAGCTCATGAGCGCCCTCTCTCCTCGTCGGGCACGCTCGCAAGGGATACGGCGAAAGGGAAGCCCTATTCTTCTTTCGGCTCGACAACCGCCAGCACGGCTTCGACCTGCACCTGCCCGCCTTCGCTGGCGTTGAGTTCGGTCACAGTCCCGTCGAAGGGTGCCGTGAGCGCGTGCTCCATCTTCATCGCCTCGAGCACCATGAGCCGCTGCCCGGCGGTGACCGCCTGGCCCTCGGCGACATCGACCGCGATGACCTTGCCCGGCATCGGCGCGAGGATCGCTCCGTCGGCGGCGGAGGCGTGGCCGGTGCCGTCAACCCTTCGTCTGAGAAAATAGGTTTGGCCCTGCTCGACAATCAGTATTCCCTCGCCCGTGTCGCGGGTCCACACCTCGAATTGGTCGTCTTCTTGCGCTCTACGAGTGATTTGCCCTGAGGCTGACTCACCCGAGGGCAAGATAAAATGGACGTCACGGCGAGCAGGTCCGTTCAACCGAAGCCCAGTAAGTTCGCGCGCCTTGTGCCCTGGGATTGTATCCTCCCTCCATTCCCAACTCAAAGCCTCGGCTGCCGCAGCTACATCTAGGTTCGCAAGGGACGGATCGGCTGGCGGCATCAGCGCTTCGCCTCGTCGTTCGATCAGGCCCGTGTCGAGATCGGCGTCTTGGAATGCGCTGTCCGACAAGCAGAGCCAAAGGAAGCCTGCGTTTGTCTTGACCGGGTGAACTAGAGTGCCATCGAGTTCTTCTTGGAGGGCAGCAATGGCTCTCCTTCTCGAGGGTGCGTGAACAACGACCTTCGCAATCATCGGGTCGTAAAATGGCGATACGGAGCTGCCCTCTTCGACACCGGTCTCGACGCGCGCGTGAAGCGTCGGAATGTAAAATTCGTCAAGCCGTCCCGTGCTCGGCAAGAACCCCTTCGCCGGGTCTTCCGCATAGAGCCGCGCTTCGATCGCGTGGCCGTTGATCGACAACTCCTCCTGCTTCAGCGGGATCGGCTCCCCGCTCGCCACGCGCAGCTGCCACTCGACCAGATCGACCCCGGTGATTTCCTCGGTCACCGGGTGCTCGACCTGCAAACGCGTATTCATCTCCATGAAGAAGATGCGGTCGGCGCGCAGGCCTTCGCTGGCATCAGCGATGAATTCGATCGTGCCCGCGCCTTCGTAGTCGACCGCTTTTGCCGCGCGGACGGCGGCGGCGCAGATTTCCTGCCGCGTCGCCTCGTCCATGCCGGGTGCGGGGGCTTCCTCGATCACCTTCTGGTGGCGGCGCTGGAGCGAGCAGTCGCGTTCGAAGAGGTGGACGACATTGCCGTGGCTGTCGCCAAAGACCTGCACCTCAATATGGCGTGGCGAGGTGATCCACTTTTCGAGCAAGACCTCGTCATTGGAGAAGCTCGCCTTGGCCTCGCGCCGGCAGGATTCCAGCGCGGCCTCGAAGTCCTCCGGCGCGTCGACCTTGCGCATCCCCTTGCCGCCGCCGCCCGCGACCGCCTTGATCAATACGGGGTAGCCGATGGCGTCGGCTTCCTGCTTCAGGCGCTCGACCGACTGGTCCTCGCCCTCGTAGCCCGGCGTCACCGGCACGCCCGCCGCGCGCATCAGCTTCTTGGCGGCGTCCTTCAGGCCCATGGCCTCGATGCTGGCAGGCTTTGGGCCAACCCAAATGAGGCCCGCATCGATCACGGCCTGCGCGAACCCGGCGTTCTCCGAAAGGAAGCCGTAACCCGGATGGATCGCATCGGCACCGGTCTGCTTCGCCGCTGCAATGATCTTCTCGCCCACAAGGTAGCTCTCGGCCGCCGGCGATGGTCCGATATGCACCGCCTCGTCGGCCTGGCGCACATGCAGCGCCTTGGCATCGGCATCGGAATAGACCGCCACGGTGGCGATCCCCATGCGGCGCGCGGTGCGGATGATGCGGCAGGCGATCTCGCCGCGATTGGCGATCAGGAGCTTGGAAATCATGCCGGCGGAGCTAGCGTTCCGCGATGCCCTCGTCCAGCGGGGCGAGCGGGGGCGCGGGCGGCGTCAGGAAATCGGCGCGGCCATAGCGCGGCATCTGCTCCGGGATGATCGGCCTGTTGACCGCCGCTTCCCACATGGCGGCGGCGACGTGCCAGATCTTTTCGGGCGTGGTCGTATGCACGCGGCTGTTCCACGCAAGCTGACCCCGATCGCGCACCTTGCGCCCGATCGCGCCGTAGATGCGCGCGGCAGAAAGGACTGCCCAGCGCTGCCGGAAATGGAGATGCGCGGCGCCCAGCTTGGCCGCCGCCTCGTATTGCTCCATCCGCTGCACCAGCCTTGCGGCAAGTGCCGAAGTGGCGAAGCGATAGGGTGGCTTCATGTGCTGGCCGGGCGGCACGTCGATCTCGGCCAGCCACTCCTGCGGCAGGTAGCAGCGCCCGCCCGCATCGTCTTCGTCGAGGTCGCGCGCGATGTTCGCGAGCTGGAAGGCGATGCCGAGGTCGCATGCCCGGTCGAGCACTTCGTCCGCATCGCGCGGCACGCCCATCACCCGCGCCATTAGCACGCCGACCGCGCCTGCCACGTGGTAGCAATAGCGGATGAGGTCCTTTTCGGTGCGCGGCCGCCACCCGTCGCCGTCGAGTTCGAAGCCCTTGATGACCTCTTCGGCCTCTTCCATCGTCAGGCCTGCCTCGCTCGCGACCTGCCCGAAGGAATCGAAGCCGATATCGGCCGTGGGCTGGCCTTCCAGCGCCCGCCTGGTGAGCACGCGGATGCCGGTGACGAGATCCTCGGTATTGGCCTGCGGCTTGAGCTCGCCGCCCAGTTCCTGCCCGTCGGCTATGTCGTCGCAACGGCGGCACCAGGCATAGAGCAGCCAGGTCCGCTCGCGCGTGCCGCGGGCGAACAGCATGCTCGCCGCGGTGAAACTGGTCGAGCCCCTGGCGATCATGTCCCGCGCCTTGGCGACCAGCGGCGCGCGCATCCGGCCTCCGCCCGCGACTGCCATCGTCGGGCGCATGATGCGCGACGGGGCGAGCATCCTTTCGCCGCGCTTCAGGCGCTTCTGGCGTGGCCGCCGGGCCTTCCCGAAGACGCGGGGCGGGCTCAAAGATCCTCGGCTTTCATCCGGAAGATCGGCGTATGCGGCTGGTAATCCGCCATCGCCGCGAGCAGGTCGGCCAGGTGATCGCGGGCGATGATGATGCCTTGGTGCGCGGGCCGCACGAAGCCGACCTCGGCCATCTTGGCGTTGAACGCGATCAGGTCGTCGTAGAAGCCGAAAGCGTTGAGCAGGCCGACCGGCTTGGTGTGGTATCCGAGCTGGGCCCAGCTCACCGCTTCCCACAGCTCGTCCATCGTTCCGACCCCGCCGGGAATGGTGACGAACCCGTCGGACAGGTCGGTGAAGGCCTGCTTGCGCTCGTGCATGCCCGACACCGTGCGCAGCTCGGTGCAGTCGGTATTGGCGACTTCGGAATTGGCGAGCGCTTCGGGAATGACGCCGATGACCTCGCCGCCCGCTTCCAGCGCGCCCGATGCGACCGCACCCATCAGCCCGAGCCTGCCGCCGCCATACACGACGCCGATCCCGCGCGCGGCCAGCGTCATGCCGACCTGCCGGGCCAGCTTGATATAGCGCTCGTCCGCCGGAGTGGCGGAACCGCAATAGACCGCGAGGCGCTTCACGCCGACAGGTCCTGCAGCATCAACCCCGCTGTAGCCTTGGCACTGCCGACCACGCCGGGAATCCCGGCGCCCGGATGCGTGCCCGCGCCCACGAGGTAGAAATTCTCGATCACGTCGTCCCGGTTATGGCCACGGAAATATGCCGACTGGGTTAACACCGGCTCGAGACTGAAAGCGCTGCCCATGTGGGCATTGAGATCGGTCGCGAAGTCGCTCGGCGCGTAATGGAACTTGGTGACGATGCGGTCGTGGATGTCCGGAATCAGCCGCCGCCCGATCTCGTCGAGGATGCGCTTTTCCAGCATCGGGCCGACCTGGTCCCAGTCGACCGCCAGCTTCCCCATGTGGGCGACCGGCACGAGCGCGTAGAACGTGCTCTTGCCCGCGGGCGCCATGCTCGGGTCGGTGACCGTGGGATGGTGCAGGTAGATCGAGAAATCGGCCGGCAGCACGCCCGTGTCGTAGATGTCCTCGAGCAGGCCCTTATAGCGCGGGCCGAACAGGATCATGTGGTGCGGGATGCCGGGCCAGCTCCCCTCGAGCCCGAAATGGACCACGAACAGCGACGGGCTGAAGCTCTTCTTCGCAAGGCTCGCCGCGTTCTTGGTGC
The DNA here is from genome assembly GCF_009827535.1 of Qipengyuania oceanensis. NCBI lineage: Bacteria > Pseudomonadati > Pseudomonadota > Alphaproteobacteria > Sphingomonadales > Erythrobacteraceae > Qipengyuania > Qipengyuania oceanensis. The sequence continues at coordinate 1,235,052 of NZ_WTYN01000001.1, read as the reverse complement.
CCCGCTTGGTGCCTGCCAGCAGGTCCTTGTAGCTGTGCACGATGTCGGCATTGGAAGCGACCGCATCGAAACGCTGCTTCCAGCCGCTGGCGGTCTCGACCTCGCTCGCGCGGGTACCGACAGTGTGAACCTTCACCACCGGATCGGCGAGGCGGAGCGTGCCGCCCAGCCGCTCGAAATGGCGGATCATGCCGGCGACGAGGCGATTGGTCCCGCCACGCGCCCACCATACGCCGCCGTCCTTTTCCAGCTTGTGGATCAGGGCGTAGATCGCGCTGGTCTTCATCGGGTTGCCGCCGACCAGCAGCGTGTGGAAGCTCAGCGCCTCGCGCAGCTTTTCCGATTTCACGTATTTGCTGACGATCGAATAGACGCTGCGCCACGCCTGGTACTTCGCGAGCGCGGGGGCGGCCTTCACCATGCTGGCGAAATCGAGGAACGGCACGGTGCCGAGCTTGAGATAGCCCTCGCGCCACACGCCCTCGGAATACTCGAGAAATTCATTGTATCCGCCGACATCGCCGGGGGCGACCCGGTTGATCTCGGACAGGAGGTGCGCCTCGTCGTTCGAGTAATCGAAATTGGTACCGTCGGGCCAGTTGAGCCGGTAGAACGGGCTGACCGGCATCAGCTCGACGTCCTTGGCCATGTCGTGCCCGCTGATCGCCCAGAGCTCTTCGAGGCAGGGCGGATCGGTGATCACGGTCGGCCCGGCATCGAAGGTGAAGCCTTCGCGATCCCAGTAATATGCACGGCCGCCGGGCTTGTCGCGGCCCTCGACGATGGTCGTCGATACGCCTGCCGATTGCAGGCGGATGGCAAGCGCCAGACCGCCGAAGCCCGAGCCGATGACGCAGGCGCTCCTGCCTTCGGCGCTCATGACGGCATCACCAGCGGATTGCCGCGCGTGGCGAGGGCCCGCATCGCGGCGAGCACCGGAACGGGCGGTTTGCCCGACAGGACCATGGCTTCGTCGAGGGTATTGGATCGCCCGGCATAGAACCGTTCGATGAGCGGTTCGGGCATGCGGTAGAAGCGTGCAAACACCTTGTATCGTTCCTTGGGTTTGGCCGCGCCGAAGAGCATGCGGCCGAGTTTGCGATAAAACTGCGTACCTCGCCAATGGGTCCGGGCGCGCTGGTCGATTGTGGCGGCCAGTTCGTCCCCGGACAGGTCGGCATCGCCGGCGATGGCAAGGGCGGTCTCGACCGCGAAGGACAATGTGTAGCTGGTCAGCGGATGGGTCAGGCCGCCGCGCGCGCCGATGGTGGCGACGCCGGGAATGGCCTGGCTGGCGCGAAACCGGTCGAAGTCGCCGCCGGTGATGACCGGCAAGACGCCCGTCTCGCTGCCGATCTCATCGCCCGTCCAGCCATGCTCGGCACAATAGGCGTCGATCCGTGCCGAGAGAACCGCGCGGTCGAGCAGAGGGCTGTCGGCGTAATAGGTGTCTTCGACGAACAGTTCGTCGGGGCCGAGCGGCAGGGTGTAGACGAAGCGATAGGCGTCGTGCTGTTCGACCGTCGCATCCATGATGATAGGCCGATCGATCCCGTGGGGGCGCACTGTCCGGATATGCCTGCCCATGAACACCTGCCACCCGCCTTCCAGATCGTCGGCCCGGGTGATCCCGCGCGCATCGATGACCGCGCGCGCCTCGACCGGTTCGCCATCGGCAAGTACGATGCCGTGTGCGCCGAGCGATGCGACCTTCCGGCCGGCGAGGATGGATCCCTCGGGCAGAAGTTCGCGCAGGCGCTTGTCGAAATCGACCGAAGAAAGCGAATTATAGCCCGTCTCGAGCGTCCGCTCGTAGCCGGGAAACCGCACATCGTAGCCGTCCCATGCCGCACTCGGGAATTCGGCGAGGAGCGCAGCACCCTCGTCGCTCATGTCGGAGGAAAACCAGCTCCACCGGTGGTTGCCGCCCAGCATGTCGCCGCTTTCGACCAGTGCGATCCGCAGATCGGGCCGGGCGCGATGGACCGCGAGAGCGGTGAGGCCGCCGGCAAGGCCGCCGCCGACAATGGCAATATCGATAACACGCCCGTTCATCGCCTGCTGCCCTAGGGGACGGGGCCGCGCGGAGCAATCGCAACCGGACCGGTCGCGACATGCGCCTTGCCCGCGCCTGCGGAACGCAGCCGCCGAAGCGACGTTGAGGCAGGAACCTCCCTAGGGAAAAGCAATAATGACAAGATATCTTACCGCGTTGGCAGCGGGGTGGGTCGCAGCCTGCGCCTCGCCTGCTTTCGCCCAGGAAGCGGAGGTCATATCGGTGGCGAGCCTCCCGCTGTCGGCCGAGCCCGAGAAGTCGGTATTCGACGACAACTGGCTGGCGCTCGGGATCGGCGCGATCTACGAGGCCACCTACGACGGATCCAACGATTACGAACTCAAGCCTCTGCCGATGATCGCGGGCGAGATCGGGGGCATCCGGATATCGCCGCGCTCGTCGGGCTTCTCGGTCGACCTGCTGGAAGTCGACCTCAGCGACCGGCTGGAACTCAACGGCGGGCCGGTGATCAAGTTTCGCAGCGATCGCACCGGGAAGGTCGGCGACGAGGTGGTCGAGGCCGCAGGCGAGCTCGACAAGGCGGTCGAACTCGGAGCGGGCGCACGGCTCGTCGTGAAGGAGGTCTTTCACGCCTATGACCGGATCAGCATCGGTGCGGACGTCCGCAAGGACGTGGCCGGCGCGCACGGCGGCATGGTGGTGACGCCGGGCATTTCCTATCGCACGCCGCTCAGCCGCGGGACGGTCGCCTCGCTCGCGGTGCGCGCCTTCTACGGCGACGGCGACTTCACCCGCTATTACTACTCGGTCAACCCGGAGCAGAGCGCGGCGAGCGGTCTGCCGGAATACGAGGCGGATGGCGGCTGGTTCAAGGCGAGCGCGAAGCTGTCGTTCGGTTACGCGCTCAATGGCGACCTGGAACGTCGCGGTTTCATTCTCGGGACGCAGGTCGGCTATTCGCGGATGTTGGGAGACGGCGCGAAAACGCCGTTCACGGATCTGCGCGGCAGCCGCAACCAGTTCAAGATCGCGACCGGCATCGGCTACGTTTTCTAGGCCGATAAAGGAACGGGGCCGGCGCGATGCCGACCCCGTCCTGTCTTGCCGCCGAGGCCTATCGAGCCGTCAGTCCTCCTTGCCGGAAACCGCGGCAGGCAGCTTCGGGCGGGACGCGGGCAGCGGCGCCTTTGCATTACCGGTCTTGAGGTAGGTGTCGAACCAGCGCATCATCCGCAGGTTATAGTCGTAGCGGGAAGCAGCACCGGCGTTGCCGTGGCCTTCTCCCGGATAGAGCACCAGCCGGACCGGCGTTTCGGGCTTCCTGACCTTGATGTTGCGATAAAGCTCGTAGCTCTGGCTCGGCGAGACGCGCGTGTCCTCCGCCCCGTGCATGATCAGCAGTGGGGTTTCCGCCTTGTCGACGTGGTAGATCGGGCTGACTTCGAGCATCTTCTGCCAGTCGTCCCACGGCCATGCGCGCGAGTGCACATTGTACATCTCCCACGGAATATCGGTCGTGCCGAACTTGCTGATCTGGTTGGAAATTCCGACGAACATCACGCCCGCGGCAAATTCGTCGCTCAGCGCGGTCGCGGCCCAGCCGGTGGCGTAGCCGCCATAGGAGCCCCCGGTGATGCCGGTGCGCTTGGGGTCAGCGATACCGTCGTTCACAAGGGCGCGCTTGGCATCGACCAGGTCGGTGAATTCGGGATCGGTGTAGCGACCCTGGTGCTGCTTGGAGAAAGCCGTGCCGTACCCGGTCGAGCCGCGGTAGTTCGGCAGGAACACTGCGTAGCCCTGGCCCGCGGCGACCTGGCCGGGGTTGCTGTAGCTCGTCACCCAGCCGTTCGATTCATGCGCTTCGGGGCCGCCATGCACGTCGAGGATCAACGGCGCGCCGCCGCGCTTCGCACCCCCGACCGGCTCGATCAGCACGCCTTCCACTTCCTGCCCGTCGCGGGCGGTGTAGCGGTAGGTGCGCTGCTTGCCGAAATCGATCTCCGACAGCCACGGATTGTGGCTGGTCCAGCGGGTGAAGCCGGTGCCGTCGAAGGTGAACAGCTCGAGCGGGTGCGACGGCGAGCTGGCGCGCGCGGCAAGCGTGCCGCCCGCGGCCTCGATCCCGGCGATGATCAGGTCGCCCGGATCGACTTCCTGCGCCACGCTGCCGTCGGGATTGTAGATACGCAGGCGCGTCTGCGCGCCGACGTCCACCGCAACGGCCAGCCGGCCATCGGCCATCCATTCCGCGTCACTCGCCGCTTCTGCCGCACCTTCGTTGAGTGCGCGCAAGTTTCCGGTCGCGAGATCGACGAGGTACAGCGTCGTAGCCGCCGGATCGTTCTGGTCCACGCCGGCGATGAGCGACATCGTCTTGCTGTCGGGCGAGATCTCGGCATCGCCGACCTTGCCGGTCGTGCCGATCACGCGGCTGACCTTGCCCGAAGCGAGGTCGACCAGCTGGAACTGCTTCTTGGTATAGGTATCGTCGACCTGCGGGGTCGGCGAACTGCCGACGATGGCGGTCCGGCCGTCGGGCGTGACCTTGAATTCGTCGACATAGCCGGGGATCGCGACCGCAACCGGTGCGGCATCGACCTCGGCACCGACGCGTGCGACGAACATGCGGTTGAGGCGCGGCTCTTCCTCGTAGACGATCGCGTCGAACCCGGCGTCACTTTCCGCGTCGCGCGTATCGTCCGGCGCGGATGCGGCCAGCAGGTACAGCTTGCTGCCATCAGCGGACCAGGCGTAGCTGGCGACGCTCGCGTCCTCGACCTGGGCGAGCTTGCGCTCGGCACCGCCATCGACGGGAATGCCCCAAACGGCGCGCTTCTCGTCTTCCGCGGTGTACAGGAACGAGATCGTCCGGCCGTCGGGCGAGAACTGGACGCCGGAGACATTCATGTCGTCGGGCAGGAAATCGCGGGCCTGGTTGGCGCCCCACGCGAGCTTGAGCTGCTGGCGGGCCCCGCCATCTTCCTCGCCTGCCGTGACATCGGGCCGCGAAACCGTGGTGTAGGCGATCCGTTTGCCGTCGGGCGAGATGGCGATACCGCCGACGGTTTCGATCTTGGCGACGTCTTCCGGCGTCATCGGCCGGGCGAGGGCGGGCGTCGCGGTAATGGTGGCAAGAACAGCGGCCGAAGCCATCAAACGATACATCGAATACTCCCAATTGAAACCGGTTCGGCAACCCCATAACGGTTGAAGCGGTTCCTGCAAGGCCGCGGCAGGAAGGCGCAGGCAACGCGGACGCAGCCCTTGGTTTTTCGTCGCCGGTTGGTCTAAGGGGGCGACAACCGGGACAACTTCCGAGGGTCGCTAACATGTTCAAATCGTTCCTGATCGCCACGTCGGCGATCGCACTTTCCGCTTGCGCGACGACGGCTGTCGCGCCGCCTGAAACCGAACAGGTCGGACGCCGGGATTCCACCGCGCATACCCGCCTGCACCAGCTGTTCGCCGACTCAAACGAAGCCGAGCTGCAGCTCTCGCCGATGGGGGCGATTTATCGGGGCGACTTCCGGCAGGCGGACAAGCTGACCTACAGCCTGACGCCGGGATATTACGACGCGCTTCGGGCGAACGCCCGCGACGATCTCGCCCGGCTTGCCGCGATCGATTATGCGCAGCTCAGCGCGACGGACCAGATCGCCTACGACGTCTTCAAGTACAATCGCGAAGAGGCTTTGGAAGCTCTCGACACGCGCTGGCTGGCGCTCACCCGCGTACGGCCGCTCAACCATTTCCTGGGACTGCACAGCAGCTATCCGAATTTCGCCGGCCTGCAGGGTCCGACCCCGTTCAAGACGGTCGAGGACTACGAGAACGCGAACAAGAGGCACGCCGATTATGCGCGCTACATCGACCGCGCCATCGCGGCCTTTCGCGAAGGAATGGCGAGCGGGGTGGTCGAAAGCCGGCTGACCGTTTCCAACATGATCGCGCAGCTGGAAACGCAGCTGGCGATCCCGGTCGAGGATTCCCCTTTCTACGCACCGCTTTCCGAAATGCCCGCTTCGATCGGCGCGGCGGACCGCCAGCGGCTGACGGCCGAGACCACCGCCGTTATCGAGAGCGAAATCTACGCGGCCAACCGCCGACTGCTGACTTTCCTGCGCGACGAGTACCTACCCAGAGCGCGCAAGCAGGACGGGCTTTCGGGAATGAAGGGCGGCGCGGCGCTTTATCGCAAGGAAGTCGAAGAGCGCACCACGCTGCCGCTCGAGCCCGCCGACGTGCACGCCCTCGGTCTGTCGGAAGTCGCGCGCATCCACACGGCGATGCGCGACATCATGACCGAGGTCGGCTTCAAGGGCACCCTCAAGGAGTTCTTCGAATACGTCCGCACCGACCCAAGGTTCGCGCCGACCAGCCGCGAGGGGCTGGGCGATCGCTACCGCGAGATCGGCAAGATCGTCGATACGCGGGTCGGCCGCCTGTTCGCCGAGCAGCCCGCGACCCCGCTCGAGATCCGTCCCTACGAGCCATATCGCGAGCGCTACCAGGCCGGTGCATCGTACCAGGCCGGCGCGCCCGATGCCTCGCGCCCGGGCATCTTCTATTACAACGCCTACGACCTGCCGAGCCGGCGGACGCCCGACCAGGTCACGCTCTATCTGCACGAGGCGGTGCCCGGCCATCACTTCGCGATCAGCCTGCAGCGCGAAAACGCGGAATTGCCCGATTTCCTGCGGTTCGGCGGTTACACGGCCTTCAGCGAGGGCTGGGCGCTCTATGCCGAAACGCTGGGTTACGAGATGGGCCTCTACGACGATCCGTGGGACCGTTACGGCACGCTCAGCGCGGAGAACTTCCGTTCGATGCGGCTGGTTGTCGACACCGGGATCCATTCGAAGGGGTGGAGCCGGCAGCAGGCGATCGACTACATGCTCGCCAACAGCGAAATGAGCCGCACCGAAGTCGAGAACGAGGTCGATCGCTATATCGCATGGCCGGGTCAGGCGTTGGCGTACAAGATCGGCGCGCTCAAGATCCAGGAACTGCGCAAGCGCGCCGAGCAGGCTCTCGGCGACAGGTTCGACATCCGCGATTTCCACGAGCAGGTCCTGGGAACCGGAGGGCTGCCGCTGACGGTCCTCGAGAAGAAAATCGACACCTGGATCGCGGGTGGCGGCGGCGGGTCGTAGGCGCGTCTTGTCAGACGAGCGCGCCCATGCCAGCAATTGCGCGTAAGGAGGGTCCCGACGTCATGCTGAAACACCTCGCTTTCGGGTTCGCCGCATTGGCGAGCGCCAGCCCCGCTCTCGCGCAGCAACCGGGCCAGGCACCGGCCCAGCAGCCGATCGGCAGGGCGGATTTCGTCGCCCAGATGGATGCCGAGTTCCGGCGCCTCGATCGCGACGGCAGCGGCGTCGTGCTTCCGGCGGAGATCGTCGCGACGCAGCGCGAAGTCGCGCAAGCCGAAGCGATCCGCCAGAACCAGGTGGTGTTCGTCGGGCTCGACAAGGACGGCAACGGCGCCTTGAGCCCGCAGGAATTCGCCGCGCTTGCCAATCCCGACGCGATCGCTGTCAGCGCCGATCCGCTGATGCAGCAGTTCGACACCGACAAGGACGGTTCGATCACCCTGGTCGAGTATCGCATCGCGACGCAGGCGAATTTCGACCGCATCGACACCGATCGCGACGGCGTCGTCACGCCCGTCGAGATGCAGGCGGCAGGCTTGGTCCGCTAGGGAGGGCTAGCCGCGGGTTTCGATACGCACGGGCATCTGCGTGAATCCGTGGAGGAACGGGCTGGCGAGCCGCGTCGGTTCAGCCTGCGGCACGATCCGCCAGTTGCGCTCGACGATCTCGGTGATGAGCGTCCCGATCTGAATTTCGGCCAGCCGCGCTCCGACGCAGCGATGGATGCCCGCGCCGAAGCCCAGGTGCCGCCGCGCGTTCTTGCGCGTCACGTCGAACCGGTCGGCATCCTCGAACACATTTTCGTCGCGGTTGGCCGAGATGTACCACATGACGATCTTCTCGCCTTCGCGGATCCGCTGGCCGGCAAGCTCGGTGTCGCAGGTTGCGGTGCGCCGCATGTGCGTGACCGGCGATTGCCAGCGGATGATCTCCTGCGCTGCATTGGGCACCAGCGAACGGTCGCCATGCAGAACGTCGAGCTGGTCGGGAAACCTGTCGAGCGCCTCGACCATGCCGCTCATCGAATTGCGGGTCGTGTCGTTTCCGCCCACGATCAGGAGCGCGATATTGGCGATCCGCTCCATCGGGCTCATGTTGCCCATGGCCTCGGAATGGATCATCCGGCTGAGCAGATCGTCGGTCGGCTCCTTGGCGCGGCGGTCTTCAAGTTCGCGGTCGAACCGGGCTAGCATCGCGCCCATCTGCACCATGAACTCGGCGCGATATTCATCGGTCAGGTTGTCCGCCGAAACGCCGCTCGCCCAGTCGGACCAGCGCTTGATATCGCGCCATTCGTCATAGGGCATGTCGAACAGGATCAGCAGCATTCCGATGGTCATCGGGATCGACACCTGTTCGACCCAGTCGAAGGTTTCGCCCTGAGGCAGCGCGTCGAGCAGCATTCGGCAGCGCTCGACAACCTGCTTCTCGCGCGCGCCCATCTGGCTCGGCGAGAATGCGGGCGCGATGACCTTGCGCTGCGCGGTGTGGATCGGCGGGTCCTGCGCGATGAAGTTCGGAAACTCGACCTCCCCCACGCCATCGGCAATGGTGATATTGCCGCGGTCCCAGGCCGACGAGAATGTCGCGTGGTCGATCTCGATCTGCTGGACGAGGTCGTAGGTGACCGCCGACCAGTAACCGCCGAACGGGCTGTCGGGCCGGTAGCTCAATGGCATCGTGCGGCGTAGCTCGGCAAAGGGATCGTGCCAGCGGTTCTCGGTGTAAAGCGCGTTGGCGCTGACATCGACCGGAGTGATTGGGCGCTCGGCGATATCCGGTGCTGCTATCGTGGCCATGGTTCAGGCTTCCTCCATCCGGCGCGCGGGAACCGGGCGCGGATTGCCCGCCTTGTCCGCGCGTTTCCTTCCCGCCTCGATTTCCTTCAACAGGTCACGCACATAGGCATCGAAATCGAGCTGGATCGTGTGCCGGCGGCTCTCGTAGAACTGGCCGGTGTGGTACTTCTCGTCGGCGACGATCGTCTCGTGCATCGTCTGCTCGTCGGGCGGAAGATATTTGCCTGCAAGATAGGCCGCGACCAGCTTGGACTGCTGCTCGGCGAAATTGACCAGCGTCGGCAAGGGCTGACCCAGCCCCATGTAGAACAGGTCCGGCACGTCCGGCTTGAGCATCCGCTTGTAGAGCGGCGGCGGGCAATTGTCGGCATCGGCCTTGAACGACGGCTCGTCGAAGAAGGGGAAGGAAATGTCGTAGCCGGTCGCCCAGACGATCGCGTCGAGCTGCTCCCGGCTGCCATCGGTAAAGACGACCCCGTCGCCATCCAGCCGCTCGATCGCCGGCTTCATCGTGATATCGCCCGATCCGGCACGCAGCAGGAATTCGCCCGAAACGGTCGCGTGGCTGTCGAACGGGCCGATCTCGGGATCTGGCAGGCCGTAATCGCTCATCTTGCCGACCAGCTTCTTGATGAAGCGCTCGCCCAGTTTCTGCCGCAGCGTTTTTGGCATCCAGGCGGGGGCCGGGTTCTTGTCGAGCGGCGCGCCGTTGTAGTATTTCGGCAGGACCCAGACACCGCGCCGGGTCGAGACGAACAGCTTTTCCGCGATCGGACGCTGTGAAAGTTCGCTCGCTATATCCATCGCCGAATTGCCCATTCCGACCACCAGGACCCGCTTGCCGACGCAGTCGATCGGCTCGAACGGCGTGCGGTAATGGTGGCTGTGGATCTGCTCGCCGGAAAATTCTCCCGGGTAGTCCGGGATGCGGGCGTCCCAGTGGTGGCCGTTGGCGACGCACAGCGCGTCGTAGTGCCGGGTTTCGCCGGTCGAGAGGGTGACGTCCCAGCCGCCTTCCTCGCGCCTCCGCGCCTTGTCCACGCGGGTGTTGAAGGTGATGTGCTCGCGCAAGCCGAAATGATCCACGTAATCGTGGAAGTACTGCAGCAGCTGGCTGTGATGCGGATAATCCGGCCAGTCGGCAGGCACGGGGTAATCCTCGAAGGCGAGCCGCCATTTCGAAGTGTCGATGTGAAGCGACTGGTAGCAGGACGACAGACCGTTGGGATTGCCGTAATACCAGTTGCCGCCGATATCGTCCGAGCCTTCGAACACGTCGAACGGGATGCCATGATCCTTCAGCCGCTTGGCGGTGGTGAAGCCCGAACAACCTGCACCGATGATGCAGACACGAGGAAGGGTAGTGGCGCTGATGTCTCTCTCCATGCGAAGAAATATGTTGCGGATCGCAACGCAAGTCCAGCGTGCAAAAAGGGATGCGCCTTACCGCACCGCGCTTACCGGTGGATCGAGCGCGCCGGTTGCAGATAAGGTATTAATCCGATTGAAGTCTTCACCTGACGAAAGCTCGATGAGTAGACTTTCGGACGCGACACGAATTCGCCGACCCCGGTTGGCGAACCCCTTGCCCATCGGACCGGTGGGCGGCTGATCGACAAGCCGATCCTGTTCCAGCTACAAGCCGGAAGAAAGATGAAAGCGTGAAACAAGAACAGAGCGTCCTCGTCACCGGCGGTGCCGGCTATATCGGCAGTCATGCCGTGCTGGCCCTGCGCGATGCGGGGCGCGATGTCGCCGTGCTGGACAATCTGTCGACCGGGTTTCGCTGGCTCGTCCCCGACGATGTGCCTTTCTACCAGGGCGATGTCGCGGACGCCGGATTGCTCGCGAAGATATTCGCCGAGCGCGGGATGGGCGCGGGGCGCGGTGCGATCATGCATTTCGCCGGATCGATCATCGTGCCGGAATCGGTTTCCGACCCGCTCAAATATTACGACAACAACACGTCCAAGAGCCGCGGGCTGATCGCCGCCGCGGTCGGGGCGGGCGTGCCGCATTTCATCTTCTCCAGCACGGCGACGGTTTACGGCGAGCCCGAGGTGCGGCCGCTTTCCGAGGACGATCCGGTGCAGCCGGTCAACCCCTATGGCATGAGCAAGGCGATGACCGAGCGGATCCTGGCCGACACCAGCGCCGCCCATCCGATCAACCACGCGGTCCTGCGCTATTTCAACGTCGCCGGAGCCGATCCGCAGGGACGCAGCGGGCAGTCGGGCGAGGGGGCGACCCATCTCATCAAGGTCGCGGTCGAATGCGCTACCGGCAAGCGCGATCATGTCGCGGTGTTCGGCAATGATTACCCGACGCCCGACGGGACCGGGATGCGCGATTACATCCACGTCAGCGATCTGGCGGCAGCGCACCTGGCCGCGCTCGACGCGCTGATGGCCGAGCCCGATCGCAGCCTGACGATGAACGTGGGTTACGGGCGCGGCTTCTCGGTGCTCGAAGTGCTCGACGCCGTCGACCGCGTCGTCGGCCGCAGCCTGCCGCGCCAGCAGGAGCCTCGGCGTCCGGGCGATGTCGCCTCGCTCGTGTCCGACCCTTCGCGCATTCGCGGCACGACCGATTGGCAGCCGCGGCACGACGATCTGGAGAGGATCGTGGCCGATGCGCTCGCGTGGGAAGAGAAACTGAAGACCAGGCGCGCGGAGCCGGGTGACTCCGCACAGCTGGAATACGAACAGCCAGCCTAGCCGTCAGGCCGTCTGGCGGTCTTCGAGAAACCTGCCGAGATCCTCCCGCCTGACCGACGCCTTTCGGGCCTGCCTCAGAAGGTCGAGCGCTGCGGGCGACAGGAACGGTTCGCCGCTCTCGCCGCAAAGCAATTGCGCAGCGAATTCCTCGGGAGATTCCATGAGAGCGAGCACGATGTCGTAGGTCCGGGAAAGGGCCTGGCGTTCGGCGCGCCGGCTCTGCTCTTCGGCCTCGCGTGCGAGACTGGCCGATTTGCGGGCCTCGTCCAGCAACGAGGACAAAGAGCTGCTGTTCGTGGGCGATGAATTCACCGCAGCGGGTTTTGCGGCACGGGGTTTTTCTTCCCTGGCCGATCTGTTGATCGCAGAATGTTCGAGTTCCAAAATGTCGGCGTCATCCGCCATCGGCGGATTGGCGACAATCGCGCTTGCGTCGAGATCCAAGACGTCTTCTCCAAGTTTTTCCGGCTTTCGCCCCGGCTCTGCGATGACGGCGACGATGCTTGTTATCTGTTTTTCCCCGAAAGGCATTACGATGCATTGGTAGGTTTCTGCTGTGTCGGTCGTCTCCCTGTTCTGGATTTCGAAACTCGCTGGTTCGCAGCGCTCGAAGACCTCGGAAAAATTGGTCTGCAATCCGACGAGAAGCGGCAGCGCCGCCGCCTCGCCGCGATCGATGTCGACCTGGTCGAGCCCGGTCATCTGGGCGATGATCCTGCCGATGAAACGCACCTCGAGCTTGCGTTCGTCGCTGTCGGCGCACGAAACGAGGTCGAAGGTTATGCTGCGGTCCCACAGGTCGGCGAGGAAGGCATCGGTGATCTGCTCGGGCGCCGGCATGGCCCGGTCACCGGCAAGCGCGTGCCACTTGTCGACGATTACCGATGGCGATGCCTGGTCGGCCTTTCCGAAGCGCGCGCTCTGACCGGCGAGCGTCCTGCCGGAACTGCGCCTCGTGCGTGGGAGCGTCGTCTCGTGACGAAAACTGTCGACTGCGATCCAGATCAGGGGATCGCTGTTGACCCATTGGGCCCTGCTGTCGCTTGAAACACGGTTCATTATCCGGCGCACTCGCTTGCTTGGCTGCCAGCTCTGCGATCCAGCGGACGGCATGTGTCTGGCGAACGGGTGTTACCTGTCAGGCGAGCGACAGCAATTCGCTTTAAGGCGTAAGGCCACTACTCGAACGGGGTACGCCCCGGATTACGGGATCGTACCGATTACCGTTGCGCGGCTGCGCAGCTATCCCGCCAGGATGGATCGGTCATGCAGGGGCGGGGATCGCATGCGGTGCAACGGCGATTTTCGGAACAGGTCCGAAACCTGTGTCAGGGCAGATCATCGCTCGATCGGCTTCGGCTCTCCCGGCCGTTCGGCCAGTTTTGCGCCGGACAGTGTTCCGGGTCGGGTGAGCGGCGGCGTTAACGATTCCTCCAGTCCGATCATCGAGAGTATCCTCGCAACACGATTGGCGGAGGCGGGATGATCCTACTGGCTCACATGCGCGAGGCTGGAAGCGCGGCTGATCGCCGTGGCCATTCGCGCGGGCAAAGCGGCGCGATCCTGTCGATCGGCGGCGACAGCAGCGGCACGCCGGTGATAGTTCTCGATCTGTCGCGATCGGGACTGCGGCTTCATTCTGCGATGCCTTGCCCGGTGGACAGCCACATCCGTATCGAAATTCCGGGCCAGGATCCCATCGGTGCCCGGGTGAAGTGGCAGAACGGTCTGGAATTCGGCTGCCAGTTCGACGCGCCCCTGTCGAAAGGTGCGATGAGCGCGTTCATCCTTCGCTCTCCGCGGTTCGATGGCGAGACGGTCGGCGCATACGAGCATACCGAGATCGTGCTCGGACAGGATGCGGCCGAGATCGGTCGCTGGGTGAGCGAGTTCGATGCCGAGGGGTTCGGGCGCCGGATCTCAGGGTTCCGCGTCGACGAAAACCAGGATGTCGTGGCGATCATCACCGAGCGAAACTGATCTCTCGACACGAGTATCCGATGGGGTGTTTTTCCCATCCGGTCTAATTCATTACGCTAGCTGGCATTCCCATTATTGCGTCCGGGCGGAAACCTCGGGCTAGCAGGCTATGCACCGGCTCCGAACCGGATAAGACCTTTTCCGACCGTCGTATCACGTGCGCGAAAAGTGCCGCGGTGGAAGGGGTGCTTCATCCGATGGATGATCCAAGCGATATCAGGAAAGCCTTGTGGGAGAGTATCCAGGCATTGATGGCCGACAATACGTCGGGCATCGATTACCGTTCGTTTTCCAGGATATCCGACCGGTTCCTGCGCGAGTACGGGGACTTGCGAAAAGACGGGCTCGCGGGGCAGACGATCGCGCTCGCCATGCTGGGGGCGACCCTGAACATGTATTCGATGTTCGGAGCGCACCGGCAATTGCCCGACCTGCTGCGCGAGCTGGCCGACTCGCTCGATCAGAACCGGAACCTGCACTAGAGGCACGTCGAGCCAGCGTTCCGGCTCCCGGGCGCCGTTCATCTACCCCTTTAGGACTGACCCCTAATGCCGCTTTGCAGCAAGCGGCCCTCAAACTAGCTTCATTTCAAGGGATTGGCCGCATTTCGCAGGTGGCCGGCCCGGTTCGACTTATTCTCTGCAGCTAACGGGTCATGCGCATGCATATCGACGTCATCATAGCGACAACCGATCGTGCCGAGATCGTCGGCGAGACGGTCGATTGGTTGCGCCATCAAAAGCGCCTGCCCGATCGCGTAATCATCGTGGGTGCGGCAGAGGCCGATCTGCCTACGGGCCTGTCGGTGCCCTTTCCGGTCGTGGAGATGATCGCGGCGAAGGGCCTGTGCAACCAGCGTAACGCCGGCCTCGACTTCGCCTGCGAGAAGGCGGGCGCGATCATGTTCTTCGACGACGATTTCTTCGCCGAAGAGACTTATTTGGCCAACATGGAGCGGCTCTTCGAAAGCGACGACGACCTGGTCGGCGTTACGGGAGTGCTCCTCGCCGACGGAGCCCAGACCGGGGCGATCGCAGCGCCTGATGCGCGGGCGGCGCTGCTCTCCCACCAGACGCGAGAGACGCAGGACGACCGGGCATGCACTTGGCTTTATGGCTGCAACATGGGTTTCAGGGCCTCGGCCTGCGCACAGCTTCGCTTCGATACGAATCTCCCTTTCTACGGCTGGCAGGAAGACGTCGATTTCTCCGCCCAGCTGATGGCGAAAGGCAAACTGCTGCGCTCTGCCTCGCTGACCGGAATCCATCTCGGCACGCGCCGCGGCCGGACATCCGGGTTGCGGCTGGGATATTCGCAGGTGGCGAACGTCCTCTACCTGCAGCGCAAGGGCACGATGCGGCTTTACCAGGGTTGGCGCCTCTTGCTCGGCAACCTCGCCGCCAACATCATTCGCAGCTTCCGCCCGGAACCCGAGATCGACCGGCGCGGGCGGCTGCGCGGGAATGCCATAGCTTTCCTCGACCTGCTGCGTGGCCGGATCGACCCGCGGCGGATCATCACGATGTGATCCCGAAGTGGCGGGTGCTTGGCCGGGTCGGACGGGTCCGATGTCTCAACGCGACTGCGCCGTCGGGCGGCACTGATCGATGAGCATGCGACACGGCCTCGTGCGTGGTGCCCTGTCGATCGGTGGGGCCCGCGCGGTTACCAGCGCCTTCAACGCCGGGGCCCTGCTGGTGCTCGCCCGCCTGCTGACGCCGCACGATTTCGGTATTGCCGCGATCGCTTCTGCGGTCCTTTATTTCATCGTCTCCCTGACCCAGTTCTCGATCTACCAGGCGCTGGTCCAGCGACCGACGGTGGACCAGGAACACATCGATACCGCCTGGACGATCGCGTTGCTGCGCAGTCTCGCCATCGCGACCTTCTTCGTGGTCGCAGCATGGCCGCTCGCCTATCTTTACGACGACTGGTCGATGCACCGGGTCTTCGTTGTGATCGGCATCACGGGCGCCGTCATGGGCCTGTACAATCCGCACATCGTCCTGGCGCAAAAGGGTATGCGGTTCACGCCGATGGCCGTGTATCACCTGTGCAAGTGTGCCGGCCTCGTCACCGTCGTGGTGCTCGCGCTGATTTTCCGCAGCTTCTGGGCCATCATCATCGGCAACCTCGTCGGCGTCGCCCTGGCATCGATCGTCAGCTACATCATCATCCCCTACCGGCCGCGCGTCACGCTTTCGCGGTTCCGCGATCTGTGGGGATTCTCGGGCTGGATGTTCCTCAACCAGTTGTGCGAGACGACCAACTGGCGGTTCGACCAGCTGGTCATCAGCGTTCTCGTTCCCAAGGCGCAGATGGGCCTTTACGCGATCAGCTACAGTCTCGCGATCATACCGACGCGCGAGACGATCCAGCCCCTGCGTGAAATCCTGTTTCCCGGGCTCGCCAATCTGACCGACGACTTGCCGAGATTGTTGCGCGCTTTCGTCAGGGCCCAATCGACCATGGCTGCCATTTCCGCGCCGCTGGCGCTGGGCCTTGCGCTGGTCGCCGATTCCGCGGTGATGGTCATGCTCGGCCACCAATGGGTCGATGCGCCGAGGTTCGTCCAGATATTCGCGATCACCTCCGGGATCGGCTCGTTCGTGTCCTGCACCGCTCCGGTCGCCATGGCCCTCGGCGCGACCCGTATCGTCTTCCTGCAGCAGTTCTGGACGCTGATTGCGCGCATCCCGCTCGTGCTCGCGGGATTGCATTTCTACGGCCTGTGGGGCGCGGCCTGCGCAGGTCTGGTGTGCGAGCTCATCCTTGGTACGATCTCGGTCGGCTATGTCCGCAGGCTGCTCGGCCTGCCGGTCCGCGACCAACTGCGGATGCATCTGCCGACGCTGCTTGCGCTCGGGGTCATGGCGGGCGCGGTCCTGTCGCTCACACCGCTTGTCTACTCGACTTTCTCGGCAGACCTGCTGCGTTTCGTGTCGCTGACGACTATCGGCGCGATTGCCTATGTCGGTACCAGTCTCGCGATCTGGATCGCACAGGGTCGCAAGGCCGGGGCGGTGCGAGAACTGATCGAGATTGCCAGCCAGTTCTCGCCTGCGCGTTTCCGACCCGCTGGCTGAACGGCACGAGCACCCGCGAAGTGGCGCGGGACCCCAACTTGGTCAGGCGAGCTTTTCGATTCCCGATGACGGGCGCGTCATGACTGGCGCGGAACTCGCCGCCTCGTCGCTGTAACTGGCGAGTGTGCGCGGTCGCATGGCCAGTGCGGCGCCGGCGAAGATCGCGAAATGCATCCCCGGGTCGACATGGGGAGAGGACACGATCGAGGTGATCAGCGAAAGCACCGCTGCGCTCGCGAATGCACCGCCAAGGTCATGGGTCAGATCGTCGGTTTCCATGTAGCTGGAGCGGCGCCGCGGCTGGAAGAAGCTGTAGACGTAGGCGAGGAAGGCCGCGGTGCCGATAATGCCGACCGAACCCAGCATGGCCGTTGCGCTGCTCGACGAGCGGAAGCTGCCCGGCCCCACCCCGAGGCCGTAGGAATGCTTGAAGGCCTCCCATCCCTGGAGCGCCCAGAAAAGCCGCTGCTGGCCCGAACTCGACGATGATTTGGCGACGGTCATGTGGACGAGCATGTCGTAGGTCTGCTGGGCGAGGCCCGGGACCACGGCGAGCATCACTGCCGCGAGGACGGCGAGCGTGCCGCACAGATTGAGCATGGCCTTGAGCTTCCTGCCCGCTCCATCGAACGGGAACAGCATGAGGCGAAGCCACCAGGCGACGAAATAGACCGACAGCCCAACATAAGCGGTCGAAGACGTGCTGAAAAACATCGTCGCGGCCAGTGCGCACGCGGCCATGCCCGTCGCGCGCGAGCGGATCGAACGGTACCAGAGCTCGGCATTGAGGACGAACAGGGCGAAAGCCAGCTTGGTATAGGCGGCGGCTTCGGGGAAGGTGCCGCGGATGCGCACGAAGGAGCCGAGCGCATTGTCCATCTGTGCGTACTGGCCGTTGCGGAAAAATTCGAAGACAGCGTCGGCCGACGTTCCCCGGGCCGGAATGGCGGCCCAGCCGAGCGTGACATGGATCCACGCCATCACGATGCCCGCGCTTACCAGCGTCTGGTATCCCTGGCCGAAGCGGCAGATGCTGTAAGTCGCGATCGCGGCGAGGGCACTGCCGACGATGTAGAGCGCCGCGGTCACGTTCTGCGACGTCGGCTCGAGCGGTACTGTATCGAACAGGTTTCGCGCATCTCCGTAGCTCATCGGGAACACGTCCATCGTCCCGGCAAAGATGCGCGGCGCGATATAGGAGCTCGCGATTGCGAACAGCGCGAAGAACACCAGCCAGATATTGTTGCGCACGGATTCCGCGATGGTCCACAGATAGCCGCCGCCCGGCATCAACAGGCGCAGGTAGACGAACAGCAAGGCCAGCTGCGCTGGCGGGATCGAGGATCCTCCGAGCGAAGGCAGCTTGAGCGCTGCCGAACCGCCCAGAAGCAGGGAACCGAGCAGCAGGGCCAGGGTGCTGCGCATCCCGCCGAAAAAGAGAATCGCTATTCCGAGCGCCAGCTCGATAAAGCCGATGATGGTGATTTCCATCGCCCTTCGCTCACCCTGCTGCGACCGCTTCGCGCATCTTGCGATCGAAGATTTCCGGTGAGAAATCCCGCGATCGCCTGACGCTTGCGGCCGGATCGAATTCCGGCAGGAAGCGCTCGAGCGCCTCGACTGCCTGGACAAGCGTGTCGGCATCCTGCCGATCGAACAATATGCCGGTCTGGCCGTCGATCACGCTGTCGAGCACGCCGCCCCTGCCATAGGCGACGACCGGGCGGCCTGACGCCATCGCTTCGACCGGCGTGATCCCGAAGTCTTCTTCGGCCGTCATCAGGAAAGCGCGCGCCCTTGCATAGGCCTTGCGCAATTCCGCGAAGGACAGGCGGTCGACGAAACGGACATTGGGGCCGGCCCGTCGCTTGAGGTCGGCCAGCATCGATCCCGTGCCGACCATTAGCAACGGCTTGCCGTTGGCGGTGAAGGCATCGACGGCGAGATCGGGGCGTTTGTACGGGACCATCTGCCCCGCCCACAGGTAGTAGTCGGCCAGATCGTCGCTGGGAGCGAAAAGATCGACCTCCACGGGAGGATGGATGACGTCCGCCTCGCGCCGCCAGACCTTGCGGATGCGCCTCTGCACGAAGCTGGAATTGGCGACGAACCTGTCGACCCGGGCGCTCGATGCGAGGTCCCAGCGGCGCAGCCGGGGGTAGGTCGCCGACATGACCGCGCGCACCGGCGCGGACGCGCGCGAGCGATAGTGGTGATAGTGGTCCCACAGGTACCGCATCGGGGAGTGGCAGTAGCAGACGTGGCTAGCATCCGGGCTGGTGATGACGCCCTTGGCCGGCCCGGATTCGCTGCTGATGACGAGGTCGTAGCCCGTCAGGTCGAGTTCTTCGAGCGCCAGCGGCATGAGCGGCAGGTAATACTGGTAGAAGCGCTGCGCGAAGGGCAGCTTCGCGATGAACGTGGTCCGGATCCGCGCCTCGCGCAGTTCCGCCGACAGCTTCTCGCGGTCGCACACATGGGTGAAGATGTCGGCGTCCGGGTAGAGCTTGAGCAGGCGCTCGAGAACCCGTTCGCCACCGCGCATCGAGACCAGCCAGTAATGCACCAGCGCGGTGCGCGGGCTGGAGAACGGACGCAAGTTGCGGATCACGCTCGCCGAGCGAGGGATCTCCTTTCCCGTCACGAGTAATATTCTTCGTATTGCCGGTAGTAATAGGTCGAATCGGTACGATCGAAGAAGTTCTTCTTGCGCAGATCGACCTGGTTCAGGGCCACGCCGACCACGTTGACCTGGTCGTCCGGGAGGCGCTTGCGGGCAGCCTTGATCGCGAAAGAGGACGTCTTGTGCCACTGGGCGGTCAGCACGACGGCATCTGCGCGGCTCGCCAGGACGCGGGTACTCGCCATCGGCAGGACCGGCGGCAGATCGAGAATGATATTGTCGAAATGCTCGCGCAGCGTGTCGAGCAGCCGGACGAACGCGTCCCCGGTCAGCAATTGCTCCGGCTCGTCGTCGCTGCCTTTCAGCGGGATGACGCAGAACACCCGGTCACCGACCAATTGCTCGACATCGAGCGGGGATTCGCCGCTCAGGATCTCGATCAGACCTTTCTGTTCAGCCCGCAGGTCGAGCAGTCGGCTGATACCGCGTCGACGCAGGTCGCAGTCGATCAGTACCGTGCGGCGACCGCTCGTGGCCAGGACGTGGGCGAGACAGCAGGCGGTGATCGTTTTGCCTTCGCCGGGCAGGGCCGAGGTGATCGCGATGACCTGCGACTTGCCCCGTGTCGCCTGCGAGATCGAGGTATGGAGCGCGCGGAAACTTTCCGTGAAGATCGACTTGGGATCGTCCCTGACCGCTGCGACGGCATGCGGATTGCCGGGGTCGACCGACTGGAGCAGGGGGATGGAGGCCAGGAAGTTCTCGTTCAGCTTCGTTTCGACGTCATGCGCGCTGTTGATCCCCTGGAAGAGCGCTTCGCGAGCGTAGGCAACGATGATGCCGAGGCCGAGGCCGATCACCAGTGCCAGCGCCAGGTTCAGCTGGAGGTCCGGCGAGCGGGGGGAGAGCGGGGCCTGCGCGAATGTCAGGATTTGCGCATTGGGCTTTTCGGTGCCTTCGGCCGCGACGAGCGCCTTGAACCGGTTGAGGTATGTCTCGTAGATTTCCTGCGACGCGACGGCAGACCGTTCGAGTTCGCTCAGGCCGACCATGGCCGCGTTGTTCTCCGAAAGCTTGCCCCGCGCCGACGAGAGGCTGGAGTTGAGCGAGGCGAGGCGCTGCGAGGATACCGCCTGCTTGGCGCGCAGGTTGGAAATCACGCGCCCGATTTCCGCCTGGATCTGGCTGCGGATCTGGGTCAGCTCGTTCTGGGCTCGCCTGAGTTCGGGGTGGTTCGCACCATAGCGCCCCGACATGTTGGCGACCTGGCGAGCGACCTCGGCCTCCTGTGTCCTGAGCGATGCCACGACCGAGGACTCGAGCGCTTCGCCCACGTCGTCGCCGGCCGAACCGGAGCGTAGCTGGCCGAGCGCGGTGTTGAGGCGGGCCTGATCTTCGGCGGCTTCCGCGCGGGCCTTCGTCACTTCGAAATTGTAGTTGGAGATTTCCTGCTCGGTCAGCGACGTGCCGGTCGTGGTCAGGAGGTTGTTGGCGATCCGGTACTGCTGCAGCGCCTGGGTGTCCGCCTGGGCCTGCTCGCGCAGTTCGGCGAGGCGCTGCCGGACGTCCTCGCGTTCCTGATCGTGGCGATCGCGCACGCTCATTTCCTCCCAGCCGGTGAACTGGCGGGCGTACTCGTTGGCCAGCATCGCTGCCTGCTGCGGATCCCCGGCATCGACGCTGATCGTGATCGCGTAGCTTTCGCCTGTGCGTTCTGCAGCGACATTTTCGCGCAGGCGGTCGATCAGTTCGCGCTTCTCTTCCGAAGCCATGCCCGCGTCGAGGCCGAGCGATCGGGCGACCTTTTCGGACATGTCCCGCGATCCGATGATCTCGATCTGGGTATCGACCAGTTCTCCGCTCATCATGGTCGGCTGGGCCTGCGCGCCGCTACCGTCGACCAGCAGGCTGGTTTGCGGCGTCAGCATGACAGTCGAGCGGGCGTTGTATGTCTTGGGCGCCAGCATCGAATAGGCTGCCGCAAGGGCCAGGCACAGGAGAACGCAAGCCAGGATCGTCTTGTAGCGACGGCGGAAGAACCCGAGACTTTCGCTCAGGTCCAGCCGATCGGACGGCGCGAGCGCGCGACCGCCCATCAAGGCGGGCGTTGCGGAGGATCCTCCCGGCAGGATTAGTTGGCGCGAACTCATTCGACTACTCCGATGATGATTGGCGCGTTGCCGCGAGTGGTTGGGGTATCGTGGTCACAGCAGGAACCTCACTCCGAGGCCGACGGTGAAACCGTCGTAGCTGAGGTCGGAACGGTTGCTGCTGCGTTTGCGGTAGCCGGCGAAGGCCGAGGCACCGATGTGCTGTGCGACGCGCGCCCGCACGCCTAAGCGCAAGGCGAAGCGATCGTCCTGGCGATCGATGCCCTCGAAGTCCTCCTGCACGTATTGAGCGTTCGCCTCGACCAGCAGGCGATCGCCGAGCGAGCGCTGGACCCGCAGGTCGAAGTCGCTGCGCAGGATGGCCGGCACGCCGATCAGCGGGCTCGGATCGAAGGTGCGCTCGCCATTGGCGATCACGCGCAAGCGCGGCGTAGGACTCCAGTTGGCTCGAACGTAGTAGTTCACGCCCGATTTCGAACTGACATTGCTCGCATCGTAGGATTGCCTGATGAAGCCGACGCCCGCCTCGATTTCGGTGAGGGCGCTGGGAGCGAAGCGGACCCCGCCGAGCACACCGTAGCCGTCCGAATCGCGCGAGATGCCCGGGTCGACATCGTAGTCGACGCGGTTTGCACGCACCTGGCCGAAGATCTGCGTTTTCTCGCTCACGCGGTAGTTGGCGCGAATTCTCACGCTTTCGACGGTGGCGTCGCGATAGGACTGGTCGATCGGGTTCCCGTTGAGTGTCGCATCGTCGTAATCGCGTCGGGCGAGTTCGACGCCGCCGGACAATTCCAGCGTGCCGCCCGTGCGGGCGAGTTCGAAGCTGGCGCGTTTCTCGAGATATTCCACCGGCTCATCCGTCCGCAGGGCATCGCCGGCGGTTCCGCGCCGCTCGATCCTCTCGGCAAGGACTGCGCGCGAGGTGAAGGCGAGCCGGTTGCCGAGGTCGAGCCGCGCGCGGCCATCCAGCCAGTACTGCTCGGAGTCTTCGCGGGTCTCGTCGAAATGCCGGCGGATCTCTGCTCCCGTGGTCAGGCTTGCAGCGTGCCGGGCCAGGTCGGTCCGCAGGATCAGCGAGGGGGACAGGATTGCCAGATTGTCGCCGACCGCCGGGTCCGGACGATTGTAGATGTTGCTGTCATGGACCAGATCGGCCTCGAGAATGCCATTGAGAAGCAATCCGGGGGCGATGCGTGCGCCCTGTCCTTCGGCTTCGTCGAACAGGTCCGTCGGGGTCGTGACCGGTTCTTCCTGCGCCATCGCCACGCGCGAGAAAGAGAGCATGGCAAGGAAGATGACCAGGCGGCGCATCCGGCGCGACTTCGCCGGCCGATCGGAAACGGGGCCCGGCAGGTGAATGACTTCGGACAGCCTGCGCCCGGCTTCTTCCTCGCTGAACAGGGCATAGCGGATCACCGCAAGCAAGTCGCCGAGGTCGGTCCACCCGGCCTGCGCACTCGATGACAGCGCGCCGCACGCCCCCTTGGCGAGCGGTGCGCTGGACTTGCCGCCCCGGATGGCCGAATTGCGGAGGCTACTCATATCGAGTATGGATCCTCACTCGAAAGTAGAAGGCGTATGGCCAATAGTGATTGCTCCATGGCGATGAATCTGGATCGTGAAGGTCGCTCGAAGGCAGGCCGGCGCGAACCTCGCAGAACGGTCCGCAGTTTCGGGCGCGGGCTCGTGTTCGCGATTCCGGCCGCCATCCTACTGTGGGTGCTGATCCTCTGGCTGGTCTGAGACAGCTGTTCGGGCAAGACCATCAGCAAGCGCCCCTCTGCCGGAGGACGGCCGGGATGGTCGCGAAAATGATCCGCAAGTCGAGCGTGAGGCACTTGTTGAGCGCATAGACATGGTCGGTCGCAACGCGGCGGCGGTATGTCGTGCCGCTTCGCCCCGATACCTGCCACAGGCCAGTAAGGCCCGGTCTCAGCGCGAGGTAGCTCGTGCGATACCTGCCGTAACGCGGCAGTTCCTCGGTCACGATCGGCCGGGGTCCGACCAGGCTCATCTCCCCCTTGATGACGTTCAGCAGCTGCGGCAGTTCGTCGAGGCTTGTCACCCGCATGATCCGGCCGAGCCGCGTCACCCGCGGATCGTTCCGCAGCTTGTGTTCGGCTTCCCATTCGCGCCGCAGGCGGGAGTCGCTCGCGAGAAGATCGCGCAAACGCTCCTCGGCGTCCGGGTACATGGTCCGGAACTTGTAGCATCCGAATGGGCGTCCGTTCCGGCCGACGCGAGTATGCGCGAAGATCGGTGAGGCAGCGGTCGAAAGGAATGTCGCCACGGCCAGCACAAGCATGAAGGGCAGCAGGAATAATAGCAGTGCAGTGGCGCCGACGATGTCGATGACGCGGCTGGTTCGTGAAAAGCGCTGGCTGATCACTGCAGGGGCGGAAGCAACGGAGACGAATGACCCCGCGTCCACATGGCCAGGCGTGATCAGCACCATTTCCTCCGGCGCGGACAATGCGCTCGCGACCAAAGGCGCCGGCGGCAGGACCGGCGGGTTGTCGTTCGTCGCATTATCGAGGTTGGTGGCCGCCATCGTTCCCGGGGTTCACTGCTGAAAAACTGAAAGGAATCGGCGTTTTCGCAAGAAATGGACGCCGTCCGTCGAGCAGCAAGACTTTCCCGAATCGGCCGGGATCACAACCGGGCATGCGATGTAGGTGGGCCTGAGTCTAAGTGGTTACCGCGATACTAGCTTAAGGGGCGCGCTCTGCTCCCATTTGGTGATTTTCCATGATCGGCCAGTCGTTTACCATGATGGCGTTTGGCGTAGCGATGCCGCGCGCCACTTCGCAGCGCCGTCTCGACCGCGTGGGGTACGGCGATGCACAGGCAACCGTTCGAAAGGATCGTGACATGCATGCCCACCACCTGAGCCGAAGCGGCGCGAAGTTTGCTCTAGCGGCGCTTGTCGTGCCGGTCGCATTGTCGCTGGCCTCGTGCGGCGGATCGGATGCGCCGGTCGCCAGCGTTGCCAGCCTGAACTCCGACATCGTCGAGGGATACCGGATCGGCTCGGGCGACAGGCTTAAGGTGGTCGTGTTCGACGAGGCCTCGCTCTCAGGCGAGTTCGAGATCGGCGAAAGCGGCGAACTTGCCTTGCCGTTGATCGGCTCGGTGCCGGCAAGCGGCAAGTCGACCGGCCAGTTGGCGGGGCTGATCACCCAGGAGCTGTCGGCCGGCGGCTATGTGCTCGATCCGCGCGTGTCGATCGAGGTGATGGAATATCGCCCGTTCTACATCCTGGGCGAAGTGAGCCAGCCGGGCGAATACCCCTACAACGGCGATCTCACCCTGCAGCAGGCGGTGGCCAAGGCCGGCGGCTATACCGCCAGGGCAAACAAGAACACCGTGGAACTGCAACGGCACGACTGGGCCGGCGCGAAAAAGGTCAAGGTCAGCGAGTCCACGCTAAAGATCGCACCGGGCGATACGGTAACCATACTTGAATCGTTCTTCTGATTGAATCCCATTGACTCTCAACGATAATCTCAAAAGCAAGACATGGTCAAAGATAGCTGTTGATTCAATGTTGGTTATTACGCATCCTTAACAGCGGAAGAGGGATTCGGAGTCGCACTGATCCTTGTAGGTTTCCTGTATCTGGTTTCTCCGGATGCGGCCTACGACGATACTTGCAGCACCGGTGGGGGGTCCTATGGTTCCGGAAATCAATCTCGTCAGTCCGTGCGAATTTACCCGCGAGGGTTTCGCACGCATCCTCAGTTCCGAAGGCTTCACCGTGCGCGGCTGTTTCGACAGCATCGCGGAGGTCCGGTACGAGAATCTCTCGAAGAACAGCATCTTCCTGCTCGATGATCCCGACAGCGCGGAACACGCGCGGCTGGTGGAGACCGTAAAGGCCGAATTCGAGTCGGCTGTCGTCGTGTTGCTGTCGGCGGACTTCGATCTCGCATCGATGCTCAAATGCTTCCGGGCAGGCGCGCGCGGTTACGTCATCAAGTCGCTGAAGGCGGCACCGATGATCGCCGCGATCAGGCTTGCAATATCGGGGCAGCGGGTTCTCCCGCAGGACGTTCTCGAGATCTTCGAGAACCAGGCAAAGCCGATCCCGGCGCTCCCGGAAATCGCCACCGAACTGGACGATGCCAACCTGTCGCCGCGCGAGAACGACGTGCTGTGCTGCCTCATGGCCGGCTATTCGAACAAGGTCATCGCGCGCGAGCTCGATGTCTGCGAAGCGACCGTCAAGGTCCATGTGAAGGCAATCCTGCGCAAGCTCAACGTCAACAACCGGACGCAGGCAGCCATCTGGGCCAATTCGCACAGCACCATCGGTGGCTACTACCCGATCCAGTCCTCCCAGTCTGACACCTCTGCGCAGCCGCTGGTCGCCCGCGCCGGCTGATAGCGGTGGCGCCGGGCGCGTCGTCGTTGCGTCCGCTCGAAGGAAGCCGGCTCAGCTGCGGGGGCGCATCAGCCGGTCCAGCGACCCGGCATTGCGAGGCAGGCACTGGTCCGTGTTCAAGCGAGAGAACCGCTCGCAATCCCATAGCGCCAGGTCCATCCCCGAGTTGGCATCCCGAACGAAGACGAACAGGGGCCTGGGAGAGCGCGAAGGCTGATCGGACGTGTAGCCGGCGGCCTGTTGACCATTACCGTAGGCGACGACCAGGCAATTGCGCGATGATCCGCAGCGCCCCAGCGCTTCGACCGCCCATCGACCGGTTGCGCCTGAAGGGTCGACGATCAGGAAATTGGGTAGCGATGTTGCAGGCGCATTGGCTGTCGCGACGTTGGGCGTGAGCGTTTTCGCTTCGAGTGCCACGCGTCCGGATATTTCCGGTATGGCCGCCTCGGCAGTCGATGCCACGGCCAGCCGCGACGGGTCGAAGTCCGGTATATTTGGCTCGCCCGAGGTTACAGGAACGCCCTGGGGCAGGCGGCCAAAAGCGCCTTTCCACGAATAGAAGATATGTGCACCGACCTTGCTGACGGGTTGCAGCTTGTGGCTCCACCACGGGACCACGAAATCGGCATGGTAATGCGTAGCCGCGCCGACCGCGGCATCGATGCCACCGTCGAGCGCCTTTTCGGCGATCTTGCGCGCTTCGGCGAGCGCATGGCGGGACGGTTGGCGGCGGACGCGCGATCCGTCGCAGGTAAAGGTGAACTGGCAGCCCGTCCTGAGGTGCGAACCCTGGAACACCACCCCGCAGACCGTTTTCGGGAATGCCGGATGGCGCAGACGGTTCAGCACGACCTGCATCACGGCGCGTTGGCCGGGCCGGTCGTTGCCGGCTTCGTACCATCCGGCCATGCTCAGGCAATCGAGCGCGCGCTCGCGGTCCTCGCCGCGGCCTTTGTAGAACAGGGGGACGGCTGCCGCAGGTGCGACGAAGGCGATTTGCGAAATGTCGATGCCGCCCGTGCTGGCCATTCGGCGTGCATGGCCTGGCAGCAATGCGAATGGCTGGCCGTTCAAGGCCGCGGAACCATCGCCGCGGGCCGACGCGGCGGTGTGGCCTTCGGCCCGCGCATAGGTCCAGACCAGCGCCATCAGCGATGCTGCGACGACTATCAGGCCCCAAGCTCCGATGCTCGTCGAGCCGTCGTGCTTCAGGCGTCGGAACTCGGCGCGGAGCGAGGCGGGCAATTTCTGCCTGATCGTCGAGTCGGCCTGATCCTGATCCATGCCCGCAGGGTGAACGGCTCGAGACGCGTGTGCCATTGGGCAGAAGGACTAATCCTTTGCATCAATCTCCATCCGCTCGCTCGATTGCGGTGTCCCGCACTCCCTGTCGCCGGCCGGGGCTACGCGGGAGTAGATGCGGACGTAATCGACATAGAGTGTCGAGGGGTCCGGAGTCCGGTCGATCGGGTATCCCGGGCCCATCGCCAGGTTGACGATCGGGTGGAGCGGGTCGTGATGCTCCGCCGGGGTCGGGAAGCGGGCTACCTCGCGCCGGTCGAGGTAATAGGTCACCCATTTCGGGTCCACTTCGACGCCGTAGGTGTGGAATCTCTGCGTCAGGCTGCCCGGTGACACGGGGATGCGATCGCCTGTCGAACGGTTGCTGCCGTCTTCTTCGCGCAGCTTCCAAACGTGCATCGCGAGGCTGTAGGTGTGCGTGCGGTGGCCGTAATATTCCACCACGTCGATCTCGATCTTGGGTGACTTGACGGATGTCGGCCTGAGGCTGACGAGCCAGAATGCGGGCCAGAGACCGGGTCCGGGCGGCATCTTCATGCGGGCTTCGAAATAGCCGAACCGCTCGCCCGTGCCGGCTCCGGTCTTGTCGCCCGCTGCGAGCAGGCCGGAGCCCCAGCGGTCCGGCCGTGTCTTGCGCGCGGTGATCGCCAGCTTCCCGTTCTCGATCGCGAACGGGCCGTCGGGACCGGGATTTAGAAACCGGGCATCGCCGAAATCGCCGTTCCACGGCGTGTGGGCGATCCAGCGCTTGTTCTCCAGCAGCCAGGGATTGACGCTCAGGTCGTCGAACTCGTCCGCGAATACGAGATCGAAGGCGCGCATATCGATCTGCTCGCCTTGCGTCGGCAGCTCCGGCGCGCTCGAGGCCAGCATCATGGTGGCGACCAGAAAGACGGCTTTCATCGCGCCTAGCTACGCACGGTGGCGGGTCGCCGCAATTGACCGGATTGGTGCGCCGGCCCCTTTACGCTCATCCTTATGGACTAGCCCGCAGCCACGCCGTGACGACCGCTCACCCGAAGATCCGGAACAGGCTCGGTTTCCCTGCCGCGTCTTCCTACACCCGATGGTCTACCGACTAACCCGTATGTCCACTCGCGCGCAGGGTCGGGCCCGGTGCAAAGTCCCGCGATGGACGCCGCCTTTCTAAAACCGCCAGTCAGCGCGCCGAGAAGGGTGGAACTTGTCGTGGCACCGGCCAGCCGGGAGCCATGGCGGTGCAAATCGGACGTGCCGAGGAAGGGGACCAGAGATTGGATCGCGTGATAGATCACTCTTTCACAAGCGAAACCGGGTGGGACATCGACGAGCAGGGGGGAGAAGCATCTCCCGATGCCGCGACAGAAGAAATTCCCGTGGCCGTCTTCAACGTCAAGTTCAGTCCGAATCTCGGCGATGGGGTCATCGCCGACTGCCTCGAACACGCGCTGATCGAGGCCGATCCCCGACTGCGTCCCTATTCCATCGATCTTGCTGGCCGGCTCGACCACCACGCGGGCAATGGCCGCAACCGGCGGGGCCTGATCCGCCTGATCGAATCCCTGCCACCCGCCTTTCGCCGACTGCTCGTGCCAATGATGCTGGGGGCAGTGGTGCGTTTAAGGCTGCGGCCTCGATGGCGGGAGCAACTGGTGCCGGCGCGCATGGTCATCCTGGGAGGCGGGAATTTGCTCGCGGACCGCGACCAGAACTTCCCGATCAAGGTCGCTGCGGCGCTGGGACTGGCAAAGGAGCGGAGCCTGCCGGTTGCCCTTGCGAGCCTGGGTGTCGGGGCGCATTGGTCAAATGCCGGCGGCGAGCGGATGCGCGAGGCGATCGGCTACGCCGAGCCGCTGTCCATCACCCTGCGCGATCGCCTCTCGATCGGCAACTGGAACGCGACCTTCGCGCGCGTGGCAGGCACGAGCAGCCCCGAGCTTGCCTATGATCCCGGGTTGCTCGCGGAAAAAGTCTACGGACGCCACGTGGCAGGCGGTTTTAGGGATCGCATCGGTATCTGCGTAACCGCGCCCGAAGTCCTGCGCCTGCACGGCGCGCCCGGCAGCGATCGTTGCGATGCTGTATGGATGGAGCAGCTCGTCGAAAGGCTGAGCGCCGCCGGCCAGGAACTCGTGCTGTTCACCAACGGCAGCCAGGAGGACGAGCGTTTCCTCGACGAACTCTGCCAGCAGCTGATGCCTTATGCCGGTGTCACGCGTGCGCCGCGCTTCACCAGGCCTCGCGATCTTGCCCGGTTCATCGGTTCGCTTCGCTCGGTCGTGGCGCATCGGCTTCACGCGTGCATCATCGCCCATTCCTACGGGCTGCCGGCGGTCGGTCTGGCCTGGGATGCGAAGCTCCAGGGTTTCTTCGACACCATTGGCCGCGCGCAATACCTGCTCGATCCGGCGATGCACGATCCAGGCGATGTCGCCGAGGCCGTGCTTAACGCGATCAACGAGCCACCGCAGCGCGAGGACCTCGACGTGCTGCAGGCGGAATGTCGCGCTTCGATTGCCGACCTCGCCGTGCTTGCGATCGATCATGCGGTGCCGGCATGAAACCCCACATTGTCGTCATCAACGATCTCGCCGAGCCGATGGGCGGAGCATCGAAACTCGCGGTGGAATCCGCACTGGCCTTTGCCCGTCGCGGCCATGCGGTGACCTTTATCGCCGGCGGATCGGACAGCGATCTCCTCGGCGCTGCGGGGATCGAAGTGGTCTCGCTGCAGCAGAAAAGGCTGGTGGCGGCCGGCTTTTCGTCCAGCGTGCTCAGGGGTCTGTACAACCGGGCGGCGCGGGACATGCTCGCCGCCTGGATCGCGCAGAACGACCACGAGGGCATGGTCTACCATTTGCACGGCTGGGCGCAGATTCTCTCGCCGTCGATCTTCGTACCCTTACGCAAGGTAGCCGACCGCCTGGTGCTCAGCGCGCATGATTTCTTCGTCACGTGCCCGAACGGCGCGATGTTCGACTTCCGCCAGCAGCAGCGCTGCGAACTCCAGCCGCTCGGTACGCGGTGCCTGATGCGCGACTGCGACAGGCGCAATCGCCTGCAGAAGGGCTGGCGCGTGGCACGTCACTCGGTGCTCGCCCGCACGCGCCCGATGTTCGACCGGTTTCCGCCTGTCCTGCTGATCCACGAAGGCATGCGCCGCTATCTCGCGATGGGCGGGATCGAGGATGCGGACATGGCTGTCCTGCCCAACCCGGTCTCGCCCTATTGCAGCGAGCGCGTCGAAGCGGAGAAAAACTCGTCCGCCCTGTTCGTGGGTCGCATCGAGCCGACCAAGGGGATCGCCCAGGCGGCCGAGGCATGCCGACAGGCCGGCGTAAGGTTGATCGCGGTCGGGACCGGATCGCTGCTTGCCGAACTCGCCGAGAGCTATCCCGAGCACGACTGGGTCGGTTGGAAGCCCCCATCGGAAATCGGGCACTATGCTTCGCGCGCGCGCGTACAGCTGATGCCCAGCATAGCGATCGAACCCTTCGGCCTGACGGCGGTCGAAGCACTGTGGAGCGGCCTCCCGGTGCTCTGTTCCGAAAACGCACTGTTGCTGGACGAGATCGAAACTGCCGGTGCGGGAAGGGGGATCGACCCGACCGACATCGACGAGTTCGCAAGGATACTCTCCATCTGGGCGCAAAAGGACGCGCTCGTCCGGGGAATGAGCATCAATGCCTTCGAGGGAACGCGCGGCATCGCGATGACCGCGGATGCATGGATCGATCGCCTGATCGAAAGTTACCAGGCTCTTCTGGAAGGCGGGAAGCGGCGGCTGGTCGCGCTGTACGACGAGCCTGCACGAGATTGCCGAGGCAAACAGGGTTCGCAAACCTCGCCGGCGCGGCTGCACGATGCGCGGCGAACTGCGAGAGAAGTGCGCAATGCGACTTGTTAGGACCGAAATCGAGCGAGAATATCGCGGGCCGTTCGAGCGCCACCAGGCATGGTTCCAGAGCCGGAACGGTCGGGAGCTGCGCTTCCTTTTCGTCGTGCCGCATGCCTACCGGCACTGGTTGTCGGATCGCGCCGACCACTGGCTGGTGCTGGGTGCAACATCGGCAGCGATCTTCGGCGAGAGCTATTCGCAGGACATCCCGGCACCGCGTGTTCTCAAGCGCAATCTCGATTGCCTCATCCGGCAATGGGCCGAATGGTATCCCGGAGCGCGCTGCATCGAGATCGACGTCCCGGTCCTCGACGAAACGGGCGGGAAGGACGATGCAAGCGCTTCGCACCGGGGCCTGTTCTATACCGGAGGAGTGGATTCGACCTTCACGCTCTCGAGCGAAGACGAGCGTACGGACATCCTCATCAAGGCGATATTCGACTGGGACGACGAGACCCATTTGGTCGATCAGCTCGCGAATGAGCCGAAATTCGCGCACGGCAAGCCAGTGCTTCCCGTCGGCACGAATGTCCTGCGCGCCTTTCCCGAATTCGCCGACGCCTGGGCCTATCGCACGCACGGGCCGGCACTCGGCTCGATCGCGCATCTGCTGTCCGGCGGGCTGGAGCACGTCACGTTCTCATCGTCGCAGACTTACGGCAAGCTGATCCCGTGGGGCTCGCACCCCCTGACCGATCCCCTGCTGTCGTCGCACGAGCTGCAATTCCATCATTTCGGAACGCAGTTCAGCCGACTGGAAAAGATCCAGCATCTTGCCGGCGATCCCGCATTGCTCGCCGGGCTTGACGTGTGTGGCCAGGAGCCGGGCGTGAAAGGACGCCGCGTCAATTGCTCCCGCTGCAAGAAGTGCCTCAGGACCATGATGGCGCTCGACCTTTCCGGGGTCGCGCCCGAGGACGCGCCGAGCTTCGATTGGTCGCAATACAGTGCGCGGGCGATCGCGCGCATCCGGTTGCACAACCCGAACGAATTTCCGGTCTTCCACGAACTGCTCGAGGACGCGCTGGCGAACGATCGGCAGGAAAGCGTGGAGGCCCTCCGGACGATCCTGCGCAAGTCCTACGTGTATCGCCCGCTGGGAGCCTTCGAGACATTCCTGCGCCGCAGATTTCCCTCCCAGGTCGTGAACCGGCCGATCCTCAAGAGCGCCAAGCACCGATTTTTCCACGTGCGGGAGCGGTGGACATGACTGGCTCGGATGGCGGCGAGCACCGCCCGACCATCATCGGCATCCGCAAGTGCAATTCGCCGGCCTTCGTACGCGCCGTATTCGAGGCCTGCTCGAAGGGCCAGCTGTTCGCGGTGCTGGACGATGAGGCCGCGCTTCCCTCGATCGCCGGTTATAATCGCGGGCCGATCCTGGAGCCCGAAGCAGGTGCCGGCTGGTCCGAAGGCAGTCTTGCCCTGCGAAGCGAAGACGAGCCGGCCCAGATCGTATTCACCTCGGGCACGGAAGGAGAGCCCAAGCCGATCGTGATCTCCCATGCCGCGCTGGCCGATACGGTCGAGCGGCTCAACGCCATCATGCGCGTCGACGAAACCATCCGCGAATATGTCGGCGTGCCGGTCGGCTTTTCCTTCGGCCTGGGCCGATGCCGCGCGGTCGCTGCAGCAGGCGGCAGGTTCTACATTCCGCAAAACGGGTTCGACCCGCTGCAAATCCGCGACATGCTGGCTGCCGGATCGATCAACGCCTTGTCGGCGGTGCCCAGCCTCCTGCGCCTGCTGATTGCGCAGCCCGGTGTCCTGCAGGGTCACGGTGCCTCGCTCCGCTGGCTGGAAATCGGCAGCCAGTACATGAACCGCTCCGAGAAGGAGCAGTTGAAGGCGCTGTTCCCCAATGCCCGCATCGTCCAGCACTACGGCCTCACCGAAGCCTCGCGCTCGACCTTCCTCGTCGTCAGCGATTGCGAAGGTGAAGCGCTGGAATCGGTCGGTCAGCCTTACGGAGCGGTGGAAATCCGTATCGGTGAGCAGGGCCGCATCCAGATCCGCGGCCCGAATCTGGCCATGGGCGTTCTTCGCGCAGGGCAAATCGAACCGATGACCGACGGTGAAGGCTGGCTGACCACAAACGATAACGGTCATTTCCACCGAGGCATGCTGGTTTACGATGGCCGGGCAGACGATGTCATCAACACCGGCGGCGTGAAGCTCGACCCGGCCTTGCTAGAAACGCAGGTGATGCAGGCGCTCGCCCTGGACGGCGGGATCGCGATCTCCCGCATCGCCGACGACCGGCGCGGCGATGGCATTTTCGTGGCCCTGTCGCACGAAGTGGCCGGCGAGCAGGACGCGGTCGAGGATGCGTTGCGCGATATGCTGACACGCCGCGGTATTTCGCCCGGCTCCTCGCTCAAACTGCAAGTCGTCGACCGGATTCCCAGGACGGCAACCGGCAAGGTCCAGCGCCGCCAGCTGAGCGAGCTTTACGCGCCTCAGGAACACTCGCGCGAGCGGGAGACCAGAACTGACGACGGCATCCGCTCGCTCTTCGCGCAGACGTTTCGCCGCGATAGCGTGCCGGACGA
Source organism: Qipengyuania oceanensis (assembly GCF_009827535.1). Taxonomy (NCBI): domain Bacteria; kingdom Pseudomonadati; phylum Pseudomonadota; class Alphaproteobacteria; order Sphingomonadales; family Erythrobacteraceae; genus Qipengyuania; species Qipengyuania oceanensis. Next base: position 1,201,445 of record NZ_WTYN01000001.1, on the reverse strand, counting down.
GGCCAGCTTCCAGGATCTCGGCGGCGACTCCCTCAACTACGTCGAGATGTCGATTGCGCTCGAGAGCCGCCTCGGTTCGCTGCCCGCAAACTGGGATGTCATGCCGCTCGGCAAACTGGCCGAGTTCGCCGACGGCCCGACGCGTGCGCCAGCCACGATGGAGACGGGGATCGTCTTGCGGGCGCTTGCGATCACTTGTGTCGTCGCCACGCATTCGGGGATCAGCCTGGTGAGAGGCGGGACTTTCCTGCTGTTCTTCCTGATCGGCTACAATCTCGCCCGGTTCAAGGCGCCGGCCTTGCGCGAGGGCAGGATCTTCGGCTCGCTGGCCAATTATGCCCGGACCCTGGTCATCCCATACTTCCTGCTCGCTGCGGTCTTCATGATCTACAGGGGCGAATTCCAGCTCGACACGCTGCTCCTCTACACAAATCTCACCGAGTTGCGGCTGACGCAGATCTTCCCGTTCTGGTTCGTCCAGGTTCTGGTCCAGTGCCTCGTGCTGACCGGCCTGCTGTTCGCGATACCGGCGGCGCGGCAATGGGCGAAGCGATCGCCATGGGCTTTCGCCTTCGGCACCACGGCTGCACTAGTCCTCGTGTGGTGGGCTGCCCAGATCGCGTGGAATACGGATCACCTGCGCAATCTCGTGCCCCAACGCTATCTCGCGCTTCTGTGGCTCGGCTGGTGTTGCTACGCCGCCGACACGCAGCCGCGCAAGCTGCTCGCGCTCGGCCTGGGAGTCGCTTTCGCGCTGGTCGATGGCGGTGTCTCGCGGACGACCGGCTGGATCGGGGTGGGCCTCGTCGCGACGCTGTTCGTGCCGATGATCAGCGTCCCGCGATTACTGCGCCCGGCGGTGCAGTACGTTTCTTCGGCCACTTTCACGATCTTCGCCCTCAATGGCGTGCTGGCATGGTCCGTCATGCTGGTGAGCGACAAGCTGTTCGGGCGGTCGTTCAGCCTGCTGACTTTCGTTCTCGCCTTCGGCGGCTGCCTGCTGGTCTACGAGGCGATGAGGCGAGCCAGTCTCCTGCGATCTGCAGCGCCGCAGGCCTTGCGGCCTCCAGGCCGGCCGAGACGCAGCGGCTTCGGCCCGGTCGCCGAGCCGGTATCGAGGGGGTCGGTCAGGTGATCGCGGATACGTCGGCCGTTCGGGTCGGTGCTCGATGGCGGTCGCAACTCTGGTTGCCGCGCCAGTTCGATCAGAAGATTCTCGCGATCATCCTGCTAGTCGAGGCGGGCTTCGTCGCCGCGCATGTGATCAGCGGCGCACTGCTGGAAAAGATTCCCGCGGCATTGAACATCGCCCATGATGGCAGCCTCGCCGAATGGTTCGGCTATATCCTCATGGCGGGTGCGGCGCTGATGATGTGGCGGGCATACAGGCGCGAAGGCGTGGTCCTGTGCCTGACATTCGCGGTGGTGCTGGCGACCGTGATGCTCGACGACAGCCTCATGATCCATGAAAACCTCGGCGCGGTGGTCGCGCGTGAGGTCGATCTTGTCTCGCGGCTGGGGCCGGAGAGCAAGGATGCCGGCGAGCTGGTGATCTGGATAACGATCGCGCTGTTCCTGCTCCCCTGGGGGATCGCCGGCGTGATCTTCACGCCCGTTGCGAAGTGGCCGTCACTGTTCCTCCTCGCGGCACTCATTGTGATGTTGGCCTTATTCGCAGTCGGGATCGATTTTCTGCACGAGCCGGTGTGCGAAGCGTTCGCATTTCATTGGTGCTTCCAGGCTTTCGACATCATCGAGGACGGCGGAGAGATGCTGAGCGAGGCGTTGATCTTCGCGCATGTCTGGAAGGTGTTTCGCTGACGGGCTGCAACGCCGGCGCTTGGGCTCCGGGCGATCGAAGCGCATGCCATCTCTTCCAAGTCATCGAAAAGATGGTGGGCGCGGCAAGGATTGAACTTGCGACCCCACCCGTGTGAAGGGTAAGCTACCCCTTCCGGCCGGTTACTGTCTCACGAAAAAACCCTCGATTTTACGGGCACTTGAGGATAGCGACCTTCCGAGGCGGTCCGATAGGGACCTGCCGAAGCCGGGGTGTTTCGCTACCCCTAGGCTACCCCGGAGGGAGAAACGTGGTATGGCGACGGTGATGGAAGAGAAAGTCGAGGAGCAGAGGGGCCGCGAACGGCTTACCGACAAGAGGCTCGAGAAGCTGGTCGCGCCGCCCGGCGGCCGCCTCGAGATCGCGGATGCCCTCGTCCGGGAGCTTCGTGTTCGAGTGGGCAAGAGCGGCAAGAAGAGCTGGTCGATGCTGTACCGTGTCGCCCACGCGGACGGGTCGCGCGGGAAGATGAAGCGGATGAACCTCGGGGTCTATCCGACCGTGTCCCTGAGCGATGCCCGGGATAGGGCGCGGGAGGCCCTCGAGGCCGCAGACAAGGGCATCGACCCGGCGGTTGTCCGGGCGAAGGAGATTGACCATCGCCAGACGCGCACCTTCGAGGTTGTCCTCGAGCGGTACGTCGAATTGCACGTGAAGGTAAGCACCCGAGACGGGCAGCGCGCGAAGGAGCGGGAGGAGCTCGCCCGGAAGGAGGCAGAGGAGACGGGGAAGAAGCCGCGCAAGGTTGGCCTCTGTCCGGCCGAGCGATTGCTGACAGACCTCGTGGAGCCCAAGTGGCGGGGGCGGCTGATTGAGAGCATCCGCCGCACAGAGGTAGTCGAGCTGCTCGACGATATTGTGATGGATAAAGGCACTAGCATCGCCCGGGAGGTCCGCAAGCACCTCGTGGGCCTGTTTAGCTGGGCACTCGACCGAGGCTTGGTCGATATTAGTCCGGCGGCCGGGATAAAGCGCAAGGACCTCCGGTACGAAGCGAGCAAGCGGTGCCTGTCGATGGACGAGCTCCGGCGCGTCTGGGACGCCGCCGGTGAGTTGGGCTACCCCTTCGGTGATTGGGTGCGCCTGCTAATCCTGACTGGGCAGCGCCGCTCGGAGATTGCCCAGCTAGAGCGTGGCTGGTTGGGGCCGGACAAGGATCGCCTCTATGTGCTTCCGGCCGACAAGGCGAAGAACGGTATTGCCCACGCAGTCCCGCTCTCCGCCCCGGCGTGGAAGATTGTGGAGGGTCTGCCCCGGTGGAATGAGGGCGAGTTCCTCCTCTCCGGCTCCGGCGGCCGAGCCGCGATTAGCGGTTTCTCGAAGGCCAAGACCTCGCTCGACAAGAAGATTGCCAAGAGGGCCGAGAGAGAGGAGCTCCCGCCTATGGCTCCGTGGCGCATCCACGACCTGCGACATTCGGTGACCACGCATATGATCGGGTTGGGCATTCGGGAGGAGCACGTCGAGCGGGTCCTCGGCCACAAGATACCCGGTATTGCCGGGGTATATAACCACCACAGCTACTTGCCCGAAAAGCGGGCCGCCCTCGAGAAGTGGGGCAAGCTGTGGAGCTGACGCCGGAGCCGCTGACCGAGCAGGAGGCAGGACGAGTTCGCGCCGCAATCGCGCACGGCACTTTGATGGACGCTGAAATTCCGGCCATGCAGGAACGCGACCGGGCGGAGCTTGCCCCGGGTCTCGAGAAGCTCTTGCGCGTCTGGGAGGCACTGCCAGAGGAGGTCCGCGAGACCGTCCTCGACGATGTCGGCCACAAGCTCGACGCACAGGTGATCCGGTACGGTGCCTTCGAGGAGGCAATCCGCGAACGGCTTGAGCTAATCGCCTATCGCCGCGCGCCGATGGTCCCGGGGCTGTACGAGGCCGTGAAGGAGTTGCGTGGGATTTGGGAAGCGCGCGGCAACCAGACCGGGGGCAACGCCTACCGCTCCGAAGAGGAGGGCCGCGCCATGCACCCGATGCTCGATTTTATCGGGAAGCACGTCCTCGCCCTTTTCCCCGAGACCGGGGGCGAGACGCGGGACCCGGCGCAGCGCCTTCGCCGGGCGATTACGCAAGTCGAGACGCAATTGCGCAAGCTGCGAGACGTTCCCGCAGAGTACCGTTGAGCCATCGTTGCCGTAGGGGCGAGAGCGGCAGTTTTTGGCCGAGTATGTTCCGACCGACTCACTGCGTGTCCGCCAGTTAGGAAGCCTTCGTACCGGCCCGGAAGCGGCCCAATCGAAGGACGAAGGCGATGGCCCAGACCGAAGAATTTAAGGCTGCTGTCGAGCGTGTGAGTCGGACCTCCGACAAGATCGTGCTCGACATTAAGGGCGTGGTCGAGCTGACCACCTACTCCCAATCCGTGATCTATGACCTCGTGAAGCGGGGCGAGTTCCCGAAGCAGAAGCGCATCGGCCCGAACAGGGTTGTGTGGCTCCGGTCCGAAGTCGTGGGCTGGCTCGAGGGCAAACTGGCCGAGGCTGAGGCCGCCTGAGTGACGGGCCGCCCGGCCTGAAGACGCAAGTCGGACGGCCCTAACCATCACCTGGCTTGGAAAGGGAGACTTTCCGTGAATGACCCTACTGTCTCCGCCACCGGAGGCGAAGAGCGAAGCGTTGAGGACGAGACCGCTCTGCTTAAGCCCCTCTTCGACAAGACCCTCAAATTTATAGCGGATGTTCGTCCGAACGGATTGATGGCGATGACTGCCATTCCACCGGACGGCGGACCGACGCACACCAAGACGGTAGCGCCGGGCGAGGCGGAGGAGGCGCTGGGCTGGTTTGAGGAACACTCGGCTGCCGAGCGTAACCTGTACTGGACCGTGAACCCGACGCGGGAGCGCATCACGTCGAAGGCCAAGAAGACAGACATCGAGAACCTCGATTGGCTCCACGTTGATATCGACCCCGCCGATGGAGCGGACGCGGCCGAAGCCAGAAAGGCAGCGCTCGCCCTTCTCGGGCGCTACAAGCACAAGCCCACGCTAACCCTCGACAGCGGCGGTGGCATCCAAGCCTTCTTCCGGCTCGAGGAGCCGGGCCTGTACATCGGCTGCAACGAGGACGCTGCCGAGGAGGCAGAATGCTACACCCGGCAAATCGAAGCGGACCTCTCCCGGATGATCGAAGACGACCTCAAGCGGCAAAGGGAAGAGGACCCCGAAGCACGTCCGCTGATAAAGGTCGATGGAACCCACGATTGCTGCCGCCTGATGCGCCTTCCGGGCACCGTCAACTGGCCCAACAAGAAGAAGCGGGACGATGGCCGGAAGCCCCGCCTCGCAACCGTTCTCGAGTATGACGACAAGAGGGTTTATCCCTTGGGCGAGTTTACCGCCGCGCCACGCAAGGATGCCGCTCCGACAACCGGACAGGCGAAGGTACAGCTCGACCGCGTACCGCCCCCTCTCGCCAACCTAGACGAGCTCCCGGCGAAAGTGACGCCGCGCATCCGAATGTTGATCGTGCAAGGCGATGACCCGGACGAGCCGGACAGGTACAAGTCCCGTTCCGAGGCCACCTTCGCCGTTTGCCGGGGGATGGTCGAGGGCGGTTGCGATAACGAGACAATAGCGGCCGTGCTGCTGGACCCCGGCTTCGGCATATCGGCGCACACGTTGGCGCAAAAGCGGTCGCTGGAATACGCGGCCCGGCAGATCGAACGGGCGAGGAAGGAGGCCGCCGCCTCTGCTGATACCTTCGCCACCGACAAGGACGGCAAGGTTTACGCCAACCACCAAGGCAATATCCGGTTGGCGCTGCGCAAGCTCGGGGTCGAGCTCCGCCACGATACCTTCGCGGACCGCTCGGTGATCGACGGGCTCGACGGCCACGGACCCCACCTTGACGATGCGGCACTGACCCGGCTGTGGCTCGAGATCGACGAGCGCTTCCGCTTCCGGCCGCAAATCGAGTTCTTTACGAAGGTGATTATGGACACGGCGCGCAACGCGCCCTTCCATCCGGTTTGCGACGAGCTTGATAGTTTGGAGTGGGACGGAACGCCCCGGCTCGACCGATGGCTCTCGACCTACGGCGGGGCCGAGGACAACGAATATACCCGTGCTGTCGGAGCTCTGCCGCTAATCGCTGCCGTACGGCGCGTCCGGCAACCGGGTTGCAAGTTCGACGAGATGCTTATCCTCGAGAGCGAGCAAGGGACCAATAAGTCCTCCGCCCTCCGGGTGCTGGCAGGCCGAGACGAGCAATTCGCTGACGACCTCCCGCTTAACGCGGACGGCAAGAAGACCATCGAGCAGACCGCCGGCAAGTGGATAATCGAAGCTGGCGAGCTGAAGGGTATGCGCAAGGGCGAGGTCGAGCACCTGAAGGCCTTCCTCTCCCGGCAGGACGATACGGCCCGGCTCTCCTACGCCCGGCTCCCGGTGATCGTGCCGCGCCAGTTCGTTGTGATCGGCACGACCAACAGCGAGCGCTACCTGCGCGACCTTACCGGCAACCGGCGCTTCTGGCCCGTCCGCGTGGGGTGCTTCGACCTCGAGGCGCTGCGGCGCGACCGGGACCAGATATGGGCCGAGGCCGCCGCGCGTGAGGCGGAGGGAGCCAGCATCCGGCTGGATCCATCGCTGTACGCGGCGGCCGGTGTAGAACAGGAAGCGCGGAAGGTGGAGGACCCCCATGTCGAGACACTGGCCGCCGCGTTAGGAGATCGGACGGGGAAGCTGCGCGCGGCCGATGTTTGGAACCTCCTCGGGATGCCGCCCTCGCAACGGACGCAGGACCAGAACGGGCGCGTGGGAGACGCGATGCGAGAGCTGGGCTGGGAGCGGACCAAGCTACGCTTCGGCGGAAAGCCGGTCGGAGCATACGCGAAGGGCTCGAAGCGACAGCGGGAAAGGTCGCTGGAGGTCTCGCTCGGGGCCGCTGGGTACTTCGTCGATGATGCGGCCAGCCCCGAACTGGACGATGGCGACGATGAGCTGCCGTACTGAGACGTTCCCCCCGGCGTACCCGCCCGCCTGTGAGAGAGGGGGAACGGCATTTCGCCAGCTTTACTTGGGCTTTCGGTGGAGGCGTACCCCCCGTTCCCCGCGTACCCCCCACTTCCCTATAACCCCCTACGCAGGCCCAAGGCGGAGCCCTCTCCCGCTCCCCTCTTTCTACCTTTTGTCGAAAAGAGGGGGAACGGGGGGTACGGTACTCGAAACCGGCGGAAAAGCTGGCGCGAAGGCGTTCCCCCCGGGGGGTACGGGGTGGGGGAACGGGGAGGGTACGCCTTTGTGCTGCGCGTGCTTGGGCTCCCGCCGTCCGCCGTTTGTTGCGTTGTCCCCACGCGCGCGCGGGCGCGAGATCGCCGGGGGCCGGACGGACCCCGCCCTCTTAGAGGGCCAGCTCGATTGCCACCGCGCCAAGTTTCCTGTGCCTGTCCGGCCACCAGCGCGGGGCGGGGGTACGCCGGGGGTAGCGAAGCCATCTCTGCGCAATGCTCCGCCGTTCGCTCGCCAACGGTCGCCAGCTATCGTTTCGCCATGAAGCTGACCGACCGCCGCAAGCGCCTCTTCCTCCTCGAGCTGTCCCGCCACGGCATCCTCGTGCGCGCTGCCCGGGCCGCCAGCCCGCGCGCCTCTTCCCGGTACGGTGCGGTGCAGACCTTCAAGGACGAGCGCGAACGGGACCCGGAGTTTGCGGCACAGTGGCAGGAAGCGGTCGAGGCGGCCGAGGCCAGCATCGAGGCGGAGATTTACCGGCGCGCGCAAGAGGGTTGGGAGGAGCCCATCTTCGGCGGCCGCCACAAGGAAAAGATCGTCGGCACGGTCCGCAAGTATTCGGACCGCCTGCTCGAGCTTCGAGCCCGGGCGATGCTGCCCCACTACCGCGAGACCAACGCCATCGCTGTGAACAAGCAGGTAACGCACAGCCTCGATGCGGGAGTGCTTGGCGATGCCGTGGCGAAGGTCGCCTTGCAGATGGCCAGCAACCTTCGTCCGCAGCTTCCCGCCGCAACCCGAGTGATCGACCATGACCCGGGATGAGGCCCGCAAGCGCCTCGAGCTCGCCCCGGCGGACCGGGACACCGCACTCGATGACCTCGCCTTTGCCGTGGGCTATCGCCTGATGACCCCGGCCGAGCGCCGCGCCCTGCGCATCTCGGTCCTGTACGAGATGGGCGAGGCTGCGCCTGCGACCCCCGAATTGGCCGTCCTGTGGCATGAGGACCGGCTGATTCGGGGCGAGCGGGAGCCCACCAGCACCTATGACCGCTGGGTCTTGATGAAGGCCCGGGACGAGGCCGAGCGGCCCACATTCGATGAACAATTCTGGAGCGCCCGAAGGGCCGAGCTCGAGGAAGCAGGCTTCGAGCCGAAGGAGGCGCGCGACGTGATCGCATCGCTGCGCTCGTCCTTGGGCAACCCCACCACCGGAATGGAAGGAGACGACAATGGGAATTTGGAACAAGCGGCCTGACGCGCCGGAGCCGGACGGCGGACACACCAACCGCCTGCGCGAGATCGCGGCGGAGAAGGTCGAGGCAGCCGAGCGCTTCTCGTCCGCAATCGCGGCCGCCGGTGAGGCGATGAATGACCTCTTCGATGCCGACCGGGCATTCCTCGCTGCGTATCGGGAGCGGTACGGCTCCGAAGCGCATTCCGCCTCCCGGTTGATGCACCAGTTCCGGGGTACGCTGCTGGGCGAGCTCGAGTTGTCCGCGCCGGACCTCCTCCGCCACCTGAACCAGCCCCGCCAGTCCCGGGCGAAGGCCCAGACCATCGCCACCCTGATAGCCCGGCAGGTCGATAATGACCTGTCCTCTCTCCCCGCTGAAAAGGAACCCGCACAATGACCCTGCCCAAGAAGATGATCGTCCGCGACATGACCGTGAACGAGATTTCGACCGTGGACGTGCCCGCCGTGAAGGGCGCAACCGCCGTTATCCTGAAGAGTGGCACTGCCGCGCTCCGCAAGAACGCAGCCGAGGTTGCCGCTGGCGAGGCTGCCCCGCTGTACAAGGCGGCCGAGTACGCGGACGCGATGATGGTGCGCGCCGGGGAGATCGCCCTCGAGAAGGGCTGCACCCCCGGCAAGGCCCTCCTCGACCACTCCGGCACTGACCCGGTGCTGATCGAGCTCGCCTGTGCCGAGCGCTCGGCCGAGATCGCTTTCCGCAAGGCCCGCACCGATGCTGTCTATGAGGCAAGCGACCAATGGACGTGACGCGCGAAGCGCTCGAGGACGCCTACCCGTACTTCTTCGATGAGCGGACCCGAGCGGCACACCTGGCCACGCTCGTCCACGCTCGGGCAACCGAGCCGACCGGCTGGCCCACCGTGCCGATGATCCGCCGCTTCGCGCGCCTCTTCGACGTGTCCATGTCCGAGCTCGGGGCCTTCTTTGGGCAGATGTGCCGCATCGAAGGCAACCGACAGATTTGGGTGGATGTGATGCGCGGAGCTCCCGGGACGAAGGAGGCGAAGCGCCTGATGACGAGGGAGCAATCGCGCGCCTACGGCTTTATGTTGATGGCCCGGGAATGAGCAACGCGGGCCTGACCCATATGGGGCGCAAGCGCCGGGACGTGCATGGCGAGCCCTTGCCGACCGAGACCCGGCCTTGCCTCCGATGCCGCAAGCCCTTCGAGAGCGAGGGGCCGCATAATCGGCTGTGCGGTCCGTGCGGCAATCGAGCGAGCGATGCAAGCCCCTACGCGGTCTAGAAGAAGGCCTTGACCAATGCCGTCCCTACCGTCGCTGCCAAGACCGGAGGAACGGCGTTGCCGACCTGAGTGAACTGGCGAGCGGTTGGGCCAACAAAGACATAATCGTCCGGGAAGGTCTGTAAGCGCGCGCACTCCCGCACAGACAACGTGCGTGGAATTTCGTGGTGGAGGTGAGACCTTCCGCCACCGTTGGTGCCCCCAGCGATGACAGTCTTGGACGGGCGCGTCGGATCGAGCCTATCGACCCGGCCGAGCTGGTCCCGTTGTCCGTAACCGAGTACCATATACCTCTGGAGAGAGCCCGCCTTGTGCTTCCGGGTTTCGTGGTTCGGTACGTTGTGGCCGGGCAAAACATCGAGGACGCTACCGCATCCGACGTGCTCTTGGGCTTCGGGGATTACGAACTTGCCGCCAGTACGAGACCCGACAACGAACATCCGTTGCCGATATTGCGGCACCCCGTAGTCCGCAGCCTCGAAGACAGACGGTTCCGCTACCTCGTAACCAGCATCCTCGAGTTGCTTGATTGCCACCGACAATTGTTCCCCGCCGTCAATATCCCTAAGTCCCGGGACGTTCTCTATGAGGAATGCGGCTGGCCTAAACTCCTTGATGAGCGCCACGAAGTCGAAGAGGAGGTTGCCGTTCTTCGCGTGATCGAACCCCACCCGCTTGAAGTTATCTCCCCATTTCGCGAACCTCTGATTGGCAGCAATCGAGAACGGTTGGCAAGGCGGGCCGCCGACAAACAATCCTTCGAACGGCTTCTGAATGAGCGGCTCGAGCGTCGCGATTACGTCCTCGACCTTCGAAACGTCCCCGTCGTGGAACGGCGGCCCGAACACATTCCACTGCGGCCGGTTCTTGCGCAACGTCCGGCAGAATATCTCGTTGTGCTCGAAGGCGGCCACGTTCTCGAAGCCCAGCGCTTCGAGGCCCAAATCCATGCCGCCGCAGCCCGTGAAGAAGCTGACGACGGGGATGCCCTTGCCGACCTTCTCGAATGACCGGAGATCGACAGGAGCACCGCCACTCCAGGTACGGGTGCGACTGTCCGAATAAGTGAGATCGTCAAGGCTGAGACCTTCGGCCTCGAGTAGATCGTAAAGATCGACCTCCTCCTTGAGGGCTCTGGCAATGAGGCGCTCCTGTTCTGCGTATGACAGAGCGACGAGCTCCTTAGCGAATTTTCTAGCCAGCATAGCTACCCCACATATTTCCCTTTTGCCTCCTCGTAGACCGCCCGGGCTTCTGCCGCATCGGAGAAGTCCTTCTTGCCTTGGGCTTTGAGCCATCGCCCGTAGTATCGGTGAACAGCTCTGTGACACGTCGGGCAGTTGGCCACGAGGTCGTCTAGAGCGGTCCCCTCTTTAGTCGTACGCGTTCCGGAACAAAGTGGCAACACGTGATGTATATCTAGCACACGTTCTACCCACGGATATTCGTCCGAAGTGTCTTTTTCGCAGAAATCGCACACGGCGGAGGGATAGGCTTCGAAGAAGGCATCGCGCAGCTTTGAGTTGCGTTCGATCTTGAGGTGCGTCCTCTCGACCCGGTTGCCTTCCGCGAAGCCAGCCTCGACCGCATCGCTGACGACGGTGTTGCTATAGTCGAGGTGTAGATCGGCGGTTGCCGACGGGAATAGGGCCGCTAGCCGCGCAATCTCTTTGTTGCCATCCGGGTCCCTCGGCCCTCCGACCGGATCGAGTTGGTCGAAAACCTCGTGTGCGTCGCTTTTCTCGAGGGAGACGGTGAGCGTGTTCGCCGTCGAGCTAAGATAGGATATTTGCGCGAGCACCCGACGCAGGCTCTCGATAGCCTGTCGCTTGTTCGTGATGACGGGGTAAGTCTTGTCGATGATGCCTAGGAACGCAGTTTGGTCCTCGTCCCCGACGAAGCCAGACCCGGCATACGCGTCGATGATCTTCCCGAAGGCAGTTGATTGTTCGCCTACGGCGGCTCGGGCCAAAACGTACTTGAGGCTGAACAAGAGGGGATAGCGCATCTCGGCCGTTGCGTCCCATCCCTGTAAGGCAGGAGAGGGATCGGTCGTGGCCTCGGCAAGAAAGTGGAAGTATTCGTCGCTTGTGACTTTACCGTCGTCGGCAAGCAGCTTTGCCAAGGCGGTAGGGCGTCCTATCCCGCCGTCGTCGAACGCCAGCAGGCTGAGCTTGAACACGCGCTGGTAATTTCGCCAAGGCCGCTCGTAGCCGGGGGTGTTTGGTGAAAACGGGAGGCCTACGGCTGCTACGAGATCGGCGTTTGGTGCCGCCTTAATGTCGGCAGACGTAGCGAACTTGGCAATTTTGCGAAGCGCATCGAACTGAAAATAGTCGAGCCTACCTTGATCCCAATGCCACATGAAAACTCCGCCAAATGCCGAGTTGTGTTGCTAGCTCGCGGAGATCGGATTTGCCAGTCGAGAGCGCGGACATTCCCCGCCCAAATTGTGAATTAGACGTGGCGAAGGGGAGGGCAGGAATTTTTTTCCGAGACTACCCCTATCGTACCCCGGAGGGATTTGGCGGGGATTTTCAGGGTCATCTTTCCAGCTAAGTATCTGAAAAGATGGTGGGCGCGGCAAGGATTGAACTTGCGACCCCACCCGTGTGAAGGGTGTGCTCTACCACTGAGCTACGCGCCCGCCGGAGATGCCTCTCTATACGGCAGCGGCGCGCCTTTGCCACGCGACCCGGGCCATTTCAAGCGCGAAGCGTCAACTGGCGATCAGCGCCGCCAGCCACGCCTTCCATCCGCTGCGATCCGCACCGCTGGTCGACCCGGGCAGTTGAACCGGGCACTCGAGACAATAGACCTGCGCGCCGCCCGGCCCGAACAAGCGCGCGGCATCGGCCATCATCCTGCCTTCCAGCGCTTGCCGCTGACGCCCAACCACCGCGAAGATGTCGCTGCCGGACGCCTGGCTTTCCTCGGCCAGCAGCAATTGCCCCAGCAGGGTGTCGTAGGGTTGCTCTTCAGCCCCGAGGAAGCGCGGATGCCAGTCGCCATCGGCGAGTTCGGCCTTTTGCGCGACCCAGGCGAGCGCTTCGTCGAGCCCGCCATACTGGTCGACGAGGCCGATCTGGCGGGCGGTTCCGCCATCCCACACGCGGCCCTGCGCGATCCGGTCGACCGCAGCGGGCGTCATCGAGCGCGATTTCGCGACCAGCCCGACGAACTTGGCATAGCCGCTCTCGACCGACGATTGGAGGATCGCGTCCATTTCAGGGCTGATCCCGCCGATGAGATCCGGCTGGCCCGACAACGGCGTCGTGCGAATCGGATCGGGATCGACACCGATCTTCTCGGCCGTTCCCTCGAAGCTCGGGATGACGGCGTAGATGCCGATCGACCCCGTGATCGTTTCCGGCTCCGCGAATACGCGATCGCCGGGCGTAGAAACCCAGTAGCCGCCGCTCGCCGCGACATTGGCCATCGATACGGCGACCGGAATACCCGTGCCCTTCACCCGGAGGATGGCCTCGCGGATGACTTCGGACGCCGTCGTCGTTCCGCCGGGCGAATCGACGCGCACCACGAGACCTTTGAGATCGCCGTCAGCCAGCGCTTCGTCGAGCAGTTCGGCGATGCGGTCGCCGCCCGCGGTCCCCGGTCCGGAATCGCCATCGACGATCGTGCCCGCGATCGTGATGACGCCGATCGGCGATCCTTCGGACTCCGGCTCGTTATCCGCCAGCCAGGCGTCCAGGTCGGTGTACGCGTAACTTCCCGGCGTTTCGTCCCAATCGTCCTTGCCCGCGATCTGCGCGACGCGCTCGCCGAAGGCGACCCGGCTGCCGAGCTTGTCGACGAGGCCGCCGGCCAGCGCCGCCTTGGCCAGATCGCCGTCGCTGGCGGCGATCCATTCGGCAGGCGCCGAGGTGATCCGTTCGAGCTCGGCCTTGGGCCGCGATTTCTTCACGTTGGCTTGCCATTCCGCCCACAGCGAACCGTACAGGCTTTCCAGGTTCTCGCGCGCTTCGGGCGACAGCTCGGTCCGCTCGTAAGGCTCCACCGCGGACTTGAACGTGCCGACGCGGTAGATGTGCGGATTGACCGCCAGCTTGTCGATCAGGCGCTTGTAGAACAGGAAGGAGCCCCCCGGACCGGCGACCATCGCGGTTCCCATCGGTTCGAGCCAGACCTCGCTCGCGTGGGCGGCCAGCAGCATGCCGTCGTCGCCGTAGAACAGCGAATGCGTCAGCACCGGCTTGCCGGCCTTGCGAACCCGATCGAGGGCGGCGCCGAGGTCCTGGAGATGGACCTGTCCGCCGCCCATGAAGCCGCCGAGATCGAGCACCACGACCTTGATCCTATCGTCGTCGGCCGCCGCATCGATCGCAGTGACGAGATCGCGGGCTTGGTACTGGCGCACCGGCGCGGCACCCATCAGCAGCGCCTGCAGCGGATCGACCCGTTCGGCCTCCTCGACCACGAAGCCATCGAGCTGGAGCAGCAGCGCGCCTTCGCGCACTTCTGCCGGGCTCGGCCGCGCGGACAGGATCGCATAGAGAGCCAGGAAGAACAGCAGCAGGACGAGGAGCGCCAGCGCGTCCTTGATTCCGACCAGAAGTCGCCAGACCTTGCCTGCAAAACTCATTGGTGTGCTTCCCTGGTGCTTGCCTGTTTTCAGGGCGTGCGGATAGCGGTGCCTTAACCGGAATGCCAGCTTTCACGGTTAATTGGCTTGAGTGAGCGGCCCGCTATGCTTAAGGGGGCCGCTTTAATGACATCGGCGACACACAGCATGCAGCGCGACCGCTTTCCTGCGGGATCGGCTGCGTTTCCGCATCGCGACCTGCTCGGCATCGCCAAGCTCGAGCGGCACGAAATCCTGTTCCTGCTCGCAGAGGCCGAACAGTGGGTGTCGTTCAACCGCGGCAAGGCAAAGCATTCCGATGCGCTGTCCGGCCTGACGATCATCAATGCCTTCTTCGAGAATTCGACCCGGACGCTGCTGAGCTTCGAGATTGCCGGCAAGCGATTGGGCGCGGACGTGGTGAACATGCATGCCGCCCAGTCCAGCGTGAAGAAGGGCGAGACGCTGATCGATACCGCGATCACGCTCAACGCCATGCGCGCGGACGCGCTCGTCATCCGGCACGGGTCGAGCGGTGCGGTGGAACTGATCGCGAGCAAGGTCGATTGCCCCGTCCTCAACGCCGGCGACGGGCAGCACGAACATCCCACGCAAGGCCTGCTCGACGCGCTCGCGCTGCGCCATGCCCTGCGCGAGCGGGGCAACAACGGTGAGGATTTCACCGGCATGACCGTTACGATCTGCGGCGACATCCTGCACAGCCGGGTCGCGCGATCCAACCTGCTGTGCCTGCAGGCACTGGGCGCCTCGGTGCGGCTGTGCGCCCCGCCGGCACTGATGCCTGCTGGCGTCGAAGCCATGGGCGGTCAGCCGTTTCACGATTTCGATACGGCGCTGAAGGGTAGTGACGTCGTTATGATGCTGCGGCTGCAGAATGAGCGGATGCAGGGTGCCTTCATTCCTTCGGAACGCGAGTACCATCATCTCTACGGGCTGACGCAGGACCGGCTGCAGCGCCACGCACCCGACGCGCTGGTGATGCATCCCGGTCCGATGAACCGCGGGGTCGAGATCGACAGCGACGTGGCCGACATGCTCGACCGCTCGATTATCACGAGGCAGGTCGAGATGGGCGTTGCGATCCGCATGGCATGCCTCGACGTGCTGACCCGTCGCGCCCGCGGGATCGACGGCTGGGAAGAGCTAGCATGAAACTGTCGACTCCGGTCACCATCACGAACGCGCAGCTGGTCACGCCCGACGGTATTCGCGAAGGCGCGCTGCGGCTCGTCGAAGGACGGATCGACGAGTTCGTCGCAGAGGGCGCTCCCGGCGATACGATCGTCGATGCGAAGGGCAAGATCGTGGCGCCAGGCCTGGTCGATTGCGGCGTCTTCGCGATCGACAAGCCGGCCTTCCATTTCGGGGGTATCACCCGCGCTGCGCTGATGCCCGACCAGTCGCCGCCACTCGATTACCCGGAGAGGGTGCGGTTCGTGGCGCTGAGCGGCAAGCCGGACCTGTGGGTTCACCCGCTGGCTGCGGCGACCCGCGACCTGGGCGGCGAGCGGCTCGCGGAAATCGCCCTGCTTCGCGATGCGGGGGCGAGGGCGATCGCGACGGGACGGCGCTGGATCGCCGATTCGGGCGTCATGCTGCGGGTTCTCCAGTATGCCGCCATGCTCGACCACGTCGTCATCGCACATGCCGAAGACGGCGGATTGGCCGGAGAGGCCGCGGCTACTGCGGGCGAAATGGCAACCCGGCTCGGCCTGCCGAGCGCGCCTGCCGAAGCCGAATCGCTTGCGGTTGCCCGAGACATCGCGCTCGCCGAAATGACCGGTGCGCGGCTGCACTTCCGGCAAGTGACGACGCGCGCTGCGCTCGCCCTGGTGCGCAAGGCTCAGGCGCGCGGGGTTTCGGTAAGCGCAGGAGTTACCCCGGCGCACTTCATGCTGTCCGATCTCGCCACGGGCGGCTTCCGCACTTTTGCCCGCCTGTCGCCGCCGCTGCGCAGCGAAGATGACCGGCAAGCGGTGGTCGAGGCGATCGGCGACGGGACGATCTCGGTTGTTTCGTCCGGGCACGATCCGCGCGGACCGGAGGACAAGCGACTGCCATTCGCCGATGCCGCGCCCGGTATGGCGGGGGCGGAAACGCTGCTCGCGCTAGTCCTGACGCTGGTGCGCGACGAGGTCATCGACCTGAAGCAGGCGTTCGAGCTGCTGGCCGCCAACCCTGCGAAACTGCTCGGGTTGGAGGCAGGTGCGCTCACCCGCGGCTTCGAAGCCGATGTCGCGATCATCGACCCCGACAAGCCGTGGATCGTCGACAGCGGTCAGATGGAGGCCACCGCCGGCAATACGCCGTTCGATGGCCAGCCCATGCAGGGCCGCGTGCTGGCGCTCTACAAGGGCGGCATCCCGGTCGGCGACTAGGACGGCAAAAGAAAACCCCTCCCGGTCAGGGGAGGGGCAGGTTCACTCACTGCATTTTCGGGCGCGGACGTTACCGCGCGGCGACCCGAACATCCTTGTTGGAAGTGCCCGGGAGACTGGTGGAGCCGGCATAGGCCATGCAGCCTTCGCCCTTCGCCGTGATCGTCGAGCACATCGACCGGGCCGATGCCCGGGCCATGCCGCCTGCCGACACGCGGTAGTAGGTCTTCCCGTTTACCTGCGCCCTGGCGACCTGGAAGGAACCGCTGTCGAGCTGCGGATACTTCTTCGCGTAGACCGTTTTGGCACGTTCAGCCTGCGCCTCGTCGAGGAACGAGCCGAGCTGGATACGGTGGTCGCCCGAAACCAGCTTGGCCGGAGCCTTTGTGGCAGGCTTGGCCCTGCTAACCTGGGCGGGGCGCGCTTCGGCCTTCGCCACGCGGACCGGCGCGGCCTGCGCCTCGCTGCGAGCGGGGATCTGCTGGATGACTGCCCTCGAGATGTAGCGCACTCCGTCGCTGGCAAGCGCGACCGTCTGGACCGGATCGCTCGGCGTTTCGTAGGCGGCAAGGGCCACGGCATCGCTGTCGCTATCTTCGGCTTCGAACGCGGTGTCGAAATCGTCGGCCGCAGCGAGCTGGACCTGCGATTCAGGCGTATTCGCCAGGGCGAGATGAGTCGGCATTCCAGCATCGGCGACGATCGGCACGCCGAGCAGGTTCGCGACGCGGACCTGGTAGAATTCCGGCGCCGAGGTAGAGGCCCAGTCGCCGAGGCGAGCGCCCAGCTGGTCTGCGGGCACGTCTTCGGCAGCCATCACGCGCGCGGCGCGCCAGTCACCTGCCAGCGCCATCGCATAGGCGAGGTTCTGCCGCACCTTCGCGGTGTTCTGTCCCTGGCGGATCGCGTTTCCGAGAACGTGTGCGCCCTGCTGCGGGCGGCCGGCCAGCGCGAGCGCAAGACCGTAATCGCCCGCGTCCATCGCTCCGTCCCAGCGCGCAAGCGTGGCGAGCGCCACGTCCTGCCGGCCCGCACCGATCGCGGCGAGCGCGTGGCTGAGTGCCGTGCGAGCGGAATTGTCGCCAAGCTCGATCGCTTCGGCATAGGCCTGCTCGGCAGAAGCGAAGCGACCGGCTTCGAGATAGGCAGAGGCTGCGAGGGCGCGATAGTCCGCGTTGCGCGGACTGGCCGCGATTGCAGCTTCGGCGGATCCGATGCCGTGGCTGTACTGCGCCGGCGCCGCGCTTGCCGAATGGGCCGAACGGGAAGCATCGGAGGTGGTGCAGCCCGAGAGCGCCACCGACGTCAGCGCCGTCGAGAGCGCGAGGCCGAGCAGCCGCTTGTTGTGCATGGTTTTCATCGTTCTTCCCTCCTGAAGTACCTGTCGCCCGATCAGCGCGTCTCGACCTGCGAGGCCAGCGCGCCGACATCCGGCATCGAATCGAGCAGCGCATCGAGCGCTTCGGTCACGAGTTCCTGGGCGCTGCGGTCGCGGATCGTCGCGGCAAGGCGCAGCTTGAGATGGCGCTCCGCATCGAGCCGCAGCGTGAAGGCGGCGCGCTTGCCCTTGGCTTTCGTCTGCTGGCGCGGCTTGGTCTGCGTGACCACGTCCCGTGCCTTGGCGATTTCGGCCCGCTTGCCTTGGGGCGGGGTCAGCTCGACGATCTCGGCGCTATGCGGCTCGTCCTCACCCAGATCGTTCCATCCCAGGTCCTCCAGCGCATCCACCGCGTTAGCGGCGAGCGGCAGGGTCGAAACGCTGCCGAGCTGCGAGCGCATCGCCGGCTTTGCGCCACCCTTGCGAGCGAGCAGCGACTGGTTGAGCGAAGCGAAACCGAGATCGGACATCGGGCCCGTCCCTTTCGATTACTGCGCTACGCGACGGCCGAAACCGCCGGCCGGGCGATGTGCGCCGGGGTTCTGCGCCTGGGTATTGGGCGCCGCGAAGATGGTGCGGCGGAAGTTCTTCTCCAGCCGGTCCGAGATGTATTTCCAGAGCGCGGTGACTTCGGCAGCCGAGCGACATTCAGGATCGACTTCCATCACCGTGCGACCGTCGATCATCGAGGCCGCGAAGTCGGTCCGGTGGTGGAGGGTGATCGGGGCAACCGTGCCGTGCTGCGACAGCGCGACGGCGGCCTCCGAAGTGATCTTGGCCTTGGGCGTCGCGGCATTGACCACGAAAACCAGCGGCTTGCCGGCGCGTTCGCACAGGTCGACCGTTGCGCCGACGGCGCGCAGATCGTGCGGGGACGGGCGGGTCGGTACGACGATCAGTTCGGCGACGGAAATCACCGACTGGATAGCCATGGTGATCGCCGGCGGCGTGTCGATCACGGCCAGCTTGAAGCCCTGCTGACGCAAGACGTTGAGGTCGTTGGCGAGCCGTGCGACGGTCGTCTGGGCGAAGGCGGGCAGCTCTGCCTCGCGCTCGTTCCACCAATCGGCGAGCGACCCCTGCGGGTCGATGTCGATCAGCACGACCGGGCCTGCGCCCGCGCGTTGTGCCTGTACGGCGAGATGGCCAGACAATGTCGTCTTGCCCGATCCGCCTTTCTGCGATGCCAAAGCCAGTACTCGCAAGGCCTGGTCCCCCTACTGAAAAACCCCGTGATCTCCGCCCGAAACGGCGGTTCCAGACCGGATATCGCTGGATACCCCTAATTTTGGGTTAATGGGTTCGCTCGCGTCTTCGTGCTTGTCCGCAGCGCACGGTCTGCCATGAGAGCCCGATGGTCGCGGACAGGGTCGATGGGGAAGGTACAGCGGACGCCGGGCAAACCTTTGCCCCGCTGGGCGATGCGGCGGCCGACCGGCTGGTCTCGCTCGATTTCATCCGCGGCGTCGCGGTACTCGGCATCCTGGCCGCCAATATCACCGGTTATGCGCTCTCGAGCATGGAATCGGGCTGGCCGTCGATTTTCGGTCCGCTCGATGAAGGATCGATCGCGGTATGGCTGTTCGATCTCGTCTTCGTCGACGGGAAGATGCGTTCGCTGTTCGCAATCCTGTTCGGTGCCGGACTGGCGCTGTTTATCGATCGGGTGGAAGCGAAGGGCGGGGTCGGCGTTGCCTTGCAGGTGCGACG
Source organism: Qipengyuania oceanensis (assembly GCF_009827535.1). Taxonomy (NCBI): domain Bacteria; kingdom Pseudomonadati; phylum Pseudomonadota; class Alphaproteobacteria; order Sphingomonadales; family Erythrobacteraceae; genus Qipengyuania; species Qipengyuania oceanensis. The sequence continues at coordinate 1,181,859 of NZ_WTYN01000001.1, read as the reverse complement.
GCTGGGCTGGCTGCTCGCCTTCGGCATCGCGCATTTCTACCTGCTGTTCCGGGGTGACATTCTCGCTGCCTATGCCTTCTGGGGCTTCTTCGCGATGATGATGACGCGGCTGCCACCGGCACTGCTGCTGTCGCTCGGCGCGACGCTCTATCTCGCGATGGTCCCACTCGACATGGCGAGCTACGGTGCCGCGCTGGAGCCGCCGGCGCTCGCGGCCAGCGGCGAAGAAGGCAACGCGTCCCCCTTCGCAGGCAGGGCGTACGATTACGCGGATCTGCGCGAGCAGGCGTTGACGGACCGGAGCCGGATGCGCGACGGCAGCCTGGCGCAGATCGTCGCGCACAAGCAGGCGGCGCATGCCTATCGGTACCTGGCCGGCTCGATCGACGCGCTGTTCGACAGTTTCCCGATGATGCTGATCGGCATCGCGCTCTACCGGCTCGGGCTGTTCGCGCGCGGCGCCGGATCGGGCAGGCTGAAGCTGTGGGGCTGGGGGCTGGCTGCAGTCGGGATCGCCACCGCGCTGGCGCTCGCCCGGGTGCCACTGGCACAAGGCCTGTCGATCGAGACGATCGGGTATTACACCCATGCGCTGATGCCCCTTCAGCGCCTGCCGATGACGCTGGCATGGCTGTTCCTGCTGCTGGCCTATCTGCCGCGCTTCGCGTACGGCAAGGTGGGGCAGCGGATCATCGCCGCCGGGCGCATGGCGTTTTCCAATTACATCGGCACGTCATTGCTCATGGCGCTGATCTTCCAGGGCTGGGGACTGGGGCTGTTCGGCTCGTTCACCAGGCTGGAACTGGCGGGCTTCGTTCTGCTCGGGTGGGCGGCCATGCTCGCATGGTCGAAACCCTGGCTGGAGCGCCATGCCCAGGGACCGCTGGAATGGCTATGGCGCTGCCTCACCTACTGGCGGCTGTTTCCGTTCCGCCGCTAGCGCCGCAAGCTTCGCTTCATGCGCTCGCGATTGCGGCGGGCCGCGGTCCGCGTTTCGAGCAGGAAGGTGACGAGCCCTGCCATCAGGAACAGCATGGTGACGATCCATGCGATCGCGATCAGCGTGCCCATCTGCGGGCGGACGAACGCACTGGTGAAAAGCAGGGCGATCACGACGCTGATCGAGACGGCCGAGGCGGTCGACAGCATCACCGCGCGCTGGGCCAGCACGCGCCGTTTCTCCAACGCCGGCAGGTCTTCGACCAGGGTGCCGGCCCGGTCTTCCTCGTCAAGCTGCATGATGCGCTCGATCCGGTTGGCGACCCAGATGAGCCGGTTAGTCATCACGTTCATCACCGCGCCGATGCCTGCCAGCAGGAACGCGGGCGCAAGGCTCAGCTGGACGACATGCTGCACCCGCGCGGAACTGCTGGTGCGGGAGACCAGGTCCCCCGGATCGGGCAGCGCAAGCGCCGCAACCATCGCCTCGAACATCATCGTCACGACGATCCGCTGTAATTGCCGCCGCCGCCCTTGTTGTCGTTATAGGGGTTCTTCGGGCTCTTGAGCACGACGCGCACCGGTACCGCATCGAACCCGAGTTCGCGCCGGATGCCGTTGACCAGATAGCGCTCGTAGCTCTTGGGCAGCATGTCGAGCCGGGTGCCGAAGACCACGAAACGCGGTGGTCGCGTGCCGGCCTGGGTGATGTATCGCAGCTTGATCCGCTTGCCCTTGGGCGCGGGCGGCGGGTTGGCTTCGAGCGCATCGTCGAACCACCGATTGAGCGCGGCGGTCGGTACGCGCTTCGACCAGCTGTCACGCAATTCGAAGGCAGCGCCAAGCATCTGGTCGATGCCCTTGCCGGTGCGTGCGGAAACCGCGAAGAGCGGCACGCCGCGGACCTGCGCCAAGCCTTCGTTCAGCGCCTCGCGGATGCCGTTGAACAGGCTGCTGGCATTTTCGGCGATGTCCCACTTGTTGATCGCGACCATCAGCGCACGGCCTTCTTCCAGGACCATGCTGGCGATCTTGAGATCCTGGTGCTCGAGCCCTTGCGTCGCATCGAGCAGCAGGACGACCACTTCGGCGAAGTCGACTGCGCGGCGCGCGTCGGCGACGGACAGCTTTTCCAGTTTTTCGACCACGTTGCGTTTCTTGCGCATGCCGGCCGTGTCGATCAGCCGGATGTCGCGGGTCTCCCCGTTCGCCGGATTGGTCCACTGCCAGTCGACCGCGATCGAATCGCGGGTGATCCCGGCTTCCGGGCCGGTCAGTAACCGATCTTCGCCCAGCATCTGGTTGATCAGCGTCGACTTGCCCGCATTGGGTCGGCCGACGATCGCCAGCTTGAGCGGACCGAGCGGCGCGTCCTCGTCGTCCTCGCCAGCGGCATCGCCATCGCCATCGTCCTGGCCGCCTTCCGCCTTCTCGCCGATGATCGGCCACAGCGCATCGAACAGGTCGGCAACGCCTTCGCCATGCTCGGCGCTGAGCGGAACCGGGTCGCCGAAGCCGAGCGCGAAGGCATCCATGATGCCGCCGTCCCCGGCCTTGCCCTCTGCCTTATTGGCAACCATCACGACGGGCACGTCCTGCTGGCGCAGCCAGCGGGCGATTTCCTCGTCGAGCGGGGTAATCCCGGCACGCGAATCGATCACGAACAGCGCCGCGTCGGCACCTTCGACGCTGACCTCGGTCTGCTTGCGCATCCGGCCGGGCAGGGTTTCGGGATCGTCATCCTCCCAACCGGCCGTGTCGATCACGGTGAACGGCATGCCGGCGAGAAACGCGTCGCCCATCCGCCGGTCCCGGGTAACGCCGCCCTGGTCGTCGACCAGCGCAAGCTTCTTGCCGACCAGCCGGTTGAACAGCGTGGACTTGCCGACGTTGGGTCGGCCGATGATGATGACTTGGGCACTCATTGCGGATCGGGAGGTGGCCCCTCCGGGCCCGCTTGGCAAGGCTGGTGGGTCGGTAAGGTCAGGCTTTGGCGACCGGCGGGTCGTCGCCGAGGTCGTCGTACCAGGCTTCGACGGGGCCATTCAGTTTGATGGTCAGCGGGTTGCCCTTGCGGTCCATCGTCTTGCCGGCCTGCACGCGCACCCAGCCTTCGGAGATCGAATATTCCTCGATATTGGTCCGCTCGGTTCCCTTGAACTTGATGCGCACACCGCGCTGCAGGACGTCGGAATCGAAATGTTCGCTCTTGAAATTCACCGACAGACGGTCGGGCGGCACGTCCGAGGGCTCGTTCGCCTTGGTCGTTTCGCCGGTGGTGTCGGAAGTCTGTTCGTCGCTCATGTGCGCCCGTTAGAGCGCAAACCCGCTCGCGGCAAGACTGTGCGCTTGCCCTTTCGTGCGGGCGTCTTTAAGGGGCGCATCCTTGACGCGAAGGCCCCGCCTTGGCGCGGCTTCGTTCGGGCTAGCGGGCGTGGCGGAACTGGTAGACGCGCTGGTTTTAGGTACCAGTATCGAAAGATGTGGGGGTTCGAGTCCCTTCGCCCGCACCAGCCCGCCGCCGCAGCCCAATCGACAACTGACGAGATTTTTGAAAAAAGGCACGACGTTTCACCATGCAGATCAAGGAAACCACCAACGAAGGTCTCAAGCGCGGCTATCAGTTGACGATCACCGCCGACGAGATCGCGGCGCGGGTCGACAGCGAGATCAAGAAGATCGCCCCGCAGGTGAAAATGCCCGGCTTCCGGCCCGGCAAGGTTCCGGCCAACCTCGTCAAGAAGATGCACGGCGAGCAGATCCACGCGCAGGCAGTCAACGACACGATCCGCGAATCGGTCGACGAACTGATGACTTCGAAGGAACTGCGCCCGGCGATGCAGCCCAAGATCGACCTCGGCGAAGGCTATGAGGACGGCAAGGACGCGGTCCTGACGGTCGACATGGAAGTGCTGCCCAAGGTAGAGACCCCGACCCTCGACGGCCTCAAACTCGAACGCCTGACCGTTCCGGTCAGCGACGAGCAGGTCGACGAAGCCGTCGCGCGGCTCGCCGAAGGCCAGAAGAGCTACAAGGACGCCCCCAAGTCGAAGAAGGCCGCCGAAGGCGACCAGGTGATCATCGACTTCACCGGCAAGCTCGACGGCGTCGAGTTCGACGGCGGCAAGGCCGAAGATGCCCCGCTGGTGCTCGGTTCGGGCCAGTTCATCCCCGGCTTCGAGGAGCAGCTGACCGGCGTGAAGGCAGGCGATGAGAAGACCATCACCGTCACGTTCCCGGCAGATTACCCGGCCGCAGATCTCAAGGGCCAGGAAGCGACCTTCGACATCGTGGTCAAGGCCGTCAAGACCGAGACCGAGATGGTCATCGACGACGAGCTCGCGAAGAATATGGGTCTTCAGGATCTCGAGCAGCTCAAGGGCCTGATGCGCGGCCAGCTGGAGCAGGAAACCAACGGCCTGACCCGCACGCAGATGAAGCGCCAGCTGCTCGACACGCTCGCGGCCGGCCACGACTTCCCCGTGCCCGAGAGCATGGTCGATGCGGAATTCGACCAGATCTGGGCGCAGCTGCAGCAGGAAGCCGCTCGCGAAGACGATCCGGAGGCCGCACTCAAGGAAATCGAGGCGGAGAAGGACGATTACCGCCGCATCGCCGAGCGCCGCGTGCGTCTTGGCCTGCTGCTGTCCGAAATCGGCCAGGAAAACGGCGTTCAGGTCTCGAACCAGGAAATGTCGATGCTGATCCAGCAGGCGGCCCAGCAGTATCGTCCGGAAGATCGCGAACGCTTCATCCAGTACGTCCAGTCCGAGCCGATGGCTGCAGCCCAGCTGCGCGCACCGCTTTACGAAGACAAGGTCGTCGACTTCCTGTTCGACCAGGCCGAAGTGACCGAGCGCGAAGTGACCCGCGAGGAACTGGAAGCCGCGATCGAGGCCGACGAGACCGAGGAAGCGAAGCCCGCTGCCAAGAAGAAGGCCCCGGCCAAGAAGAAGGCCGCAGCCGACAAGGCAGACGACAAGAAGGCTGACGCGAAGGCTGAGAAGAAGGCTCCGGCCAAGAAGGCAGCGGCGAAGAAGGACGACGCCAAGGCCGAGAAGAAGGCCCCGGCCAAGAAGGCAGCGGCCAAGAAGGACGATGCCAAGCCGGCCGCCAAGAAGGCTCCGGCCAAGAAGGCCGCCGCCAAGAAGTAAGCCCTATTCCGGTGCGGCTGCGCGATCGACTGCGACGCGTGGCCGCTCCGGCGGGGACAGCCTCGGCATGTCCTTGTCCGCCCCGGCGTGGATATGCGCGCCGCGACGCTCGGCAAATGCGATCAGCGGCCCGGCGAAGATGCCGTGGACCACGATCGACAGCAGGATCGCGAAGCTGGCCGTCGCCCATAGCGTTCCCAGTTCCGCGAACTCACCATGGTTCTGGCCATAGGCGAGGTAATAAATCGAGCCCATTCCGCGCACGCCGAGGAAAGCGACCGCCAGCTTGCCGACGATCGGCAGGCCGCAGTTGGCCTCGGCCAGCAGCCCGCTGATCGGCCGGATGACGAAAACCAGCGCGATCCCGATCAGCGCCGCGGGCCAGGTAAGCGAATCGAGCACGCCGCTCGCCAGCATGGCTCCGAAGGCGAACAGCACCGCGACCAGCACGATCTGTTCGATCTGGTCGATGAAATGGTGGCTGATCTTGTGATAGCGGCTGGCATTCTCGCGCTGGCGCGCGGTAACCGCGCCGACGAACACCGCCAGAAAGCCGTAGCCCTCGACAATTTCGGCCAGCCCGTAGGCGAGCAGCAGCGTGCCGAGCACGACGAGGCCCTCGCTCGTCGAATAGCGCGGCGCCTCGCTGTCGACGTCATTCATTTCCTCGTCCGCGCCCCTCTCGAAAACGTACCAGGCGCCGGCCCGGCCCACGAGCCAGCCGACGAGGACGCCCGCCGCTATCCGCCAGACCAGGTCCAGCGCGGCCCATTCGAGAGTCCACATGCCTAGCGAGGCCATGCCGGCCGCCGCGATCGCGAGGTAGGTGAAGGGGAAGGCCAGCCCGTCGTTGAGGCCCGCCTCTACCGTCAGGCTGAAGCGTACATCGTGTCGCTCATTGTCGCCCGGTGGCCCCACCTGCACGCTTCGCGCCAGCACCGGATCGGTCGGGGCCAATGCCGCGCCGAGCAGGATCGCGCTCGCCGGGGCCAGTCCCAACGCCCACCAACCCAGCAGCGCCACTGCCGTGATCGTCAGCGGCATGGCGATCACCAGGAGCGGCCAGATCTGTCCCCAGTTCTTCCAGCTAACCGGTCGGTCGATAGCTATACCCGCCGCCATCAGGCTCGCGATCACGATGAACTCGGTCACGTATTCGAGCGTCAGGGCATCGAAGCCGTCGACGGTCGGATTGAAATGCGGCAAGCCTAGAGGCAGCGAAAAAACCAGGTAGCCCGCCGCGACGTAAACGATCGGCAGGGACAGCCAGTATTTCGCCAGCTTGCGTTCCAGCGTGACGGCAAGGACCAGCCCGAGGCCGAAGAGCACGAACAGGAGGATGCGCGGTTCCATCGCCTCGTGTCAGTCGTTTCCGGACCACCGCCGGAAGCGCGGCGTGGGAAGGGCGGCCGTGCGCGCTTTTTCGTAGGCTGCACCCAGCCGCAGGATCTCTGCATCCTGCCACTTCGTGCCCATGAAGCTGAGCCCGACCGGCAATCCCTCGACCGCGCCCATCGGCACGGTGAGGTGCGGATAGCCCGCGATGGCCGCCAGCGATCCGGCTCCGATCGAGCCGTTGTAATGGTCGCCATTGACGAGATCGCTGGTCCATGCAGGGCCAACGGTCGGCGCGATGAGCGCAACGACATCATTCTCCGCCAGCAGCTTGTCGATGCCTTCCTTGCCGGCCAGGCGTTCCGACAGCGCGCGTGCCTGCCTGTAGGCGTCCTCGTCCGTCGTGCCGAGGGCCTGCTCGAACAGCGACTGGCCGAACCAGCGCATTTCCTTATCGGCATTCGCCTTGTTGAACGCGACCAGGTCGGCGAGCGAGCGCGGCAGATTCTTGCCCGGCAGGCCTTGCAGATAGGCATCCATGTCGGTGCGCAATTCGTAGAGCAGGACGGTCAGCTCGGCGCTGTACATCTCGCCCTGCGGTTCGAAATCGATGGGTACGATCACCGCACCGGCGGCTTCCATGTCCGCGACGGCCTGGTCGAAGACGGCCTTCACCCGCCTGTCGTTGCCGATGGCATTCGTCAGCACGCCGATGCGCTTGCCCTGGAGGGTCGCACCGTCGAGCGCGGCGGCATAATCGATCGTGGCCTTCGGCGCGTCCAGCGTTGCCCGGTCGAGCGGATCGGGACCGGCAATCGCGCCGAGCAGCATTGCCGCATCGCGCACCGTCTGCGTCATCGGGCCGGCGGTATCCTGCGAATGGCTGATCGGCACCACATGGGTCCGGCTCACGATGCCGATGCTCGGCTTGAAGCCGACTATGCCGTTGACCGATGCCGGGCAGGTGATCGATCCGTCGGTTTCCGTGCCGATCGCGGCCCAGGCAAATCCCGCGGCCACCGCCGCGCCGCTGCCGGAAGACGATCCGCAGGTGTTGCGGTCGATCGCATGGGGATTGCGGGTGAGCCCACCCACCGCGCTCCAGCCGCTGGTCGAATTGCCGTCGCGAATGTTGGCCCATTCGGACAGGTTGGTCTTGCCCATGACCACGCCGCCCGCAGCCCTGAGGCGCGCGATCAGCGGCGCATCGCGCCCGGTCATGTTGCCTTCGAGCGCCAGGCTGCCCGCCGTGGTCGGCAATTCGCGCGTCTCGACATTGTCCTTCACCAGCACCGTGCGGCCGGCGAGCGGCAGTCCGCGCGTCCGGCGGACCTGCTCCGTGATGTCGGGCGCGAGCGCGATAACGGCGTTGAGGCCGTCGGGCCCGTCGTCGTATCGCACGATCCGCACGACCTGGCCGACCGCATAGCCTTCGTACATGCCACTTTGCGGGCCGATCGGGTCGACCCCGGCAGGCAGGTCGACCCGTTCCGGCGCGATGACGACTGCGGGACGGGTTGGCGCGGTCTGGCCCTGGGCGCAGGCTGCCAGCGTGCAGGCGATCGAGAACAGGGCGATGCGCGAAAGCGCGGCAATGCGATGGTTCATCGCGGCATGTTGCCGCAGCCGCCGCGCGATGCAAGCGGTTCCGGTCGACCTGAGCCGACCGGCAATGCCGAGGCTCAGACCTTCACTTCGCTCGAATGCTTCACGACCGTGCCGAGGATGCCGTAATCCTTGGCTTCCTGCGTACCCATCCAGAAGTCGCGGTCGATGTCCTTGAGAACCTTCTCGTATGTCTGGCCAGTCGCTTCCGCGATCTTGCGCGCGATCCGTTCGCGCATCTTGACGATTTCCTGCGCCTGGATCGCGATGTCGGAAGCCTTGCCGCCCGCACCGCCCGAGGGCTGGTGGATCAGGAAGCGGGTGTTGGGCAGACAGAAGCGCTGTTCGGGCGGGACGGACAGGAAAATATGCGTCGCGATGCTGGCGACCCAGCCGGTCCCGATGACCGCGACCGGCGAGCTGATGTATCCGATGAGATCGTGAATGGTGTCGCCCGATTCGACGTGGCCGCCGGGCGAATTGATCATCAGCTTGATCGGCTCGTTTGACAGGTGATCGAGGTAGAGCAGCTGCATCGAGACGCGTTCGGCCAGCTTCTGGTCGACGCCGCCGAACAGCATGACCGTACGTGCTTCGAGGAACTTCGCCATCATCGCGGCGCGAATGCCGTTGCCTTCGGTTTCGGTGTCGTCCTCGTCGGCGCGAACGGGGAAACCGGCGGAAAACTGGACTGACGACATGGAAGATACCTCGTGTTGATCTGGTGTGTGCGATATCGCTAGGTTCACCAAGTCGCAACGATGCGGCGCAATTCAAGCCTTGAACCCTGCGCCTCGAGCACAGATATAGCCGCAAACATCTTCCAGAGGACTTTCATGATCGATCTGCTCGGCACTTCCGGCGAAACCTACGGCACCCAAGGACAATTCACCCGCGACCCGGTAACGGGCGCACTCGTCCCCGTGGTGGTCGAGCAGACGAGCCGGGGCGAACGCAGCTTCGACATCTTCAGCCGCCTGCTGCGCGAACGCATCGTCTTCGTCACCGGACAGGTGGAAGACGGCATGGCATCGCTCATCACCGCACAGCTGCTGTTCCTCGAAAGCGAGAATCCGTCGAAGCCGATCAGCATGTACATCAACTCGCCGGGCGGGGTGGTGACGGCCGGCATGGCGATCCACGACACCATGCAGTACATCAAGCCGCGGGTGTCGACCGTCTGCATGGGCCAGGCCGCATCGATGGGCAGCTTCCTGCTCGCCGCGGGCGAACCCGGCATGCGGATCGCGTTGCCCAATGCGCGGATCATGGTCCACCAGCCTTCGGGCGGCGCGCGCGGGATGGCCTCCGACATCGAGATCCAGGCCCGCGAGATCCTGCGTATCCGCGAGCGGATGAACGATCTCTACGTCAAGTATACCGGCCAGAGCCTTTCCGACATCGAGAAGGCGATGGACCGCGACACCTTCCTCGAAGCGGAAGAAGCGATGAAGTTCGGCATCGTCGACAAGGTCTTCGAAACCCGACCCGAAAACGAGGAAGAAGAGAGCGCGGAAGGCTCGGGCGGCGCTCCTGAATAAGGGCCGCGCCATGCCGTCCATGCCCCTTTGCGGGACGGCGGCCTATCCGTGTGTAGCATTCCGGCAACCCTGCTGCTTCAGCTAGCTGCAAGACCTCCATGCTACCACTATGTATTGATTATCGGACCTCCGGCTCTAGAGTCGGGCGAATCCCAATGGATTGTCCCACGTTTTCAAGGGTCCGAAAGAACGGGAAATGACGGAATTGAGCGGAACCGATAGCAAGAGCACGCTGTACTGCAGCTTCTGCGGCAAATCGCAGCACGAGGTGAGGAAGCTCATCGCCGGCCCGACCGTGTTCATCTGCGACGAATGCGTGGAGCTGTGCAACGACATCATTCGCGAAGAAACCAAGGCGGGCCTTGCCGGGCGCAAGGAAGGCGAAGTGCCCACCCCGATGGACATCTTCACCACGCTCAACGACTACGTGATCGGCCAGGACCGCGCCAAGCGCGTGCTCTCGGTCGCGGTGCACAACCACTACAAGCGCCTCAAGCATGGCGGCAAGGCAGGCGACGTCGAACTCGCCAAGTCGAACATCCTGCTCGTCGGCCCGACCGGCTGCGGCAAGACGCTGCTCGCGCAGACGCTCGCGCGCACTTTCGACGTGCCCTTCACCATGGCCGATGCGACCACTCTTACCGAAGCCGGTTACGTGGGCGAGGACGTCGAGAACATCATTCTCAAGCTGCTGCAGGCTTCCGACTACAACGTTGAAAAGGCGCAGCACGGCATCGTCTACATCGACGAGATCGACAAGATTACCCGCAAGGCGGAAAATCCTTCGATCACGCGCGACGTGTCGGGCGAGGGCGTGCAGCAGGCGCTGCTCAAGCTGATGGAAGGGACCACGGCTTCCGTCCCGCCGCAGGGCGGCCGCAAGCACCCGCAGCAGGAATTCCTCCAGGTCGATACGACCAACATACTGTTCATCTGCGGCGGTGCGTTCGCGGGCCTGGAAAAGGTCATCGCCGACCGGCTGCAGAAGCGTTCGATAGGCTTCGGCGCGCATGTTGCCGACCCGGACAAGCGCCGCATCGGCGAATTGCTCGAAAAGTGCGAGCCGGAAGACCTGCTCAAGTTCGGCCTGATCCCCGAATTCGTCGGGCGTCTGCCGGTGATTGCGACGCTGCGTGATCTCGATATCGAGGCGCTGGTCAAGATCCTGTCGGAGCCCAAGAACGCGCTGATCAAGCAGTACGCCAAGCTGTTCGAGCTGGAAGACGTCGAACTGACCTTCACGCCGGACGCGCTCGAAACGATCGCCGAGAAGGCCATCGCCCGCAAGACCGGCGCGCGTGGCCTGCGTTCGATCGTCGAAGGCATCCTGCTCGACACGATGTTCGACCTGCCCGATATGGATGGCGTGACCGAGATCGTGATCGACAAGGACGTCGTCGAAGGCCGCAAGGACCCCGTGCGGGTTCACGGCGGACAGAAGGACGAGGAAGCAGCGGCCTGATTTCGACTCCTCGCCCAAGTTTATCTGCGGAAGAAGCCGAGGCGTTTGCCCGCGAGTGGATCGCAGCTTGGAATTCGGGTGATCTGGAGCGCATCTTGTCGCACTACGACGATGATTTCGAGATGCGTTCGCCCCTCATTGCCGAAAGGGGATTCTCGTCCGATGGCTGTCTGCGTGGCAAGGCGGCTGTCCGACCATATTGGGCCGTGGGCCTTGCCGCCCGACCGCCTCTCCATTTCGAATTGATCGGGGTCCATGTCGGAGTGAATGCGATCGCCATTTGCTATCGCAGTGTAGGGCGCGCCAGACTGGTGGTGGAGCGGATCCAATTTGGGGAAGATGCCAAGGCGATTTGCGCTGAAGCTCTCTATCGAGCCGACCCCGATGGTGCCTAGCTAGCACCCGCCCGCCCAGTTGGGATCGGGTTCCATGCGTTCCACCTCGCTCCCGCCAGCGCGGCCTAGCGGGCAAACGAGTGGGTGGGGACTTTTTGCAGTCCCCACCATCGCTCGGCTATTCCTTGTCGACGCTGACGAGCGTGCCGTCGTGCGTGAAGGTGCAGACGAAAACCGTCCCGGCGCCATTGGGCGGATACTGCCCGAATACCGAATACATCCCGTGGTCAGGGATCGGCATCTGGGTGCTGATGCTCCGCGGCGACTCGCCGAACTTCTGCGCAGCTGCTCCCGCGCAGAACCTCGGCATCTGGGCGACCGCAACCCGTTCGGAAGCCACGCCGTGATTGACGTAGCCCGCGTTGCCCCGGATCGCTTCGTGACCGCAATCCTTGGCCGATGCCGGCTCGATCGAATCGACCCGGCCGTTCTCGACGAGAACCGACGCGCAGGTCTTCGTTCGTGCATTCCACCACAGCGAGGCTGCACCCATGTTTCCTGCCATGGTGTAGCCCTTGGATTGCAGTTCCGCTTCGGCTGACGAGCCGCGCGCGCCGATCAGATCGCCAAGGCCGCGCACGGTTTCGGCGGAAAGAGAAGCCGGGACGGCACTTACGGCAAGAGTGGCAAGCCCGAGGGCAAATAGTGTTCTCTTCATGCTCGGTGGTCCTCAATCGTTTCGCCGACACTTACGCCGACTGGACAGGACATATCGCACGATGTGCGATCCACAATATGCAATGCGATGAACGGCGTCCTGGCGGTATCTCGTCTCGAGAACTCGTTGCCGCCCAGCCGCTTCACCAGCGGGCTTTCCGGCAAGTAAGGGAAGTCAGCCCGGGCCGGAATCGCGCAATGTCAGCACCCGCCCGCGCATTCCCGGTCCTGTTCGATCTGCACGGTCGCGTGGCCGATCGCGTGGTGGTGTTCGAGTTCCACGGCGATCTCGCGCAGGAAAGCGTCTCCCGGGTGGCCGCGCGGCATCACGAGATGCGCGGTCAGCGCCGTCTCGGTGGTCGACATCGGCCAGATATGAAGGTCGTGCACGGCATCGACGCCGTCGAGGCCGGTCAGATAGGCGCGCACGTCCGCCTCGCTCACGCCGTCGGGCACGGCGAGCAGGCTCATCTTGACGCTGTCCTTGAGCAGGCCCCAGGTCCCCCAGGCGATCACCGCCACGATCACGAGGCTGGTGACCGGATCGATCCACAGTGCGCCGGTGTAAAGGATCAGCGCGCCCGCGATCACAACGCCGACCGACACCAGCGCGTCGGCCGCCATGTGCAGGAACGCGCCGCGAATGTTGATGTCATGCTTGCGTCCGCGCAAGAAGAGCAGGGCCGTCGCGGTGTTGATGACGATGCCTATCCCGGCGACCAGCATCACCGTGCCCGCCTCGATCGGTTGCGGGTCGGAAAACCGCTCGATCGTCTCGAGCAGGATCATCCCGATCGCCACCAGCAGCAGCATCGCGTTGGCTAGCGCGGCGAGGATGGTCGAGTTCTTGAACCCGTAGGTGAAGCGCTCTGTCGGCGCGCGCTTTGCAAGCACGCTAGCGCCCCAGGCGAGGAGCAGGCTCAGGACGTCGGAAAGATTGTGCCCGGCATCGGCGATGAGCGCCATCGAGCCCGACAGCCATCCGTAAGTCGCTTCGACCACGACGAACACGGTATTGAGGACGATGCCGATGGCAAAAGCCATGCCGAAGTCAGTCGGTGCGTGGCTGTGGCCCGCATGTCCGTGCCCGCCCCCGCCCGACTTCCCGTGATCGTGAGAATGCCCTGCGCCCATCGAGCTACTCGTAGACGCAGGAATCCAGCCCGTCACGCCGCACGACGCCGATCCGGGCGGAAATCGTGTTTCCGTGGCGCGCAAGCCAGCCGCGCGGGTTCTTTACCGAGCGTTCCTTGGGAAGCGGCAGGGCCGCCGCCATGCGCGCAGCCTCCAGCGGAGTAAGGCTGGCAGCGGAATGCCCGAAATAGCGCTGCGAGCCTGCCTCCGCGCCATAGGTGCCGATCCCGGTTTCCGCGACGTTGAGATAGACTTCCATGATCCGGCGCTTGCCCCAGATCCGCTCGATCAGGAAGGTGAACCACGCTTCCAGACCTTTGCGAAAATAGCCGCCGCCCTGCCACAGGAAGACGTTCTTCGCGGTCTGCTGGCTGATGGTCGATCCACCGCGGATTCGCCCGCCTTGCGCATTGCGCTTCATCGCGTTCTCGATCGCCTCTCGGTCAAAGCCGTCGTGGCTGCAGAATTTGCCGTCTTCTGCCGCGATCACCGCGCGCACGAGGTTGCGGTCGATGTCCGACAGCGGTTCCCAGTCCTTGGTGATGCCGTTGCCGTCCATCACCATCGTCGCGGTCACCGGGACGGGGACGAAGCGGTACAACACCGCCACTACCAGACTGGCGGCGACGAACAACAGGATGGCCTTGACGATCCAGGATAAGACACGCGTCATCGCCCGGTGGTTAGCCGGTTCGTCCGTGCTTGCAAGGGTTCGAAAGGCTTACGCCAGCGCGGGGCTGGGCAGCAGGCGCTCGGTCGCGATGCGGTGCATCGCCTTCTGCAGCTTCTCGAAGGCGCGAACCTCGATCTGGCGGATACGCTCGCGGCTGACGTCGTAGACCTGGCTCAGCTCTTCCAGCGTCTGCGGGTTTTCCGTCAGGCGTCGTTCGGTGAGGATGTGCTTCTCGCGCTCGTTGAGACTGTCCATCGCTTCGAGCAGCATGTCGTGGCGCACCTCGGCCTCTTCTGCATCGGCGACAAGCTCGTCCTGCAGCGGATTGTCGTCCTTCAGCCAGTCCTGCCATTCGCCCGAACCGTCTTCGCCGTTCCGCATCGGAACGTTCAGCGAGCCGTCGCCGCCCATCATCATCCGGCGGTTCATGTTGATCACTTCCTGCTCGGGCACGCCGAGATCGGTCGCGATCTTGGTCACGTCGTCGGGATGCAGGTCGCTGTCCTCGTAGGCGTCGAGGTTCTTCTTCATCCGGCGCAGGTTGAAGAACAGCTTCTTCTGGGCGGCCGTGGTGCCCATCTTCACCAGGCTCCACGAGCGCAGGATGTATTCCTGGATGCTCGCCTTGATCCACCACATCGCGTAGGTCGCGAGGCGGAAGCCGCGATCGGCGTCGAACTTCTTCACGCCCTGCATCAGGCCGACGTTCCCTTCGGAAATCAGGTCGGACACCGGCAGGCCATAGCCGCGGTACCCCATGGCGATCTTCGCCACGAGCCGCAGGTGCGAGGTCACGAGCTGCGCGGCAGCTTCGGGATCCTCGTGCTCCTCGTACCGCTTGGCGAGCATGTATTCCTGTTCGGCGGTGAGAATCGGGAATTTCTTGATTTCGGACATGTAGCGATTGAGACTCGCTTCGCCGCCCAGGGCGGGGACCGACATTCTGTTGTTATTGCTCACTATTACTCTGACCTTTCATGCGTCGACCTCGTTTGCGCGGACCCCTGTCGGGCATCCGGGCGTTCGGGCCACACTTTTCAATATAGGCGTTTTGGCGCGTTTTTGGAGCGCTATTCATCGATTTCAACGAGCGGATTCGTCGATCAGTTCCTGCATATCGGAAGGCAGTTCGGCCCGAAATTCGAGCCTTTCGCCGTTGACCGGATGGATGAAACCGAGCTCGGCGGCGTGGAGGGCCTGCCGGGCAAAGCCCAGCTCCTTGAGGAGGGGGCGAATCGGCGCTGGAGTGCGTCCATAGACAGGATCCCCTATTAGCGGATGACCTATTGACGCGCAGTGAACGCGGACCTGGTGGGTGCGGCCGGTTTCAAGGCGGCATTCGATCAGCGCGCAATGCGCGAGTCTTTTCAGCAACTTGTAATGCGTGACCGCGTGCTTTCCGCGCTTTGAATCGTCGGGCAGCACGGTCATCTTCTTGCGGTCGGCATCCGACCGGCCGAGGCGCGTCCTGATCGTGCCTTCCTGCGGGTTGGGGTGGCCCGCGCAGACCGCGAGATAGCGGCGATGGATCGAATGATCGGCGAACTGCTTGGCCAGCCCCTCGTGCGCGGCATCGCTCTTCGCGACCACCAGCAGGCCGGAGGTATCCTTGTCGATCCGGTGGACGATGCCGGGGCGTTCGACCCCGTTGATGCCGGACAGCTGCCCGCGGCAATGATGGAGGAGCGCGTTGACCAGCGTGCCGTCCCGATTGCCCGCTGCCGGGTGGACGACCATGCCTGCCGGCTTGTCGACCACAAGCAGGTGCTCGTCTTCGAAAACGATGTCGAGCGGGATGTCCTGCGGTTCGGTGTCGAGCGGCTCGGGCGGGGGCAGGGCGATGCGAAAATCGGATCCGGCCGCCACCTTTGCAGAGGCGCTGGCGGCAGTCTGGCCGGCGACGATCACCACGCCGTCGGCAATGAGGGTCTTGATGCGCTCGCGCGAGAGGGCCGTCGATTGCGCCAGCGCCTTGTCCAGCCGCCCCGCGGTCGCAATCGTGCCGGTGATGATTTCGCCATCGGACATGCTAGGGCCATGCGCGATGACCGTGGAACTCTCAAGCGAAGTTCGTGACGCTCTGCTGCTCGAAGCAGATCAGGCCCACCCGCGCGAATGCTGCGGGATCCTGCTCGGCGGGACGGAGGCGATCGACGGGCTGGTGAGTGCCCGCAACGTCCATTCTCTGCCCGAGACGCATTTCGAGATCGATCCGCAGGCGCTGGTCGACAATCACCGAACTGCACGGAGCGGCGGCCCGCAGGTCGTCGGCTATTATCATTCCCACCCCAACGGCCTTGCCGAGCCTTCCGCGACCGATCGCGCCAGCGCGGCGCACGACGGCAGCATCTGGGCGATCATCGCTCGCGGAAAGGTTTCGCTCTGGCGCGACGGGGATGACGGCTTCGCGCCGCTTCCCTATCGAATCCGGGAACGCTAAGGCCCCATGCATATGACATCTTCTACCGATCTCGCCGCCCTTCTCTGCTCGCGCCTGTGCCACGACATGCTCTCGCCTGTCGGGGCGCTCAACAACGGGCTCGAGCTGCTGGCCGACGAGCGGGATCCGGCCATGCGCGAGAATGTGATGGAACTTCTCGAGCAGAGCGCGCGGACCAGTGCCGACAAGCTCAAGTTCTTCCGCCTCGCCTTCGGTGCGGCCGGCGGTTTCGGCGACATGGTCGACAGCCACGAGCCCAAGGCGCTGATCGATGCGCTTGCTGCGGCGAACAAGCGGCTGGAAGTGAATTGGGCGTTGTCCGATGCACGGCTGCCCAAGCCCGCCGTTAAGGTGCTGCTGAACTTCGCCCAGATCGCGATGGACGCGCTGATCCGCGGCGGTACGCTCGATATCGGGGCGGAGATGCGGACCGACGGAGACCACGGCAATACGGAGATCGTGGTGCGCGCGGTCGGCCCAAAGATCGCTTTCGACGAGACGATCGGCAAGGCGCTCGACGGGACGCTTGCTCCGGGCGAATTGTCCAGCAGGACGGCGGCAGCCCACATGATCGCGCTGCTTGCAGAAGATTCGGGCGGCGGGCTGCAGTATCGGCTTACCCCGGATTCGCTGGTGCTCGGCGCGGTATTGCCCGCGCCCGAAGGCCTGATCGGCTAGCGCGGCATGGACGAACTGGTCCATCGCGAACAGCTCTCCCCCAACTGGGACGAGCGCGCGCTGCCGATCCAGATGGTCGTGCTGCATTATACCGAGATGAAGCCGGTCGAGACCGCCATCGACAAGATGTGCGATCCGCAAGCCAAGGTTTCCGCCCATTACTGCATCACCGAGGAAGGCGAGGTCGTGCGGCTGGTGCCCGAGGAAAAGCGCGCCTGGCACGCGGGGCTCAGCTACTGGCGCGGTCACAAGGACGTGAATTCCGCGAGCATCGGCATCGAGCTCGATCACCCCGGCCACGACGGCGGCTATCGCGGCTTTGCCGATGCGCAGTTCGAGGCGCTGGTCCCGCTCGTGGCGCGGATCGTGAAGCACTACGACATTCCGCGGGCCAACGTGGTCGGCCATTCCGATGTCGCGCCCGCTCGCAAGATCGATCCGGGCGAGCTGTTCCCGTGGGACCGGCTGGCGGAATACGGGCTGTGCCTGCCGCGCCCTGACAAGCTGGAACTTGGCGATCCGTTCGACAACGACGCGGCCTTCTACCTCGCGCTGGAACGCTTCGGCTACGACATCACCGACGGGTTCAAGGCAGTGGAGGCCTTCCAGCGGCGCTGGCGGCCGGAAAAGATCGATGGCCAGATCGACGGCCAGATCCGCGCGATCCTGTACCAGTTGCTGCTCGATCGCGACCGCGGGATGACCCGCTAGCAACTCCCTGCGGGCCCCCGCGTCCGGGCGGAGCGGGCGTGTGCGTCCTGACCTTGTCCGCGCTTGCTGGCCTTTTCCCCGTATTCGCTGTATTCTCGCGTGCAGGGGTCGCGTTTCTCGGGGGGAGAAAAGCGAATGGCGACCCATGCCCAACAAACGATACCGACCGGTGCGGACGATGATGCCGGATCGTTGACCGCCTTCATCGACCGGTGGATCTACGTGTTCATGGCGGTGTTGCTCATCGCCATAGTGCTCGTGGGCTTCGTTCCCGATTCCATGCAGAAGGTTGCAGCGGTCTCCGCAGGGCAACGGCCACCATTCCCGATGGCAATGCACGTCCATGCGGTTCTCATGGGCACATGGATGCTTCTCCTGCTTGCGCAGACATCGCTTATGGCGACCGGGCGCAAGTCGATGCACATGCAGCTGGGCGTGATCGGCATGTTCCTCGCGCCTGCACTCGTGGTGGCGGGCGTATTCCTGGTGCCGGCGAACATCCAGGCATTCACCGCCTTCTCGGCATCGGCCTCGGCAGAGGTCCAGGCGCAGACCGCTGGCTTCATGCAGTTCATGACGAACATCGCCCTCATCCAGTTGAGGGCGGGGCTCTGCTTCCTGGTGCTGGCCGGCCTCGCGCTGGCGATGAGGAAGCGGGATTCCGAGCTGCACAAGCGGCTGATCATCCTGGCTACCATCGTCCCGATGCCTGCGGCTTTCGACCGGATGCCATTCCTCTGGCACACGCTTCCGGAATCCCCGCTGACTGTCGAATTGTGGCCGCTGGTCGCGATCGCTCCGATGTTTGCCTGGGATCTGTATCGCAGGCACAGCATCCATGCTGCCTACTGGATCTACGCCATCGTGATGGTCCCGACTGCCCTCGTCGTGAGCATGTTGTGGAGTTCGGACTGGTGGATGAATACCGGTGGCGCTCTCATCGGGGTTCCGTCCTGAATGATGGGAGAAGGGCAACTCGCGCCGTCGGCGGGCATTGTCCCGCTTCCCATAATTCCGGTCGTCCGATATACCGCGCCTCGCCAGGGGGCCGGGCAGCCGCGGGTGCTTTGCACGCGAGGAAAGTCCGGGCTCCACGAAACAAGGGTGGCGGGTAACGCCCGCCCGGCGAGGTCTTCGGGCCGAAGCCGAGGGAAAGTGCCACAGAGAGTATACCGCCGATGGCGCCTAAAGCGCACAGGCAAGGGTGAAAGGGTGCGGCAAGAGCGCACCGGGGGGCTGGCAACAGCTCCCGCATGGCAAACCCCACCCGGAGCAAGGCCGAATAGGGGCGGCGCGCCAGCTTGCTGGCAGATACGTTTCGTATCGACCGCCCGGGTTGGCTGCTGGAGCCGTGGAGCGATCCACGGCCTAGATGAATGGCTGCCCCCGCGGCGCTGATGTGCGAGCATATCGGCCGCGGGACAGAACCCGGCTTACAGGCCCCCTGGCACTCGCACTTTTGTCAGACCGTCACTCGGTGACTTCGAGACCTTCGAACGGGCGGCACGCCTCGTTCATCTCGTCCGAGTGCAGGTGGACCTTCATCATCGGGTTGGCCTTGCTCCAGTCGGTCGCCGGGTCGTCGCGCACCATGCACAGCGCGCGCCAGGCAATGGGCAGTTCCTCGAGCTGGTCGGTCCCGGGCAGACCTTCGATCAGGACCGGTCGGCCCGCGTATTCACCGGTCGCGAAGCCGACGAACTTGGTTTCGACTCCGCGGATGTGGATCCGGTCGCTGCCCGGATCGACCCGCGTGAAACTGTCGAGCGATACCGAAAAGGCCAGCGCGGTCGACACGACCAGCGTCAGGACGAGCGCGGCCATCGTCGCGATCACGGTCCATTTCGCGACCGGGTTGTCGAGTCCTTCGGATTCGTCGCCGTCGATTGCCATCACTGTCTTCCTTGCGCCCTGGCCCGGAAGTCGGGCCGGCTCGGTCGCGGCCCTGTACCGCCAAAGCGCGGCAAGAAAAAGGGGCCGCGTCCTGCGACGCGACCCCATTTCTGCTCGACCGAGGCGTGGCTCGATCAGAACGACCAGTTCAGCGACACGTTCGCCTGGCGCGAACTCAGCTCGCCGCGGCCGAAATCGGAAGTCAGACTCAGCTGCGTGCTGAAATCATCCGAGATTTCGAGGCTGGCCCCTGCGTTGACCGCGACCCAGTCCGTATCGAGCTGGCGGGCGATGCTGAACGGCAGGTCGTCCGCGCCCACGAAGGAGGCGGTGACCAAGTCCTGGCTGTCACCCAGTTCGCGCGCATAAGCGAGCGAACCGAAGGCCGTGAGCTTGCTCTTCTGGCCGAGCTTCATGTCGAGCGCGCCCATCGCGCCGACCTTCGCCCCGAGCGAGGTAAAGGTGCGGTCATGTACGTCCAGGCCGAACGTGCCTGCACCGTATTCGCGGTAGCCGCCGAGCTGCGAACGCACGTAATCGAGCGAAACGACCGGTCCGATCATTGCGCCGCGAGCCGGCTTGAAGGCGTAGCCCGCGCGGATGCCCGCCATCGACTGCTTGCCGTCGGCAAGACCCATCGCGCTGGCGAACTCCTCGGTAAGATCGCCCTGTGCCTCGCGCGAGAGGCCGAAGCGCTGGTCCGCAAAGCCGACGTAGGCATCGGCGAAGCCGGCGCCGAAGCTGGCCGAACCGTAACCGGCGACGGAGGTGCTCTGGTTGGGCCGGGCCTGCAGTGCCGCAGTGGTGGCTGCACCATCCCGGACGCTGCTCACCGCCATGCCGAAGCTCACGCTATCGCTCAGCTTGTAATCGGCGCCGAGCGTCAGTTCGCCGGCCTGCGAGAAGGTCGCCTCCTCGAAAGCCTTCGTTCCGGTGTTGCGCTCGCGGCCCTGCGTCAGGAACGAGCCGCTGACGGAACCGAAGTAGCCGAGCTTGCTGGCTTCACCCGGCGCCGTGCCGGCCTGCGCGAAGCTGGCCGATCCGTAGCTGGAAAACCCGGCTGCCGCACGGCCGTCGCCCCGCAGCGCGAGAGTGCGCTGGGAGAGCTGGCCGGCAAAGCGCATGGCGAAATTGGTCGCCGTGGCACTCTGGGCAAAGCCGCTCACCGGGGTCAGCCCGCTCAGCGTCGCGCCGAACTGGTCGAAACCGGCATTGTCGACGGCCTGGAACAGGCCGCGATAATTTGCGTAGCGGCCGCTCGTGCGCAGCGTGTCGAGCGTGGTGCCGAGCGAAGCGAGCGAGCTGTTCGCCCCGACCAGGCGGGCGATCGAGTGGGCTTTCACCTCGACCTGCACGCTGTCGGCATTCACGATCTGCTCGAAGTAGATCACCGGCGAATTGACGAAGGATTGAACCGCGTCGAACTGCCCGTCGATGCCATTCGCTTCAAGCACGGTGTAACGCGTGCCGTAATCGAACTTGGCATTGCCGAGGCTCGATACGCCGAGCAGACCCGCGATGCTGGCGAACCCGTTGACCTGCAACAGGTCGGACGGGTTGCCCTTGCCCTTGGGCTTGACGTCCACCAGCAGTGCGCCGCCGGATGTCTGCACGTAATCGCCGTTGATGGTCAGCGTGCGGATGTTCTGGATAGCGCCGGGCGACACCGCTCCGGCGATGTTGAAGAAGGCGTTCGAATTGATCGTTCCGCTTCCGCCGATCAGGCCTCCGGCAAGATAGACGCCCGGCGTGTTGAGCGTGCCATCGATCATGGAGATGCCGTCCCAATGTTCGACATCGATCACGCTGGTGAAGGAGTACGGCGCTTCGATGCGAATGCCGCCGTCGCGATTATCGACGACCAGCTTGTCGATTTCGACATCCATGTCGACCGTGGTGGTGCCGGGGCGATTGAGATGAACCTCGAAGTACTGCGCCGGATTGGCGAAGGATACACCGGGCGTTCCATCGGTGTTGTTAGGCACGAAGCCGGTCGAACCGGGCCCGAGCAGGACCGAGCTTTCGGGCGTCAGCGAGCCGATCCCGAAGAAGACGCCGTCCGGCGGCAGGATCAGGCTGCCCTCGGGATTGCCTGAGATGTCCACGCCAAGCACGGTGCCGAGCTTCGGGCCGCTCGCGTAGATGCCGGGCTCCGAACCCTGCGGCAGGCCGTTGACCAGCGTCCCCGTGCCATCGTCGATGAAGAAGCCTGGATCGAGATCCTGGGTCCAGCGAGTCGGGTCGGACCACAGGCCGTCACCCGCTGCCGCGGAGACATACTTGTAGGCAGTGTTTTCCGAGATGAACTCGAAGAACGGATAAAGCGGATTATAGAAGCTGATGTCGCCATAGGTGTTGGTCAGTCCGATGCCGCTCAGATCGGTGCCGGGGTAAGTGATCCCGCCGCTCAGCACGGCAACGGCGACCTGGCGATCGTACAACTGGTCGACGATCAGCGGGGATCCGCTGTCGCCTGGAGCGGTCGCAGCCTCATTGGGCAGTGCGTCGCCATCGAACCAGTCGGTAGCGAGAATGTCTCCGACATACTGGCACTCGGCACCGTTGCCGTTGAAAACGCAGCCGTAGCCACCGGGCTCCGTATCGCCAGGACGGGTGATCAGGTCGCGATCGGGCCAGTCGAAATCGGTGAAGTAATAGACCTGCGAAAGATCTGCATTGGGTGCGGAGTTTGCATAGACGACGTCAGTGATGTCCTGGAAATTGGCGACGGCACCGAGCATGTTCTCGCCGACGCGGCGCAGGAGCGAACTTCCCGTTGTGCCCCCGCCAAATGCGTCTCCGAAAGTTCCGTACCCGACCTGTACCACATGAGCCAGCTCGGTCAGCGGGCTCAGGAGCAGATCCATGGTCGGAATGTCGGTGATCGGCGTGTCGAGCGCGATCAGCGCCACGTCCGCCCAGGGGAAGGGTAGGCCGACTTCATCTTCGTTAGCGGTCGAGTGAATGATGACATCGGTGCTCGATGCAACGCCGCCTTCGGCATAATTGGAGCCGAAGTCGATATACTCGAATACGCGGCCCGCTGTGTAGAACCCGGTGCCGATCAGCATCGTGCGGGCCGCACCCGTTTCCCGCAAGCCGTAATCTTCGGAACTCAGGCTGTTGACGCAGTGGGCAGCCGTGATGACCGTGCGAGGATTGATCAGCGTGCCGGTGCAATTGAGGAAGACCCCGCCATCCGAATTACGTTGGCTGAACAGCTGAACCACTGACGGTTGGGTGTCGCCGACATCGACGAATCCGGCCCCGTTTGGATTAATGTCGTCGCGCGAAATAAGCCGCGGCTCGATCCGCGGACCGTTGCCCTGGATGCTGACGATACCGGCTTCGGCACGCAAAGTCGCGAGATCGAGCGCCGGTTCGATCTGCTGCATGGCGTCGGTCGCCACGTCGAAACTTCCGGTGAAGCCGGCGAAGGTTCCCCGCGCCTCGAGCGAGACTTCCTGTTCGCTCTCATCCTCGTTGGCGAAGGCAGGCGTTGCGGCGAGTGCTGCCGCGAGCGCGCCGAAAGCGGCGGTTCGAAAATATTTCTGCTTGATCATTTCAGTCCCCGAAAATGATCGCGCGCTCCCTCGAGCACGCGAGAGTGTGGCTTGAAGCAGGTATGTGCGCGAGGATGGTTGCGTCCCGACACGATCCGCCCCTCCAGGCGAATCCCCCTGCCACCTTCATTCCGAATCACTGCGGGCGCGTCAAGCGCTGGCCTGTGCAATAATCGGGCCAGCTAACTCGAAAGTATGACTAATCTCGGGGACCCGGCGGCCCGGGACCCTCGTCAGGCCCTGCCGACGCTGACGTATTCGAACCCGGCCGCGCGTGCGTCTTCGGGGACATAGACGTTACGCAGGTCGACCAGCACCGGCGACTTCGCGAGATCCTTCACGCGTACCAGGTCGAGCGCACGAAAGGCGTCCCACTCGGTCACGATCACGATCGCGTCGGCACCTTCGATCGCGCCGTAGGCACTCTCGCACATGGTGACGTGGGGCATCAGCGGTGCTGCGAGCTCCATCCCTTCCGGATCGTAAGCGGCCACTTCCACGCCTGCGTCCGCCAGCGCCTGCGCAATCGCGATGGCGGGCGAATCGCGCATGTCGTCGGTATTGGGCTTGAAGGTCAGGCCGAGCAGCGCGGCCTTCTTGCCGCGCGCCGCCTCCATGCCGCCCAGCGCATCGATGACCTTGCGGCCCATCGCACGCTTGCGGCTCTCGTTCACCTTGACGACCGATTCGACGATCCGGACCGGGCTGTCGTAGTCCTCGGCGGTCTTCAACAGCGCGAGCGTGTCCTTGGGGAAGCACGATCCGCCATAGCCGGGCCCGGCATGGAGGAATTTGGGACCGATGCGGTTGTCCATGCCGATCCCGCGGCTGACGTCCTGCACGTCGGCTCCGACCTTTTCGCACAGGTCCGCCATCTCGTTGATGAAAGTGATCTTCGTCGCGAGAAAAGCGTTGGCGGCGTATTTGATCAGTTCGGCCGAGCGGCGCGAGACGAAAAGAAGGGGCGACTGGTTGAGAAACAGCGGGCGATAGACCGTCTGCATGATCTCGCGGCCGAAATCGTCCTCCGCGCCGACGACGATCCGGTCAGGCCGTTTGAAATCGCCGATCGCCGCGCCTTCGCGCAGGAACTCGGGATTGGACACGACGGAAAAGCGGTGTCCGCGCTCGCTGGTAACGCCGCTGTCGGCAAGAATCCGTTCGACCTCGTCGCCGGTGCCGACAGGTACAGTCGACTTGGTGACGATCACCGCGTCATTGGCGAGCGATGCGCCGATTTCGCGCGCGACGGCATGGACGAAGGAGAGGTCCGCATGGCCATCGCCGCGACGGCTCGGCGTGCCGACTGCGATGAAGATTGCCGAGGCGCCGCGGATGGCCTCGGCAAGGTCGGTGGAGAACGTCAGGCGACCTGCCTCGACATTGGCAGCGACCAGTTCGGCGAGGCCCGGCTCGTAGATCGGCATGACGCCATCGTTCAGCCGGTCGATCTTGGCGGCATCCTTGTCGATGCACACGACGTCGTGACCGAAGTCTGCAAAGCAGGCGCCGGAGACCAGGCCGACATATCCCGATCCCACCATTGCGATCTTCATGAAACGAGGTCCTCTTTCTCTATCGTGATTTCGCCGTGGGTTTCGACGGCCGCAATCGTGCGCCGTGTCTGACCGTCGAGCACCAGAGCGGTCAGGCGACCACTTTCGTACGCGCCTGTATCGATGCCGATCCGCATCCCGCAATCCTCGATCCGGTCGAAAATCGTGTGGCCGTGCACGATCACGTGCGAATAAGGACCTTCGTAACGCAGGAATCGCTGGCGGATCCACAGCATGTCGCGGCGCGACTGGTCGTCGATCGAGCGCGAAGGATCGACGCCTGCATGGACGAACGCGTAATCGCCCGCGACCACCTTTTCCTCGAAGCCGGCAATGAAATCGCGGTCGGCCTGCGGGACGATCTCGTGCAAGCGCTCGAACAGGTCCTCGATGCTCAGCGAATTGTATTCATCGCGCGGCAGGCCGTAGCTCAGGATCGTCTCGCGCCCGCCATATTTGACGAAATGCTTGAGCACTTCGGGATCCTCGAAGGAATCGAGGAACATTTCCTCGTGATTGCCGGCCAGGATCAGAACCTTGCGCCGGGCCTGCAACGCCCGGGCCCGCGCGATCACGCCGGCACTGTCCGGGCCGCGATCGATGAGGTCGCCGAGGAGGACGATGACCGTGTCGGCGGAGGGCGCGGCGGCATCGTCGGCCTCGATGGCATGGACGAGCGCTGCAAATTGCGCATCGCAGCCGTGAATGTCGCCGACGACGTAATAACGCGTGCCATCGGGAGTCGACGGCAACTTGCGGGCGGATTTCGCCTGGAACAGTTTCTTGAGCGGTTGGAACATGGTCATCGCAAACGATCGGGCGCTAGGCTTGTGCCGCGCGCATAGTCGCATACCCCCTGCCGGGCAATGCATTGCCCGATCGTGAACCTGTCGCGATCCAACCACTGTGATGCGAAAATTCAACACTCGGCGGGGCAAATGAAAACTTTGCGCAACAAACCTTGTGCATTGCAGCAAAGTGGTTCACATTTGTTGCGTCTTTGCCAGGGACGTCCGCCAAAAAAAGAGGCGCCCGGCAAAACGCAGGTGGGACGAAGCGACAACAAATAAGGAAGTTTGTCATGCTCACGTCCATCCGCGGCATCACTGCTGCGACTATTGCTTTCTCCACTTTCGCCGTTGCCGCGCCCGCCATGGCGCAGGACACCGATCCGCCCAGCGACATCGAGGTTTCGGGCAATGTTGCCCTGGTCACCGATTACCGCTTCCGCGGCGTGTCCCTGTCGGCCGGCGATCCCGCGATCCAGGGTGGCATCGACGTCACGCATTCGAGCGGCTTCTATGTCGGCACCTGGGCGAGCTCGATCGAGGGCGGCAGCGCCTATGGCGAGATGGAGCTCGACATCTACGGCGGCTGGAGCGGCGATGTCGCCGAGGGCGTCGCGCTCGATGTCGGCCTGCTTTATTACATGTATCCGACCGACGGCGGTGACGACGGCACCGGCCTGATCGTCGATGACTACAACGTCAACTACTGGGAACCCTACGCGTCGATCACCACGACTCTCGGCCCGGCAGAAGCGACCTTCGGCGTCGCCTACGCATGGGATCAGGCATCGCTCGGCGATGAAGACAACCTCTACGTCTATACCGATCTGGGCGCGAGCATCCCGAACACGCCCATCTCGCTGAGCGCGCACCTCGGCTACACCGACGGCGTCCTGGCACCGCCGCTGCTTGCGGGCACGCTCGACGATACCGGTTTCGACTATTCGATCGGCGCGAGCGCCACGATACTCGGCGGGCTGGAAATCGGCGTTTCCTACATCGGTGTCGATGGACCGTCGATCGACGGCTTTACCGACGACACGGTCGTAGCGACTCTCGCCTTCAGCTTCTGATCCGTTCCAAACGGGAGAAATTGGGGGGAACGGGGGGTCGGTCGTCGAACGGCCGGCCTCCTTTTTTTGGTGTCGTCACCGCCCCGTGCCTGCGCTAGGCAGGGCGCATGACCAAGTATCTCCACTCCATGATCCGCGTGTCCGACCCGGATGCGACAGTCGATTTCTTCAAGCTGATCGGGCTCGAGGAAGTGCGGCGTTTCGATGTCGAACAGGGCCGCTTCACGCTCATCTTCCTTGCGGCACCGGGGCAGGAAGGGGTTGCCGAGGTCGAATTGACCTATAACTGGCCGCCCGAAGACGGCAGCGCCGCCGAAGTCTACGACGGCGGACGCAATTTCGGGCATCTCGCCTACCGGGTCGAGAACATCTACGAGACCTGCCAACGCCTTGCCGATGCCGGTCACACCATCCATCGCCCGCCGCGCGACGGGCACATGGCCTTCGTCAAGTCGCCGGACGGCATCTCCGTCGAACTGCTCCAGGACGGCCATCTCGAGCCGCAGGAACCCTGGGCCAGCATGGAAAATACCGGCAGCTGGTAAGCCCGATCGTCGCCCCGCCGCCGGCGAGGCCGATTTTTCGGCGATTTTCGTCCGGTTCTCGTTGACCTCGCGATTCGGTTCCGCTTCGGTATCCGGGACCGAGGAAACGGGGACAGGTCTGCATCATGCCTGCTTGCAGGAACATCAAATGAGGTCGGTATTCGGTCTGGCAGTTGCCTTGGCAGCTTTCTGGATGGCCAATTCCGGCTATCTGAAGCCGATGCTGCTCGGCTTCGGCGTGGTTTCGATCGTGATCGTGATCGCCATCGTCAAGCGGATGGAGGCGCATGACGGCGAACGCTTTCCGCTGTTCGTTCCGAGCCTGCGCCTGCCCGGCTACCTCGTCTGGATGATCGGCCAGATCATCGCTTCCAACATCGATGTCGCCAAACGCGTCTGGCTTGGGCGCAAGTCGCTCAGCCCGACGATCCTGACCGTTCGGGCAGAGGCGAAATCGGATGTCGGCAAGGTGCTGTACGCCAATTCGATCACCATGACGCCGGGGACAGTGACGCTGTTCGTGCATGACGACACCTTCGAGGTCCATGCGCTCACCGAGGCCGGAGCCGAGGAGTTGGGTCGCGGTGTCATGGGCCGCAAGGTCGCGGCGCTGGAGCAGGGCTGACCCATGTTTCTCGCCGCATCGCTCGCCGTTCTTTCGATCATGGTGCTCGCCCTGGCGCGAGCGTTCCTGGGTCCCACGCTGTTCGACCGCATCCTCGCGATCAACATGTTCGCGACCAAGACGGTGCTGCTGGTCTCGATCATCGGCGTCATGGCGTCGAACGCGTCGTTCATCGATGTCGCGCTGGTCTACGCCCTGATCAACTTCATCAGCATCTTGGCGGTGCTGCGCTTCTTCGAATTCAATGAGCGCAACCTCGACGAGACAGAGCCGGCGGAGGATGCGCGATGAACCTGATCCTTGATATCGCGAGCTGGGCCTGCATCCTGGTCGGCGGCTTTTTCGGCCTGACTGGTGCGATCGGCCTGTTCCGCTTCCCGGATTTCTTCACCCGGATGCATGCGGCCAGCATCACCGACACCTTGTGCCCCGGGCTGATCATCCTTGGCCTGATGCTGCAGGGCCAGTCGCTGATGATGGTCCTGAAACTCGGCATGGTCCTACTGATCCTCGCCTATTCCGCGCCCACCACGGCGCATGCGCTCGCGAAGGCCGCGCGCAAGGAACAGCGCAAGTTCGACAGCCTCGCCAAGGGAGACGAGCGATAGATACCCTCATCAGCATATCCCTGCTGACGATGCTGGTCGCGACCGCGCTGTCGACGATCTTCGTGCGCGACCTGTTCGCCGTGATCATGCTGTTCGGCATCTACAGCCTGCTGTCGGCAGCGCTGTTCCTCGACCTAGATGCACCCGACGTGGCCCTGACCGAGGCGGCGATCGGCGCCGGGATCGCGCCCATCCTGATGCTCGGCACGCTGGCGCTGGTGCGCCGGATACCCCATTCGACACCCAAGGTGCGCAAGCCCGTTCGCAAGGTCATCGTCCCGCTGCTCGCGGTCGGGCTGACCGGTGCGGCGCTGATCTACGCGACTTTCGACATGCCCGCCTTCGCCGACCCGATGGCCGCGCCGCATAACCACGTCGCGCCGCGATATCTCCAGCAGTCGGTCGACGAGATCGACATTCCCAATGTCGTCACTTCGGTGCTAGCGAGCTATCGCGGCTTCGATACGCTTGGCGAGGTTTTCGTGATCTTTACCGCCGGGATCGGCGTGCTCGCGCTGCTGGGCTCGCTCGAAAAGCACCGTGGCGAGACATACTGGCAGTTTTCGGACACCTCGAGCTTGCGGCACCACACGGTACTGCACGTCGTCTCCAAGATCCTTGTACCACTGATCCTGCTCTACGCGCTCTATGTCCAGTTCCACGGCGACTACAGCCCCGGCGGTGGTTTCCAGGCAGGCGTGATCTTTGCCGCGGCATTCATCCTCTACACGATGATCTACGGGCTCGAACTGGCGCACAAGGTGATCGTGCCCAAGGCGTTGTTCATCGCCATGGTGATCGGCGTGCTGCTCTATCTCGGCACTGGCATCGCCACGCTGTCGATGGGCGGCAATTTGCTCGATTACGACGTGCTTGCGGCCGATCCGATCGCCGGCCAGCACATCGGCATCATCGTCATCGAACTGGGCGTCGGCATCTGTGTCGCCAGCGTGATGATCGCGGTCTTCCTCAGCTTCGCCGGCCATGCGGTGCACAGCGCGCAGGACGGTCATGCCGGCGAGAAGCCGGCCGAAGGGGAGGGCGCCGCATGACGACCGTCCTTGGCCTGTTCAACTACTGGGTCGTCGTGGTGCTGATGATGGTCGGTTTCTACGTACTGATCTCGGCCGGAAACCTGATCAAGAAGATCATCGGGCTGAACATCTTCCAGACCTCGGTCTTCTTCCTCTACATCAGCATGGGCAAGATCGAGGGCGGCATCGCCCCGATCCTGGAAGACGGGGTGGAGGTGTATGCCAATCCCCTGCCGCAGGTCCTGATCCTGACCGCGATCGTGGTTGGCGTGGCGACGACCGCGCTGGGCCTGGCGCTGGTCGTCCGCATCAACGAGGCCTATGGCAGCATCGAGGAAGACGACATCCAGCGCATGGATGGCGGGATGGACGGCGAGCCGTGATGCAGTCGATCATCGCCAACCTGCCTGCATTGCAGATCGTGATCGCGCTGGCCTGCGCGCCGCTGTGCTTCATCTTGCGTGTGCGTGGCCTGCCGTGGCTCATCGCCTTCGTCGCGAGCCTCGGCACGCTGGCGGTATCGACTCTCCTGTTTGTGCAAACCTCGAACGGCGCGGTCGTCTCCTACGGTATGGGCGGGTGGGAGCCGCCCTACGGCATCGAATTCCGGGTCGATCGGCTCAACAGCCTGATCCTGTTGCTGGTCTCGTCGATGGCGGCGATCACGCTGGTCTTCGCCCGGGCGAGCGTTGCACGCGAGATCCGCGCTGCCGGCCAGCCGATCTTCTTTGCCGCCTTCCTGCTGTGCCTTGCGGGCCTGCTCGGCATGGCGATCACCGGCGATGCGTTCAACCTGTTCGTCTTCCTCGAGATATCCTCGCTCTCGACCTATCTGCTGATCAGCTACGGCAACGACCGGAGGGCGCTCAGCGCGTCGTTCCAGTATCTCGTGCTCGGGACGATCGGTGCGACAATGCTGCTGATCGGCATTGGCTTCCTCTACATGATGACCGGCACGCTCAACATGGCGGACCTCGCCGCGCGCCTGCCCGCTGTCATGGACACCAACACGGTGCGCGCCGCCTTCGCCTTCATCGTCATCGGGCTGAGCATCAAGATCGCCCTGGCGCCACTGCATATCTGGCTGCCCGGCGCCTATGGCTACGCGCCGTCGGTCATCTCGATCTTCCTTGCAGCGACGGCGACCAAGGTCGCGCTCTACGCTCTCATCCGCTTCGTCTTCACGATCTTCGGGGTCGATTTCGCCTTTGCCGAAATGCCGCTGCAGCCGATCCTCGTGACGCTCGCCTCGCTAGCCGTGATCGGAGGGTCGATCCTGGCGATCACGCAGCGGAGCATCAAGCACCTGCTCGCCTATTCCAGCGTCGCACAGATCGGTTACATGGTGCTGGGCATCGCGATGGTCAGCGCGGCAGGCGTCGCCGCCGGCGTGCTGCACATGGTCAACCACGCCATCATCAAGGCCTGCCTGTTCATGGCGGTCGGCTGCGTTTTCTATCGCAAGGGCAGCGTCTCGCTCGACGCCTTCCGGGGGCTGGGCAAGACGATGCCCTGGACGATGGGCGCCTTCGTGATCGGCGGGCTGTCGCTGATCGGCGTGCCGCTAACGGCGGGGTTCGTCAGCAAGTGGTACCTGATCCTCGCCGCGCTCGATCGCGGAATGATCGGCATATTCATCGTCGCCGTGATCCTGATCGGATCGCTGCTTTCGATCGCCTATGTCTGGCGCGTGGTAGAGGCGGCATACTTTACCGAACCCGAAATAGCGGGTCGTAACGAGGCGCCGATGGCGCTGCTGGTGCCGACCTGGGCGCTTGCGCTCGCGACAATCTGGTTCGGCCTGCAGACGAGCTTCACCGTCAACGCGGCAGCCGGCGCGGCGCAGGCCGTGATGGGTGGCGGCTGATGGGCATGACGGCCGACACGATCCTGCTGCTCGCAGTCGCCCTGCCGATCGTGGGTGCATTGCTGGTGCGCCTGACCGGCAGCAGTCCCAATCTGCGCGAGGGCGTAACGCTCGCCACCGGCGCGGCGACCTTTGCCATGGTGCTGCAACTGCTGTTCGCGCTGTGGGGCGGGGCGAGCCCTGCCGTTACGCTGTTCCAGCCCTTGCCGGGTCTCACGCTTGCCTTCCGGCTCGAGCCGCTGGGAATGATCTTCGCGCTGATCGCCAGTTTCCTGTGGATCGTCACCTCGATCTACGCGATCGGCTACATGCGCGGCGCGAAGGAGGAGAACCAGACCCGCTTTTACATGCTGTTCGCGCTGGCGATCGCCTTTGCGCTGGGCATCGCCTTTGCCGGAAACCTGCTGACCCTGTTCGTTTTCTACGAGCTGCTGACCCTGTCGACCTATCCGCTGGTGACGCACAAGGGCACCGAGGAAGCGCGGCGGGGCGGACGCATCTATCTCGGCATCTTGCTCAGCACCTCGATCTTCTTCTTCCTGCCGGCACTGATCTGGACCTACCACGTTGCCGGCACGCTGGACTTTACCGCCGGCGGCCTGCTCGCCGACAAGATCTCCGGCCCCGCTGCCGGACTGCTGCTGGTGCTGTTCTTCTTCGGCGTCGGCAAGGCGGCGCTGATGCCGTTCCATCGCTGGCTCCCGTCGGCGATGGTCGCACCTACTCCGGTCAGCGCGCTGCTGCACGCGGTCGCCGTGGTGAAGGCGGGTGTTTTCACCCTGCTCAAGATTTCCGTTTACGTGTTCGGCTTCGACTTGCTCCAGACGCTCGAGGCGCGCGATTTCCTGCTGTATCTGGCCGGCGCAAGCGTGCTGATCGCCTCGCTGATCGCGATGACGAAGGACAATCTGAAAGCGCGGCTTGCTTATTCGACGGTGGCCCAGCTCGGCTATGTCACGCTCGGCGCGCTGCTGGCGGTCGAAGCGGGCGCGATCGGCGGGGCGCTCCAGATCGCGATGCACGCATTCGGCAAGATCACGCTCTTCTTCTGCGCGGGCGCGATCTACGTGGCGACCAAGAAGACCGAGATCAGCCAGATGGACGGGCTCGGGCGAGCCATGCCGTGGACGATGGCGGCTTTCTTCATCGGTTCGCTCAGCATCATCGGCCTGCCGCCGACAGGCGGCACATGGGCCAAGTGGTACCTGATGCTAGGCGCGATGGAGACCGGATACCTCGTGCTGATGGGCGTGTTGATGCTCAGCTCGCTGCTCAACATCGCCTATCTGCTGCCGATCCCGATCCGCGGTTTCTTCCCGCGCGATCGCACGGCACCGGCAGCGGCATTCGGCGAGGCCCCGCTGGCCTGCCTGATCGCCATCGGCGTGGCAGCGACCGGTTGCCTGCTGCTGTTCGCCTTCCCGCAAGGCGTGTACCACCTGGCCGAACTTGGAGTGCGACAGTGAGCGACGACCGCGAGCACGGCGCCGCCGAAGCGCCGGGCTTCTTCGAGAAGCCGGAAAACATCAGGATGATCCTGCGCGTGTTCTACGTGCTGTGCGCGGTGCTGGTCGCGGCGGATTTCGTCATCCATCGCCACGTCTATCACCCGTGGGAGAACCTGCCCGCCTTCTACGCGATCTTCGGCTTCGTCGCCTGCGTCGTGCTGGTCCTGATCGCGACGCAGATGCGCAAGGTGCTGATGCGCGACGAAGACTATTACGATGACGATCGCGATCACGGCGGGGCACGCGATGACTGAGCTGCACCCCGCCCTGCTGTTCTTCCTCGCTGCGATCCTGGCGGGTGGCCTGCGCGGATACCTGCGCAACGCGGTAATGCTGCTGGTCCCGATCATCGGGGCCTGGCTGCTCTACCAGGCGGGCGAGGGCACGAGCCACCAGCTGGCGTTCCTCGGTTACTCGCTGGAACCGCTGCGGATTGACCGGCTCAGCATCCTGTTCGGTTACCTCTTCCACCTCGCAGCCTTCATCGCGGTCATCTTCTCGCTGCATGTGCGCGACACGGTGCAACACGTCTCGGCGATGGCCTATATCGGCGGCGCGCTCGGCGCGGTGTTCGCCGGCGACCTGCTGACCCTGTTCCTCTTCTGGGAGATCATGGCAGTCAGCTCGACTTTCCTGATCTGGGCGCGGCGGAGCGACCGGTCCTATGGCGCGGCGATGCGCTATCTCGTCATCAACGTGCTGTCGGGCGTCCTGCTGCTCGCCGGTGCGCTGTTCGTCTTCGGCGATACCGGCTCGCTGGCCTTCGGCGAGATCGGCCTTGTGGGCTGGGGCGGCTGGCTGATCTTTGCCGCTTTCGGCATTAAATGCGCTTTCCCTTTCGTGCACAACTGGCTGACTGATGCCTATCCGGAATCGACCCCGACTGGCACGGTGTTCCTCAGCGCCTTCACCACCAAGGTCGCGGTCTACGCTCTGGCGCGGGGATACCCGGGGACCGAGCTGCTCGTCTGGATAGGCGCGGCGATGACCTGTTTCCCGATCTTCTATGCGGTGATCGAGAACGACCTGCGCCGCGTGCTCGCCTATTCGATGATCAACCAGGTCGGGTTCATGGTCGTCGGCATCGGGATCGGCACGGCGCTGGCGATCAATGGCGCGGTCGCGCACGCCTTTAACGACGTGATCTTCAAGGGCCTGCTGTTCATGGCGATGGGGGCGGTGCTGCACGTCACCGGCCGGATGAACGGCTCCGACCTCGGCGGGCTGTACAAGAAAATGCCGCTGACCACGATCTTGTGCATCGTCGGTGCCGCCTCGATCTCGGCCTTTCCGCTGTTCAGCGGTTTCGTGAGCAAGTCGATGGTGATGAGTGCCGCGCTCGAGGAAGGCTATGGCTGGGTCTGGCTGTGCCTGCTGTTTGCTTCTGCAGGCGTGTTCCACCACGCGGGCATCAAGATCCCCTATTTCGCGTTCTTCGCGCATGACGCGAAGATCCCGGCGAAGGAGCCGCCGGTAAACATGCTGCTGGCGATGGCGCTGTCGGCAACGCTGTGCATCGCGATCGGGGTCTATCCGCAAGCGCTCTATTCGCTGCTGCCTTACGAGGTGGACTATTCCGCCTACGACACGACGCATGTGCTGGCGCAGCTGCAGCTGCTGTTCTTCTCGGCACTGGCCTTCGTCTGGCTCAACCTGCGCGGGCTCTATCCGCCCGAACTGCCATCGACCAACCTCGATTTCGAATGGGTCTATCGCAAGGTCCTGCCCTCGGGGGCGCTGGCTGCCGGACGGGCGTTCTCGCGCGGCTGGAGCGTGGTGATGGGCGGTCTGGCGAAGCTGTTCGGCGAACAGTTCCTCGGCGGTCTCGCGCGCAGCAGGATGCCCGACGGCATGCTCTTTACCGCCCGCCCGATCGGCAGCACCGTGCTGATCACCGCGGTGCTGCTCTGCCTCTACCTGGTGATGTCCTACCTTTACTGACGCGGCGCTGGCGGCGGACATTCGACGTCGTTGCCAGACGACATAGGTATTGATACGCAGTCCCCAACAGGGGAGCACGCAGTTGACGGTATTCGGGTTGACGCCGGGCGAATGGTTCGTGCTCGTCCAGCACGAATTGCTGCTGTTCGCCGCTTTCTTCTTCCTCTTCGGCGCAATCGACGAATTCGCGGTCGACCTGTCCTGGATCTGGCTGAAGCTTACGGGGCGGACCCGTTCGCCGCAGATCGGCCACGAACTTCACCGCGACCTGCCGCTCGATGGCGACGCGGCCGTCTTCCTTCCGGCATGGCAGGAAGAGGAAGTCATCGGCTCGACCATTGCGCACTTGCTGCAGTCGTGGCCGCAGCGCCAGCTTCGCCTGTATGTCGGATGCTATCCCAACGATCGCGGGACGCTGGAAGCGGCGATGAAGGCGGCCTCGGGCGATCCGCGCGTTCGTATCGTGATCCAGGACGAGCCCGGACCCACGACGAAAGCCGGTTGCCTCAACCGCCTCTATGCTTCGCTGTGCGAAGATGAGCGCCGTTCGGGCCGCAGCGTGCAGATGGTCGTCCTCCACGATGCAGAGGACCTGGTCGATCCGATCGCCTTGCCGCTGCTCGATCGGGCGCTCCAGAGCGTCGATTTCGTGCAGCTGCCGGTGGTGCCGCTGCCGCAGGCCGGCTCGCGCTGGGTGGGCGGCCATTATTGCGAGGAATTCGCCGAGGCGCATGGCAAGGCCATGGTCGTGCGCGATGCGATCGGCGCGGCGCTTCCGGCGGCCGGAGTAGGTTGCGCGATCGCGCGCGCGGTGCTCGGCGAGCTTGCGCGGCAGGACGCAGCCGGCAATCCGTTCGATGCGTCGGCGCTGACCGAGGATTACGAGCTGGGCCTCAGGGTCGCGGAACTGGGTGGCCGAAGCCGCTTCCTGCGCCTGCGCGATCACAACGGCAGGCTGATCGCCACCCGATCGTACTTCCCGGCGACTCTCGAGGCGGCCGTGCGGCAGAAGACCCGCTGGCTGCACGGCATCGCCTTCCAGGGGTGGGAGAACATGGGCTGGGGCAATTCCGCGGGCGAGGCCTGGATGCGGCTGCGCGACCGCCGCGGCCCGGTCGGCGCGCTGCTCTTGTTCATCGCTTATCTCTTGCTGGCAATGGCCGGGGTGACCTTCGCGCTCGAACTCTTCGGGCTGGTGCCGGAAATCGAACTGTCGAGCGGACTGAAGCTGCTGCTCTGGATCAACCTCGCGATGGTCGGCTGGCGGGCTCTGTGGCGTTTCGGGTTCACGACCGCGGTCTACGGCTGGAAGCAGGGCGTGATGGCGGTGCTGCGCATTCCGGTATCCAATGTCATCGCCATCATGGCTGCGCGCCGCGCCATGACCGCCTATCTGCGCTCGCTCGCCGGCGATGCGCCGCGATGGGACAAGACCTCGCATGACCGGCACCCCGCGGCTTTCCCGGCCGCGCTTGACGCCGAGACGCTGCGTGTGCCGAAGGCGCTGAGCCTGTGACCGCGCCGCGCAACAAGCGCCGGGGGCAGCCGCTCCTGGTATACGGGCTGCTGATCGCGGGATGGATCGTTGTGCGGACGGGCTTCTGGGACTCGCCGCTTCCCGAGCGGACGGCACCGCGAGATAGCGTTCCGACGCTTGCCGCAAAGGAAGACCTTCATTCTCCGGCGCGTCCGCAGCATGAGACGCGAGCCATGGCCGGTTGGGATTTGCAGGCGCACAGCGCGACCGATCTGCCATCGGGCAATGCCCTGCTGCCGGAACTCAATCCCGTCGAACGTGGGCCGCTGGCACCGGTCGATCGCGCTCCGCTTCCCCCTGAAGTGCCCGTTGCGGGATCGAGGATGGAACAGGGAATGGGTTCGCAGCAGCCGTTCGCCGCTGGCGAAGTGGCTGCCGGCCACCAGTTGCTGTGGCTTGCTGCGATGGCCCGGCTCCCGGTGCCGCGTGACGTTGCGGCTGCCGCTGGCGCGCAACGACAGGCTGCGCCGAACTCATGGCTTCCGCTTGCCCGGCAACGCGGGCAGCGGCGCTGGTCGCTCGACGCGTGGGTATTCCTGCGAGAGGGGTCCGGAGCGGCGCCGGTCGCGGCTGGACTGCAACCGAGCTACGGCAAGAGCCAGCAGGGTGCTGTCGTGCGCTATCGTCTCGCCGATGCAGGTGGACGCACTCCCGGCCTTTACGCGCGCTATACCCGCGCGCTTGCCGGCGCGCGCGAGACCGATGTGGCGGCCGGCCTGTCGGCGAAACCCTTCGCTGGCTTCCCGCTGACCGCGCATGCCGAAATCCGCGCGACCCGCGTTGCCGGCAGCACCGAATTGCGCCCGGCGGCCTTCGTGACCACGGGCGTCCATCGCGACGTGCCGCTCGGTTTCCAGGTTCGCGGTTACGCGCAAGCCGGATGGGTCGGAGGCGACTATGCGACGGCCTTCGTCGACGGCCAGATCGTCGCCGACCGCGAAGTGGCGGCTTTCGATCTCGGCAACACCCGCGGCGGGTCGCTGCGAGTGGGCGGTGGAGCATGGGGCGGCGCGCAGACAAACGCGGAACGATTCGACGTCGGACCCAGCGCAAGCCTCGTCGTCCCGGTTGCCGATGCCCCGGTCCGGCTGTCGGTCGATTACCGTTTCCGCGTTTTGGGCGATGCCGAACCGGACAGCGGTGTTGCCGTAACGCTATCGACCGCATTTTAGCGACGCATCCGGCGTCAAGCCCGCTACCATCCGCCCCTCGGCTGCGGTAGGGCGAGCGCCATGGACGTTTACCTCCCCATCGCCAACCTGTCGGTGAACGGTCTGCTGATCGTCGCGCTGGGCGGGCTGACGGGGATCCTGTCCGGCCTGTTCGGCGTTGGCGGCGGCTTCCTGACGACGCCGCTGCTGATCTTCTATGGCGTGCCGCCGACGGTTGCTGCGGCCAGCGCCTCGACCCAGGTGACCGGGGCGAGCGTTTCGGGCGTGCTGGCCCATGCGGGCCGCAAGGGTGTCGACTACCGGATGGGCGGCGTGATCGTAGCCGGCGGTATCGTCGGCGCTGGGATCGGTGCGCTACTGTTCCGCTTCTTCCAGTCGATCGGGCAGATCGATACGGTCATCAACATCCTCTATGTGATCATGCTGGGCACGATCGGCACGCTGATGGCAGTCGAGGCGTGGCAGACGATCTCGCGCAGCCGGAAGGACAAGCCGGTGGTGCGCCGCAGGCGGCACCATCCGCTGGTCGCCGCGCTGCCAATGCGGTGGAGGTTCTATGGCTCGGGCCTCTACATCTCGCCGCTCGCACCGCTGATTCTCGGCGTGCTCGTCGGGATGCTGACGATGCTGATGGGCGTCGGTGGCGGGTTCATCCTCGTCCCTGCCATGCTCTACATTCTCGGCATGAGCGCTAACGTCGTTGTCGGCACCTCGCTGTTCAACATCCTGTTCGTGACCATTGCGACCACGATGATGCACGCGCTGACCACGCAGGCGGTCGACATCGTGCTGGTGGCGCTGCTGCTGATCGGCTCGGTCACCGGGGCGCAGGTCGGCACGCAGTTCGCGCTCAAGGTGAAGCCGGAAATCCTGCGCTTGATACTCGCCGCGATCGTCCTCGCGGTCGCCCTGCGCATGCTCTTCGGCCTCGGGTTCCGGCCGGACGAGATATTCACGGTTGCACCGCTGTGAAGGCGCTGTTCGCCCTGTTCGCTGCGCTGTTTCTGATGGCGCAGACCGATCCGATCCTGGTGCCGGAAGTCTCGCAGCACGAGGTCAGGGTGCGCCAGGGGTTCATCGGGACCGAACTGCTGCTGTTCGGCGCGATCCTCGACCCGCGCGGACAGCGCGTCGGCCGCGAGTATGACATCGTGGTGGTGCTCAAGGGCCCTTCCGAGCCGATCCGCGTGCGCGAGAAGGCGCGCGTCGGCGGCATCTGGGTCAATGCGGATTCCAGCGATTTCCGCAGCGCGCCGGCCTATTTCGCGGTCGCATCCTCGCGGCCCATCGACCAGATCGTCGACGAGAAGACCGCCGCCATCTACGAGTTCGGGACCGACTACATCCAGTTGTCCCCGAGCGGGGTCATCGACCCCGAGGAACAGGCGCGTTTCACTGCTGGCCTCGTCGACCTTCGCGAACGGCAGGGACTTTACAAACAGGATATGCGCGGGGTCCAGATCGACGAGAGCGTACTGTACCAGGCCCGGATCGCGCTGCCTTCGAATGTGACGACGGGCATCTACACCGCCGAAACCTTTGCGGTGACGCGGGGCCGCGTGATCGCGTCTGCCGTCGCCGAAGTCGAGGTCAAGAAAGTCGGCTTCGAGCGTTTCGTCGAATACGCCTCGCACCGCTACGCGCTGGTCTACGGGCTGCTGGCGGTCATGCTGTCGGTCGGCACGGGATGGATGGCCGGGCGCCTGTTCGCACTCATCTGAGTGCAAGGCGAAATCCGGCGCCTGCAATCACGCTTACCCGTCGTCGTTGACGCGATCTTAACCGCCCGGTGGTAGCGAGAGCGCGCAATTCAATTGGGGGTGCGTGCGACCATGACCGACATGGGCAGTCAGAATTTCGACCAGTTCCAGCCGGCCGGACCGGCCGATGCGCCGCAGCAACCGGGCGCAACCGCCCGGCCTGCGCCCGCGACCGATCCCGTTTCGGACAATGCCATGCAGCCCATCGGCGTGGTTATCGAGATCGCCGGTTCGGGCTCGCAGATCGCGCTCGATCTGCAGCGCCTCAACGAATGCATGGAAGACGACGATCCTTCGATCGCGCTGGCCGGCCAGGTCGGCAGCCAGGTCAAGATCAGGGTCGGCGACAGCTGGCTGCTGGCAAGCGTTCGCAACCAGCGGCAGGATCGCCGCACGAGCGGCGGCATTCTCGCCAACATCGACTTTCTCGGCGAAGGGCAGGAAGAGAAGCTGACGGGCCGCATTCACGGCTTCCGCCGCGGTGTCACCCGCTACCCGGTCCCCGGCGCCTACATCTATCCGGCAACCACGGCCGACCTGCGACAGATTTACGCCAGCGACGGGCGCGCCAATATCCAGATCGGCAAGGTCTTCCCGACCAAGGACATCCGTGCCGGCCTGTACGTCGACGCCATGCTCGGCAAGCATTTCGCGCTGCTCGGCTCGACCGGTACCGGTAAATCGACCAGCGCCGCGCTGATCCTGCATCGTATCTGCGAAGCCGCGCCCGAGGGTCACATCGTGATGATCGACCCGCACGGCGAGTATTCGGCGGCGTTCAAGCAGACCGGCATGATCCTCGACGTGTCGAACCTGCAGATGCCCTACTGGCTGATGAACTTCGAAGAGCATTGCGAAGTGCTGCTGACGACCAGGGGCGACGATCGCCAGGTCGACGCCGACATTCTCGCCAAGTGCCTGCTCAAGTCGCGCTCTAAGAACCGGCTTGCCGAAACCATGGGCAAGATCACGGTCGATTCGCCCATTCCTTATCTGCTGTCCGACCTCTCGAATGCGATCCAGGACGAGATGGGCAAGCTCGACAAGGCCACCAATTCCGCGCCTTACATGCGGATCAAGACCAAGCTGGAAGAACTTAAGAGCGACCCGCGCTACCAATTCATGTTTTCGGGCATGCTGGTCGGTGATACCATGGCCGAGTTCATCGGCCGGGTGTTCCGCATGCCATCTGACGGCAAGCCGATCTCCATCATCGACGTGTCGGGCGTGCCTTCGGACATCACCTCGACCGTGGTCGCGGTGCTGAGCCGGCTCGTTTTCGACTTCGCGATCTGGGGCCGGGAGGAATCGCAACGCCCGATCCTGCTCGTCTGCGAGGAAGCGCACCGATACGTGCCGAGCGAGAAATTCGCCGATGCATCCTCGGTCGGGCGGATCCTGAGCCGGATCGCCAAGGAAGGCCGTAAATATGGCATCTCGCTGGGCCTCATCACGCAGCGCCCGTCGGACCTTGCCGAAGGCGTGTTGTCGCAGTGCGGCACGATCATCTCGATGCGTCTCAACAACGATCGCGACCAGGCGTTCGTGAAGGCGGCCATGCCCGAAGGCGCGCGCGGCTTCCTCGATTCGATCCCGGCGCTGCGCAACCGCGAGTGCATCATCTGCGGCGAAGGTGTCGCGATCCCGATCCGCGTGAGCTTCGACAATCTGGAGGAAGCGAAACGTCCGGCATCGGAAGACCCCAGCTTCGTCGACCTGTGGAGCAAGTCCGGCGGCGAAGAGGACATGGTCTATCGCACCGTCCAGCGTTGGCGCAGCCAAGGCGGCTGATCTCTGCCGAGGCCTCAGGTTGCTCGCGTGTCGCCGAACAGGTGGATGTGCAGCCGGTCGGACAAGCGCAAGCCATGCTCGACGCAGAGGGGAGCGAGCCATTTCTCCCTGTCGCGCAGGCTTTCGCTGTCGGTGCCTTCGGGCATCAGGAAGGTGCGCGACGCAGGGAAGCGGAAACGCGCCTGTAGCGCCAGGACCTCGTCCAGGTCGGCAGGCTCGGCGATCACGAACTTGAAGAAGGCGCGCGGGTCGGTCGCGTAGAAATCGAGCCGTTCGGGTAGCAGGGCGAGCTCCGCAGGATTGCCGCTGTGCGCCAGCTTGGGGCTGACATTGTACTGATCCACCCGAATGTCGAGCCGCGGGGGAGCGGTGGTCGTCCCATTGGTCTCGATCTCGATGTCCATGTCCGGGAGCAGTTCGACCAGTTCGGCTAGTGCCGGCGCCTGCAGCAAAGGCTCGCCGCCAGTCACGACCAGCCGCTTCTGTCCGAGCGCGAGGATCCTCCCGGCGACGTCGGACACGTTGAGAGTGACCTGGTTGGCCTTGCGATCGTAGGTCTCGTCCGCCCGGTGCGGTCGCTCGTCCCCTTCGAAATGCCAGGTATAGGCCGTGTCGCACCACACGCAGGCAAGGTTGCAGCGCGACAGTCGAACGAAGGTGACCGGCATTCCCGCGCTCGGCCCTTCGCCCTGCACGCTGGCAAAGATTTCCGGCTCGCCCCCGTCAGAGTCGTCTGTCGCGAGGACAAGCTTTGCCATCTTACCCCAGCCGCGCCAGGGCTGACGTCAACCGCTCGACCTCGCTCGCGTGATGCGCGTGGTCGGCACGCGCTTTTTCGACCGCTTCGGGCTTGGCCCGTTCGACGAAATTGGCGTTCGACAAGCGCCCTTCGAGCGACTTCGCTTCCTTTTTCGAGGCTTCGAGCGCCTTTTGCAGGCGGGCTCGCTCGGCATCGATGTCGATCACCCCTTCGAGCGGGATCACGAAAACGTCGCCGCCTGCGGTAATATGCATGGCCGGGCCGGCCGGAGCCTCGCCGACGGTGACCGGTGTCAGCCGTGCGAGCCGCTCGATCGCCGCACTGCTGCGATCGATGGTGCGTGTCGCCAAGTCGGACGGCTGGGCGATGAAGGCAGCGAGCTTCGCGCCCGGCGATATGCCCAGCTCGTTCTTGGCGCTGCGGACATTGCCGGTCAGCTCGATCACCCAGTCGATGGCATCGGTTGCGTCCTTGCTGATGCTCGCCTGCGGCACGGGCCACTTGGCGGTGATCAGCGGATAGTCCGGGCGATCACCCTGCTTGGACCACAGCTCTTCGGTAATGAAGGGCATGAAGGGGTGCAGCATGACGAGGATCTGGTCGAGCGCCCATCCGGCGACCGCGCGGGTTTCCACCGCGGCGGGACTGTCGGCATCTCCGGCAAAGACCGGCTTGATGAGTTCCAGGTACCAGTCGCAGAACCGGTCCCACGTGAAGTGGTAGATCGTGTTCGCCGCGGCATCGAAGCGGAGGTCGGCCATCGCCTCTTCCAGCGCGGTGACGGTCTGGGCGACTTCGCCGATGATCCACTGGTTGGCGGCCAGCTTCGCTTCCGGAGCCGCGATCGTCTCGCTCGCACCGATACCATTGGACTGGCAGAAGCGCGTCGCATTCCACAGCTTGGTGGCGAAATTGCGGTATCCCTCGATCCGCTTCTCATCCATCTTGATGTCGCGGCCCTGGCTTTCCATCGCCGCCATGAAGAACCGCAGCGCGTCCGCGCCATACTGGTCGATCAGGCCGAGGGGGTCGACCACGTTGCCCTTGGACTTGGACATCTTCTGCCCGTCCGCCGCGCGCACCAGGCCGTGGAGATAGAGCTTGTCCCAAGGCTTTTCGCCCATGTTGTAATAGCCCGCCATCATCATCCGCGCGTCCCAGAAGAACAGGATGTCGAAGCCCGAAATGAGCAGGTCGTTGGGATAGTGCTTTTCGACGAGGTCGGTCTTGTCCGGCCAGCCGAGCGTGGCGAAGGGCCACAGGGCGGAGGAGAACCAGGTGTCGAGGACGTCGCTGTCCTGCGTCAGCACGATGCCGTCACCGGCCTGCGCCTGTGCTTCGGCTTCCGTCAGCGCGACGTAAGCCTTTCCGTCCTCGTCATACCACGCCGGGATCCGGTGGCCCCACCAGAGCTGACGCGAGACGCACCACGGCTGGATGTTCTCCATCCAGTTGAAGAAGGTCTTTTCCCAGGTCTTCGGGACGATCTCGATCTCGCCCGATTTCACCGCCTCGATCGGCTTCTTCGCCAGTTCCTCGGCATTCACGTACCATTGGTCGGTGAGCATTGGCTCGATGACCACGCCGCCGCGATCGCCGAACGG
This sequence comes from Qipengyuania oceanensis, assembly GCF_009827535.1. Classification (NCBI taxonomy): domain Bacteria; kingdom Pseudomonadati; phylum Pseudomonadota; class Alphaproteobacteria; order Sphingomonadales; family Erythrobacteraceae; genus Qipengyuania; species Qipengyuania oceanensis. The sequence goes on along the minus strand of NZ_WTYN01000001.1, from coordinate 1,138,510 downwards.
TTGCATGATGCGCTTGTCCTCGACACCGATCATCAGACCCTCGGCATCGATGTCGGCGACCACCCGCTTGCGCGCCTCGTACCGGTCGAGCCCGCGATATTCGTCGGGCACGAGATTCATCGCGTCGATTTCGTTGGCGTTGAAGTTGGCACCGGCAGCTATCTCGCGTGCGCGAGCCGATTCCGCGGCATAGGGCGCACCGTCGGCCCGCATGGCTGCGACATCGTCCATCAGGCGATACATCGGAATGCCGTTGCGCTGCGCGACCCCGTAATCGTTCTCGTCGTGCGCGCCGGTGATCTTCACCGCGCCCGAACCGAAGTCGGGATCGGGATATTCGTCGGTGATGATCGGGATGAGACGACGATCGGCCTTGGGACCGACCGGAATCTCGCACATCTTGCCCACGATCGGCGCGTATCGCTCGTCCGAGGGGTGCACCGCGACCGCACCGTCGCCGAGCATGGTCTCGGGCCGGGTCGTGGCGATCGAGATGTAATCCCGCTCTTCCTCGAGCGTCACATTCCCATCGACGTCGCGCTCGATGTAGGTGTAGGTCTCGCCGCCGGCCAGCGGGTACTTGAAGTGCCACATGTGGCCGTTGACCTCGCGGTTCTCGACCTCGAGATCAGAAATCGCGGTCCGCAGTGCGGGGTCCCAGTTCACCAGCCGCTTGTCGCGGTAGATCAGCCCGTCGTTGTAGAGATCGACGAAGACCTTGAGCACGGCCTTCGAAAAATGCTCGTCCATCGTGAACTGCTCGCGGCTCCAGTCCATCGAGCAGCCGAGCCGGCGAAGCTGGCGGGTGATCGTGCCGCCGCTTTCCTCTTTCCATTCCCATACCTTGTCGACGAATTCCTCGCGCGAGTAGTTCGTGCGCTTGTCCTGCCGCTCTTCCAGCTGCCGTTCGACGACCATCTGCGTCGCGATGCCCGCGTGATCCACGCCCACGACCCACAGTGCGTCCTTGCCGCGCAGCCGCTCGTAACGCACGACGACGTCCTGCAGCGTGTTGTCGAGCGCATGGCCGATGTGGAGCGAGCCGGTCACGTTGGGCGGCGGGTTGACCAGCGTGAACGGCTCGGCATCGGGCCGCTCGGGCCGGAACAGGCCGTTCTCCTCCCAGTGGGAATACCAGCGCGCCTCGATCTCGGCGGGGTCGAATGTGGTGGGCAGTTGTGTGCTCATAAGACGATGGCCCATGCCAGCGCCCTTGATGCAGTGCAACAATTGCAACACGGGCCGGAAGCCTAGCGCCTTGTCGCGACGCGTTTTTGCCACCATACGCGAGCGGATATGCAGAGCGGGGCAGGATATGAGGTCGAGGAAGGCGGCGATTCGGGCGCCTGCCTGAAGCTTTTCGGGCCGTATCTCGTCTCGACCATCGGCGAAGTCGATGAAGAACTGCGCGCGCTCGACACGCCGCTCGCGACGATCGACCTCGGCGATGTCACCGAGATCGACACCGTGGGCGCATGGGTCGCCGGCAGGATCGCGCGCCGCAACGATGCCGAAATCGTCAACGCCAGCGAACGCGCTCAGCGGTTGATCACCGCACTGGCCGACAGCGAGAGCAGTCTCGACATGCGTCCTGCAAGGATGCCGTTGCGCCAGCGCGTACCCGAACAGGTCGGCGACATGGTGATGGCCGGGTACGCAGGCTCTCGCCACGTCATCGGGTTCCTCGGCGGAGTCATACTTGCGATTGGCAGCCTGATCCGAAACCCTCGCCGGTTCCGCGTGAAGGCCCTCGTTCACCAGATGGAGCTGGTCGGCGTGTCAGCCTTGCCGATCATCGGTCTGATGAGCTTCCTCATCGGCATCGTGATCGCGCAGCAGGGCGCGGTCCAGCTGCAGCAGTTCGGCGCGGAGACGCTGACGGTCAATCTGGTCGGCCGCATTACCTTGCGCGAACTGGGCGTGCTGATGACCGCGATCATGGTCGCGGGCCGTTCCGGCTCGGCCTTTGCCGCGCAGCTCGGCACGATGAAGCTGACCGAGGAAATCGACGCGATGCGCACGATCGGCATTTCGCCAATGGAGGCGCTGGTCGTCCCGCGCATCCTGGCGGTCACGCTGATGATGATCCTGCTGGGCTTCTATGCCTCGGTCATGGCGATCGTGGGCGGGGCCTTCATCTCCAATTTCGCACTCGGCATTCCGTTCTGGAACTTCCTCGAGCGGATCAAGGACGTGGTGCCGGTCTACGATGTGTGGGTCGGGCTGGTGAAGGCACCGGTATTCGGGCTGATCGTCGGCTTGACCGGCTGTTACCAGGGCATGCAGGTCGAGGGGAATTCGGAAGAAGTCGGCCTCAGGACGACCAAGGCCGTGGTCCAGGCCATCTTCGCGGTCATCGTGCTCGATGCCTTCTTTGCGGTGTTCTTCACCGAGATCGGCTGGGGATGAACGACGAACAGCAGGACAGCACAGCCGGCGAACAGACCGGGAGCCGGGACCGGGCTGCCGGCCAGCACGAGCGTTTCCGCGGCGAATATCCGATCGTGGTCGAAGGGCTGGTCAACAGCTTCGGCGAGCAGACGATCCACGACGGGCTCGATCTGAAGGTGCGCCGCGGGGAAATCCTCGGCGTCGTCGGCGGGTCGGGGACCGGGAAGTCGGTGCTGATGCGCTCCATCATCGGGCTGCAGACGCCGGCGGAAGGCAGCATCGAGGTCTTCGGGCGCTCGATCACCGATGCCGAACCGGACGAGAACCTGGGCGTACGCAACCGCTGGGGCGTGCTCTTCCAGGGCGGCGCGCTGTTCTCGACCCTGACCGTGGGCGAGAACGTGCAGGTTCCGCTCAAGCAGTTCTATCCCGATCTCGACAGCCAGTTGCTGGAAGAGATCGCGCGCTACAAGGTGATGCTCTCGGGGCTGCCGGAAGAAGCGGTCGCCAAGTATCCGAACGAGCTGTCGGGCGGGATGCGCAAGCGCGCCGGCCTGGCGCGCGCCCTGTCGCTCGATCCCGAGCTGCTGTTCCTCGACGAACCGACCGCCGGGCTCGACCCGATCGGCGCGTCAAAGTTCGACAAGCTCACGCTGGAGCTCAAGCGGACGCTCGGCCTGACGGTGTTTCTCATCACCCACGACCTCGATACGCTGCATGAAATCTGCGACCGGGTGGCCGTGATCGCCGACAAGAAGGTGATCGCAATCGACACCGTGCCCAAGCTCATGGAACTCGACCATCCGTGGATCCAGGAGTACTTCAACGGGCCGCGCGGAAGGGCCGCGCTGACCGCCCAGGCGCTCGACGAATTGCGCCGCCACATGGAAATGCCGATCGCGGCGCAGACGGTCAAAGCGTTGGACAAGACGCCGCCGAAGAGTTCATAGGACCAACCGCATGGAAACACGCGCCAATCATGTCTGGGTCGGGGCCGTCACGCTGGGCTTGCTGGCCGCGTTGGCCCTCGCGATCGTATGGATTGCGGGCTGGGGGAAGGGCGCGCAGAACGAATACGACGTGTTCTTCAAGCAGTCGGTCGAGGGGCTGGCCAAGGGCTCGCAGGTCTCTTTCGCAGGCGTCCCGGTAGGGCAGGTCAGCGAAATCCGCCTGTGGGACAAGGACCCCGAGTTCGTCCGTGTGCGCATGAAGATCGACGACGAGGTGCCGATCCTCGTGGGCACGACCGCGACCATCCAAGGCAGCTTTACGGGAGTCTCGACGATCCTGCTCGACGGCGCACGCAACGGCGCCGAACCGATTACCTGCGATTCGACCGCGTGCCCCGAAGGCGTGCCGGTCATTCCGCCGAAGCCGGGTGGCCTTGGCGCACTGCTGGCCAATGCTCCGCTGCTCCTCGAACGCCTCGCGACCTTGACCGAGCGGCTGACGGAGATGCTGTCCGATCGCAACCAGGGCGAGATCGCCGGCATCCTTGCAAATACCAACCAGATGACCGCGTCGCTGGCTGATGCCGCGCCGCAGATCGAGCGCACGATGAGCGAGCTGCAGGTGACCCTGCGCGAGGCATCCGAGGCGCTCGACCAGTTCGAGAAGGTGACCGCTTCCACCGATCGCATCCTCAACAAGGAGGGCGAGGCGCTGGCCGACCAGCTGCGCGTCACGCTCAAGCAGGCAGGCGGCGCGGCCCAGCAGCTCGAGCAGACGCTCGCCGAGGCACGGCCGGCCACCAAGCAGCTGACCGAGAGCACGCTGCCTGCGGTCGAAGCGACGATGCGCGACCTCAGGGCGACCAGCAAGGCGCTGCGCGACGTGACCGAAAAGGTCGACGATAAGGGTGCAGGAGCGCTGCTTTCCAAGCAGCCGCTGCCCGATTACGAGCCATAGGGCAGAGGATAGCTTGGCCATGAACCGCAACCGGCACATTCCCCGTACAGCCGCGATTCTCGCTCCGGCCCTGCTGCTCGGCGCCTGCGTGAGCTTCGGCGGCGAACCGCCCGAAAGCCTGCTTACCCTGACCCCGACCGCCGTGGCCCCTGCAGGGACCAGCGCATCCGGGTCTCAGGCTACGGCGCTTTCGCTGACCGAGTTCGAAGCCTCCTCGGCGATCGACGTCACGCGAGTGCCGGTGCAGGTCTCCGACACCGAACTCGCCTATCTCAAGGATGCGGTCTGGGTCGAGAAGCCCGCCCGCCTGTTCCGCCGCCTGATCGCAGAGACCGTGCGAGCGAAGTCGGGCAGGGTTGTGATCGATGGCGACGATCCGGGCGTGCTGGCGACCAACCGGCTGACCGGCACCGTTCGACAGTTCGGCTATGACGTGCCCACCTCGTCGGTGGTGGTGGTGTTCGACGCCGTGCGCAGCCTGGAAGGCAGCGCGGTGCAGACGCGCCGCTTCGAAGCCCGTGTTCCGGGCATCGCCGCCGACACCGCTTCGGTTGGTCCGGCTCTCAACCAGGCGGCCAACCAGGTCGCTTCGGAAGTCGCCGACTGGGTCGGCTGATCGCGCTTAGTCGCGCGTCAGTGCCAGCATCGTGAAGACCTGCGCGGCGCTGAAATCCTCGGCCCGCTTGTCGCGAACGGCCTGCGCTTCGGGATCGTTGCCCCAGTGCTCGGCTTGCCAGTCTTCTTCCAGATTGGCGTCGCGCCAAAGCAGCATCGGATCGTTGATCGCCTCGTCGTTGGCGAGCAGCGCGATCGCCAGCGAGGCGGAGAGAGAAGCCATCGCACTCAGCCCGGCAAGGTGGAAATCGTCGAGCGTTGCCAGGTGCGATTGCAGGGTCGCGATCGTATCGTCAGGCTGGGGACGATGCATCACGCCGCTGATCCGCTGGTACCGGATCGCGTGTTTGGCTTCGAGATGTTCGAGCAGGGGTTCCCACCGGTCGAGCTGCTCGCGGTAGAGGGCATCCTCGGGGTCCGCCCGATAACATAGCGTGTCGGTCTGCGCGAAGGAGAGCAGCTTCGCGATCGCTGCTTCGCGATCCGGCCTCACAACGTCGATCGCGAAATCGGCATGGTCGCGGAACAGGAACGCCTTCGGATCGATTCTGTCGCCCTGGTCTGCCCATTCCTGCTGCATCACGCCCGCGAGGATGGACGTGGGCACGACCTGCGGGTTGCCCATCTGCGTCCGGATCGGTCTGCCATCGAGCGTTATGTGCCATCCATCCGCGACCTTTTCGACCGCGACGTCCTTGTAGAACCGCTTCATGCCTTGGGGCTCCGCCAGCGCCTCGCGAGATATTTTGGCAGGAAGAAGAACCCGGCAAGACCGACGAGGATCAGCGCGATGCCGAGCGCCGGTGAATCGCCGATCCTGCCCGACACCATCGGCATTCCGAACACGACACACAGGGCGCCCGCCAGCCTTGCCAGGGTGATGATCGCAAAGCGACTGGCTGCCGGGTCTTTCTCTGGCCCGCTCATCGCAGTGCTTCCCCGAGATCGGCCGGTGTCGCACACACGCGGTCGGCGCCTGCCTCGATCAATTCTCCGTGCTCGTGGTAGCCCCAGGCGACGCCCAGGGCGCGCACGCCCGCATTGACGGCCATGGCCATGTCGAAACTGGTGTCTCCGATCATCACGCTGTCCTGCGCGCTCGCGCCTGCTTCGAACAGGGCCGCCTCGAGCATGGCTGGATGCGGCTTCGACGGGTGGCGGTCCGCTGTCTGGAGCGAGACGAAGAGATCGCGGATGCCGTGGGTTTCGAGGCAGGAGATCAGGCCGCGATCGGACTTGCCGGTTGCCACGGCGAGCTGCCAGCCGTCGGCACGCAGCGCGCGCAGCAGGCTCTCGATCCCTTCGTAGAGCGGCTCGCGCAAGTCGCCGTCCAGCCGGCGTGAACGGAATGCCGACTTGTAGGCATCGACCACATCGCCGGCCTGCCTGTCGGAAATATCGGGCGCGAGCTTGCGGACGGCGACCGGCAGGCTCAGCCCGACCATGCGGCGCGTGGCGTTGCGATCGGGCGGGGCCAGCGCGGCGGCGGCGAAAGCGCGATCCATCGCGTCGCAGACCTCGGCCTGCCCGTCGACCAGCGTGCCGTCGCAATCAAATACTGCGAGCCGGGTCATGCCGGGCCGTCCCGCATGGCTGCGGCAAGCGCCGTGTTGCCCGCCCCTTCGTGGCCCCGTGCGATGACGCCGCGTTCCTCGGCGGATTTCTTCTGCGACAGCTTGAAGGTCTCTCGCCAGTCGGTAATCGCCAGTTCGAAGCCGGTGATCGCCCGGAACTGGCTCTCCCAGAGTTTCTCGCTCGCTTCCGCGGCATGCCACCGGTCGTCGCCGAGGCGCGTTTCCTCGCGTTCGATCAGCCGGTGCAGGAACGCTTCGAGCTCGTCATCGGCTAGTGTCCGGACCTCGCCTTCCAGTTCCAGCGTAGCGTAGTCCCATGTCGGAACGGTGTCCCGCACCGCGTACCAGCGCGGACTCACGTAGCCGTGCGGCCCGTCGACAACGGCCAGCGCGGCAGTTCCGGCTATCTGGTTGCACAGGGCGTTGCGGTCGGAGAGATGGAACTGCAGTCGCTCCTCGCCCGCCCAGACCAGCGGAGTGTGCGCCACGCGCGGCCCGTCCGGCGTCATCGCAAAAATCTTTCCGAAGCCGATCCTCTCGACGAATTTGCGCAGCTTCGCGCGATCATCGATGCGGAACACCGGATTGGGATGCATCAGCGCTTCTTCCCGCCCGGTTTCCTGGTCGGTCCCGTCTTCCCGGCCATGGGCTTCTTCGGCGCGGCCTTCTTCGCCTCGCCGCGTCCGCGCCGCGAAGGCTTTGCCTTGCGCGCCTGCTTGGCGTGCTGGCGCGCGGCCTGCTTCTTTTCCGCCTTGGTCTTTTCGGGCGGACCGTCGCCCTTCAGCGGCTCGGCATCGCTCAACGCCAGGTCGAATCCGAGTTGCTCCATGCTGCCCGCGAAATGCTCGGGCAGTTCGGCAGTCGCGTCGATCTTGCCGTCGATTCCAGAACCTGCCGGCGCGTCGATGATGAGCCGGCGCGCGTGGAGGTGCATCTTGCGGCTGATGCTTCCGGTGAGGAAGGCATCCTGGCCGCCATACTTCCCATCGCCGACGATCGGGTGGCCGATCGCCTCGCAGTGGACGCGCAGCTGGTGCGTGCGTCCGGTCAGCGGCTCGAGCTCGAGCCACGCGGTCTTCTGCCCCGCCTTGTCGACCACGCGGTAGCGGGTCACGGCGCGCTGGCCGTTCTCCATGTCGACATGCATCTTCTCGCCGCCGGTCCCCGGCTGCTTGGCGAGTGGGGCATCGATCGTGCCCTCCTTGACGTCCGGCACCCCGACGACCAGCGCCCAGTAGACCTTGCGGGCACTGCGCCCGGCGAAACGCTTCGAGAAGAACGCCGCGCTGCCCGCGGTTTTCGCCACCAACAGCACGCCACTGGTATCCTTGTCGAGGCGGTGAACGAGACGCGGGCGCGGGTCGTCCTCCCCTTCGACGAACGCATCGAGCAGCCCGTCGACGTGGCGGGTCGTCTTGGTTCCACCCTGAGTGGCAAGGCCCGGCGGCTTGTTGAGCACGATCGCCGCCTTGTTCTCGAGGATCACCATGTCGCGCGCTTCGGAGATTTCCTCCTCGCTCAGCTCGCGCTTCGGCTTTGTCTTCCTGTGAGGCGCATCGCCGCCGGGCGGTACCCGCAGCACCTGTCCTTTAGCCAGCCGGTCTTCCGGCTTCGCGCGCGCGCCATCCACGCGGACCTGGCCGGTGCGCGCCCATTTGGACACGGTGCCGAACGGCACTTCGGGCAGATGGCGCTTGAACCAGCGATCGAGCCGGATGCCGTCGTCATCCTCCGCCACGGTGAACTGGCGGACCTGAGTTGCTGCCTTGGCCTCCATCACGCGAGCCTCATGGCGATGAGACCGACGTAAAGCGCGGTCAGGCCGGCGAGTATCGAGACGGCGGCATAGGTGATCGCCGTTGTCGGCTGGCCGCGCTCCACCAGCAGCATCATCTCGAGGCTGAAGGCGCTGAAAGTCGTGAAGCCGCCCAGCAGGCCGACACCCACGAACAAGCGGAACTGCTCTCCCTGGCCGACGTCGTGCTTCGCCAGCCAGCCGAACAGCAGGCCCATCGCAAGGCTTCCGATCACGTTTACGGCGAGCGTCGCATAGGGAAAGCTGCTGACCGCCTGCGGCCCGAGCCAGTGCGTCAGCCCGCGGCCGAGCTGGTAGCGCAGCAGCGCGCCGATCGCGCCGCCGAGCGCGACGTGCATGCTCGCGAAAAAGGGTGAGAGTGTTGCCATGGGGCCGCTCTTAGGCGCTCGACTGGCTCGTGGAAACCCGCCGCGAGCCTTGCAAATTGCCGAATCGGAGGTTATGTGCGCCTCAGCTTTGGCTGAACCCGTGTGGATTCGGCCCACGTTTCGTTGATTTATAGCGGTATATCCCGCGCGTGTCGCGGGCTCTTGCCGATTGCTGTGAGGTGTTTGAATTTATGCAGATCATCGTTCGCGATAACAATGTCGACCAGGCCCTGCGCGCGCTCAAGAAGAAGCTGCAGCGCGAAGGCGTGTATCGCGAGATGAAGCTGCGTCGTCACTACGAAAAGCCGAGCGAGAAGCGCGCCCGTGAAAAGGCTGCGGCCGTTCGTCGCGCCCGCAAGCTCGAGCGCAAGCGGATGGAACGCGACGGCGTCAAGTAAGCCGTACTTTCCAGGCGGGGCTTCCCGCTTGAACCCGCAGCAGCGTTAAGCCAAAGGGGCGTGGAAGCGAATTCCGCGCCCTTTTGCTATTTCAGTCAGGATTGCCGCACATGGCCGAAGTCACCCGCGTTCCCCTCCAGCCCATCGCCAAGGGCTCGCTGACCAAGCTCTGGCTGGCGATCGCCGCTGCCGTGCTTGTCGCCGCCGGCCTTGCCTGGGCATCCATGCCGCAAGGGGTGGAGGTCGAGACGCTGAGCGAAGGCACCGGGCCGAGCCCGGCAGCCGACAGTGTCGTCTTCGTGCGCTACAAGGGCATGCTCGACGACGGGACGGTGTTCGACCAGTCGCAGGACCTGCCGCTGCCCGTCGAGGGGATTTTCCCCAAGGGCAGCCCCCTGCCGCTCGAGCAGATGCTTCCCGGCTTCAGCCAGGGTGCGCAGCAGATGAACAAGGGCGGCAAGTACCGCATGGTGATCCCGGCGGACCAGGCCTACGGCGCCAATCCGCCCGAAGGCGCCCCGATCCCGCCCAACGCCGACCTCACCTTCGAAGTCGAGCTCGTCGATTTCATGAGCCGCGAGGATTTCGAACGGCGGGTGCAGCAGTTGCAGCAGATGATGGCCATGCAACAGCAGCAGCAGCAAGGCGCCGGCGCTCCTCCTCGGGTCCCGGGCGTTCCGGGCGAAATGCCGCCGCAACCGGGCCAGTAAACGGGGCGGTTGCGCCGCTCTCCGCTTGAAGCAAAACCGGGCCGCTGCTAGCGCGGCGGCAAGGGATTTCCCACCACACCAGACGAAGGACGAGGTATGTCCGTCGACAAATCCACCGTGGCGAAGATCGCCTCGCTGGCCCGTATAAAGATGGGTGACGAAGAACTCGAACGCATGGTGCCGGAACTGAACGGCATCCTCGCGTGGGTCGAGCAACTGGGCGAGGTCGACTGCTCCGGCATCGAGCCGATGACCGCCGTCATCCCCAACACGCTGCGGCTGCGCGACGACGTTGTCGATGCGATCCCCGAAACCGCGGGCGGGCGGCGTGAAGACGTGCTGGCCAATGCTCCCGCTGCAGAACATGGCTTCTTCGGCGTACCCAAGGTGATCGAATAAATGACCGACCTGACCGAACTCGGGATCAAGGCGATCCGCGACGGTGTCGCCGGCGGTGATTTCACCGCGCGCGAAGTAGCCGAAGCCTTCAATGCCAACGTCGCTGCCGCCAATGCGCAACTGAACGCCTTCATCGTGCCGACGCCGGAAAAGGCGCTCGAGGCCGCCGATAAGACCGATGCGAAGCGCGCAAAGGGCGAGGATCTGGGCATCATGGGCGGCGTGCCGATCGGCATGAAGGACCTGTTCGCCACCAGGGGCGTGCAGACCACCGCTGCGAGCCACATCCTCGAAGGCTTCGTGCCGCAATACGAAAGCACCGTGTCGCAGAACCTGTGGAACGCGGGCGCGGGGATGCTCGGCAAGCTGAACCTCGATCAGTTCGCGATGGGCTCCTCGAACGAGACGAGTTACTTCGGCAATGTCGTCAACCCGTGGCGCAAGGCAGGCGGCGGCAATGCGGCGATGAGCCCGGGCGGCAGTTCGGGCGGCTCGTCAAGCGCGGTCGCGGCGCGGCTCGCTCCGGCAGCGACCGGCACGGACACCGGCGGATCGATCCGCCAGCCGAGCGCCTTTGCCGGCATCACCGGCATCAAGCCGACCTATGGTCGCTGCAGCCGCTGGGGCGTCGTCGCCTTCGCCAGCAGCCTCGACCAGGCCGGGCCGATGGCGCGCGACGTCACCGATTGCGCGATCATGCTGGAAGCGATGGCGGGCTTCGATCCCAAGGATGCGACCAGCCTCGACATGCCGGTGCCGCAGTGGGAGGCCGGTCTGAACGCCGATCTCGCCGGCAAGCGCATCGGCATACCGCGCGAATACCGCATGGAGGGCACCGACCAGGAGATCCTCGACAGCTGGGAACGCGGCAAGGAATGGCTGCGCGATGCCGGGGCCGAGATCGTCGATATCTCGCTTCCGCACACGAAGTACGCGCTGCCCGCGTATTACATCATCGCGCCGGCAGAGGCCTCGTCGAACCTCGCGCGCTATGACGGCGTGCGTTACGGCCTGCGCGATCTGCCGGACGGGGCAGGGCTGCAGGACATGTATGCCGCCACCCGCGCTGAAGGCTTCGGCGACGAGGTCAAGCGCCGCATCCTGATCGGCACATACGTGCTCTCGGCGGGCTTCTACGACGCCTATTACAACCAGGCGCAGAAGGTGCGCGCACTGGTCGCCCGCGATTTCGAGCAGGCCTGGGAGCATTGCGACGTCATCCTCGCGCCGACAACGCCCACCGCAAGCTTCCCGCTCGGCTCGCTGAGCGACGATCCGCTGACGATGTATTTGAACGACGTCTTCGCCGTGCCCGCCTCGCTCGCGGGCCTCCCGGCGATGAGCGTGCCCGCTGGGCTCAACTCGGACGGTCTGCCGCTGGGCCTGCAGATCGTCGGCAAGCCCTTCGACGAGCAAGGCGTGCTCAATGCCGGGCTGGCGATTGAGCAGCGCGCAATGTTTAGTGCTAAACCGGAAAGGTGGTGGGCATGAGCATTTACCGCATCCACGGAGCAACGGGCGAATGGGAGGTCGTGATCGGCCTCGAAGTCCATGCGCAGGTCACCAGCAAGGCCAAGCTGTTCTCCGGCGCCTCTACCGCATTCGGGGCGGAGCCGAACACGCAGGTCTCCCTCGTCGATGCGGCGATGCCGGGGATGCTGCCCGTGCCCAACCGCGAGTGCATCCGGCAGGCGGTGCGCACCGGCATGGCGATCGAGGCGCAGATCAATGCGTGGAGCCGGTTCGACCGCAAGAACTACTTCTATGCCGACCTGCCGCAGGGCTACCAGATCAGCCAGCTCTATCATCCGATCGTGGGCGAGGGCTCGCTGACCATCGATGCCGACGAGAAGGCCGGGATACCTGAAGACAAGGTCATCGGGATCGAGCGCATCCATGTCGAGCAGGACGCGGGCAAGCTGATGCACGACCAGCACCCGACCATGTCCTACGTCGATTTGAACCGGAGCGGCGTGGCGCTGATGGAGATCGTCTCCAAGCCCGATATGCGCTCGCCCGCCGAAGCCGGCGCTTACGTGCGCAAGCTGCGCTCGATCCTGCGCTATGTCGGATCGTGCGACGGGAACATGGAAGAAGGCTCGATGCGTGCCGACGTCAATGTCAGCGTGCGCAAGCCGGGCGAGGAATTCGGCACGCGGACCGAGACGAAGAACGTCAACTCGGTGCGCTTCGTGATGCAGGTCATCGAATATGAGGCGAACCGTCAGGTCGACGTGCTCGAGAACGGTGGCACGGTCGACCAGGAAACCCGCCTGTTCGATCCGGGTACCGGCACCACGCGGACCATGCGCAGCAAGGAAGACGCGCATGACTATCGCTACTTCCCCGATCCCGACCTGCTGCCGGTCGTGCTAGACGACAGTTTCCTCGCCGAATGCCGCGCCTCGCTGCCCGAATTGCCGGACGCGAAACGCGCGCGCTATGAAAACGAGCTGGGCCTAACGCCTTACAACGCCCGGGAACTGACCGCCGAGGTCGAAACTTTCGGCCGGTTCGAAACGCTGCTGGCGGCAACTGCCGCGAAGATCGGCAAGGCGGAGAAGGATGTCGCCACGCAGGTTGCCAACTGGGCGCTATCGGTCGCTCCGGGCGTGATGAAATCGCTCGGGGACGAAGCCGATCCGGCCAACGCCAACGCCGAGGCGCAGGCTGCCATTCTCGCGATGCAGGACAAGGGCGAGATTTCGGGCGGCCAGGCCAAGGAAATCTACGAGATCGTCCTCAAGACCGGCCGCGATCCGGAAGAGGTGGCCGATAGCGAAGGCCTCAAGCAGGTTTCGGATACCGGCGCGATCGAGGGCGCGATCGACCAGATCATCGCCAGCAACGGCGACAAGGTCGAGGAATATCGCGGGGGCAAGGACAAGCTGTTCGGCTTCTTCGTCGGCCAGACGATGAAGGCAATGCAGGGCAAGGCCAATCCGGCAGTGGTCAACCAGATCCTGAAGGCCAAGCTGGGCTAGGCGAGGGCGGGACGGTCAACCAATGACCTCCATCGTCCTCGTCCAGCCGGAGATACCCGGCAATACCGGGGCCGTGGGGCGCACCTGCGTGGCGCTCGACATGGACCTCGTGCTGATTCACCCGCTGGGGTTTGAGATATCGGACAAGCGGGTAAAGCGCTCGGGCCTCGATTACTGGCCGCACATCCGGCTCGTCGAATTTGCCAGCTGGGATGCCTTCATCTCCGAACGCGCGCCGCGTGGCGACCAGCTCTACCTGTTCGAGGAATACGCGCAGCGCAGTTTCTACGAGCCGGAGTACCCGGGCGATGCCTATCTCGTATTCGGGCAGGAAACGAAGGGCCTTCCCGAAGCAATCGTCGAGGCGCACCGCTCGCAGCTGGTGGGCCTGCCGATGCGATCGGACAAGGTACGCTCGCTCAACCTGGCAAATACGGTAGCCGCCGCGGCTTACCAGGCTGTGCGAGCGCACATCTGAAACCGGCTTTCCGTCAGCCGCCTTCGACCAGCGCGTCGACGATGACGTAGGTTTCCGGGCCGAAAGTGACCGTCACCCGGTCGCCATCGCGGCTGGTCTCGAAATCCCAACCGGCAGATCCGTCGGCCTGCGCGCTATCGGCGCCATAGGGCGTCAGTCCCTTGAAGAAGATCGCGCGCTTGGTGCCATCGGGCTTGGTGACCTCGACGAGGTTCTCGCCCGGTGTGTCCCCCCAGTTGCGCTTGACCCCGGCTTGGCAAGTCTGCGTCGGTTCCGCTCCGCCAACGCCGCACTGGACTTGGGCGGTGGCATTGTATTCCGTCCCGGCGACGAGCGCGTCTTCCACTCCCATCTGGGCGGGAGAGGCGGAAGCCTCGGGCATCGCAGTCGTATCGGCGGAATTGTCAGCGGCAGTCGGCTCGCCCGCCTCCTGGGACCCGCAGGCGGCCAGCGACGCGGCGAGTGCGCCCGCAACGATGAACTTGAGCATCACGTCTTTCCCTTTGCGTTAGAGATCGCCTTCGCTGCCCGAATAGGACACTTCGGCGATCGAACCGTCCCTGTTGGCGAGGCAGCGCCAGGGTGCCTGGGCACCTTCCACGTTGATGTAGATATCGACCGCGGCTTCGGATTCCTCGATCCGGTTGGTGCCGATCACACGGGCGCCGGTTTCGCTGGCGACACGCGTTGCGCACCGCGTTTCGAGGCTGTTGGCGCCGCGCACCTTTACCTGTGCAGTCTTGGCCGGAGCGCTAGTTGTCGCAGCGGCAGTCGCTTCGACGGGTCCGTTCTCTCCCATCCCTGCGTTGGCATCGCCCATCGGCACGCTGACGAGCCGAACGCCGTCGACATTGCCGACGATGTTTCCACCAAGGGCTTCGGCCGATGCCTCGGTCGGGCAACCGACCAGCCGGGCGCTGTCGTCGAGATAGTTCGCCGTGGCCGGGCTCTCGCCGAGCGTGCGACACGGATCGCCCGTATTGGGATATCCGCCACCGAAGGGCGCGAGGCTTTCGGGGATGATGGCGATGTCCTCGGTCACCGTCATGTCGGGTTCGGAGGTATCCTGCGCCTGGTCGCCGCAGGCGGCGAGGCCGAGCAGGAGCGCGAGGGTGGGGGCCGCAGCCCCCACCAGTTTCATCGGTTTACGCATGGTTCGGCCGCTCACCGGCACTTCGGATGGCTGCCGATGTCACGCAGGTCGTACAGGCGGCCGTCGGCGACGGTGACCTGCACGCACTGGTTCGTCCTGGCGTTGTACTGGATCGAATAGCGGGTGTTGCCGCTGGTGAAATTGTCAACCTGGCGGAAACCGCGGCTGGACATGGTATCGATCGCGGAAGCCCGGGCGCCCTTGAGGTCCATGTAGGAAACTGCAGGCGCATAGCCGCCCCGACCGTGATGGTGCGACAGGTTGGCGTTGCGCTCGTCGACGCCTGCGGTGTAGCCGCTCGAATAGGCGTCCGAGCGATCGTAGTTGTGATAGGACGCGTTGTGCAGCCCGTCGGTGTAACCACGCTCGTAGTCGGCTTCCGCCTTCTGGTCGCTCATGTGCTGGTTGTCTTCATGGTGGTGCGACTTGTGGCTCAGCAGCGCGCCCAGGATGGCAGCACCCGCCACGGCGCCGACAGCAGCGGTTGCGTTCCCCTTGTGATGGCCGCAATCCTGATCGCTCGCATCCGAGATCGTTTCGACCCGGCCGTCGAATACTTCGACCTGGACGCAGTCGTCGTCCGCTTCGTCCCACCAGTAGCTGTAGACATAGCCCATGTCGTTCTTGTTGGTGGAGATATGGGCGAAACCGCGTGCCTGGAGGGCGGATTCCGCATCGCGGCCGCGCGATCCGTTTATGTCGACCAGCTGGGCGGCTTTTTCCGCCAGTACGGGCGTTGCAGTCGTGGCGATGAGTGCGGTACCCGCAATCATCCAAGCTTTCATTGACGTCATGTTCTACTCCCAGTCCGCAAGGTGCGATTCGGTCATCGAATCGCGTAATAGGTACGCGAATAGAAACATACTTCGCCGGAATCTCAAAACCGGCATGTTAACCGGTCGTCGCAAACTGGCCGGGCAAAACGAAAGGCGCCGGGATCGCTCCCGACGCCTCTTCGCGTGTTCGATCGGTGAAGGCAGCGTCAGCCCTGGCGTTCGCCGGTCAGCGGCATCTTGCCGAATGCGCCAGCACCCACGGTGCCGGTCAGCTGGTCGCCGTCGACCGTCGCTTCGCAATCGAGGGTCATCGGCATCGGCACGGTCATCTTCATCTTCCAGCTGAGCGAGTTGCCGTCGATCTTGCCGTCTTCGACATCCATCTGGCCGTTCGCGCCAGCCATCGTGCCGGTGAAGGTGTTGCCGTCGTCGCCCGGGACGACGGTGAATGTGCCCTTCTGGTCGCCCATTGGGCTCTTGGTCACGCAATCATAGGTTCCGGCAACAGACATCGAATTCTCCTCAAGAATGCTTTGCGTCCGGTGGTTTGGCCGGACTCGCGCGGTGCAACTTACACGCGTGTCAGTGGGACTCAACCGTATATCGCCGTGCGGCGTTGCGGAGCACGTCGTCGCGCCAGAAATGGACCGGCTTGAGCTTGTGATCGACGAACAGCTGCATCTGGTCGGTGTAATGCGGACTTTCCTCGCGCCCGTTGGCCGCGCCGAAGGGCTGGATCGAGCGCGAGAAGACACGCTCGCCCGGGTTCCACTCGACCCACTGGATGAAGCTGTCGCCGTGGACCAGCCGCAGACGACCGTCGTCGTCCACGGTCCAGGTCGTCGAGGCCCGCAGCGTGTCCGACCCGCCATCCAGCGGCAGGTCGACATCGCCCAACCTCAGCCGGAGCAGATCCGACATCGGCGGGTCGATCCGCCCGAAATGCTCTTCCAGGTGCGCGACGGATTGTTCCAGCATGTCGCGCACGTCCGGCGCTTCGGGCTTGTTCTGGTATTCGGCCGACATGAAATCGCGGATCATCAGCAGCGCGAGCGCATCGCCGGTGCCGATATTGTCCGCCTTGAAATCCCATGCCAGCAGCAGGTCGCGCGCCCGGTCAAGTCCGGCATCGCCCGACAGGTCGAGCCGCTCCAGCGCGGCCCACAATTTTGCGACATAACCGGTGCGCGAATAGGCCGTGTCGTACTTGATCCGCTCCAGATTGGCGCGGTCGAGCACCTCCGTCTCGCACATCAGCGTCCAGGCCCGGCGCGAACGATTGGTCTGCTTCAATTCGATGCCGAGCTCTGGCGCGTATTCGTCCGGCGAGAGATCGTCGCCAGCGCCTGCGGCGGTATAGGGCTCGTTGTTGGAATTGTAGAGCCAGCCGCTCCCCGGGTTGAGATAGCGGGGCAGCTTGTCGAAATCGACCGTCCCGCGTGTCAGCAGCTTCGGGTTGCTGCCGTCGAGGATACCACGCCAGTCGACCCGCTTGCCGTCGACCTCGGCCGGGCGGTTGGGGAGGGCGGCGTTGTAGACATAGGCGATGTTGCCGGCCTTGTCGGCGTAAAGGAAATTGGTGCTCGGGATATCGAGCCGGGCGATGATCGCTTCCCACTCGTCGTAGGTCTTCGCCTTGTTGAGCCGGTAATAGGCATCGAGCTGGCCGAGGTTGCCCATCCCCCCATAGCGGATCGCGAAATAGCCCTGGTCGTTCTGGATCACCGGGCCGTGGATACTGCGCAGCACGTCGCGCCGGATCGGCAAGGTAACCGGGCCCAGCTTGACCGGGAGCGTTACCGTCTTGCGCTCGAGTGGCCGCCATTCGCCGCCGAAGCGATATTGCGTGCCGTCCGCATTCACCTCGAGCTTGTAGACATCCACCATGTCGGGCCGGTTGACCGTATTGGTCCAGCCGAGTTCCTCGTTGTGTCCGAGGAAGGGGAAGGGGCTGCCGGGGAAATTCGCGCCGGCGAAGTGCCAGCCTTCGCCGCTCTCGACGACCAGTTCGTACCAGGCGACGCCGCCTCGCAACGGCTGATGGCTGTTCGAGATCAGCGTCACGGGCCCGCCGGATTTTTCCGCGCTGACGGCAAAGGCGTTGGATCCGTTGAGCGCGCCGTCGCTCCCGAAGGGGGAAAAGGCCGCTCGCGGCGCGGCCTCGCTGCCTTCCATGCCTTCTTCGACCTGGCCCGGGCGGGCGCCGACGTCACCCGAAGGCGGACGTTCGAAACCGGGAATGTCGGGGCCGAACTCGCGCCGGAGCTCGGTCCCCTCGACGAGCGGCTGGATGACGTTGTTGAGGCCGAAGAAGAACGGCTGGCGCAGGGCGAAGCCGGCCGCCACGTCCTTCCCGTCGACCGGGAAGAGGTTGGCCAGCTTGATCTCGTCCGGATGGTCCTCGGCAAAGCGGTTGAGGCCGGCGGCGTAGGCTTGGAACAGGGCTTGGGTATCGGCGGGTAGCCTGGGGAACTCGCGCTCCGCCGTGCCGCGCGCGTCGAGCAGGTGATAGACGTAGTCGGCCGCAGCGCCTTCCTGCCCGGCGATTGCGCCATAGCGCCCGCGGCTCATGGCGATCACGTCCTGCAAGGTGGTGAAATCATCTTCCGCATGGGCGATCGCGACCCCGTAGGCGACGTCCGCATCGGTCTTGCCTAAGATATGCGGCACGCCGTAGTCGTCGCGCACGATCTCGGCCCGATAGCTGCCCTGCGGTCCTGCCTGGGCGTCGCGCTTCGCCCAGAACGGCTCCCAGCTCGCCAGCGCCACGAAAGCGACGACCAGCAGCACGACCGCCACCAAGGCGATCCGCCCGACCCATTTCCACATGCAACCTCTCCTTGGCCGCCGTCGGTAGCGACCCCGGGTCACACACGCAATGCGACGGATGGAGCGGGGCGGCTGGGCAAAACCTGCCGGCCTGCCCTTCCTCTCGGGCGGCGCGGATCGCTAGCCTTGAGCGAATCGTGAGGGCAGCAATCACCATAGGGCACGCCAGGGGCGAGAGGCCGGTCGAATTCGACGTCGAGGAGCTGCTCGCGACGCGGCTGCTCGTCCAGGGCAATTCGGGCAGTGGCAAGTCGCACCTGCTGCGCCGCCTGCTCGAGGAAAGCGCGCGCATGGTGCAGCAGGTGGTGATCGACCCGGAAGGAGATTTCACCTCGCTCGCGGACGAATTCGGCCACGTCGTGATCGACGGCGCGGCATATTCTCCGGCCGAGATCGAGGCGCTCGCCCGCCGCATCCGCGAGCACCGCGCGAGCGTTGTGCTGGCGCTTGAGGAACTGGAAGTCGAACAGCAGATCCGCTGCGCCGCGCAGTTCCTGACCGCGCTGTTCGATGCCCCGCGCGAGCATTGGTATCCTGCACTGGTCGTAGTCGACGAGGCGCAGATGTTCGCCCCCTCGGTCGCGGGCGAGATCGCGGAGGACACGCGCCGGATGACGCTGTCGGCGATGACCAATCTCATGTGCCGCGGGCGCAAGCGCGGGCTTGCCGGGATCGTCGCGACCCAGCGGCTGGCCAAGCTCGCCAAGAACGTCGCTGCCGAGGCTTCGAACTTCCTGATGGGGCGCACTTTCCTCGACATCGACATGGTCCGGGCAGCCGACCTCCTGGGCATGGACCGGCGCCAGGCCGAGCGGATTCGCGAGCTCGAACGCGGGCATTTCCTGGCGCTCGGTCCGGCCATCTCGCGCGAGCCGGTCGCGGTCAGGATCGGCCCGGTCCGCTCCGGCCTGAAAGCGCGCGCCGAAGGGCTGATCGCCCTACCCGAGACCTCGCCGGAAGACATGGCGAGCCTGCTGACGCTCGATCTTGCCGCCGATGCCGCGAAGGCCAGCCCGCCGGCGCCGCCACGGCCTGCGCCGAGGGTGGAGGACGTGGCCCGCTCGATCGAGAGCGCCGAGCGCGCGCAGGTCGATTCTGCCGAGCAGCCGGACAATACCGAATTTGCCGCGCGGATCGATGCGATCATCGGCGCAATGGCAGCGGAAGAGGCGGTCGCGTTCAAGTCCGCGAGCAGCCAGTACCAGACCTTCCTCGCCCGCTGCAGGCGGGAGCGGCTGATTGGTCCGATGCCCGACATGGCGGCTTTCCGACGCGAGCTTGCGCAACGGTCCGCCGGGCTCGACGCGCTGCCGGACGGCTCGCTCGCGCGGATCATGCAATTGGCGCAGGCGGTGGAAGACGACCTGCTCGGCCCCTTCTTCGTGATCGCCAAGGCCTGCCATGCGGGTGAAAGCACCGTCGACGAGGACGCGCTCGCACGCGCCTATGGCACCAGCTCTCCCGGGCGGGTCCGGCGTCTGCTCGAGCATCTCGAGCGGCAGGGACTGATCGTAGTGCGCGAGGATTTCGGCGGCGATCGCACCGTGCTCGTCCCCGGGCTCGAGGGCGTCGGCGCGCAGTAAAAACCGGGCGATTCCGGGTTGCCCCCTCGCACTGGCGATCGGCAGTCCTATATCGGACTAACACACCTTGCAGATTTCCTGCACGGCGATGCTTGTGTTGCCCAAATGCAACACTATATCGGAGGTCAGTTCTGATGAGGGTTTCCGAATGAATCTCGAAAAATTCACCGATCGCGCCAAGGGCTTCCTGCAGAGCGCACAGACCGTCGCCATCCGCATGTCTCACCAGCGGATAACCCCTGCCCATGTCCTGAAGGCTTTGCTCGAGGACGACCAGGGCATGGCGGCACAGCTGATCCAGCGGGCAGGGGGCAATCCCGGCGTGGCGATCACTGAAGTCGACAATGCGCTGGCGAAGATCCCGGCCGTGTCGGGTGGCGGGGCGCAAGCGACGCCGGGCCTCGACAACGATGCCGTACGTGCGCTCGACCAGGCCGAACAGCTGGCCGAGAAGGCCGGCGACAGCTTCGTGCCCGTCCAGCGGCTGTTGCAGGCGCTCGCGCTGACCGACGGTCCTGCCGGAAAAGCGATCAAGGCCGCCGGTGTCGATGCGAAGTCGCTCGAGGCCGCGATCCAGGACGTGACCGGCGGGCGCACCGCCGACAGTTCGGGCGCGGAAGAAGCCTACGACGCGATGAAGAAATACGCCCGCGACCTCACCCAGGCGGCGCGCGACGGCAAGCTCGATCCCGTCATCGGCCGCGACGAGGAAATCCGCCGGACGGTGCAGATCCTCGCCCGGCGGACCAAAAACAATCCGGCGCTCATCGGCGAGCCCGGCACCGGCAAGACCGCGATCGCCGAAGGCCTCGCGCTGCGCATCGCCAACGGCGACGTGCCCGACAGTCTCAAGGGCCGCACGCTGATGGCGCTCGACATGGGCGCGCTGATCGCGGGTGCGAAATACCGGGGCGAGTTCGAGGAACGGCTGAAAGCCGTGCTCGACGAAGTGAAGGGCGCCGAGGGCCAGATCATCCTGTTCATCGACGAGATGCACACGCTGATCGGCGCAGGCGCGTCCGAAGGCAGCATGGATGCGAGCAACCTGCTGAAGCCCGCCCTCAGTCGCGGGGACCTGCATTGCATCGGCGCGACCACGCTCGACGAATACCAGAAGTATGTCGAGAAGGACCCGGCGCTGCAGCGGCGCTTCCAGCCCGTCTACATCGACGAGCCGAGTGTCGAGGATACGATCTCGATCCTGCGCGGGATCAAGGACAAGTACGAGTTGCATCACGGCGTCCGCATCACCGACGGCGCGATCGTTGCCGCCGCGCAGCTGTCCAACCGCTACATCCAGAACCGCTTCCTGCCCGACAAGGCGATCGATCTGATGGACGAGGCCGCGAGCCGCATCCGCATGGAAGTCGAATCCAAGCCGGAAGAGATCGAGAGTCTCGACCGGCGGATCATCCAGCTGCGGATCGAGGAGCAGGCGCTGCAAAAGGAAAGCGACCAGGCTTCGAAGGACCGGCTCGAGGCGTTGCGCAAGGAACTGTCCGAACTCGAGCAGCAGTCGTCGGAACTGACGACGCGCTGGCAGAACGAGCGTGACAAGATCCATGCCGAGGCGCGGATCAAGGAAGATCTCGATGCCGCCCGGCTCGAACTCGAGCAGGCGCAGCGCGCGGGCGATCTCGCGAAGGCGGGCGAGCTGCAATACGGCACGATCCCACAGCTGGAGAAGCGACTGGCGGAAGCCGGCAGCGAGACCGAGAACGCATTGCTGCGCGAGGAAGTGACCGAAGACGATATCGCCGGCGTGGTCAGCCGCTGGACCGGCGTGCCGGTCGACCGCATGATGGAGGGCGAGCGCGAGAAGCTGCTGCAGATGGAGCAATTGCTCGGCAAGCGGGTGATCGGCCAGTCGCAGGCGATCCAGGCCGTGTCCAAGGCGGTGCGCCGTGCGCGGGCAGGCTTGCAGGACCCGAACCGGCCGCTCGGCAGCTTCTTGTTCCTGGGCCCGACGGGCGTCGGCAAGACCGAGCTCACGAAGGCGCTCGCGTCATTCCTGTTCGACGACGACGACGCGATGGTTCGCATCGACATGAGCGAGTTCATGGAGAAGCACGCGGTTGCCCGGCTGATCGGTGCGCCTCCGGGCTACGTCGGCTACGACGAGGGCGGGGTGCTGACCGAGGCCGTGCGGCGCAGGCCTTACCAGGTGGTGCTGTTCGACGAGGTCGAGAAGGCGCATTCCGATGTCTTCAACGTGCTGCTCCAGGTGCTTGACGACGGGCGTTTGACCGACGGGCAGGGCCGGGTGGTCGACTTCTCAAACACGCTGATCATCCTGACCAGCAATCTCGGCAGCCAGTTCCTCACCCAGATCGAGGACGGCAAGGACGTCGACAGTGTCGAGCCGCAGGTGATGGACGTGGTCCGGGCCCATTTCCGGCCCGAGTTCCTCAACCGGCTGGACGAGATCATCCTCTTCCATCGCCTGGGCGAGGAGCACATGGCCCCGATCGTCGATATCCAGGTCGCGCGGGTCCAGAAGTTGCTCAGGGATCGCAAGATCGAGCTCGACCTGACCGACGCGGCGCGGCGCTGGCTGGGGCGGGTCGGCTATGACCCGGTCTATGGCGCAAGGCCGCTGAAGCGCGCGGTCCAGCGTTACCTGCAGGACCCGCTGGCGGAGAAGTTGCTGGCGGGCGAGGTTCCCGATGGGAGCACGGTCAAGGTCGACGAAGGCGACGGCGAGCTGCAGATCGAGATCAACTGACCCGCGCGTCCTGCGCATCGCGCGGACAAAAGAAAAGGGCGGCCCCCGCGAGGGAGCCGCCCTTTCTTGTTCCGTAGCAGGTCGGGTGCGGCGAACCGCACCCGGCCAAGATCAGAAGCGCTTGGTAACCGAGACGTTGAACCGGCGACCGATGTCGTCGTTCTCCGAACCCGGGATGATGTAACCGTAGTACTTCTGGCCGATCCGATCGAAGAGATTGGTGACCGAGAAGTTGAAGCGGAAATCGTTCTCCGTTTCGAAGAAGATGTTCGCGTTGACGGTCACGTAATCGTCGAGCTCGTCGATTTCACGCGTGTCGTTCGGGCTGTCGCCGCGATCGAAGCGCGAATAGAGCTGCTCGCCGATGTAGTTCGCGTAAACGCCCACGCCCCAGCTGTCGTTGTCATAGACAACGCGCGCCTGACCCGAGAATTCCGGGTCGCCGCGGACGCCGTCCGAACGCTGCGGAGCGACACCCGTGATGTCGACAACGCGGCGACGCACGTAGAGCAGGTCACCGCCGAGACGGATCGAGCCGGGCAGGCCCAGGCCGTTCAGCTGAGTCACGTAGTCGAGTGCGCTGACGATCCCGCTGAAGCTTTCTTCCTGGCCGTTGACGAAACCGGTCCGCACCGCCGGATTGGACGGCGTGTTCGGAATCTGGCCATCAGCACCGAAGCCGAGCTGCGAGCAGAAGTTGTTGCCGTTGATCGGGTCTGCGGTGTTGAAGTCGGTGTTGTCGAAGCAACCAGCAGCTAGGTCAGCCGAGTCGAGCGACGCGATCGGACCTTCGATCTTGATGTCGATGTAGTCGGCCGTGATCGTCAGACCCGGAATGAAGCGCGGCTGCAGGACTGCACCGAAGGTGTAGCTGTCGGCCTTTTCATTCTGGAGGTCCGGGTTGCCGCCCGAGATACCAGCCACCGATGCTTGGGCTGCAAGCAGGGTGTAGGTAGCCGGATCGTTGCCGGTTGCCTGAAGGAACGCGGCGCAGTTTGCAGCGCGGGTCTCGGGCACCGGACCGGCATTACGAGCCTGCGCGGTACACAGGTCGCTCGGCCGTTCGAAGGTCGGGCTCTGCGGCAGGAACAGCTCGGTGATGGCCGGAGCACGGAACGAGCGGGTGAAGTTACCACGCAGCTTGATGTCCCGGATCGGCTGGATCGTGCCGCCGACAGCGTAGGAGGTGAAACCACCGTTCACGCTGTTGTCGACGTAGCGAACGCGGCCGAAGACTTCGGCGCTGTACAGGACCGGGAAGTTGTTTTCCGGGCTGATCAGCGGAACGAGAATTTCGCCGAACGCTTCCTTAACGTTGTAGCTACCCGAAATCGGGGTAACCGGAGCGCCACGGCCTTCGCCGTTCTGGACGAAGCTCGACGGGGTGAAGGAAGCCTTCTCCTCGCGATATTCGCCACCGACGTTGAACGCGACAGGGCCGGCCCACAGGTCGAACAGGTCGCCGCCGACGTTTGCGTTGACGACGATCTGGCGCAGCTTGGCCACGTCACGGACGTCTTCACGGATGTAGTTCAGCGCTTCCTGGCTGGCGACGCCGACACCCAGGAGGTTCAGCGGCACGCAGTTCGGATCGGCAACCGGCTGAACCGGCTGACCGGGCGCAACCGGAACCGCCGGAGTGATCGTGCAGACGGCGCTGCCATCGGCCGCAGCTTCATAGCTGACGGCGTTGATGAAGCGCTGCTGGTTGATCTCCTGGCTGAAGTTCTCGATCAGGTTCTCGCCGTAGTTGAAGCTGACGTCGTAGTTCCAGCGATTGCCGCTGAGACCACCGAAGTCGCCCCGCACGCCGAGCACGCCGCGCTTCAGCTCGCTCTCGGTGAGCGAGCCGTTGTCGAACAGGTCCTCGTTCGAACGCGAGACGTTGAACTCGGTGATGCCGAGTCCGGTCAGGATACCGCGAGCCTGGTCGGTCAGGAACGGGTTGGTGGCCACGTCGTAGTTCAGGCCGCCGCTGACGTCCGGGTCGAACACGAAGGTGTTGAACGAGGGGTTGTTGCCTTCCTCGAGCGAGCGGGCGTTGTAGTACAGCGCTTCACCATACAGCTCGACGCCTTCGACCAGCTCGTAGCTTGCGAATGCGTTGGCCGTGAAGCGTTCCAGGGTCGCCGTGAGGCTGGTCTGGTCGGCGGTGTTGTAGGCCGACGGGCTGAGGCCGGTGCCGAAGAACCCGGTCAGGTTGGTGCCCGGGAAGATGTTCGGGATCAGGTCGCCGGTCGGGCCGAAGGCATACTGCAGACCCGTGTCGAGGATGACACCGCCGGTCGACAGGTACGGCGACAGGACGTTCGGGAACAGGATGCGGGCCGGAACGCCATCGTCCGGGCCGGTGTTGCAGCCGATGTTCGGGTTGACGCGGCCGTCATCGGCCGGAACGGTCGTGCCCGGAGCGCAAAGGTTGTTGAGCGTGCCGAGGTTGTCACGAACGTGCTTGCGATCGACGCCGCGAACGCCCTCTGCCTTGTCGTAGGACAGGGCCAGCGTCACATTGCCGCGGTTCTCGTTGAAGTTGGTGCCGAAAACGCCCGACACGTTGTAGTTGAACGCGTCGCCGCGATCGCTGATGCCGGTGGTGCCCGACAGTTCCATACCGTCGAAGCGATCCTTCAGGATGATGTTGACGGTGCCTGCGATGGCGTCCGAACCGTAAACCGGAGCGCCTCCGACGAAGACGTTGTCGATACGCTCGATCAGGATGGTCGGGATGATGTTGAGGTCGACCTGAACGCCGGGGCCGCCGGCGGAGAACAGCGAGGGCAGGTTCGACGAAACGACGCGGCGGCCGTTGACGAGGCTGAGTGTGCGGTTCGAGCCGAGGCCGAAGGTGTTGACGAAGTTGACGCCGGCACCATAGCTCGCCTGGTCGCCACGCTGAGTCACGCTGCCACGGAACTGCGGCAGTTCGTTGAGCGCGTCGGCGGCGTTGGTGATGTTACGCTCGGCGTAGTACTGGTCGGAGATCGAGCTGACCGGTTCGGTGCCGACGATCTCGGAGCGGCGGATACGCGATCCGGTCACGACGATGTAGTTTTCTTCGCTGGTTGCCGCTTCAGGAGCGACGGCGTCGCTAGCGTCCACGATTTCCGGAGCTGCTTCCTCGTCCTGCGCGTATGCAGGCGTTGCGGCCAAACCCGCCAGAGCGGCCGCAAGGCCGGTCGTGGCGAAAAGGCGAGTCTTCGAGGCGCGCCCGATAAAGCTCATCTTGTTCATTTTTTTGTCCCTCTTTTTCGGCCGACGAAGTCGGTCGAACAGTTCGAGTTTTCTATGGTGACTGCGGCCATGCGCCCGGCACGGCTCTGCAGCTGTTTCTCTGTGTGAGCGGGGGTGGAATCGCAATCAGATTCGAATGATTTCGGACAGGTGACGCGAGACTGTGGCGGTTGCGCAACAACTTAAGCTATGCGCCGCCCCGAAACCGCCGACCTTGAAATGGCTGCTCGAGGATCGAAGGGGGCGGTGTTTCGTAGGCGCGAGCACCGCAACCGACAATCCATCCTGAATGCGTCGAGCAATTCAGCAGGCAACTGAATTCGCAGGCCATCACGGGTATTGCTCGGCCTGATAGCAACTCTCCCTGGCGCCATGCCAGAGCGAACTGGGCCAGTTGCGAGCACCGTGGCGCAATTGCAACAACGCCCGAGCGATCGTTTCAAGTGCTACCAAACACCTTTACAGTGGGACTGGCCCTCGTCCATCTGGCACCCTTCTCCAGCCCTTCGGAGCGCAAGCCGGTCGGGGTGTGGGAAATTAAAGAGGTGCTGCCTTTACCGGGAATGGTGCCTCCTCATTAATTAGGGACTGAAAATTTATGCACAGCAAGAACCTACGCAAGCGCGTGCTCGAAGCGAGCAGCGCTCTGCAAGTCCTCGCTTTTGCGGGGGCAGGAGCCGGCCTTCTGGCCGTTGGTGCTGCGCCTGCTGCCGCGCAGGACTACACCCGTGGTAACCTCGTTGGGACCATCGTCGACGATGCCGGCGCTCCGGTTGCGGGCGCCGAAGTTCGCGTCACGTCGAACGAGCAGGGCTTCACCAACACCACCACTACCGATTCGTCCGGTTCTTTCCGTGTCACCGCCCTTCCGACCGGTAGCTATACCGTTGTCGTGACGTCCGGTGGCCAGACGGTCGTCGAAGACCGTGGCGCCAACGTCGTCGCCGGTCAGAACGCCAACTATCGCTATGTCGCTGCTTCGGGCCCGACCGCGGTTTCCGACGATTACGTCGGCGACGCGATCGTCGTTACCGGTACGCGCGTCATTGCGAACGACTTCCAGTCGACCCAGACCGGTCTGACGCTGGACGTTCAGGAACTTGCTGAAACCGTTCCTGTCGGTCGCGATCTCGACTCGCTCATCCAGCTCGCGCCGGGTACGACAGCAGGTGACACCGGCTTCGGTAACCTGACCTCGATCTCGGGTGCGACGGTCGCCGAGAACGCCTACTACGTCAACGGCATGAACATCACGAACTTCCGTAACTTCCTCGGCGGTTCGATCATTCCCTTCGAGTTCTACCGTACGATCGATATCAAGACCGGCGGTTATCCGGCCGAATACGGTCGCGCTCTCGGTGGTGTGACCTCGGCGGTCACCAAGTCGGGTTCGAACGAGTTCGAAGCGGGTGCGGTTATCAACTACAACCCGAACTTCCTGCGTTCGACCTCGCCCAACACCTTCACCGATGCGGACAGCGATCCGACGACCGACGGTGATATCGTGCTCGCACTGAATGAAGACGACTACAGCAACTCTGTAGATGCTGCGTTCTACCTGTCGGGCCCGATCATCAAGGACCGCCTGTTCTTCTACGGCATCTATCAGCCGCGTTACTCCGAGACGGGCAGCACGTCGTTCTCGAACGCGCTGCGCACCCGGTCGACCAACGATTCGCCCTTCTTCGGCGGCAAGGTCGACTTCGTGATCGCTAACGGTCACCGTCTCGAAGGTACCTACTGGAGCGACAAGCAGACCCGCGAAACCGATTACCTGGTTTACGAGAACGGCCGTCTGCCGAACTCGGATCCGAACCGCATCGGCGAAATCGTCGGTAAGCGTGGTACGGTCGTCAACCAGTTCGGTGGCGACAACTACATCCTTACCTACACCGGGTCGTTCACCGACTTCCTGACGCTGTCTGCTTCGTATGGCCGCAACAAGGACAAGTCGATCCAGTTCGCTTCGCCCGACCGTCAGTACGCGATCACCCGCATCGGGCCGACGCGTGACGCTTACGGCACGGTGATTGGCGACCTGCAGGACCGGAACGATCGTAAGTTCTACCGGGCCGACGCCGACCTCTACTTCTCGGCTCTGGGTGAGCACCACATCCGCGCAGGCTTCGATTACGAAGACCTGACGGCTGGCGAACTCACGCGCTACACCGGTGATGGATACCGCTACGATTTCCGCACCACGCAAACCCGTCGTCGCCTTTACTTCAATGAAGGCGAGTTCAACACCAAGATGCAGGCGTTCTACATCCAGGACGCTTGGTCGCTCATGGATGATCGTCTGAACCTGCAGCTCGGCCTCCGCGCTGACAAGTTCAAGAACTACACGCAGGCGGGTGAGCTCTATTACGATAGTGGCTACAACTACGGTCCGCGTATCGGTGGTTCGTTCGACGTGTTCGGTGACGGTGCGACGAAGATCAACGCCTTCTGGGGCCGTTACTTCCTTCCGATCGCTACCAACACCAACATCCGCCTGGCTGGTGCCGAAACCTATTACGAACAGCGGATGATCTACTCGACCGCTGGCGTTTCGGGTGCCGACGCCAACAACGACGGCGTGCCGGACTTCTTCACGTTCGACGATAACGGCAACATCAACAACTTCGTCCCGAACTCGGGTGGTTCCTGCCCGACCGGGAGCCCCGATGCGGGTAACCGCTGCGCCATCATCTTTGCAGATGGTACGCTCGGTCCGACGGATACGCTGGTCAACGCGAACCTCAAGCCGTCGAGCACGGACGAGTGGCTCATCGGCGCGTCGCATCGCTTCGGTGACTGGACTGTCAGCCTGAACTACATCAACCGTCGTCTCGGCGAGACGCTGGAAGACGTGGCGATCGACAAGGCGGTCAACCAGTACTGCGATGACAACGGCATCGACTGCACGACCTCTTCGGGTTCGCCCATCTGGTCGGGCTTCCACCAGTACGTGCTGACCAATCCGGGTGAAGACATGACCATTCGTCTCGATGGCGATTGCGATTACAACCCGGATACCTGCCAGGTCGTTACGTTGTCGGGCGAATCGCTCGGTTATCCGAAGGCCGTCCGTAAGTACGACGCGGTCCAGTTCGAACTCGCGAAGGCGTTCAACGGTCTCTACGGGTTCACGTTCAACTACACCTACACCAAGCTTCGGGGTAACTTCGAAGGTGGCGTGAAGTCGGACAACAACCAGACCGACACCGGCCTTACGCAGGACTTCGACCAGCCGGGCTTCCTCGACGGTGCCAATGGCGATCTCGCCAACGGTCGTCGCCACTCGTTCAAGCTGTTCGGTCACGTCCAGCCCACCGAATGGCTCGACCTCGGCTTTAACGCCGTCGTGGAATCGCCGCGCAAGTTCAGCTGTATCGGTAACTACAAGAACGATTCGAGCACCTTCGAGTACTCGTACGGTGCTGCCTCGTTCTACTGCCGCCAGGCACGCTTCGGTGGCGACGGTCTGCCGAACGGTGTTGCAGATGGCGAAGGTACCGGTTCGGTTCTCGTCCCGCGCGGCACTGCGTTCAAGTCGGAGTGGAACAAATCGATCGACCTCGGCGTGAAGCTGATGCCGTTCGCCGAGAACCGCGATGTCTTCTTCCGTGTCGACGTGTTCAACGTCTTCAACTGGAAGCAGGAGCTCGACTACAACGAGTTCGGCGACATCGACTTCGGTGGCGCGAACCCGAACTACGGCAAGGTCCGTGGGTACCAGCAGCCGCGTTCGGTTCGTCTGAACTGGACCATGCGCTTCGGCGGTGGCCGCTGATCGTTGTAAACGGTTAGTTCGAACACTAGGGAAGGGGCGGCCTCGTGCCGCCCCTTTTCGTTTCCGGAGACCAAGAGCTGTCATGAATATCGAAGCGGTCAAACGCGCGGTCGCCGGGTTCCGCGAGGCGCGCCAGCGTGGCGACCGCTTGCCACTGATCGATTCCGCCCGCGTCCTGATCTCGGAACGCGCACCGATCGGCGACCAGTGGCCGAACTTGTGGTCCGAACTCGTCACCTGGGGCGAAATGGATCTCGCCATTTCCGCCATCGAGGAATGGGGTCGTCAAGGCGGCCCGCGCGATCAGGTGGCCTACGAAAAGGCAGTCATCCTCGCACAGGTCGGCCGCACAAACGAAGCCGCCGTATTGATGCGGCAAGTGCCCGACAATGTGCCCGATCCTCTCGCCAACGCGCATTTCCGCGGCGCGCTGTGCTCCAATCTCGATCAACCCGACAGGGCCGAAAAGCATTTTCGCGATGCCATCGCGATCCAGCCCCGCTTCGGGCGGGTCTGGGTCGCTCTTGCCGATCTCGGCCGGCTGACCGGCGACGACGCGGCACAAATCCTGCGCGACTATACCCAGCCATTCGTCGGGGAGGACCTCGACCTCGCGGCGGCGCACAGCGCTCTGGGCAGCTATTACCATTCGCTCAAGGATTTCGAGCGGGCTTTCGAGCATTACCGCAAGTCGCACGAGGTCTCGGCGCAATCCTACCACTACGACCCGGCGGAGAACCGGGAGTCGGCGCGAATTTCGGCAAGCTGGAACCGCGCCTCGATCGCCCAGCATTCGGTGATTTCCGACGAGAGGCCCCGCCAGCCGATCTTCGTCGCCGGCTTGCCGCGCAGCGGCACGACGCTGGTTTCCCAGATTTTGTCAGCCCACTCGGCAGTCGATGGTGGCGCCGAGCTCGGCCTCTCCCGGCAGCTCGAGGCGACGGTCGGCGGCTTTGCCCCGCACGATTTCGAACGGTTCGTCGCCGGCGGGGGTACGCCGGAATCGCTGCGCGACATCTACCTGCGGCTCGCTGCAGAGCGCATTCCCGGCAGCGGCAAGTTCGTCGACAAGTCTCTCAACCACGGCCGCGCGCTCGGCCCGCTCTCGGCGCTGTTTCCCGATTCCCCGGTCGTGTGGATGCGCCGCGACCCGCTCGACAATGCCTGGTCCATCTACCGTACTTGGCTGCCCCGGAACGTCATTAGCGGGTGGGCCCCTGCCGATATCGTCGACCACATGTCGGTCGAAGACGAGTTGTTCGATCACTGGTCGAAGGTGCTCGGAGACCGGATGCTGGCGGTGTCCTACGCCGATCTCGTTGCCGACCCTGACCGCTGGATCGACCGGATTACCCGGCATTGCGGGCTCGAGCCGGAGGAGGCGCAGCTGCGTTTCCACGAACAGGGAGGATCGGTGCTGACCGCCAGCGCCCAGCAGGTTCGCCGCCCGATCAACAGGGCCGGCATCGGTGTCGCGGAACCCTATCGCGAAATGCTCGGCGAGTTCACCGACGCCCTCGCCCGGCAAGGTCGGGAGGCCTGATCCGATGAGCCAGGATGCCGTCGCCCTTTTGAAACAATTTGTTGCCGCTCTGGGTCGTAACGACCGTGAAGGTTCGAACGAGGCGGCTTTTGCGCTTCTAGCCATGGAAGCCGAACTCGGCAAGAAATGGCATCAGGTCGCCAAAGTGCTCCAGACCAATGGCGAGCTGACCTCTGCCAACAAAGCCATGCGGCTCGCCGTGGCGCAAACCGGGCGTTCCCCGGCCATGCGCTTCGAACAGTCCGCGATGCTGGCCCAGACCGGCCGGATTGCCGATGCTGTCGACGTCATGCGCAAGCTGCCGGAAGAATTTCCGACCCCTGCCGGCCACGCCTTCATCATGGGCACGATGTCGGTCAATCTGAACAAGCTCGAGCAGGCGGAACACTTCCTGCGCAAGGCGTTGCAGGCGGATCCTGCATCGGGCCAGGCGATGCTGGTCCTCGCCAATTCTCGCAAGCGCAAGCAGGGCGATCCGATCGGTGACGAGATCGTGGCCGGCGTCAACCGCGTAGCCGGCGCGCCGTTGATCGAACAGGCGCAGTTCCATTACGCGGCGGGCCGGGTCCATTTCGACCGGCGCGAGACCGATCGCGCTTTTCGCCATCTGGCCCGCGGAGCCATGCTCGCCTCGCTCGAGCGCAAGTACGACGCAGGCAGGGACGCCGAAGTCGCGCAGGCGACGATCGACAACTGGCCGCTCGATGCCATCGCCAAGGCACCTCAGGGGATCGGAGTCGATACGTCCGAGGCGCTGTTCGTGACGGGTGCACCGCGATCCGGCACCACGCTGGTCGAGCAGATCCTTGCCAGCCATTCGGCCGTGCGCGGTGGCGAAGAACTTGGCCGGCTGCCGCTGGTCGCGCGTGATCTTGCGAACAACTCGGCACAGGCGTTGCAGGATTATTCCGCCCGCAAGTCGCCCGATACTCTCTCGGAACTGTTCCTCCATCTCGGTAGGGAGCGTTTCCCCGGCGAAGGCAAGTTCGTCGACAAGGCACTCAACACCAGCCGCTATATCGGATTGCTCGCCTCGATCCTGCCGCAGGCGAAAGTCGTCTGGCTGCGCCGCAACCCGATGGATTGTGCCTGGTCGATCTTCCGGACCTATTTCGTCAAGGGGCAGGATTTCAGCTGGAAGCAGGAGGATATCGCCGCCTACCTGCGCATCGAAGATCGCCTGTTCGAACACTGGAGCAAGGCGCTTCCCGACACCATCCTGCCGGTCGAATACGAGGCCCTGGTCGCGGACCCGCGCCCGCAGATCGAGCGGATCCTCGACTTCTGCGGACTGCCGCATGAAGACGCGGTGTTCGCTCCCCACGAGAACCGCAGGCTCGTCACCACGGCCAGCGTCATGCAGGTGCGCGAGCCGATCGGGACGCAGGCCGTCGGCCTGTCAGACCCCTATTCCGACTATCTCGAACCGTTTCGCGAAAGCTACTTTGCCGACTGACCATCACTTCTGACAGCCGCCGAAGGGCGCGCTTTTCGCTCTGGTCGACTGCAAATCTGCCGACTCCGCTTGACCCGCCGCCGTGGCGACCATAGCGACATGCAGGTAAACAAGATTGCAATTGGAGACTTATTCGATGCCAGCAGCCTATATCGTCGACGCAGTCCGTACAGCCGGAGGCCGCCGCGGCGGTCGCCTCGCCGGCGTGCACCCGGTCGATCTCGCCGCCAAGTCGCTCGACGCGATCGTCAACCGCACCGGGATCGACCCCAATGCCGTCGAGGACGTCATCATGGGTTGTGTCAGCCAGGGCGGCGAGCAGTCGATGCAGGTCGGCCGCAACGCGGTGCTCGCGAGCAAGACGCTGCCCGAATCGACACCCGCCGTTACGATCGACCGCCAGTGCGGATCGTCCCAGCAGGCCATCCAGTTCGCCGCGCAGGCCGTCATGAGCGGGACGCAGGACGTCGTCATCGCCAGCGGTATCGAGAGCATGAGCCGCGTGCCGATGGGCTCGACCGCCATGTTCCACATGAAGGAAGGCCTCGGAAACTACAAATCGCCCGGTCTCGAGGAAAAGTATCCCGGCATCATGTGGTCGCAGTTCATGGGCGCCGAGATGATCGTCAAGAAGCACGGCTTCACCAAGGACGACCTCGATCGTTTCGCGCTCGCTAGCCACGAAAAGGCGATTGCAGCGACCAAGTCGGCCGCATTCGAAGCCGAGATCGTCCCGGTCGAGATCGAAACGCCCGATGGCGATGCCATGCACACGGTCGATGAAGGCATCCGTTTCGATGCCACGCTCGAAGGCATTGCCGGCGTCAAGCGCCTGACCGAGGATGGCGCGCTGACCGCGGCGACATCGAGCCAGATCTGCGACGGCTCTTCGGCTGCCCTGATCGTCTCGGAAGAGGCGCTCAAGACCTATGGCCTGACGCCGATGGCGCGCATCCACAACCTTACGGTGACTGCGGGCGATCCGGTCATCATGCTCGAGGAGCCGCTGTTCGCGACCGACCGCGCGCTCGAGCGTGCCGGGATGAAGATCGGCGACATCGACTTGTACGAGGTGAACGAGGCCTTCGCTTCGGTGCCGCTCGCCTGGCTCAAGCACACCGGCGCCGACCCGGACAAGCTGAACGTCAACGGCGGTGCGATCGCGCTCGGCCACCCGCTCGGTGCGAGCGGGACGAAGCTCATGGCAACGCTCATCCACGCGCTCAAGGCGCGCGGCCTCAAATACGGCCTGCAAACGATGTGCGAAGGCGGCGGCGTCGCCAACGTCACCATCGTCGAAGCCCTTTGATTTATCTGAAACGGAGAGAGAATTCATGGAAGTAAGCAGCAAGACCCCGGCCGTCGTGACCGGTGGTGCATCCGGCCTCGGCGAAGCGACCGCGCGTGCGCTCGCAGCCAAGGGTGCCAAGGTCGCGATTTTCGACCTGCAGGAAGAAAAGGGCAAGAAGGTCGCCGAAGAGATCGGCGGCATCTTCTGCGAAGTGAACGTGACCGACGAAGCCAGCGTGGATGCCGGTTTCGCCAAGGCACGCGAAGCCCACGGGCAGGAGCGGATCCTGGTCAATTGCGCCGGTACGGGCAATGCCATCAAGACCGCCAAGCGCGACCGCAACACGGGTGAAATCAGCCACTTCCCGCTCGACGCGTTCAACTGGATCATCCAGATCAACCTGGTCGGGACTTTCCGTTGCATCGCCAAGTCGGCGGCCGGCATGATGACCCTCGATCCGCTGTCGGAAGACGGTGATCGCGGTGCGATCGTCAACACCGCGAGCGTCGCGGGCGAGGACGGCCAGATCGGTCAGGCGGCCTATTCGGCGTCCAAGGGCGGCGTTATCGGCATGACCCTGCCGATCGCGCGCGACCTGATGAGCGAAGGAATCCGGGTGAACACGATCCTTCCCGGCATCTTCAACACCCCGCTGATGAATGCTGCCCCGCCGCAGGTGAAGGAAGCGCTCGCCGCCAGCGTCCCGTTCCCCAAGCGCCTCGGCAATGCCGAGGAATATGCCCATCTCGCCATGACCATGATCGAGAACGGCTACTTCAACGGCGAGGACGTGCGCCTCGACGGTGCGATCCGCATGGCGCCGCGTTAATCGCAGCTGCCGCAGAAAACGAAAGCGCCGCCTGCTCCATCGTGGAGCGGGCGGCGCTTTTCATTGGTGCAGGTGAACGATCAGTAGTCGGTCTGCATCAGCCTGATCGTGCCGGCCCAGTCATCCTGTTCGGCGGCATCGGCAAGCAACACGGCGGCATCGCCGCGCGCTGCCTTGCCCTTCGGATCGACGTCATCGCCGAGGATGACGGACCCCGTCGGTCCATCGTCGGTCAGAGCAACAGGGCGCAGGATCGCATATTCAAGACCGCTGGCCTTCAGATGCTCGTCCGCATCGTGTTTTGCCTGCAGGTAATGCGCGAGTTCGCTCTCGGGATCTGGATCGTCTGCGCCGACCGAGCTCAGCATGACGAACCGGCGAACGCCGCTTTGCGCGGCAATGTCGACGAGCCTGATCGCACCGTCGCGGTCGACCTTGTCGGTCATCTCCGCGCCGGTGTCGCCGCCCGAGCCGGCTGCGAAGACGACCACTTCGCAGCCCTCGGCGACGTCGTCCTGCAGGTCGGTCAGGTCACCCTGGCGCAGCGTAACGCCGTCGGGGAGCTTGTCGGTGTCCGACGATTTGCGCACGAGCGCGACCGGCTGCTGACCGCGCTCGCACAGTTCCTTGACCAGGCGCGTGCCGGTGTTGCCGGTTGCACCGGCGACGAGAATTTTCATCGAGATGTCCTTTCTGGATCGCTTCACGAGGGAAGGAAGATGGCTTTCGCATTGACGAATTCCTTCATGCCGAAGCCACCGTGTTCGCGGCCGTACCCGCTGTCCTTCACGCCGCCGAAGGGCATGTTGGGATCGGCCGCACCGAAGGAGTTGATGCGGATCATGCCGGTGTCGAAGTGGTCGCGTGCAAGCCTGATCGCTTTGTCTTCGTCCTTGGTGAAGATGCCGCCGCCGAGGCCATAGCGGCTGTCATTGGCGATGCGCATGGCATCCTCGTCGTCCTTGGCACGGATGATCGAAGCGACGGGGCCGAACAATTCGTCGTCGTAGGCGGGTGTACCCGGCTTGCAGTCGGCGAGCACGGTAGCGGGGTAGTACCAGCCGTCCGGATCGTCTTCCGGATCGCCGCCGCACAGGAGCGTGCAGCCGCCATCTAGGCTCTTCCGGACCTGCTTAACCAGCGTATCGAACTGTTCCTTGCTCGACACGGGGCCAAGCTGGGTATCCTCGCTCGTGGGGTCGCCCATCTTGGCGGCTTTCATCCGCTCGACGAAGGCCTCGACGAATTCGTCGTAGACCACGTCGGTCACGATGAAGCGCTTGGCCGACACGCAGGTCTCGCCATTGTTGTAGAGGCGGCCCATCACGCACGTCTTCACCGCCAGATCGATGTCGGCGTCTTCCAGGACGAGATAGGCATCGTTCGAACCCAGCTCGAGCACTGTCTTCTTCAGCGCTTCCGCAGCGGTCTTGCCGATGTGGCTCCCGGCCCCGTCGCTGCCGGTCATGGTAACGGCGCGCACCTTGTCGTGCTGGATGATCGCATCCGAAACGTCATGATCGACCAGCACCACGTCGAACAGGCCTTCGGGCAGGCCGGCCTCGAGACACAGGTCGCGCAGCAAGAGGCCGCTGCCGGTGCAGATCGAGGCATGTTTGAGGATGCAGGCGTTGCCCGCCATCGCATTGGCTGCCAGCACCCGCACCGGCTGGTAGAGCGGGAAATTCCACGGCTGGATCGAGTAGATGACGCCGATCGGCGAATAGGTGACGATGCCGCGCTTCTTGCCGCCGGAGTGGGTGCGCTCCTCGTCGGCGAGCTTGGACGGACCCTCGTCGGCGGTGTACTCGAAGATGCGGGCGCAGATCTCGACCTCGGTCTGCCCGTCCTTCAGCAGCTTGCCCATCTCGCGGGTCATCATCGCGCTGATCCGGTCCGCATTGTCGCGGAGCACCTTGGCGATCTTGCGCAGCACCTCGCCGCGTTCTTCGTGGCTGCGTGTGCGCCATTCGAGGAAAGCCTCGTGCGCAGCCTCGATCTTGGAAAAAGCTTCGTCCTTCGACATGAGGTCGTAGGTCTCGATATCTTCGCGCGTCGCGGGGTTATTGGTGGTGATCTGAGCCATGAAGGGCTGCCTTTTCGTTTCTTTGGGAGAGGGGGTTCGCTTCACTAACGGTGCGACGCTGGGTGTCGTTCCTGTCATTTGCCTGCAGTCTCGCCCGCGCCTATCGAAATGACCGAATGATCAAGCCTGCCACTGCCGCTTATGCAGATCGCTCGCGAGCCCGCCGTGTCTGACGGGCAACTTCTTGCCAGCACCATGCGTGATGTGCTCCACCGCTACGGAACGACCGGGAGAGATTCCAAATGACCGATTACACCCAGATCAGGCTCGAGAAGGCCAACGGGATTGCCACGCTGACCCTGTACCGTCCGGAGAAGATGAACGCCTTCACCGGCACGATGATGAACGAGATGATCGCGGCGATGGACGAAACCGATGCCGACGATTCGGTTCGCGCGGTCATCATCACGGGCGAGGGCGAGCGCGCCTTCTGCGCCGGTGCGGACCTGACGCCCGAGGGCGGCGGCCACGTCTTTTCCGACCCGAACCCGGTCGATGACCTGTCGGACGAGCGCGTGCGTGATGGCGGTGGTCGGCTCACATTGCGGCTGTTCAAGTCGAAGAAACCGCTGATCGGCGCCTGCAACGGCGTGGCCGTGGGCGTGGGCGCGACGATGCAACTGCCGTTCGACATCCGGCTTGCGAGCGACAATGCGCGCTACGGCTTCGTCTTCGCCCGGCGCGGCATCGTGCCCGAAGCCGCATCGAGCTGGTTCCTGCCGCGGCTCGTCGGAATGCAGACCGCGCTGGAATGGTGCTTCACCGGACGGATCTTCGACGCGGCAGAGGCGAAGGAGCGCGGGCTCGTGCGCTCGGTCCACCCGCAAGGCGAGCTGATGGACGCAGCGATCGGTATCGCTCGCGAGATCGCCGACAACACCTCGGCCGTATCGGTCGCGATGACCCGGGCGATGCTGTGGCGGATCGGCGGTGGCGGCCACCCGATGGACGGCCACAGGATCGACAGCAGGGCAATCTACCGCCTGAGCCGCAGCGCGGATGCGAAGGAAGGCATCGCGAGCTTCCTCGAGAAGCGCGCGCCCGCCTATCCGGATACGGTCAGCGGCGACATGCCCGACTTCTACCCGTGGTGGGACGAGCCCGTTTACGAGTGAAAAGATTTCATTTGAAACAAGAGGCTTGTGCGCGACAGGACCGCCAGTAAGCTTGCTTTCGATGGGAGCGAAAGACACTCTGAACCAGCCGCTTGCGGACTTCCTGCCGTACCAGCTGTCGATCGCTTCCAACGCGGTCAGCAGCCGGATTTCGGAGCAGTATCGCGCGCGTTTCGGTCTCAAGGTACCGGAATGGCGGATCATGGCCGTGCTCGGCGATGCGGGACATCTCACGCAGCGCGACCTGACGGCGGCGACGCTGATGGACAAGGTGGCGGTCAATCGCGCGTGCAAGGTTCTCGAGGATCGTGGGCTTGCCGTGCGCAAGCCCAACAAGGATGACGGCCGATCGCATCACCTCGAGCTGACCGAAGAAGGGCGCGCGATGCATGGCGGGATCATGCCGCTGGCACGCGCGATGGAGGCGGAGATCGTGTCGGGCTTCACGGACGAGGAACTGACCCAGTTCTGCACCTTCCTCGCGCGCGTGCGCAAAAGCGCCGGCGAACTGGATTGCGATAGCCTGGACGACTTCGCGCCCGAATGACGTGACCTTCCGACAGAAAAAAGGGGCCGGAACGCATCTGCGTCCCGACCCCTTTTTTGTCGCTGTCGGACCCCCGCCTAGCCGCGTCCGGGCTTGGCCGAGAAGGCATCCGCGATCGAACAGGCCGCCGGGCCGAGAATGACGATGAACAGCACCGGCAGGATGAACAGGATCAGCGGCACGGTCATGATCGCGGGCAGGCGCGCAGCCTTTTCCTCGGCGCGCATCATGCGCTCGTTGCGGAATTCCGCCGACAGCACGCGCAGCGCCGAGGCGAGCGGCGTACCGTAGCGTTCGGTCTGGATCATCGTGGTCACGACGCCCCGCACCGCTTCGAGATCGACACGATAGGCGAGGTTGTTGAACGCCTTGCGCCGTTCGTTGAGGAACGACAGCTCGATCGCGGTCAGCGCGAATTCGTCGCCCAGTTCGGGATAGGCGCGGCCGAGTTCCTTGGCGACGCGGTTGAATGCGGCATCGACGGTGAGACCCGCTTCGGCGCAAATGACCAAGAGGTCGAGTGCGTCGGGCAGGCCCTTGCGGATCGCGTCGGATCGCTTCGTCGAAAGGTTCGAAAGGAACAGCTCGGGTGCCTTGTAGCCCAGGATCACCGTGCCGGCGAGGCCGCCGAACCGCTTGAAGTCGCCCCACTTGGGGAACATGTCGGACATGTAAAACAAGTAGAATCCGAGCAGGCCGAAGACGATCGGCAACACCAGGCGCGCCATGATGACGAAGACCGCCAGTTCCTTGTTGCGGATACCGGCATGGGCGAGCTTCTGCTGCACGGCCTCGATCTGGCTCGGCTGCAGCACTTTCATGCTGTTCAGCGCTTCCTTGATCTTGTCGGTCGTGTCGGTGCGACGAACGAGGCTCTGGCGCTTCTTGGCGTTGGCGGTGACGATGCCCGCCTTGAGCTCGTCGCGCCGCGCATTGAGCGACTTGACGCGCTTGGCCATCGGGTCCTTCACGGTGATGGCGGCATAGACCGCCATGATCATCGCGAAGGCGGCGATCCCGGCAAGGATCGTGCCGACGAGAATGACGTCGAAGCCTAGGAGCGTGGGGCCGGCTGGATTGTCGATCATTGTCTTGCGTCCGTCCTGCTCAGATTTCGAAGCTGACCATCTTGGCCATGATGAAGGCGCCGATGCTCATCCATACGAGGCCGCCGAGGCCGGTCACGATCAGGCGATCGTCGGTGAAGAACCCGGCGAGGTATTTGGGGTTGATCCACCAGACCAGGCCGAAGACGATGAACGGCAGCGCGCCGACGATGTAGGCCGATGCTTTCGATTCCGAGCTCATGGCGCGGATCTTCAGCTTCATCTGGGCGCGCTTACGCAGCACGTCCGATAGGTTGGACAGCGTCTCGGCCAGATTGCCGCCGGTCTCGCGCTGGATGGCGAGCGTGATCGTGAAGAAGTTGAATTCCGCGATCGCCAGCCTGTCGGCGGTTTCCTGCAGAGATTCCTCCATCGTGCGGCCGACCTTGATGCGGTCGACGACGGCCTTGAATTCCTGGCCCACCGGACCCGGGACTTCCTGCGCCACGACGGCGAGGGTTTCCGTCACCGGCAGACCCGAGCGAAGGCCGCGCACGAGCAGTTCGATCGCGTCGGGAAACTTGGTGTTGAACGCCTCGGTCCGCTTCTTGATGAAGCGGCCGACGATGAAGTGGGGCAGGCCCACGCCGACGAACAGGCCGACGACCAGCGACATCAGCAGGGCGTTGGTGCGCAGGAACACCACCAGCGTGATGAACAGCGCGATGCCGAGCGACACGTAGATGTACTGCTGTACGGTCCAGCTCTTGCCGGTCCGGTCGAGGCGCCCTTCGAGCGCTTCCAGCCGCGAACCCGACCCGGCGATGCGGTGCATCTTGGGCTTGCGGGCGGCGATCGCCTTCTTGAGCTGCGATTCGACCTTGGTGCTGGTGCTTTCGGAATGGCGATAGCGCAGCGCCTGCAAGCGCCGCTGGCTTTCCTTGGCAGCCGACGGGCCGGCGTAGGCCAGGTAGCCCACGAAAATCAGGGTCGTCAAACCACCCACGAGGAGCAGCAGCTGGGTAATGCTCATGCCGTCGTCCCGCCTTTCCTACACATTCGTTCTGCCGGTTGGCCGGAGAGCATCGCTGCCCTCCGGCACTCGGCGACTTACTCGGCGTGAGCGGCTTCGCTCGCGCCCTTGTCCTTCTTCGCCAGCAGCGACTTGATGTCGAAACTGCCGAGCAGCGATTTCTTGGCCGGCTCGCTGTCGCCTTCGCCGTCGCCCGCACCGATGATGCGGTCGGCGATCTGGCGCAGCACCGCAGTCGCCTTGCTGCCCGAATTGGCTTCGGCAAAAGTCTGGCCGAGCTTGGCAGCATTGGTCGCGGCCTTGATGTCGTAAGGCATCACGAAGTCGATATCGCGCTCGATGGAGGCTTCGAAGTCGGCCTTGCTGATCTCGCCTGCGCCGGACTGGACCTTGTTGGCGACGACGATCGGTATCGCGTGCATCGCATTGGTCTTCAGCCACGAGAGGATGCGGATCGTGTCGCGGGCCGCGGCCAGCGTCATTTCCGTTGTCACCACCACGACGTTCACGTCGGACAGCAGATGCGGGAAGTTGATCAGCATGTTGCGCGGCATGTCGATGACGGTCATCGAGAACGCCTGGCGGAACTCTTCCTCCAGTTGCAGGAAGGCAGCCCCGTCGGTCATCAGCGGCGCGTTGATCGGCGCTTCTGCGGACAGGATCGCCAAATTGTCGTTCGCCCGGATCATCGCGCGTTCGATGAACAGGCCGTCGATCCGGCTCGGATTGTCGATCGCGTCGGTCAGCCCGCGACCCGGCTCGAGGTCGAGCGCGAGCGCGCCGGTCCCGAAGTGGATGTCGAGGTCGAGCAGGGCCGTCGGCAGATTGTGCTTGTCGCCGAACATCCAGGCCAGCGAGGTCGCCAGCGTGGAGGCACCGACGCCGCCGCGCGTGCCAATGATCGCGGTCGAGATGTGGTGCTTGGCCGAGTCCGGATCGTTCGACTTGGGCGCGGCGAAGACCGCCTGTGCCTGGTTGAGGGCATCGCGCACCGCGCTCGCCGACAAGGGCTTGAGCAGGTAGTCGTGGATGCCGCTCGCGAGCAGGTCACGATAGAGACGCACGTCGTTCACCTGGCCGATCGCGACAACGACGGTGCCGGGCTCGCAAACCTCGGCAAGAGCGTTGATGTCGTTCAGCGGGTCGCCGCTTTCCGACAGGTCGACCATCAGGATGTTCGGACTCGCCGACACCGAGAGCGACTGGATGGCGTTGCGAAGGCCACCCTTGTTGCACTTCTCGGGCTGCCAGCCGAGTTCGATCGCCACCGGGCGCAACACGTCGAGCGATGTCTCGTCGCAGATATAGGCGGCAAACGGGTCGCGATTGCCTGCGGGTTTGAAAGGAGCATTCATCGTCGTGTTCCCCTGCGTTATTCGGACTTGTCCGAGCGATAGCTCCGGATTGCCTTGGTCGAGCTCATCACGACCGTCTCGCCCGTGCCCTTCTGGCCGGTGATGAGGTCTTCCGGATTGGCGACCATTGCCGCCAGGTTGCCGTTGATGGCGCAGCCGTGTCCGGGGTGGGTGCCGTTGGTGTAGTTCATCTCCGACTTGACCGACCAGTCGGGGCAGCCCGGAACCGATGCGAGCGAGCGGGTGATGACCACGCGCGCCTGGCCGGCAGGGACGATCCCCTCCGTCACCGGAGCACCGCGGCTGACGATGATGCCGTCACGGCCCGCGATCTGGTTGATCGCGTCGTAGGTCGCGGCGCTGGCCATTGGGTCGTCGATCGAGACGCGGTCGCCGAAGCGAAGATCCATCGTCTCGAACCAGTCGGCGAGCCGCCGCTGTTCTGCGAACGACAGGCCATCGGCGCTGGTTTTAACATCGAGGACGTAGTTGGTCCGTTCGACGACCGGCTGCTTGGTCGAATAGACCGAGCCATTTTCCGGCATCCCGCCGCAGGCGGTCAGCGCCAGGCTGGTCGAGATGGCGAGGGCGATTGCGGGCGCCTTGGCCAGTTTGCTTTTGAATGCAATGGGCATCGTTCTCACCTTTCTCAGTTCAGGCTGAAGCCGGGCTTGGCAGCATCGCCAGCCTGCTCGGGACGGGTCTTGACGTCGGCTGCGGCCTGCGCCGGGCGATTTTCGCCGGGCACGCCGCTCGGCGGCGCATAGGAGATGGCCGGAGCCGCCCCGCCGTTGTCGCGCGCGGTGGGGACCGGTCGGCCTCCGCCGCTGACGCCGTCGTTGTCGAAGTAACCCAGCACCTGCTGCGCCACGTTGGGTGCGCGGTAGCCATCGGTCGGCAGGCGGATGTCGTTCGCATCTGCCGGCGTGACCAGGTACGGCGTGACCACGATCACCAGCTCGGTTTCGCCCTTGCGGAACTCGGTCGAGCGGAACAGATTGCCGAGGATCGGGATGTCGCCCAGGCCCGGTGCCTTCTCAATCGCGTTGTTCGAGGCGTTCGACAGCAGACCAGCGATCATGAAGCTCTGGCCGGAGCCGAGCTCGATCGTCGTTTCCGCACGGCGAACGGTGAGCGCAGGAATGGTGAACCCATCGACCTGCACCGCGCCCTGGCTGGTCAGCTCCGATACTTCGGGCCGCACGCGCATCGAGATGCGGCCATTGGCCAGCACGGTCGGCGTGTAGGACAGGCTGACACCGTACTTCTTGTACTGGACGGTGGTGGTCCCCAGACCGCCGCTCTGCGGGATCGGGAATTCGCCCCCCGCAAGGAAGTCTGCGGTTTCGCCCGACAGCGCGGTCAGGTTCGGCTGCGACAGCGTCGAGACGAGGCCCTGCGTTTCCGCAAGATCGAAGGCGCTGGCGATGTCGAGGCCGAGGAGGCTTCCGAACAGGCCGAGGGTGGAACCCTGGCCGTTGCCGGCGACACGGCTGGCACCGCTCGGTGCGGAGCTGAAGCCCACGCCGAGGCCACCGGGGCTGCCCGGCGTATACTGCGGAATAGCCGCACGACCGTTGGTGATCCCGAACTTGAAGCCGCCGGTCGTGTCGACCGTGGCGAGGTTCGCACCAAGGGCGCGGACCAGCGTGCGGCTGACTTCGGCGAACTTCACCTGCAGATTGACCTGCAGCGGCGTCGCCATCTTGAGACGGCTGATGACGTTCATGCCTTCGCCGGTGAACGCCTGGACCAGCCGCTCGGCCTCGGCAGCGTCTTCCGGCGCTGCGACCGTGCCGGTCAGCAGGACCGTGTTGGTCCCCATTGTAGCGACATTAACCTTCGCCTCAGGCATCGCGAGAGCGAGCATCTGGTCGATGCTGTCGATGTTCGACCCGACGCGGATGTTTGCCGCCCAGATCACGTCGCCCGCCGCGTTGCTGGCATAGACGGTGGTGACACCGCCCGACTTGCCGAACACATACAGCTGGTTGCGCGACTTCACCTGGACGTCGGCAATCTTGTCGTTGGCGATGAACACGTCGGTCATCGATCCCGGAACGGTGACCAGTTCGCCGCGACCGATCGAGAGGACGATGTCCTGCGCCGGGCGGACGACCGACTGGGCGGTCGCGGTGGTGGTCGGCAGTCCTGCCAGCGGCGCGAGCGCCAGGCTGGCAAGCAGCAGCTTGGAAGTAAGACGGCGTTTCATGGTTGTGCCCCTCACGTTGGATTCCCTGTTGAAAGCGATCGTCATGTCGCGTCTTTCTCTTATTCTTCGTTCGCGTCGGACTGGGCAGCCATGCCCTGGGCCTTCACGGCGGCTTCCATCATCTGCTCGAACATCGATGCCTGAGCCGCTTCTTCCGGATTGGCCGAACCGTTGGCGCCGATCTTGACCGAGCTGGTGCTCTTGCCGCGAGTGACGCGGACGACCGGGCCGGACGGGGCCTTGGCCGGGCCACCGAAGAAGGCCTGCGCGATCTGCGCGCCGCCGTCGTTCGACGAACCGCCGCCGCCATTGCCGCCACCGCTGGTGCGCGGCGGAACCGAAGCACGCTGGAAGCGCGAGACGTCGCCACCGGTGACGAAGGTGGAGGAGCCATCGTCCGGGCGGCTCATCGCTTCGCGCAGGATCGCTTCCTCTTCTTCGGGTGTCGCGCCCTCGGGAACGGTGACATCGCCGTTGGCGAGCGCGCGTTCGAGTTCGCCCTGGCTGTCTGCGATCGAGCGCAGGGTCAGCGTCAGGCGGCCGAGCGTCTGGGCGACTGCGATCTTTTCGGCGATCTTGGGCGTCGCTTCGACGGTAACGGTGCGGAACTTGCGAACGCGGGTCTTGCCATCGACGGTTTCCTGCGACGTGCGCTGGTCGGTCGCGAGAATGCGGAGGTTGCGCAGGATCGTCTCGGTCGTT
This sequence comes from Qipengyuania oceanensis, assembly GCF_009827535.1. Taxonomy (NCBI): domain Bacteria; kingdom Pseudomonadati; phylum Pseudomonadota; class Alphaproteobacteria; order Sphingomonadales; family Erythrobacteraceae; genus Qipengyuania; species Qipengyuania oceanensis. The sequence continues at coordinate 1,093,582 of NZ_WTYN01000001.1, read as the reverse complement.
TTCAGCGCCGGGCCGTCGCCCTTGACCGTCTGCGAAAGCAGCAGGTCGACCCGGTCGCCCGGGAAGACGAAGCCGGCAACACCGGCCTTAGCGGAAACGGGAATGGTTACTGCCCGCATGCCGGGGCCGAGCGCCGCAGCAAGGAAGCCACGATCGCCAGGCGCGACGAGCGAGCCCTGGGTGACAGGTTCGCCGGCCGTGACCGGGTGACGTACCACGGTGCCGAGCAGCTTGGTCATGTCGGCCTCGCCGTCGATGAAGTAGGCATCCTGCACGAGATCCTTGGGCCACGGCTGGAAACCCAGTGCGTCGGCGGTGATGATCGTGCCGGTCGGCAGCGTGCGCTGCGCGACGAGGACCTTGGGACCTGCGGGTACCGCTGCGGCTTCCGCCTGCGGAGCCGAGGCACCTGCGAACATGTTGCGCGCTACCAAAGCCGTGCCGATCGCAACGATCAGCGCGCCCAGCAGCAGAACCAGCTTCTTCCTGTCCATGGCTCTAAAGCCCCCTCATTGACCCGGCCTGTTCCGGGCGATCATAGTTTTCGGAACTAGGCCCGAATTGGTTAAGATCGGGTTGTCAGCCCATTCCCATTTGTTGACCGGCTTGCGGCAGGTACTGGGTTCCCAGCACCCACAGGCCGCCGATTGCGATGGCGACGCCGTATGGAATTGCGATCCGGTCGCGCTCGCGGCGGATGACGTGCCAGCCGCCGACGATCACCGTCAGCACGCCGCCGAAGATGGCCATCACGATCACGAGCTTGAGAAAATCCGCCGGCACGATCCACAGCGCCAGCGCGGTGAGCAGCTTGACGTCGCCGCCACCCATCATGCGCAGCGCGAACAGCCCGGCGAGAAGCGCGAACACGCCCGTTGCCACGCCCAGCTGGATCGCCACTCCCGGCCACAGCGACAATCCGCTGGCCCACCAGAAGAGGGGTGCGGTGAGGGCGATCCCTGCGGTCAGCCAGTTGTCGATCTGGCGACGGCGAATGTCGGTCGCGGCCGCGTAAAGCAGCGCGATTGCCAACAACACCAGCAGTCCGTAGTGGAAAACACCGCCCTGCATGAAACCCCCCGAATTCCCCTTGGGAGGCATGGCTACAGAATAGTGCTTACCAAAAAGTAACCACCCGCAGGAGGATGGTATTAGCCAAGCAGACGAAACCCCGGTGCAGCCCATCGATCGGCGCCGCATTCCGGCCATGGCGCGCGAGGCACATTGGCAGGCCGCAGACGGTCATTCGATCCGGCGGATCGACTGGCCGGGCGCCGGCGAAGAGCGACGCGGCTCGATCCTGTTCCTGCAGGGACGGGGGGATCACTACGAGAAGTACCTCGAAACGCTCGAGGAATGGCACCGCGACGGCTGGCGGGTTACGTCATCTGACTGGCGCGGCCAAGGGGCTTCGGGGCGGCTCGGCGCGGACGCGGTGACGGGCCACATCTCGGATTTCTCGCGCTGGATCGACGACCTCGCGTTTCTCTGGGAGAGGTGGAAGGCCGAAACGCCGGGGCCCCATGTTCTCGCAGGCCATTCGATGGGAGGGCACCTCGTCCTTCGCGCCGCGGCCGAGCGCCGCGTCGATCCCGATGCCATGGTGCTGTCTGCGCCCATGCTCGGCTTCACCAACCAGCACCTGCCGGTCGCGCTGATGCATCTCGTCGCCAAGGGCATGGCACGGATCGGCGATCCGCGCCGGCCGGCCTGGAAATGGAGCGAGAAGCCGGGCGAAATGCCGGCATCGCGGGCCAATCTGCTCACGCATGACCAGGATCGTTACGAGGACGAGGCCTGGTGGCGCGAGCATCGCCCGGACCTCGTCATGGGCCCGGGCAGCTGGGGCTGGGTCGAGCGTGCCTACGCCTCGATGCGCGGCCTGTTCGAGCCGGGAGTCCTGGAAGGGGTGAAAGTCCCGGTCCTGCTGCTCGCCACTTCGAACGATCAGCTGGTCGACATCAAGGCCATACGCGAAGCTGCCCGCCGCTTGCCGCATGGCGAATTGGTCGAGTTCGGCGAGGAAGCGCATCACGAGATCCTGCGCGAAGTCGACGCGGTGCGTGATCGTGCGATGGATGCGGTCGCCAACTTCCTGGCCCAGGTCGCGCCCGCACGGTGAAGCAAGTTTACGATATAGCGATCGTCGGGGCGGGGATGGCCGGCGCGAGCCTTGCCGCCGAAATCGGGCGTGCAAGCGCCGGAGCCACATCGGTCGTCGTGCTCGAGGCCGAGGAGCGGCCCGGGTATCATTCCACCGGGCGATCGGCTGCTTTCTGGGAGGAATGCTACGGCGGGCCGGAGCTCGTCCCGCTGACCCTGGCATCGGGTATCTACTTGCGCGAACACGGTTTTCTCACGCAGCGCGGCGCGCTCTACCTCGGGCGCGAGGAAGACCGGGCCGCGCTCGATGCCTTCATGGACGGCTTTGCCGACACCGGGGCGACAATCCACCGGCTGGGACGTGCGGCCCTGGCAGAGCATATCCCCGGCGTGAGGCCCGAATGGACCGGCGCCGTGTGGGAACCGGCCTGCGCCGATATCGACGTGGCGGGCCTGCACCAGCATTACCTCGCAATGGCGCGCAAGGCCGGGGTCGACCTCGTGACGCGCGCGCGCCTCGCCGAAGCGCGCAGCACACCGGACGGGTGGGAGCTGAAGCTGGAGAGCGGGGCCGAGCTCGGCGCCAGCATCCTCGTCGATGCGGCGGGCGCCTGGGCGGATCCGGTCGCCACGATGGCGGGCGTCAAGCCGCTCGGCATCCAGCCCTACCGCCGCACGGTGGCGCAGCTGCGCGTCGATCCCGCCGCGCCCGGCGATCTTCCGTTGTGCCTCGACATTTCCGGGCGGTTCTATTTCAAGCCCGAGGGTGGCAGCGTCTGGCTCAGTCCGCACGACGAGACGCCGACACCCGCCGTCGATGCGGCGGCCGAGGAAATCGACGTCGCCATGGCGATCGACCGCTTCGAAAAAGTCGTCGACTGGCAGGTGAGGGCGGTCGAGCACAAATGGGCGGGGCTCAGGAGCTTCGCCCCCGACCGCCTGCCGGTTTACGGCTTCGATCCGGCCAATCCGCGGTTCTTCTGGTTCGCAGGCCAGGGCGGCTATGGCATCCAGACCGCGCCGGCTGCTGCCCGCCTCGCCTCGCAACTGATCCTCGGGACCGATCGCGACGAATTGACGAGCGGCCTCGATGCGGCGCTCTACACCCCGGACCGGGTGGCCTAGCCAAACGCCCGTCATTTGATAGACTGCCCCCTCTGCAACGCGAGGGAGAAGCAGGTGGCTCATCACTTCAAGATCAAGAAGAACAAGAAGGGCGAGTACGTCGCCTACTTCATGTACAATTCCGAAACGATGTTCTGGACCGAAGGCTATTCGTCCAAGGCCAGCGCCCGGAACGCGATCGAATCGATCAAGAAGAACGGCCCCGGCGCGGACACCGTAGACGAGAGCTGATCAACCGACGCGGGCGATTTTGTCCGCCTCGTCGCTCGCAAGCCGGTCGGCCCGCTCGTTCTCGGGATGGCCGCTGTGGCCCTTGATCCAGTGCCACGAGATCCGGTGCGACCCGCTCGCCTCGACCATCGCCTCCCAGAGGTCCTGGTTGAGCACGGGCTTCCTGCCGGCTGTTTTCCAGCCCCGCTTCTGCCAGCCGTGAATCCATTTGGTGATCCCGTCGATCACGTATTTGCTGTCAGTGTGGAGCGCGATCTCGCACGGGTGCCGCAGGGCTCGCAGCGCTTCGATCACCGCGGTCATTTCCATGCGGTTGTTGGTCGTCTCGCGCTCGCTGCCGGACAATTCCTTCTCGTGCGCGCCCATGCGCAGGATCGCGCCCCAGCCGCCGGGGCCGGGATTTCCCTTGCAAGCGCCGTCGGTGAAAATCTCTACTCGTTTCATGCGAAGGCCGCTGTCCCTTGCGCACGATAGAAATCGAGCCGGCGCAGGAACGCCATCGGGTCCTTGCGCGTGACCAGCGCATCGGCCGGCGTTCCGATCCAGTCCTCGGCCCGGCTCGCGACGAAGCGCAGGCAGGCTCCCTGCGCCAGGATCGGCAGGCAGGCGCGCTCGCGCGCTGACAGGGTCCGGATGCTCTCGTACCCCTCGACCAGCGCCGTGCCGACATCTTCCGAGAACGTCTCGCCGGCCTTGTCGAAACTCCACGCCGCGTGCGTAACCGCGAGGTCATAGGCCATGGCGTCGGTGCAGGCGAAATAGAAGTCGATCAGCGCCGAGACATCCGCACCCAGCATCAGCACGTTGTCGGGAAACAGGTCCGAATGGATCACCGAGGCGGGCAAGTCGCCAGGCCACTGCGCCTCGACGTCAGCGGCGAGTGCAAGGGCAGCGGGCAATCGCGGATCGATGGCGGCAAGAGCCACCTCGCCGCAAGCCTCCAGAACCCGGCGGCTTTCCGCAATACCGAGCGTGTTGGTGCGAGCTCCGTCGAAGTCCCGCGCCGCGACATGAACGCGTGCCAGTGCGACCCCGACCGCGCGTGCCTGCGCAGCCGTAGGGTGATCGACCGACACGCCGGGCAGGAACTCGATCAGCGCCACGGCCTTGCCGTCGATCGTGCGGAAGGCGGAGCCTTGCCGGTCATGGATGGTTCGCGGGACCGGGCAGTCGTGTGCCGAAAGGAAATCCAGCAGCGCGAGGAAGAAGGGCAAGTCCTCGATCTCGATCCGGCGCTCGTACATCGTCAGGATGAACCGCGTGCCTGCGCTCGCGCTGCCGGTCGTCTCGACCAGCCAGTTGCTGTTGGACACGCCCTCGGCAATGCCCTTGGCCGAAACCAGCCGGCCGACATCGTATTGTGCGATCAGCTCGGCCAGATCCTCGGCGGACAGGTGTGTGTAGACGGCCACGAGGCTTCCCCGGGTGCAGTCAGTCGGCGAGCTGGCGGGGCAGCTTGAAGACCATTTTCTCTACCGCGCTTTCGATCGTGCGTTCCTCGATCGTGCGGAACTCGGCGAGCCGGTCGACCACTTCGCGGACCAGCACTTCGGGCGCGGAAGCCCCGGCGGTCAAGCCGATCGTGCCGATTCCTTCGAGCCATTCCGGCTGGATGTCGCTCGCGCGCTGGATCAGCCTGGCGTTCGTTCCGCAGCGTTCGGCGACTTCGACGAGACGGACCGAGTTGGAGCTGTTCGGCGCGCCGATCACCAGGACCAGGTCGCTTGCCGGGGCGATCTGCTTGACCGCCGTCTGCCGGTTGCTGGTCGCGTAGCAGATGTCCTCGCCCTTGGGGCCTTCGATATCGGGATAGCGTGCCTGCAGTGCCGCGACGATGTCGGCGGTATCGTCAACCGACAGCGTCGTCTGCGTGAGGAAGGCGAGCGGGGTATCGGATTCGAACGGCAGTGCGGCGACATCGTCGACCGTCTCGACCAGCGTCATGGTGCCGTCGGGCACCTGCCCCATCGTGCCGACGACTTCGGGATGGCCCGCATGGCCGACAAAAACGATATGGCGGCCTTTTTCCAGCTGGCGTTCGGCCTGCCGGTGGACCTTGCTGACCAGCGGACAGGTCGCGTCGAGATAGTAGAGTTCGCGCCGCTCGGCCTCGGCCGGGACCGACTTGGGCACGCCGTGCGCGCTGAAGACCACCGGGGCACCGTCCGGAACTTCGTATAGCTCCTCGACGAAGATCGCACCCTTGGCTTCGAGCCCTTCGACCACGAACCGGTTGTGGACGATCTCGTGCCGGACATAGACCGGCGCGCCATAGCGCTCGAGCGCGCGCTCGACGATCTCGATCGCCCGGTCGACACCGGCGCAAAAGCCCCGGGGAGCTGCGATCAGCAGGGTGAGAACTGGGCGGTTTTCGACCGCCGGCGGGGATTGCAATCCGGCATTCATACGCCGCCCACTAGCGCTTTGCCGCGCGTGCCGCTAGGGCGAGCCGCAGCAAAAACACAAAGGATCGACCCACGATGAAAGTGTCCGTTCGCCTCTTTTCCGGTCTCGCAATCGCTGCCGCGCTCGCCGGATGCTCTCGCGAGGGCGAACTGGTCATCCAGGATGGCGTCGGCATCACCGCCGTGCGCACGGCCTGCCCGGCGGTCGGAATTCCCGACTACACCGGCAACGTCACCTTGTTCCGCACGCCCGCTTCGCGCGCCGCATCCGACATCGACGTGGTCGCGAACATCACGAATCTGCGCAGCACCTGCGACGATACCGGCGCGAAGGTCTATGCGAACGCCACCTTCGACGTGCTGGCGCGGCGCACCGACGTGCGCGGCAGCCGCCGTGTCGAGATGCCCTATTTCAGCACGGTCGTGCGCGGCAACTCGCAGGTCGTGACCAAGCGTATCGGCACGGTCGTCCTCGATTTCGCGGACGGGCAGGAGCGCGCGCGTGCGAGCGGCCAGGCCGGTGCCTTCATCGACCGGGCCGAAGCGACCCTTCCTGAAGAAATTCGCGAGAAGATCACCCGCCGCCGCCGCCCGGGCGATCCCGATGCCGCGCTCGACCCGCTGACCGATCCCGAAGTCAAGGCGGCGCTCAACCGCGCGACCTTCGAACTGCTCGTCGGTTTCCAGCTGACCGAGCCGCAGCTGGCCTACAACGCCACCCGCTGATCCGGCACTCGCCGGCACAGGACGCAACCCCTTTGCGCTGCGCCGCGCAACAGGCTAGGCGCGCGCCATGTCCGAAGTGAGCGAAACCAAGACCCTGCACGCCGCCTTTGCGGCGAAGATCGACGCCGTCCTTTCCGCCCTCGAGGCGGAAGGCACCCTGCCTGCGGGCGCGCCGCGCGGCAACGTGACGGTCGAGCCGCCGCGCGACGCCAGCCATGGCGACCTTGCGACCAATGCCGCTATGGTGCTCGCGAAACCGGCCGCGACCAATCCGCGTGACCTGGCGGGCAGGATCGTGGAAAAGCTGGCCGCCGACCCCTCGGTCGAGGAGGCGAGCATCGCCGGACCCGGTTTCATCAACCTGCGCATCTCATCCGACAGCTGGCGCGACGAGCTGCGCAGCATCGCCGCGCTCGGCAAGGCCTACGGCAAGTCGACCCGCGGCGAAGGCGTGCGGGTGAATGTCGAATACGTCTCCGCCAATCCGACCGGGCCGATGCACATGGGCCATTGCCGCGGCGCGGTGGTCGGGGACGCGCTGGCGCGGCTGCTCGAATGGGCAGGCCATCCGGTTACCCGCGAGTATTACGTGAACGACGCGGGCGGCCAGGTCGACGTGCTCGCCCGTTCGGCGCACCTGCGGTATCGCGAGGCGCTGGGCGAGGATATCGGCGAAATCCCCGAGGGCCTCTACCCGGGCGACTACCTGGTGCCGGTCGGCGAGTATCTCGCGGAGGAACTGGGCGATCGCTACAGGGACGCGCCCGAAGCGGAATGGCTGCCGATCTTCCGCGCCGAAGCGGTCGAGCAGATGATGGGCCTCATCAAGTCGGACCTCGCGCTGCTCGGTATCGAACACGATGAATTCGCGTCCGAAGCCGCGTTGCAAGCGGCCGGGAAGCCGGCGCAGGCGGAAGAATGGCTGCGCGGACACGATCTGGTGTTCGACGGCGTGCTTGAACAGCCCAAGGGCAAGGTGGTCGACGACTGGGAACCGGTCCAGCTGCCGCTCTTCCGGTCCACCCGCTTCGGTGACGACCAGGACCGGCCAATCCGCAAGTCGGACGGCAAGTGGACCTATTTCGGCGCCGATCTCGCCTATCATATGCAGAAGGCCGAGGATGCCGACGAGCTGATCGACATCTGGGGCGCGGATCACGCCGGCACCGTCAAGCGGATCAAGGCTGCCGTCGCCGCGCTATCCGAAGGGCAGGGCAAACCGATCCCCTTCGACGTCAAGCTCGTCCAGATGGTCCAGCTGCTGCGCGATGGCGAGCCGGTCAAGATGTCCAAGCGTTCGGGCACTTTCGTCACGCTCGCCGATGTCGTGCAGGAAGTCGGCAAGGACGTGGTGCGCTTCACCATGCTGACCCGCAAGCCCGAAGCGCAGATGGAATTCGATTTCGCCAAAGTGGTCGAAGCTTCCAAGGACAACCCGGTCTTCTACGTCCAGTACGCCCATGCGCGTATCCGCTCGACCCTGCGCAAGGGAGCGGCCGAGGGGCTGGAGCCGTCCGATGCGGCGCTCGACCGGCTGGGCGAGGAAGAACTGACGCTGGTCAAGCAGGCGGCACAGTTCCCGCGCCTTCTCGAGGCCGCCGCGCAGGCGCGCGAGCCGCACCGGATCGCTTTCTACCTCTACGACCTTGCCGCCGAGTTCCACGCTTTCTGGAACATGGGCAACGACCGTCCGGAACTGCGGATCATCCGGCCCGAAGATCCCGAACTGACCGGCGCACGGCTTTTCCTCGCGCAGCAAATCGGGCAGGTAATCAGCAACGGTCTCGACGTGCTGGGCGTCGAGGCGGTCGAGGAGATGTAAAAATGGCCGGGCCGGTCGGTTACGAACAGGACGACGACGGCTTCGGTCGCACCACTCCGTTCGCCTCCGAACAGCTCGTCTTGACCGATCCCGACGACGACCGGTTGCCCTGGCTCGAGGCGAGCGATTACGACGAGCCCGAACGCGGGCTCGATTTCGGGCGGCTGGCCGGTTTCGGATTGCTTCTGCTCATCGTGCTGGCTGCCGCGGCGGGCATCTGGTGGTATCTGTCGAAGGCCAAGGTTTCGGGCGATCTGCAGCCCGTCGGCACCACGATCGCGGCGCCGCAGGGCCCGTACAAGGTCCGTCCGAGCGAGGAAGGCGGCAAGGTTTTCGAAGGGACGGGCGATACCAGCTTCGCCGTTGGCGAGGGCCAGCGGCGCGAAGGCAGGATCGCGCGCACGCAGCCCAAGCCGGCACCCGCAGCCTCTCCCGCCGTCGGGGCCTCGCCGTCGCCGTCGTCAGAGCCCGAGAAAAGCCCCGAAACCGCGCCACCGGCCGCAGGGCCTTCAGTCCAGGTCGGTGCCTATGCCAGCAGGTCCGATGCGGAGCGCGGTTGGCAGACGCTCATGCGCCAGACCGAGAAGCTCAACGGCGTCTCGCACCGGATCGTCGAAGGACAGGCCGATATCGGCACTGTATTCCGCCTGCAGGCGGTCGCGGGCAGCCTGGAAAGCGCCCGGGCGTTGTGCGCCGGGCTCAAGCAGGACGGTGTCGCCTGCCAGGTAAAGCGCTGAAGCGAGGCCGGCGGGCGCCATTTTCCACACTGCCGACCGGACGATCGCTTGCGCGGCATGCGTATTGCTGCGAATCTTCCCGCCATGACGCCTGCGATCTTCGGAATGGCCGGGGCCGAACTGACGGCCGACGAGCGCGCATTCTTCGCCGATGCCGATCCGGCAGGTTACATCCTGTTCGGTCGCAATTGTATCGACCCCGCACAATTGCGGGCGCTGACCGATTCCCTGCGCGAACTGCACGGGCGGGACCGGCTGTTCATCTGCATCGACCAGGAAGGCGGTCGGGTCGCGCGGCTGCGCGCTCCCGAATGGACAGATTACCCTAGCGGAGAGGCTTTCGACCGGCTTTATCGCACGGCGCCCGCCAGCGCGATCGAGGCGGCGCGCGCCAATGCCGAGGCACTGGGCCGCGAACTGGCGGCCATGGGCATCACGGTCGATTGTCACCCTCCGCTCGATGTGCGCCAGCCCGGCGCGCACGACGTGATCGGCGACCGCGCACTGGGTAGCGATCCTCTCCAGGTCGCCGCGCTGGGCAGGGCGATTCTCGACGGTCTCGCCCGTTCCGGAGTGGCCGGTTGCATCAAGCACATGCCCGGTCACGGACGTTCGAACACCGACACGCACAAGGAAATGCCGATCGTTACGGCGAGCGAGGAAGAACTCGAGATCGATCTCGCTCCGTTTCGTGCCCTGCACGACGCGCCGATCGGGATGACCGGACACTTGCTGTTCACGGTCTGGGACAAGGAGAATCCGGCAACGCTTTCTCCCTTCGTGATCAATCAGGTCATCCGCAAGAAGATCGGCTTCGACGGGTTGCTGCTCACCGACGACATCGACATGCAGGCCCTGTCCGGGACGATCCCCGAACGGTCCGAGCGCGCGCTGGCAGCTGGCTGCGACCTCGTGCTCAACTGCTGGGCGAAGATGGACGAGATGATCGGCATCGCGAAGGTCGCGCCGGCGATGCGCGACGTCAGCCGCGACCGGCTGGCGCGGGCGATGGATGCCTGCATGTTCGATTGCGACGGAGCCGATCGTGCCGAGCTGCTGGCCAGGCGCGACGCGTTGCTGGCGCTTGCCGGGGCACAGGCTTGACCGACGACGGCCTCCTCTTCGGCGAGGCGGTCGATACGGACGCAGCCGAACGCGAGGAGGGCTGGGTCGGGGTCGGCGCTGCCGCTGCAAACGCCGACGACGCGCTCTATCTCGAACTCGATGGATGGGAAGGGCCACTCGACCTGCTGCTCGACTTGGCCCGGCGGCAGAAGGTCGACCTGCGCCAGATCTCGATCCTCTCGCTGGTCGACCAGTACCTGAGCTACATCGAGCGGGCCGAAGCGCTCAAACTCGAAGTCGCGGCGGACTATCTCGTGATGGCCGCCTGGCTTGCATATCTCAAATCGGCGATGCTGCTGCCCAAAGAAGAGCAGGAGGATCCGAGCCCCGAGGAGCTGGCATTGCGGCTGCAGCTGCGGCTCCAGCGCCTCGGTGCGATGCGCGAGGCGGGCGCCCGGCTGATGGCGCGCGACCGTATTGGGCGCGATGCTTTCCTGCGCGGCGCTCCGGAGGGTCTGCGGATCGACCGCAAGACGCAGTGGACCTGCGACTGGTTCGCGCTCGTCCAGGCGTACGGGCAGGTCAAGGCGCGCACTGCGCCCGCGACACACATGGTGCGCGAGCGCCCGGTGATGACGCTCGAAAGCGCGCTCGAAAGAGTGTCCGCGATGCTCGGCGTGACGCTCGACTGGATTACGCTGGAAGACTTCCTTCCGCCGCACGCCGACCGTCGCTTGCGCAAGTCCGCGCTGGCTTCCAGCTTCGTCGCCGCGCTCGAGCTCGCCCGCATGGGCAAGGCGGAGATCGCGCAGGAAGAGATCTTCGGCACCATGAAGCTTCGACGGATCGCCCGATGATCGAACCGCAGGACGAACTGGCCCGGGCGCTCGAGGCGACGCTGTTCGCCGCCGAGGAACCGATGAGCGTCGAGGCGCTGGCAAGCCACCTTGGCGACGCGGATGCGCGCGCCGTGCGCGATGCCCTGCAGGCCCTGGCCGACCGCTATTCGGGGCGCGGTATCGAGCTCGTCGAACGGGGCAAGCGCTGGCATTTCCAGACCGCGCCCGATCTCGCGCATCTCTTGCGGCGCGAGCGCGAGCAGGTCCGGCGGCTGAGCCGCGCGGCGACCGAGGTCCTCGCGATCATCGCCTATCACGAGCCGGTCAGCCGGGCGGAGATCGAATCGATCCGCGGCGTGCAGACTTCTGCGGGCACGCTCGACGTGCTGATGGAGGCGGGCTGGGTCAGGATCGCGGGTCGGCGCGAAGTGCCGGGCCGCCCCGTCATTTACGCGACCACCCCCGATTTCCTCGCGCATTTCGGCCTCGAATCGCGTCGCGATCTCCCGGGGATCGACGAATTGCGTGCCGCCGGCCTGCTCGATCCGGTCGACGATGCCTATGACGCGCTGACCGGCGTCGACGAGAACCCGGACGAGCACGAGGACGAGGATGACGACGCCTTCGACGACGACGAGCCGCTCGAGCCGGAGCATCCGGATGATCCGGGACGGCCTTTCCATCAGCTCGGTGAAGACTGACTGGCGCTTGCCCCGGCAAGCCCCTATATTGCGATCACACAATGTATTGAGAGACTTTCGATGAGCCTTGGCCCCTGGCAGCTAATCATAATCGCCCTCGTGATCCTCGTCCTGTTCGGGCGTGGCCGCATTTCCGAGATGATGGGTGACTTCGGCAAGGGCATCAAGAGCTTCAAGGAAGGCATGGCCGAGGAAGATCGCCCCAAGGGCGAGAGCCAGCGGCTTGAAGGCCCCTCGCACGAGGCCAAGCCCGCCTCGCAGGCTGCGGTAGATCCGCGTCCGGCCGAGAAGACGACCGACGGGTCCAATTGACCGGTCCGCCGAGGGCCTGATCGATGTTTGATATCGGTGCCGCCGAATTGCTGGTGATCGTCGTGGTGGCGATCGTCGTGATCGGTCCCAAGGAGCTGCCCCTCGCGCTGCGGACCGCGGGACGCTGGATCGGCAAGATTCGGCGCGTCTCCAACCATTTCCGCACGGGCCTCGACGCGATGATCCGCGAAGCGGAGCTCGAGGAGATGGACCGCAAGTGGAAAGAGCAGAACGAGCGGATCATGGCCAAGTACCCCTCCGACGAGGGCATTGCCGAGCCGGCGCCGATGATGGAGGCGCTGCCGCCGGGAACCACCGATCCCGATGCCTTGCGAATGCCGCCTGCCGCGGATGACGAGCCTGCGGAAGAGAATGCCGTCGCTTCGGCGGACGAGCCGTCCCTGCCGTTCGACCGACCGGTCGATGCAGGCAAACCGGCAGGCGAGGGCTGACCGGTGCCGCTCAGGATAAGCGATATCGACGAGACGCAGGCCCCGCTGCTCGACCATCTGATCGAACTGCGCACGCGGCTCGTTCGGTGCGTAGCCGCACTGGTGGTCGGCTTTGCGATCTGCTTCTACTATGCCGATCCGATCCTGGGTTTCCTGATCCAGCCGCTCAAGAACGCTTTTCCTGAAGGCGAGGGCCAGCTGATCTTCACCAAACTCTACGAAGTGTTCTTCGTCGAGTTGAAGGTCGGCCTTTTCGCGGGCTTTTTTGTCAGCTTCCCGGTCATCGCGAACCAGCTCTGGGCCTTCGTGGCACCGGGCCTCTACGCCAAGGAGAAGAAGGCTTTCCTGCCGTTCCTGATCGCTACTCCCGTGCTGTTCACGATGGGGGCGGCGCTGGCCTATTTCGTGGTCATGCCGACCGCGTTCCGCTGGTTCCTCGGCTTCGGCGGAACCGCGGGCGGAATGGAGATCCAGGCCTTGCCGACGGCAGGCGACTACCTCGGCCTGGTCATGCAGTTCATTCTGGCTTTCGGAATCAGCTTCCTCTTGCCGGTCCTGCTGCTGTTGCTCAATCGCGCCGGCATCGTGACGCGCGAGCAACTGGCCGGCGCGCGTCGCTACGTGATCGTCGGTATCGTGATTATCGCTGCAGTCGTCACCCCGCCCGATCCGGGGTCGCAGCTCATCCTGGCAGTCCCGCTGCTGTTGCTCTTCGAAGGCTCGCTGATCATCATGCGATTCGGCGAGAGAAGGAAGGCCTTGGAAGCCGAGGACGACAAGGAATTGGCGGACGATTCGCAACCAGCCGGTTGAGGAGGCCGGTCACCCTCCGGCGAAGTGCGCGGCTGGCCTCTCTCGGAGACTGGAAAAAAGACACAAAAAAACGGGGCCGCAAAGCCCCGTTCTCTTGTTCGGTTGTCCGAAGCGCTTAGGCGCTGATCGGATCGTCGTCGCCACCGTCGACGGCAATGATGATGCCGGCAATGACGAGAGCAGCGGCGAGAATGCCGAGGATGACGCCCGAACCGCCGAGTTCGCTGTCGGCTTCAGCCGGGGCAGCGTCGCGCGAAACAGGCGCAGCAACAGCAGGAGCGGTTGCCATCGATACGGCAGCGGCAGCTGCTGCGAGGTTACGGAACTTCATCTTCATCGTCTCCTTTAGAGATCTCTGCGATTGATCTAGTCGTCGGTTACTAGTGGAGGTCAACTTTCGTGGCAAGCCCCTTTGACGGTCGCAAAGTCCGAAAAATGGGCCAAATCAGCGTAGTTTTTGAATACTCGCCGAAACGTTGCCAGAATGCCTCACCTAAATTCAGGCGCTTACCGGATCCTCGTCATCTTCGGAAAGAAGAATGATCGCGGCAACCACGGCGGCGATGCCGAGCACGAAGAAGAGCGTCGTGTTGCCGGCAAGCTTGCTGTCTTCCGAAACCGGAGCGGCTTCGCGCTGGATTTCGACCGGGGCCGCCTGGGCGGCAAGCGGTGCGGCAACCATCGAGGCAGCTGCAGCGGCGAAGGCAATTTTCCTGAACATTTCTGGTCTTCTCCTGGTCCGGCAAACATCGGATCGCCGGTAAACATGCTTCTCGGACGGACCCTGCCGACCGACACGAAGTCGCTATTGCAGCGCCATCGTTACGATATGATTAATTTGTAACGGCGCGCGATGATTGCAGAAATTCGACAATGCCGGACATTTTAACCGCGCAAATCCGTCACTTCGCCGTGTAGCCCCAGACAGGTTCGCCATCCATCCAGACCTGGATAACCCGCGTCTGACGCAGGTCCTGCGGATTAGCCGCAAGCGGATCGCGATCAACGATGACAAAATCGGCCCGCTCGCCCGCGACCAGCTTGCCGAATCGTCCCTCGGCAAAGCCGGCATAGGCTGCGTCCGACGTGAACCCGGCAAGCGCTTCCTTGCGCGAGACCGCTTGCTGGGGATACCAGCCGCCCTCGGGCTGGCCGTCCGCCCCGGTCCGCGAGATCGCCGCAGCCAGTCCGGCAAAGGGATTGGGCGATTCGACCGGCGCATCCGATCCGAAGGCCAGCTTGCCGCCGGTGTCGAGCACCGTGCGCCACGCATAGGCCCCTTCGAGCCGGGCCGGGTCGAGCCGGCTTTCGGCCATCAGGCGGTCGGACGTTTGGTGGACCGGCTGCATCGAGGCAATGATGCCGTTCGCTCCGAAGGCGGGAAGGTCAGCCGGGTCGACGATCTGCGCGTGCTCGATTCTCCAGCGCGTATCGCCGGGGAAACTTTCCTTCAGTTCGGCCATGGCGGCAAGCGCCTCGCCGTTGGCGGCGTCCCCGATGGCGTGGATTGCCACCTGGTAGCCGCCGAGAGCCGCACGGCTCAGAACGTTGCGGAACCGGGTCGGCTCGATCAACGGTAGGCCGGTGTTGCCAGGGTCGTCGGCATAGGGTCGCTTGAGCCATGCCCCGCGGGAACCGAGGGCCCCGTCGAGGTAGATCTTGAGCCCGTTCATGCGCAGCCGGTCGCCATAGAGCCACGGCCGCTCGCCCGCCCCGCCGATCATCTCCATCGTCTCGGGATCGCTCGCGTAGGACATGATGCGGACCTTCAGGTTTCCGCGATCCGCGACCCGGCGGAAGGTGAGCCAGTCGGCCATGGTCGTCCCCATGTCGGCGACTGCGGTGATGCCGTTGGAGAGCAGCTTCTCCTGCGCTTCCATCAGCGCGAGGTCGCGCTCTGCCGGGCGCGGGGCCGGAATGACCGGAATGAACAGCTCGCTCGCCAGGTCGACGAATACGCCGGACGGCGTTTTCGAGCCGGCGATACGTTCGATCCGGCCGCCCTCGGGATCCTTGGTCGCGGCAGTGACGCCGGCGCGCTTGATCGCCTCGCTGTTCGCCCAGCCTGCATGGCCGTCGACCCGCTCGAGATAGACCGGCCGGTCGGCCACGGCCCGGTCGAGTTCGGCTGCGGTCGGGAAACGACCGAGGCCCCACTGCTCCTGGTTCCAGCCGCGCCCGAGGATCCAGGGCCGCGAGGGATTCTCCCGCGCGAAACGCGCGATTTCCGCCAGCGCGTCATCGAGGCTGCGGGTGTTCGACAGGTCGAGCGTCAGCTCGGCAATTCCCAGGCCCATGACATGCGCATGGGCGTCGATCATGCCGGGAATAACGGTGCGGCCTTCGCCGTCGTAGCGAAAGTCGGTCTTGGCTGGACGCCTGTCGCCCTTGTCGAGGACCTGCTTGATGCGGCCGTCATCGTCGATCCACAGGCCGGTGAAGCGATCGATCTCTCCATCCTCGCCGATGGTGATCCCGGAAACATTGTCGATCAGCACATCGGCGTGCGCGGCCGTGGCAAAACCAGCGAGGCCGAGGGCGAGGGCGGTCCGTATCAGAAGCAAGGCAAGTCCTTTCCAAACTGCGGGCTGGTTAAGCGAGTCTATCGCGCTTGCAAACGCTTTCGCGATTGCGATGCGTGCCGCCGACCCTTAGTCATGCGCCGCAATGACCCAGTCCACCGCCCAGCCCCGCACGCCTGCAAACAGCGCCGACGCGCTGGCCAGCCTGACGATTGACGACGTGCGTGCCGCTGCCGCGCGGATCGGCGATTCGGTGGTGAGAACGCCGCTCATGTATTCGCAGACCCTGTCCGCGATCGCGGGCGCGGAGATCTGGCTCAAGTTCGAGAACCTGCAGTTCACCGCCGCCTACAAGGAACGCGGCGCGCTCAATGCCCTGCTTAACCTCACCGACGAGCAGCGCGCAAAGGGCGTTATCGCCGCTTCGGCCGGCAACCATTCGCAAGGGCTGAGCTATCACGGCACCCGCCTCGGCGTGCCGGTGACGATCGTGATGCCGCGCACCACCCCGACGGTGAAAGTCATGCAGACCGAAAGCGTCGGCGGCAATGTCGTGCTCGAAGGTGAAACCTTCGACGATGCCTATGCCCACGCCCGCAAGCTGGAGCAGGAAATGGGGCTGACGTTCGTCCATCCCTTCGACGATCCGATCGTCGCTGCGGGGCAGGGCACGGTCGCGCTCGAAATGCTCGAGGACAAGCCCGATTTCGACTGCCTTGTCGTGCCGATCGGCGGCGGCGGTCTGATCTCGGGCATGGCCACGGTCGCCAAGGCGCTTAACCCCGCGATCGAAATCGTCGGCGTGCAGGCCGCCCTGTTCCCCTCGATGTATGCGAAGATTGCCGGCCGCGCGATGGATTGCGGTGGTGACACGCTCGCCGAAGGGATAGCGGTGAAGGCGCCCGGCGAGTTTACTTCAGAAGTCATCGCCGAACTGGTCGACGAAATCCTTCTGGTCGAGGAAGACTCGCTCGAGAGCGCGGTATCGCTGCTGCTCCAGATCGAGAAGACGGTCGTCGAAGGCGCGGGCGCGGCGGGGCTGGCGGCAGTGCTGGCCAATCCCGAACGCTTCGCCGGCAAGACGATCGGCCTCGTGCTGTGCGGCGGCAACATCGACACGCGGCTGCTCGCGAACGTGCTGCTGCGCGATCTGGCGCGCCAGGGCCGGCTCGCGCGCCTCAGGATCACGTTGCAGGACCGGCCCGGCGCACTGTTCAAGGTGATGAAGGAATTCGACGATCACAACGTCAACATCATCGAGATCTATCACCAAAGAATTTTCACCAGCCTGCCGGCCAAGGGCCTCATCACCGACATCGAGTGCGAGGCGCGCGACAAGCAACAACTCGATTCGCTGATCGCGGCGCTCAAGGCGCGCGGCTACGCAGTGAGTCTCGTCGAGCTCAATTAACCGGATATTTGCCAAGAGAATTGTGCAAATTCACAAAGGTTTAACCATGATGTATGGTTAAGAACCTTTTATCGCGGCCCTGAAATTGGCATAGATGCGTCTCGATCGCACTGCGCTCGCCCACGAGCGAAGAGAGGACCAGCTACGACCGTGACGGCGCCGATACGCTTTCCCCGCTTCTTCGTGACGAGCGCCGCGCCGTGTCCCTACCTTCCCGGGAAGACCGAGCGGAAGGTGTTCACCGAACTCAAGGGCCCCCATGCCGAGCAGCTCAACGAGGCGCTCGGCAGGATCGGTTTCCGGCGCAGCCAGACGGTCGCCTACCGTCCCAGCTGCCTCGATTGCCAGGCCTGCATTTCAGTGCGCGTGGCGGTGGAGGATTTCCGGCCGTCGAACACGCAGAAACGCATTCTCAAGCGCAACAGCGACCTCGTCACCACAGAATGTCGCCCTTGGGCCACCGGCGAGCAGTTCGATCTGCTGCAGCGCTATCTCGGCGTTCGCCATCCCGGCGGGGGCATGGCGACGATGGAGGAAACCGACTTTGCGGATATGGTGGAACACACGCCCGTATCCAGCTATGTGACTGAATACAGGGAGCCCGGGGAGGGGTCGCGGCCCGGCCGACTAGTCGGCGCGTGCCTGACCGACGTCCAGGGCGACGGGTTGTCGATGATCTACAGTTTCTACGACCCGGAACATGAGGCGCGGACCGGTCTTGGAAATTACATCATCCTCGAACACATCCGGCGCGCGGCCGAACAGGGACTGCCTTACGTCTATCTCGGCTACTGGGTCGAGGGCTCCGACCGGATGCAGTACAAGGTCCGCTACCGGCCGCTCGAACGCCTTACCCGCGACGGCTGGGTCCGAATCTCGCCAGCCGAGCAGGATGCTCTCATCGCTGCTGCCGTGGCTCCTCGCGAAGGCGGGCTCAAGGCCGGCAACAAGCCTGCCAAGGATGCGACCCAGCAACCGTTCCATCTCGTCGAATAGGTTGCCGATATCGGATGTGCGTTTCGCCGTCTCGCTGATCGCGCTTGCTTGGGTCGGTGCCGGCACGAGCGTCGCGGCCGCCCAGGACCGCGAGGCACCGCCATCGCTCGAAGATCTCATCCCGGATTCGGCGATCGATGCGCCGGAGGCCTGGGCCGAGCAGGTGGGGGATGATGTCGCACCTGCGCCGCCGCCCGAGGACATCGAAACCGACGATCTGCCCGAGCCAGATTTCGACAGCCCGCTGGAGGAATTTCCGCCGCCACCGCTCGACCTTCCCGACGAGACCCCTCTGGCGCAGGTCGAGGAACTGGACCCGGAAGACTTCGATTTCGCGGAGCTCGGCGAAGAACTGAAGGATCCCTTCGCAGACGCCGAGGTGGAGCGGCTGTCCGCGTTCCTGGAACTCGCTTTCCCGACGGATCGATCGCTCTTCCCGATTCGCGACGAGTTCATCGACCGCTACCAATCGCTGTCCGCAGTCGAGGAATTCGACGCCGACAACAAGAACCTCGCAACGATCTCGGCTCGGGCAAAGTCCGACGAGGAACTGCTGACGACGCTGTTGCGTGCGTACGGTTACTACGATTCGCAGGTCGTGCGCTCGGTTGCGGGCGCGCTGCCGGGCGACGAGGCAGCCGCCGTCCGCCCGACGGTGCGCTTCGCTATCGTGCCCGGCGAGCGGTACCGGTTCGGTGCGATCGACCTGGGCGATCTCGGCAGTGCCCCCGATGCCGACGCCTTGCGACAGGCGTTCGAGGTTCGCTCCGGCGACGAGATGTCGAACTTCCGGATCGTCGAGGAACAGTTCGATCTCGACCGCGCGCTCGGCGAATTCGGCTATCCCTTCGCCGAGATCGACGCGCCCGAACTGCTGGTCGATCACGATCGTAACGAAGGCGATCTCACGCTGGCCGTCCGGCCCAAGGGCAAGTACGTATTCGGTGAAGTCACCAGCTCGATGCCGGATTTCCTTTCGGGCAAGCACTTCGGCACCATCGCGCGGTTCGAGCCGGGCGACGTTTTCCAGCGTAGCCTGCAGATGGACCTGCGCCGCGCGGTGACTGCGACCGGCCTCGTCTCCTCGGTCGAGGTTACGCCGCGCGAGGTTACGCCGCCGGTCGGCGACGAGCCGGGTGTGGTCGCGATGGATGTCGCCATCACCAAGGCCAAGCTGAGGACCATCGCGGGCGCGATCGGCTACGGTTCGGAAGAAGGGTTCCGGCTACAGGCGAGCTGGGAGCACCGCAATTTCTTCCCGCCCGAAGGTGCGATCCGCGCGCGGGCCATCGCCGGGACGCAGGAACAGCTCGCCGGCATCACCTATCGGCGCAACAATTTCCGCGGGCGGGACCGCGTCCTGAACATCGATGCCTACGCCCGCAGCTTCGACAACGACGTGTACCAGGCCGATACGGCCGCGCTGGTCGGCAGTTACGAGCAGGCCTCAACCCTTCTGTTCCAGAAGCCGCTCAGCTGGTCGATCGGCATGGAGCTGGTCGCGACCGACGAGCGTGACGCGAAGGTCAAGGGCGGCAAGAACCCGCGCCAGACCTATCTGATCGCGGCCCTGCCAGCGTCGGTTCTGGTCGATGCCAGCGACGATCTGCTTGATCCGACCAAGGGTTTCCGGATCGGGGCGCGCTTGTCGCCGGAAGTCTCGCGCGTGTCGGGCAGCCAGTCGACCTATCTCTCGGCGCAGGTCGACGGCAGTTATTACAAGCAGATCAACGAACGGATCGTGCTGGCCGGTCGAACGCGCATCGGCACGATCGTGGGCGCCGACACGTTCCAGATCGCCCCGTCGCGCAGGCTGTATGCCGGTGGCGGCAGTTCGGTGCGCGGTTACGGCTACCAGCAGATCGGACCGCGCAACGGCGTGGGCGATCCCAATGGCGGACGATCGCTGGTCGAGCTTTCCGCCGAGGCGCGTATCCGCACGCGCTTCTTCGATGGTGCGCTGGGCGTCGTACCCTTCATCGATGCCGGATCGGTCAGCCGCAGTACGATGCCCGACCTCGATCGCATCAAGATCGGCGCGGGCGTGGGCGTGCGCTATTACACCGGCTTCGGACCCTTGCGCGTCGATGTCGGCTTCCCGCTCAATCCCGGACCCGACGACAGCTTCGTGGCGGTCTACGTTTCGCTCGGGCAGGCCTTCTGATGGCAGAGGCCGAAGTGACCGAGACGGCCGACGTGGCCGAAGCGCCGGAAGCACCTGCAAGCCGCAAGAGGCTGACGGGCTGGCGCAAATGGGTGCTGGCCGGCCTGCTGGCGATCGTTGCGATCATCGGCGCGGCGATCATCACGCTCAACACGCCGATCGGCCAGCGCTTCATCGCCAACGAGATTGCGAAGGTCGCTCCGGCCTCGGGCCTGAAGATCGAGATCGGCCGGATCGAAGGCGACATCTACGGCAAGGCCAAGCTGCACGATGTCGTGCTGTCCGACCCCAAGGGCCCGTTCATGCGCATCCCGCTGGTCGAACTCGACTGGCGGCCGCTCTCGTGGATCACCCGCGGGCTCGACGTGCGCGAACTGATTACACATCGCGGGACGCTGCTGCGCGTCCCCGAACTCAATCCCGGCGATCCCGACGCGCCGATCCTGCCCAACTTCGACATCCGCATCGACCGTTTCGAAATCGACGACCTGACCATCGCGCCGGGCCTGGTCGGTGACGAGAGCCACAAGGTCAACCTGCTCGCAAAGGTCGATATCCGGCAGGGCCGCGCATATGTGAAGGCGGACGGCCGGCTGGGCGCGCGCGACAGGCTCGCGCTGTTGCTCGATGCAGAGCCGGACGGCGACAGGTTCGACGTCGATCTCGATTACGACGCGCCCGAAGGCGGCGTCATCGCCGGGCTGCTTGGCGCCGAGGCCGGTTACCGAGCGCGGATCGAGGGCGATGGCACATGGTCTGCGTGGAAGGGTGGCCTGCTGGTCACCAGGAACGGCGAACGCTTCGCTGCCTTCCGGCTGACCAACAAGGCAGGGCGTTACGGCATCCTCGGCGGGGCCTATCCGACCGGCGCGATCCAGGGATTGCCGGCGCAATTGCTCGGGGCGAAGGTCTCGCTGGCTGCATCGGGCACGCTGGTCGAGAGCGTGCTCGACGGGAGGTTCGACATGCGGGCCGCCGGTTTCGACGCGAACGGCGAAGGCGCGGTCGATCTTGCCGGCAACGCTTTCGACGGTTTCGAATTCTACGCGCGATTGCGCGATCCCAACGCGCTGTCGCCCGATATCGCCCTGAACGGCGCGAACATAACCGCGACGCTGGACGGCGATTTCCGCGACCTGACGATCGATCATCGCATAGAGGTCCGCGAGCTCGTTTCCGGCGAGACGCGCGTGGCCGACATCCGCCAGGCGGGGACCGCGACCTACGATGGGAACGGCTTCGTCCTGCCGCTGGCAGCGCAGGTCGGGCGCATCACGACTGGCAGCGACTGGCTCGATCCGCGGTTGGTCGACGGGCGTATCGAAGGCGAACTGAAGAGCACGGGCAGCCGCCTGTTCTCCGACCGGTTGCAGGTGAACTTCCCCGGCGCGGACGCCACACTGGCGCTGCGCGGCGACCTGTCGGCGGGAAGCTACGAGCTTACCGGCCCGGTCCGCGTTGCCAATCTGAAGTTCGACAATGTCGGCAACGTGGGCGCGAATGCCCGGATCAACTTCCGCCTCGACGAAGCCGGCTGGACTCTCAGGGCCGATACCGATGGCAGGGTCAGCAACGTCAGCAACGCGACGCTTGCCAATCTCGCCGGGCCGCAGATTGCCTTCAGGGGGCAGGTCGGGATCGGTTCGGCCGCGCCGCTCACCTTCCGCAATTTCAACGTCCGGGCGCAGAAACTGACGCTGACGCTGGACGGGCGCATCGTCGATGGCACGACGACCGTCGCCGGGCGCGGCCGCCATGTCGATTACGGCCCGTTCACGGTCGAGGCGCGGGTCGCGGCAAACGGGCCGGAGGCGGTACTGGTCTTCGCGAACCCGCTGCCATCCGCCGGGCTGACCAACGTGCGAGTGGCGATCTCTCCGACGCAAGACGGCTTCCGGATCGAGACCGAGGGCGGTTCGCTGCTCGGGCCGTTCAGCGGCACGCTCGGACTGGTCGCCCCTGCCAACGGGCCGACGCGCATCGCGGTGGAAGAACTCAAGGTCTGGAAGACCGACGTGACCGGCAATCTCGTGCTGGTCGACGGCGGCGTACGCGGCTCGCTCGCGCTGGCCGGCGGCGGACTGGACGGAACGATTCGCCTGTTGCCGCGCGGCGGCGGGCAGGGGTTCGACGCGAGCATCTCGGCCAATGGCGCGCGATTTGCGGGGCCCACACCGCTTTCGATCGCGCGCGGCAATGTCGAGGCGAGGGGGACCTTCGCCGACGGTAACAGCACCATCAGCGCCGAAGTGGTGGCGCAGGGCATAACCTACGGCAGCCTGTTCGTCGGACGCCTGGCAGCCGATGCCGATCTGACCAACGGCGCGGGCAAGGTGCTCGCATCGGTCTCCGGACGCAGGGGCAGCCAGTTCAACATCAATCTCGATGCGGACGTAGCCCCGCGGCGCATCGCGCTGGCGGCCAAGGGATCGTTCGCCGGCCAGCCAATCACCATGCCGCGCCGCGCAGTCCTGACCGCGCTCGACGGGGGCGGCTGGCAGCTCGCGCCGACGCAGATCAACTACAGCGAGGGACGGGCGATCGCGCGCGGCACTTTCGGGACACCAGAGGGTACGTCCTTCAAGTTCCACCTGGTCGACATGCCGCTCTCGCTGGTCGACGTGGCCATCGCGGACATGGGACTGGGCGGCAAGGCATCGGGCGTCATCGACATGACGGTCGACGGGGGCGTGCCAGTCGGAACGGCGAAGCTGAAGGTCGACGGGCTGACCCGCTCGGGCCTCGTCCTCACGTCCAAACCGATCGACCTTGCGATGGCGCTCGACCTGGGGCGGAGCAACCTCAGGATGCGCGCAGCGATCGACGAGGACGGACAGCGGCGTGGCAGGTTGCAGGTGCAGATCACCGGCATGCCGGCGAGCGGCGCGTTCTATGATCGGATGGCCGCCGGGCGACTGTTCGCACAGGCACGCTACGACGGGCCGGCTGCGGCGCTCTGGCGGCTTGCTGCCATCGACGTCTTCGACCTGACCGGGCCGGTGAAGATCACCGCCGATGCCACCGGTTCGATCGCCAATCCCCGGATCCGCGGCGCCGTCGCCAGCGACGACCTGCGGCTGCAGAGCGGCCTGTCGGGGACCGACATCCGCAACGCGACGGTTCGGGGCCGCTTCAACGGCGCGCGGCTGACGATCACCCGCATGAGCGGCAAGACGCCCAACGGCGGGACGGTCAGCGGCAGCGGCATCGTCGACATGACCGGGGTCGGCGAGCAAGTCGGCGACAGCAACATCTATCGGGGTCCGCGGCTCGACTTGCGGCTGGCGGCAAAGAATGCCGCTCTGCTCGATGCCAACGGGCTTTCCGCGACCGTGTCCGGTCCGTTGCGGATCGTCTCGAGCGGAGTGGGCGGCACGATTGCCGGTCGCCTGTCCGTCAACCGGGCGAGCTGGGGCCTGAGTAATGCCGAGGAAGCCGAGCGTATTCCGCAGATCGCGACCCGCGAGATCAACACGCCTGCCGACGTTCGTCCGAGCCAGGCG
The DNA here is from genome assembly GCF_009827535.1 of Qipengyuania oceanensis. NCBI lineage: Bacteria > Pseudomonadati > Pseudomonadota > Alphaproteobacteria > Sphingomonadales > Erythrobacteraceae > Qipengyuania > Qipengyuania oceanensis. The sequence goes on along the minus strand of NZ_WTYN01000001.1, from coordinate 1,069,655 downwards.
GCCAGCATCCCGTGGCGCTACCTTATCGATGCCAAGGCAACGTCCCGGATCGACGTCGACGGCATGGGCCTCGACAGCGAATGGGGTGCCGACATCCTGCTGCGCGGAACGACCGACGAGCCGCGGATCGGCGGGGAAGCGCGGGTAGTGCGCGGAAGCTATTCCTTCGCCGGTACCCGCTTCGAACTTACCCGCGGGCGGATCGATTTCGATGAGAACACGCCGATCGACCCGCGCCTCGATATCCGTGCCGAAACCGATACCACCGGGCTGACGGTCGAGGTCCGGGTGGGTGGCAGCGCAACGCAGCCGGAGATCAGTTTCACTTCCGTGCCCTCGCTACCGGAAGACGAAATCCTGGCGCGGCTGCTGTTCGGCGGCTCGATCACCGAATTGTCGGCCACCGATGCTCTCCAGCTCGGAGCGGCGGTTGCATCGCTGCGTGGTGGAGGCGGGATGGATCCGATCAACAAGCTGCGCACGGCCATCGGCCTAGACCGGCTGCGCATCGTCGGCGCCGATCCCGCGCTCGATCGCGGCACTGGCGTGGCACTGGGCAAGAATTTCGGCCGCCGGTTCTATGTCGAGATCATCACCGACGGGCGCGGTTACAGTGCCACCGAGCTCGAGTTCCGGGTAACGTCCTGGCTCTCGCTGCTCGCGAGCATCTCAACCATAGGCCGCGAAAGCGTGGTCGCGGAAGTCAGCAAGGATTACTGACCGCCGCGTCCGACGCAGCGTGTGGGTTTACTGGGTCGCAGGAGCGCTTGCGAGGACACCGTCGATCGGGACGAGCACGCCATTGCTGGCAGCGATCGCTTCGCCGGCGAGGGTGGCTTTTGCACCGTCCGGTCCCGTAATCAGCAGACCGTCCGGCCCGTCAGAAAAGCTGATCGAGCCTTCGCCGAGCGTGCGCATCTTGACCGTGCCGCCGGCATCCTTGATCGCCTGGTTAATACCTTCCGGCGTCACGGCACCGGGCACCACATGGTCGCGCAGGATCGCGACCAGGATCGGGCGCTGATCTTCACCGGTGAGTGTTTTGGTATCGTCACCCAGCGCCTCGAACGCTGCGTCGTTGGGTGCGAAGATCGTATAGGCGCCCGGCCCGTCGAACACCGAATCGAGGCCGCTGTCGTCCAGCGCCGAACCAACGGTAGTCATTCCCGCTGCACCGCCGATGGCATCGGCGAGAGTTCCGTCGACGCCGCTCTCGTCGGTCACACCGGGCGTCCCGGGATCCTGCGAGCAGGCTGCGAGTCCACCGGTAGCGAGCGCGAGGGCAAGCGGAGCGGCAAGCCGCTTTGTCAGATTTTTCATTGGTGTCGCTCCGATCAGATCAGCAGTTCGATCGCAGAGGCGATCAGTCGTGTTTCCGGGTCGACCTGGTAAACATAGCCGTCCGCGTAGCGATAATAGGCATCCGGACGGTCGTAGTACCGGTCCCGGTAGCCGTAGGGTACATTGTAGACGTCGTATCCGGCGGGCATGGGCTGACCGACACGGAAGTCGTCACCGGTCAGCAGTGCCGCGATCGACTGGATCGCCTGCGTTTCCGGGTCGACGCGATAGAGAACATTGTCCGCGTACCGGTACCCGTTGGGGCTCAGATTGTAATAATCGCGGTAATAACGCGGAACCTCGACCGGCTGGTAGTAGCTCGGCCAGACGTTGCCGATCCCCAGCGCGCCGCCGAGCAGCGGGATGAAGGCGTCGACCAGGTTGTTGCTACCCATCCGCATCAGGTAGCCGTCGTTGTAATAGTACCGACCGTCGCCGATACCGCCAAGGCCGAAGAAGGACGGGCGATAATAGCCGCTCGAGAAATAGCCATCCTGCTGCTTCGCCAGTCCGGGCGGCACGCAAGGCGGGTTCTTCTTCGCGAGGCCCGGCGGGCACCCGTCTACGAGACCGTAATTGCGGTCGTCGCCCCACCGCACGATGCGATCGACGATATTGCCGTCGCGGTCGCGATAGCCATTGCGACGGTAGTCATCGTCGTAGCGATCGTTACCCTTATAGGCCTTGGCATTGCCCTGACCGTTTCCGCGGTTTGCCTGGCCCGGCTTGTCGTACTTGACCTTGGCGTTGCCATTGCCATTGCCGTTGCCGCGGGGCTCGTAACCGGCATTTCGATTGCCGTTACCATTGCCGTTCGCGCGATCCTGCTTGGCCGCTGCCTTCATGTTGCCGTTCCCGGGATTGCCGCGATCGGCTTTCCCGTTACCGTTGCCATTGCCACGCTCGACCTGCGCCGCCTGACCCTTGTCCTTGCCGTCCCCCTGGCCGTTGCCGTTGCCCTTCCCGGGCTGGGCGTAGGCGACAGAGCTGGCCATCGCGATTGCCGCGACACCTGCAATAAACTTACGCATCTGAATTCTCCTGTTGCGACCCGAACGCCCGGCGATGTGAATCTTTCCCGGATATCAGGTTGGAACGTGCTTCAGGATCGGCAGAAACCAGTCGTTAATCGGGCATCAATCGGCAGGTCCGGCGTAAAGCTCCGCTTCGGCCCGGCGGCGATTGACCAGGCCCTGCAGCACCTTGCCGTCGCTATGGACCCAGCGCATGAACTCGCGAGCCGCCCCGACACGATCGCCGAGCCTGTGAAGCCGCGTCAGTGTCGCGTGCCCGATCGCGCCAGTATTGTAATGAAACGAAACGAGCGCATCGAATTCGTTCTGCGTGGTGGCTGCCTCGCCGATGGCCACGGCAACGTCGTCGGCATAGCGCCGCAGGTCGGTAGCGAGGCGCGCGTCGCACTGGGCCTGCGTCCACACGGTGCGGGGCCCGATCTCCTTACCCGTCGATCCCCAGCCGATCGTCCAGGGCAGGCCGTCCGCGCTCCCCGGGTCCGGGTATGACTCGAACAGGCCATCGGGCCTCTTGCGCGCGCATCCTTCGAAACGTTTTATCAGATCGATGCCGGCCTCGCCGATTTCCCGGGAAGCAGCTGCGGGGAAAGTATTGCTAGCGCCGCCCTCGCCGGGTTCGCCCACCACTGGCACGATCCGGTCGAGGACCGCGTCGAGCCGCTCGACCTCCTGCTGGCTGAAACCGCGCCCCAGAATCTGTCGTACGGCATCGAAAACGGGTCTGCGGTCGAATGTTACTGTCATGGTCTGCGCCTCGTCATGATGGAAGGCGAAGGGATTAGGCACAAAGAATACGGGTAGGAAAATCCTTCGTCGCGTCGAAGCATCCGTGCACCTGCCTGCACGGTTCGCCGCGAGTTCGTCTCCAACCGTCCCCTCCCGGGCTGGCTGGACGCGCCGCATTCATATAGCAGACAGGCAGTACGGGGCCATGCGGGAGACCCATTGTGCCGATGACCGCCCGTTGGACCGGTCGGCTGTCGGCAACCATTACGAGATACATCGACTCCGTATCGCAGTTGTGCGGCCTTCAGTGTTCGCCGGGCGTATCGGGGAGGGACAGACGAAGGAGTATACTATGAAGACGATCAAGAACGGGTCGACGGCGCTGATCCTGCTGGCTTCGCTCAGCGCGCCAATGGCCGCCGGACTGCACGCGCAGGAGCGCGAAGACCTCGTTGCCACGGTCTACGGTACCGCGCTCGGCGAAGGGCCGGAAATCGACGGGATCATTTCGGCTCGCGACACCGACCGCGTCCAGATCACTGCCGAAGACGGCACCAAGACGGTCATCTACGTCGACGAAGCGACCGAAATCCGCTCGAAGAAGGGCCTGTTCGGTATGAATAAGACCGATCGGGGCGAGGATGCCCTGCTCAACGGCCTGCCGGTCAAGGTCGAAACGCTGAAGTATGATGGCGGCCTGGTCGCCAAGCAGATCACGTTCAAGGGCGGCGATTTCAAGACCGCGGCGATGATCCACAACGGCACCGACCAGCGCTTCACGAAGAACGAAGCGGCTACGGAAGCCCTGCGCAGCCGCATGGCCGATATCGACAAGTACAACATCAAGGGCACGACCAACGTCTATTTCGACACCGGCAAGTGGAACCTGACCCAGTCGGGCCAGTACGAGTTGTGCCAGGCCGCTGCCGAGGCGGAAGCCATGGACAATGCGCTGCTGCTGGTGGTCGGCTATACCGATTCCGTCGGTGACGAAGATTACAACCAGACGCTCAGCGAGCGCCGTGCGGGCAAGGTCGTCAATTATCTCCAGCAGAAGTGCGGCTGGAAGCCATGGCGCATGGTCACGCCGACCGGCATGGCCGAGAGCGATCCGCTGGCCGACAATTCGACCGAAGAAGGCCGGGCGCAGAACCGCCGCGTGGCAGTCAACATCCTCGTCTCGAAGAGCGTCGACGGCTTCAACTGAGCCCGTCTGCCTCCGGCAAGGCAAAGTGAAAGGCCGCCCGGTTTCCCGGGCGGCCTTTTTCGTTTGTCAGCCGTTGCCGCGTCGCCGCGGCGCGGGACGATTACATGCTGTAGTAGAGGTCGAACTCAGCCGGGCAGGGCGTGGTTTCGACGCGCATCACTTCTTCCCACTTGAGGTCCATGTAGGCCTCGATCTGGTCCTTGGTGAACACGTCGCCCTTGAGCAGGAAGTCGTGGTCTTCGGCCAGCGCATCGAGCGCTTCGCGCAAGGATCCGCACACGGTCGGAACCTCGGCGAGTTCCGCCGGCGGCAGATCGTAGAGGTTCTTGTCCATGGCGTCGCCAGGGTGGATCTTGTTCTGGATCCCATCGAGGCCGGCCATCAGCAGTGCCGAATAGGCGAGATAAGGGTTGGCCATCGCATCGGGGAAGCGGAACTCGACGCGCTTGGCCTTGTCGCCCGAACCATAGGGAATACGGCACGAAGCCGAGCGGTTGCGGGCCGAATAGGCCAGCAGAACCGGTGCCTCGAAGCCCGGGACCAGCCGCTTGTAGCTGTTGGTCGTCGGGTTGGTGAAGGCATTGAGCGCCTTGGCATGCTTGATGACACCGCCGATGTAATAGAGGCAGTTTTCCGACAGGCCGGCATATTCGTTTCCGGCGAAGGTCGGCTTGCCGTCGGCCCAGATCGACATGTGAGTGTGCATACCCGATCCGTTATCGTCCTTGATCGGCTTGGGCATGAAGGTCGCGGTCTTGCCGTAGGCGTGGGCGACCTGGTGCACGACGTACTTGTAAACCTGCATGCGGTCGGCGGTTTCTACGAGCGTGCCGAAAGTTAGGCCCAGCTCGTGCTGTGCGGCCGCGACTTCGTGGTGGTGCTTGTCGCACGGCAGGCCCATCTCGAGCATGGTGGCGACCATTTCACCGCGGATGTCGCCGGCGCTGTCGATCGGGGCGACCGGGAAGTATCCGCCCTTTGCGCGCGGACGGTGCGCCATGTTGCCGGCTTCGTATTCCTTGCCGCTGTTGGTCGGCAGTTCGATGTCGTCGATGGCGTAGCCCGAACCGGCATAGCCGTCCTCGAAGCGGACGTCGTCGAACATGAAGAACTCGGCTTCCGGGCCCACATAGATCGTGTCGCCGATGCCGGTCGTCTTGAGGTAGTTCTCGGCGCGCTTGGCCGTCGTGCGCGGGTCGCGGCTGTACCAGTCGCCCGTCGACGGCTCGACGATGTCGCAGTTGACGACCAGCATCGGGGTCGCGCTGAACGGATCGATCCAGGTCGCGTCGAGGTCCGGCTTGAGGATCATGTCCGATTCGTTGATCGCCTTCCAGCCGGCGATGGAGGAGCCGTCGAACATCAGGCCGTCTTCGAATTCGTCTTCACCCATGACGCTCGAAACCATGGTCAGGTGCTGCCACTTGCCCTTGGGATCGGTGAAGCGCAGGTCCACCCACTCGATCTCTTCGTCCTTGATGCGCTTGATGAGGTCTTTTGCCTTCGCCATGGTCGTGTTTACTCCAGCCTTGTGGTCTTGAATTCAGGCCCGTCGACCGGTTGTCAGACGGGTATGTGGTTTGTTGTGCGCCCCGGTGTTGCTCAGACCGCGTCGTCGTCCCGTTCGCCGGTACGTATACGCAGCGCGCTCTCGATCGGCGAGACGAAGATCTTGCCATCGCCGATCCGCCCCGTTTGCGCGGCGGCCGCGATCGCTTCCACCGTTTGTTCGGCGATCGCGTCGGCAACGATCACCTCGAGCTTCACCTTGGGCAGGAAATCGACGACGTATTCGGCGCCGCGATAGAGTTCAGTATGGCCCTTCTGGCGACCGAAACCCTTGGCTTCGGTGACGGTGATGCCGGACACGCCGATCTCGTGCAGCGCTTCCTTCACCTCGTCGAGCTTGAACGGTTTGATGATTGCTTCAATCTTCTTCATGCCTGCGGGATCCTGACCCTCTCCTGCGCGATGAGCCGACGCGTCGGGAGCATCCCGTCCGGTCGGCGCACAGTTAACGAATGAGGCAAAACAAGAATCGTGCCAAGAAACTTCGGCTTGGGATTGGCAGAGTTTCGCGGTTTGCGGACCCGGTCGGGCCGCTTGACGCGCTCGTCTGCTCAAAAGCTATCCAGCAACTGCCTATTTTTTAAGCAGCCGATCAGCGGGCGAGGCCGAGTCCCGCAGTTTCGGGGAGCCCGGCCATGAGATTGAGGTTCTGCACCGCCGCTCCGCTTGCGCCCTTGCCGAGGTTGTCGAGCCGCGCGACGAGGCGGGCCTGCGTACCGTCTGGATTGCTGGCAACCCACAGTTCCAGTCCGTCCCACGATGCGCTGCCCTGGTGCAGAAGGAGTTCGTCCGGAACGTCCGCGTGAACTTCGACGATCGGGCTGCCGTCATAGAAACCGGCCAGCTCGGCGCGCAGGGCATCGGGCCGGGCGGAGGTCGACATCGCCGACAGCGGCAGGGGCACGTCGACCAGCATCCCGCGATGCGCCGGAACGACGCTGGGCGAGAAGACAGGCTGGTGGGCAAGCCCTGCATAGGCCTGCATTTCGGGCAGATGCTTGTGCGCCAGGCCCAGGCCGTAAGCGCGAAATGCGATGTCCGGCTCCGCCTCGAACCGCGCGATCAGTGCGTTTCCGCCGCCCGAATAGCCACTGACGGCATTGACGGTGTACGGCCATTCGGCCGGCAGCAGACCCGCCTTCACGAGCGGTGCGACGAGCGCGAGAAATCCGGTCGGGTAGCAGCCGGGGTTCGACACGAGCCGCGCGCCGGCGACCGCGTCGCGCCCGACCAGCTCGGGAAAGCCGTACGTCCACCCGTCCGCGACACGGTGCGCGCTCGACGCGTCGATCACGCGGGTCCGGCTTGCGGGATCGATCAGCGCGACGGCCTCGCGCGCCGCATCGTCGGGCAGGCAGAGGATCGCGAAATCAGCCTCGTTCAGCGCCGAACGGCGAGCCGCCAGGTCCTTGCGCTGCGCATCGCCGAGCACGACGAGTTCGAATTCGGTCCGGCCTGCCAGTCTTTCGCGGATTTCAAGCCCGGTGGTCCCGGCGGCTCCATCGATGAAAACACTCTGCGCCATGGCGGGCTCAGGCAGCGAGCGAGGCGGAGCGCAGGTAGCCCGAAGGACCTTCCGGCCCGCAACACGCCCAGATCCAGTCGCCCGCCACGTCGAGTACCTCGATCTCGGTACCCGCGTCGAGCGCGACACCCGGATCGGCATTGTCGCGCATCTGCAGCAGGAAGGTCGCGCCGCCTTCGGCAACGGTGCGCAGCTGCGGGATGACGTAATGCGCGGCGAGGTAGCGATGGGCGAGGGCGATGTGCGCCAGGTCGCCGCGGATCGGCAACGTGCCGGGCGCAGGCTTGTCGATCGGGCCGGTCAGCCCGACCACGCCGCTCGGCAGGTCGTAATCCGCAGTCTTGGTCACGTCAGGTCTTGCCCCAGCTTTTCGTGCGGCGCGCTTAGCTTCTGCCCGCTCCCCCCGCAAGCGCACCCGTAGCATTCATTCCTTGCCGAAGCGTTCCCGCAACATGTGGAAGGCTGCGCGCAGGCCCAGCGCCTCGCCGCCCTTGGGCCGTCCGGGCTTGGCCGCGGGTCGCCATGCGAAGGTGTCGAAATGCGCCCAGTCGATCCCTTCCGCGACGAACTTGTCGAGGAACAGGCCCGCGACGCTCGCACCGGCAAAGGCATTGCCGTGCGCGTTGTTGGTGTCGGCGATGTCGGATTTCAGCCATTCGCCATACGCCTCGGGCAACGGCAGTCGCCAGCATTCGTCGTCATGCGCCTTCCCTGCATCGATCAGCGCCTGCGCGCTGGCATCCTTGCGCGCCATAAGCGCGGGCAGGTCGGGGCCGAGCGCGACCCGCGCCGCGCCGGTCAGCGTGGCGAAGTCGATCATGAACTCGGGGTTTTCCTCGCTTGCGCGGGTCAGGGCATCACCGAGGATCAGGCGTCCTTCGGCATCGGTGTTGCCGATTTCCACCGTGAGACCCTTGCGGCTCTGGAGGACGTCGCCGGGGCGGAAGGCATTGCCCGAGATCGCGTTCTCGACCGCGGGGACGAGCAAGTGGAGGCGGATGGGAATCCCGGCTTCCATGATCAGCCCGGCAAGCGCGATCGCATGGGCCGCGCCGCCCATGTCCTTTTTCATGTTGAGCATCCCGGAAGAGGATTTGACGTCGAGCCCGCCCGAATCGAAGCATACGCCCTTGCCGACGATCGCGACGACCGGATCGCTTTCCTTGCCCCAGGTGAGGTGCATGTGGCGCGGCGCGTGGTGGCGCGCCGCCGCCCGCCCGACGGCGTGAACCATCGGGAACTCCTGTTCGAGCTGGTCGCCCTTGGTCACCGAGACTTTCGCATTGAACTTCTTGGCGAGCTTCTCGACCTCGGTTTCCAGAGCGGCCGGGCCCATGTCCTCGGCAGGGGTGTTCACCAGGTCGCGCACGAGGCACACCGCGCGCGCTTCCGCCAGTGCCATGTCGACGCCCTTGGCTTCCTGCGTCAGCAGGATGCGCGGACCTTCGGCGTCCTTGTCGTCGCGATAGCGGGTGAACTTGTACTGGCCGAGTTGCCAGCCGTGAACCGCCGGGCCGGGCTGGCCTTCGGCGCGGCGATAGGTTCCGGCCGGCAGGACTTCGGCCAGCTTGGCCATGCACCAGCTCGACAGCTTCTCGGTGTTGGCGACACCGCCCACCGCGAACCAGCCGTCGCCGTCCGGCACGATCGCGGTCTGGTAGCCGCTGCCGTCGAACTTCTGCGCCGCGAGCGCCGCGCGCTGGCCTGCGCCGAGCGTCTTGGCCCAGGCATCGAAGCCGTTCTTGTCGACGAGGTGGATGGAGATTGCGTCCTGGCCGCGATCGGCCTGGATAAGGTCGGTGGACTTGCTCATGCTTTGCTATTGCCTGTCGTCTTGCTGGCTGTCACCCTTCAATCCGATGAGACACCGCCCGTTCCGAACAGCATTTCTTGCCCCGACCCTCGCCATGGCCATGCCGATCGGGCTGGCAGCGTGCAGCGCAGGAGACGAGAGCACGGCCGACACGACCGCGAGCGCATCGGCAACGCCGGTCTCGCAAGCGTCCACTTCCGCCAGCGCGAGCAGTTCGGCCAGCGATGTCGAGGGCGTCGAATTCAAGAAGGTCGAGAAACGCGACGGCGGCACTTTCGACTTTTCCTACAGCTGGCCGGCCGAGGTTTCCGCCGAACCGAAGCTGGCGGCGGCGCTCAAGTCGGACATGGATTCGGCGCTGGCGAGCGAGCGCGCCGAATGGGAGAAGATGATCGCCGATGCACCGGCCGATTGCGTGTCCTGCCGCAGCCGGGGCTTCAGCCGGGACTGGGAGGTGGTCGCCGATCTGCCGCGCTTCCTCAGCCTCTCGATGCAGATCTACGGCTACACCGGCGGTGCGCACGGCAATGGCGGGACGCGCGGCGTGGTGTGGGACCGGCAGGCCGAAGCGCGGGTCAGGCCGATGGATTTCTTCACTTCCGCCCCTGCGCTCGAGAACGCGGTCCATGCCCGCTACTGCCCGGCGCTCAACCGGGAGCGCGAGAGGAAGCGCGGAATGCCGGTCGACCCGAATGGCGACGACATGTTCTCCGGCTGCCCCTCGATCGACGAATTGCGCGTGCTGCTCGGCTCGAGTGACGGCAAGGCGTTCGACCGCATCGGGCTGATCGCCGATCCCTACGTCGCGGGCTCCTATGCGGAGGGGAGCTACGAGGTGACGCTGCCGGTCACGACAGCGCTGCTCGACGCGGTAAGGCCCGAATATCGCGCTGCATTCGCGCTTCGAAAATAGCCGGGCGTCGCAGACGGCTCGCATTTCGCGACCGCAATCGCTACATCGGCGCGCATGACAGAATATCAGGTAATCGACAGCGACCAGACCGTCTATCGTGACGGGACCATCAAGCTCCACGGGCCTGAGGGCTTCGAAGGAATGCGCAAGGCCGGACGGCTGGCGGCGCAGATCCTCGACGAGCTGACCACGATGGTCGAACCCGGCGTCACCACCGGTGCGCTCGACGACAAGGTGCGCGAAATGACTCTCGATGGCGGCGCGGTGCCGGCGACCATGGGCTATCGCGGGTACGAGCACAGCTGCTGCATCTCGATCAACCATGTCGTGTGCCACGGCATTCCGTCGGACAAGGCGCTGAAGGACGGCGACATCGTCAACATCGACGTGACCCCGCTGCTCGACGGCTGGCACGGCGACACGAGCCGCATGTTCCTCGTCGGCGACGTGCCGTTGAAGGCGCGGCGCCTGGTCGACGTGACCTACGAATGTCTTATGCTGGGGATCGAGGCAGCCTCGCAGCCCGGCGCGCGGCTGGGCGACATCGGCGCTGCGATCGAGGCGCATGCGCGCCAGTTCCGCTATGGCGTGGTGCGCGATTTCTGCGGCCACGGCCTCGGCCGGCTGTTCCATGATGCGCCCGAGGTCGTCCACGCGGCAAAGGCGGGGACGGGGCCGGAGCTGAAGCCCGGCATGTTCTTCACCATCGAACCGATGATCAACCTCGGCCGCCCGCACGTGAAGCTGCTCAACGACTGCTGGACTGCGGTGACCCGCGACAAGTCCCTCTCGGCACAGTTCGAGCACTCGATCGGCCTGACCGAGACCGGCGCCGAAATCTTTACCGAAAGTCCCAAGGGCCTGCACAAACCGCCGTATTGAGCGGGACGGCTTATGTCCGCTTGCGGGTGGAAAGCGGACGTCTAGCGCATTGAATTGATCGCTAGCCCGGCTCAAATGTATGACCAGCAAGATCTGCGGACTCTCCCGCTTTCAAGCGTTCACGCAAGGCTTGGCGATCTTGCTGCTTCGTCCTGTGAAAGACTGCCAAAGATTTGAGCGCAGTATTGACGGCTGGGTAAGTCTTACCCCCAACACGACAAGGTATGCGTGGCCCAGGCATTGCTTTTAGTTCCTTCTGAGAACATTGACTAAATGGGAAGATGCAAGGGGGTCATCTGTTGGTCAAGTTACTCTATTGCTGGCGCTGCAAGCTCGAAGTCCCTGTCGTCGGACAGCAAGAGTGGGCACAGATTATCGCATGTGGGCCAAGCCATGATGAGATGTTGCGCAAATATAATGAAATCACCGATTTCGACGAGACAAACTTCAATGCCGTGCTTCACCACCGGCTGATCGATTTTGGTCCACCCTGCAAAAGTTGCGGTAAGCCGTTGCGAACTGCTCAAGCCGCCTTTTGTGCTGCTTGCGGCACATACCGATAGATGCTCGGATTTTTCACTACCGGTATGCCTGCAATTGGGTTGTTACCGGACATTGCCTAACCTTCCCGCGCCGCCCTGATCGCCGCTCCGGCCGCAAAGGGTGTCAGCGCCACCAGCACCAGGCTGATCGCGCCGCATAGCGCCACTCCCGAGACATCCCCGCGCGCGAGGCTCCCCGCGCCGAAAATCAACAGCGGCACAGCGAGCGGGATCAGCAGCAGTCCGGCGAGCGCGGCTCCTCCCCGCAGGCTGGCGGTCAGCGCTGCGATCGTCAGCCCGATCGCCGCCAGCCCCGGCGTTCCGGCCAGCAAGCCGAGCAGCAACAGACGCAAGGTGTCGCCGGAGAGGTTGAGGAGCGCTGCTGCGGGCAGGGTCGCGAGCAACAGGAGCGGGCCGAAGCTGAGCCAGTGTGCCAGCAGGCGCGCTGCCATCGCCGCTTCCTCCGACACGCCGCGGATCGCGAGCTGGTCGAAGGTGCCGAGTTCGAGGTCCGGCGCGACCAGCCGGTCGAGCGGCAATATGCTCGCAAGCAGCGCGGCGACCCAGATCACTCCGCCTCCGGTCCGCGCCAGGAGAGGCGCATCGGGCCCGACCGCGAAGGGATAGAGCATCGCCACCGCGAGGAAGAACAGGAGCGGGAGCATCGCCCCGCCGCGGGTTCCCCCGAGCAGCAGTTGGCGCAGGTCGCGCCTGAGCAGCGGCCAGAGCGCGCTCACGGCCGGAAATCCTCGATCCGGATGGTTTCGTCGCCCGGCATGGCAATCGGCTGGTGCGAGGCGACCAGCGCCACCCCGCCGCCTGAGCAATGCTGGCGCAGCAACTCCTCTACCAGCGCAGCACCGTCCGTATCGAGGCCGTTCAGCGGCTCGTCGAGCAACCAGATCGGCGCATCCTGCGCCAGAAGGCGGGCAAGCGCCGCGCGCTTCTTCTGGCCGGTGGAGAGATAGCGCACCGGCACGTCGAGCAGCTCGGCAAGGCCCAGCCGCTCGCTCGCAGCTTCCCGTGCCCCGTCGATACCCGCCCAGAAATCGAGCGCGCGGCCGAGCGGCAGCTCCGGGTCGAGAGCGGGGCGTTCGTCCACCAGCCCGACGGCGCCTTCGCGGCGCAAGCCGCCTCGCATGGGTCGTAGCAGTCCGGCGACGATCCGCAGCAGGCTCGTCTTGCCGGTGCCGTTCGGCCCGGCGACACGAAGGGCTTCGCCGGCATCGAGCGCGAAGGACAGCCCTGCGAACAGCACGCGGTCGCCCCTGCGGCACGCGAGATCGGTGACGGAAAGCGAGGCCCCTTGCATGGGCAAGGGCGATAAGCGGGGATGGCGGCACTGCCAAGGCGCGATTGGCCTTGCCGCCCGGGTCCTGGCCGTGCAGGTTCCTCTGCGGTCGCGTGGGAAGGGGGCTCCCGATGCGAAAATCAGGCAATCAATTACTGCGCGTGCTCGGGCTGGTGTTCGGCGTGGCCGCTGTCGTGGGCAGCGTCATCGGCCAGGGTATCTTGCGCACGCCGGGCATAGTCGCCGAGGCGACGGGATCGGCGTCGGTGATCATCGCGATATGGGTCACGGGCGCGCTGATCGCGATCGTCTCCGCCTCGGCATTCGCCGAACTGGGCGCCGCAATACCGCGTGCGGGCGGCGTGTACGCGTTCATCTATCGTGCGTTCGGCGAACGGCTGGCGGTGCTGGCGGCCTTCACGCTCCTGCTGACCTTCATCGCGACGATCTCGATCCTTGCACTGGTGACGGGCGAGTTCATGTTGCGGCTCGGCATCGGCGGCGGTGCCTGGTCCGAGGTCGAGCTGGGGGTGGGCGTAATCGCCCTGTTCGCGCTGCTCAATGCGCTGGGAACGCGAACGACCGGCGGCACGCAGATCCTGTTTTCCGCGCTGAAGGGCGCGATGCTCGTGGGGCTTATCGTGGCGCTGTTTTCCGGCCCGCCGATCGAAACGGTCGCCGAGCCGCAAGCCGAGCTTCTGCGCGCCGGCTGGTTGCCGCTCGGTACCGCATTGCTGGTCGTTATCGGAACCTACAACGGATGGTGGGATGTCGTCTTCTACGGGGAAGAGATCGAGAATCCGGGTAAGCAGATACCGCGCGCGGTCTTCGGCGGTATCATCGGCGTTGCAGTGATCTACCTGCTGGTGAACCTGGCGATGCTCCATGTGATGACGCCGGACACGATGGCAGGGTCCAATCTCGTGGCGGCAGATGCTGCCGGGATAGTTTTCGGGGAGCGGGCGGATTACCTGCTGACGCTGTTTGGCGTGCTCTCTGTCGGGGCGATCGGCAACCTCTCGACGATGACGAGCAGCCGTCTGGTCTATGCGCTGGCGCGGGCGCAGGTCCTGCCGGAACTGCTGGCGCACGTCGACAAGCGGGGCACCCCGATGCCCGCGATGCTGTTCACAGTTATCGCCGCGGCGCTCATCATTCTCGCCGGGGGGTACAATCAACTCCTGTCGATGGGTGTATCCATCAACCAGGGCGTAACCGTGCTCGCTATCCTCGCGGTGATCGGCCTGCGCCGCGCGGAACCCGATCTCGAGCGTCCCTTCCGGACGCCGTGGTACCCGTGGACGATCGTTCTCGCTGCGGCGCTGAACACGGTGCTGATGGTGATCTTCATCGTGCAGGATCCGTTCTACGGATTTTCGGGCTTCGTGGTGGTCGGCTCGGCCTGGGTGCTCTATGTCTTCGTGCTCAAGCGCCGGGCCTTGCTCGAGCCAACGGAGGAAGATAGCCGATGGCGATTGCCGAACTGACACAGGCCCAACGCGACCAGCTGCTCGCCGACCACCCGGGGTGGGGTCTCGCGCGCGACGGCAAGGCGATCGAGCGCAAGCTGGAATTCGCCGATTTCAACGAGGCGTTCGGCTTCATGACCCGCGTGGCGCTGCTGGCCGACAAGGCCGACCACCATCCCGAATGGTTCAACGTCTACAACCGGGTCGAACTCACGCTGACCACGCATGACGCGGGCGGCTTGTCGCAGCGCGATGCGGATATGGCTTCCGCGATCGACGCGCTGCTCTGACCCCTGCCGCCGTCAGTTGCCCATTGAGGCGCCGGCGGCCTTCATCTCCTTGCGGACGCGGTTCGGGAACCAGCGCGCCGCGCGGCGCACCCGCTTCGCCATCTTGCCGACGGTATAATGCACGTCGTTGCCATGAACCGCGTTCCAGACGACTTCGGGCACGACCTCGACCGGGTTCACTTCCATGCCCGCTTCGAGCAACTGCTGCTTGCCGCTCATGTTCGACTGGTCGGACGTGACCGAATCGAGGATCGGGGTATCGATGAAGCCGGGCATGAGCGAGGCCACCCTGATGCCGCTCTCCGCCCACTCGATATCGAGCGCCTCGGTGATCGAGCGCACGCCGAACTTCGTCGCCGAATAGACCGAAAGATTTGGCACGCCCCAGATCGCGGCAGCGCTCGCGGTATTGATGAGGGCCGAGCCGGGCGCCGTTTTCCTCAGGTGCGGGAAGGCGGCCTGCGCGCCGAAGATCACGCCCTTGAGGTTGATATCGAGGCAGCGCTCGATCTCCTCGACGGTGTTGTCGACGATCGGACCGTCGATCCCGATGCCGGCGTTGTTGAACATGACATCGATCCGCCCGCCGGTGGCAGTGGAGAAGGTGTCCAGTGCCCGGTCCCAGGCAGCACGGTCGCGCACATCAAGATCGACCATGTAGCTGAAGCCGTTGCCGATCTGGTCGAGCGTGACCTCCATGCCGAGCGCGTCGATATCGCCGATGCCGACAAACCAGCCGCGCTTGGCGAAATAGAGCGCGGTCGCGCGCCCGATGCCGGACCCGCCGCCGGTGATGAAAATTGCCTTGCGTTCGCTCATGCCTGTCTCTCCCTCGGCGGACAGGTTAGCCGCGACTGACAGCAATGTCAGCAGGCAGAATCAGCCGGGTCAGAGAGCCGGGTTGGCATAGGCGTGCCAGGTGAAGATCGCCATTGCACCGCGATGGGGGCTCCACCCTTCGGCAAGCGCGCGGGTTTCCTTTTCCGACGGACGCTCGGAGAGATCGAGGATACGCCGCAGGCCTTCCTGCACGGCCAGGTCGCCGGCCGGCCACATGTCGCCGCGCCCTTCGGCGAACAGGAGGTAGATTTCCGCCGACCAGCGGCCGATGCCCTTGATCTGGGTCAGTTCGGCAATGGCTTCCTCGTCGTCCGCCGGCAGCGCGTCGAAATCGACCGCGCCGGCCGTGACCAGTTCGCACAGGGAGCGCGCATAACCCTGTTTCTGGCGCGAGAGCCCGCATGCGCGCAAGGTGTCGAAGTCGCGGCCGAGCAGGCAGGCCGGGGTGAAGTCTTCGCCCAGTTCCGCTTCCAGCTTGTTCCACATCGATGTTGCAGCCGCGACGCTCACCTGCTGGCCGACGATCGTGCGCAGCAAGGTCTTGTAGCCCGTTTCGCGGATGCGCGGTTCGGGATAGCCGACCCGGTCGAGCGCGGCGGCCACCTTCGGCTCCTGGGCTGCTACGTGGTCGATACCCTCGTTCAGGCGCGCTTGTGAAAGGCCCATCCTGTGCCGCTCCCTCTCATATTGGCTGTCTTGCCAAATCGCCGGACACGCCTTAGCAGCCGCGCGCAAGACCTGCGAGGTCGCAGCAACACAGGAAACCCTCGATGCCCAAGCTTATCGTCACTGACCGCTACGGTACGGAATCCGCGATCGATGTCGACGACGGCCTGACCGTGATGGAAGCGATCCGCGACAATGGTTTCGACGAGCTGCTGGCGCTGTGCGGCGGCTGCTGTTCGTGCGCGACCTGCCACATCCATGTGGACCCGGCATTCAAGGACAAGCTGCCGGCGATGAGCGAGGACGAGGACGACCTGCTGGAAAGCAGCGACCACCGGACCGAGAACTCGCGCCTTTCGTGCCAGATCCCGTTCGGTGACGAGCTCGACGGTCTCAAGGTCACGATCGCGCCGGAAGACTGAGTTCTACCGCGCAAAGGCCATCTGCGTTGCCGGTGCGGTCCTCCCTGCCTAACCAGCCGCCATGACAACAACGACGCTTGACCTGATCGGCAACACCCCGCTCGTCCTGCTGCAAGGACCCAGCGCGGAGGCCGGCTGCGAAATCTACGGCAAATGCGAATTCACCAATCCCGGCGCTTCGGTGAAGGACCGCGCCGCGCTCTATATCATCCGTGACGCGGAAGCGCGCGGCGAGCTCAAGCCGGGCGGCTGCGTCGTCGAAGGTACGGCGGGAAACACCGGCATCGGCCTGGCGCTGGTCGCCAATGCGCTGGGCTATCGCACGATCATCGTGATGCCGGACAACCAGAGCCAGGAGAAGATGGCGACGCTGCGTGCGCTCGGCGCGGAGCTGGTCACCGTGCCGCCGACCAAATATTCCGACAAGAACCACTTCGTGCACGTCTCGCGGCGGCTGGCCGAGGAAACCGCCGGCGCGATCTGGGCCAACCAGTTCGACAACACAGCCAACCGCAAGGCGCATATCGAAGGCACGGCGAAGGAAATCTGGGAGCAGCTGGACGGCCGGGTCGATGGCTTCACCTGCGCTGCGGGCACCGGTGGTACGATCGCCGGCGTGGGGATGGGTCTCAAGGAATTCGACGAGAAGATCCGGATCGCGCTGACCGATCCTCATGGTGCGGCGCTTTACGATTACTACGCGCATGGCGAGCTGAAATCGGAAGGCAGTTCGGTCGCCGAGGGCATCGGACAGGGGCGGATCACCGCCAATCTCGAAGGTGCGCCGATCGATACGCAGTTCCGCATCTCCGACGAGGAAGGTCTCGCATGGGTCGCCCGCCTGCTGCAGGAAGAAGGCCTGTGCCTCGGCCTGTCGAGCGGGATCAACGTCGCGGGCGCGGTCGCGCTCGCCAAGCAGCTCAAGGCCGACGGCGTCGAGAACCCGCGCGTGGCGACGATCCTGTGCGACACCGGCTTTCGCTACCTCTCCACGCTCTACAACGCTGCGTGGCTGCGCGAAAAAGGCCTGCCGGTGTTCGACTGGCTCGAGCGGGACTGACAGCCCTCGAGCGATTGCCGGTTGCGAGCCGATTGCACGAAAATTGACAGGCGCGGCGCAGGCTCTAGCCTGCAGCGATGGCCACAGATCCCTTCGAAAATCGCGTCGACCCCTATGCGATGCAGCGTCCAGCCGAGATCGCGCCGCTTGCCGGCACGCGTGATGAATCGATGCAGCGCCTGCGGATCGGCGTCGGCGGACTGCTCGGTATGGTCATCCTGATCGGGCTTGCCACGCTCATTTACGAGCGCGCCAACCAGATCGATGCGACTGCCGTGCCCCAGGCTGCACCCACCGTCGAGCCTTCGACCGGAACGCCCAAGAACGATCCGCTGGCCGATGCCGGCATCGTGCCCGACCTTCCCGCAGAGCCGACCGCGTCGGCCCAGCAGGAGACCGCCGTGATGCCGGAGCAGGGCGATGCCGTTCCCGCGCAGTAGGGCGCTCGTGATGGCCCTGCTGGCCGCGCTTCTTGCAAGTGCACTCTGGTGGTCGGGCGGGATGTTCGGCCAGGTCGAGGACGGGCAAGTGGATGTCGTGTCCGAGGAGGCGCGCAAGCCGCAACTCGGCCTGTTCGCCACGCTGCCCATCTATTGGGGCGAAGTCGCCGACGTGAACGAGATGCTGTCCGGTGCCGCCGCAACACACTGGGTCCGCACCGCACTGGAAAGTGACTATCGGCTCGTGCCGCTCGACACGCTCGATGGCGATCGCGGCCTTGCCGAAATGGACCGGGCGATCCTCGCGCAACCGCGCGCGCTCTCGGGTGCGGAAAATGTCGAGCTCGATGCCTGGGTGCGGGACGGCGGGCGACTGCTGATGTTCGCCGATCCCTATCTTTCGGCCGAATCACGCTTCCATATCGGGGACCGGCGCAGGCCGCAGGACGTGGTGCTCATCTCGCCGATCCTCGCGCGCTGGGGCCTTGAACTGCTGTTCGACGAGGACCAGCCGGACGGCATCCGGACGGTTTCGCTGGGCGAAGCCACGATACCGGTCAGCCTTGCCGGGCATTTCGTGAAGCGCGCACCGGCCGGGGGCGAACCTTCGGACTGCGCGCTGCTTGCCGATGGCCTGGTCGCGGATTGCGCCATCGGGGCCGGGCGTGCGCTGATCGTCGCAGACGCGACGCTGATCGAGAACGGCGAGAAGGAAGGCGGACGCACCGCTGGACTGGACGTGCTGGTCGTTCGGGCTTTCGAGTCGAGTCGGGGCAAAACGGGGAAATCGCGGGAATGATCGGTGCGCTGCTTGATGACTTGGCAAATACCCGCGCAATTGCTTGGATTTGCGTGCCTTAGCCACGTGCAGGCGGAGCAAAGGTTAATAAGGAAAAGCACGGTAAATCATACATTTACCGAGTTTTCCCGTGAAATCCCGCAATTTTCCCTTCCATCCCGGAAGTTCCCGAGTTAACAAGATATTCCATCGGACAGAGTGTTCCTGCCCGGCTTCGCGAAAGCGAGCCAGGCCTCCCGTCAACATGCGCGGGCGGCGGCGGGGAAGCTGTGTCCGGCAAATGCGGCCCAAACAGGGGATGGGGCGAGGTGTCGGGAGTGTCTTTCGGAGGATATAGCGGTCAGGCCTTTTCGCCCTCGGGCGACAAGGGCCGCTTCACGCTGCCCCCGCTCTTCCGCAAGGCGGTCAAGGAATCGAGCGACGGCCGGGTCCTGTGTCTCGCCAAGCACGATCGCTGGGATTGCCTCACCGGTTTCGGCCTCTCCCGCAAGAACGAACTCGACGAGCAGCTTGACCGCGAGGAAGAGCGCGCGATCCGCATGCAGGCTGAATTCGATCGCGACCTGCGCGCCATGCACCTGTTCGGCTTCGTCGAGCTTCCCTTCGACGACAGCGGCCGCTTCGTCCTGCCCGACCACCTGCGCGATCTGGCCGGGATCGACGACGGTGGGCTGTATTTCCAGGGCGCGGGCCGGTTTTTCACGATCTGGAATCCTGCCAGGTTGCAGGCGATGGGTCCCGAATGGGCCGCCGCGCAGGCGGCCTGCGCCAGTCTCACGGCCGAGGCCGAAGCCAAGGGGAAGCGCAAGTGAACGCTCCCCACATCCCCGTTCTCCTCGACGAGGTGATCGCCGCGCTGGCCCCACGGCCCGGCGACGTCATCGTCGATGCGACATTCGGCGCGGGTGGATATACGCGCGCCCTGCTCGATGCAGGTGCGACTGTCCACGCGTTCGATAGAGACCCCGACGCAATTGCCTCGGGTCGCACGTGGCGCGAGACGGGGGAAAACCCGCCGCGCCTCATTCTCCATCCGCGCCGATTCTCCGAAATGGTTAACGCGCTCGCCGAATCGGGATTGTCCCGCGTCGACGGCGTGGTGATGGATATCGGGGTTTCTTCCATGCAGCTCGACCAGGCGGAGCGCGGTTTCGCCTTTTCGCTCGACGGCCCGCTCGACATGCGGATGAGCCAGGATGGCACCAGCGCGGCAGATTTCCTGAACTCGGCGGATGCCGATGCGATCGCCGACGTGCTCTATACCTATGGCGAGGAGCGCCAGTCCCGCCGCGTCGCGCGCGCCATCGTCGCCGCGCGGCCGCTGGAGACGACTGGCGAACTGGCTGGCATCGTGCGCCGGGCGCTGGGCCACAAGCCGCATGACAAGAAGGACCCGGCGACCCGCACCTTCCAGGCGATCCGCATCCACGTGAACGGCGAGCTCGACGAACTGCGCGAGGGGCTTTCCGGTGCCGAGCAGCTGCTGGGGGAGGGCGGCAAGCTCGCGGTGGTCAGCTTTCACAGCCTCGAGGACCGGATCGTCAAGCGCTTCCTGCGAGAGGCATCCGCCAGCACCGGCGGTTCGCGCCACTTGCCCGTGGTGGCGAACGACCCGGCGGTTTTCACGAAAGTATCGAAGGCCGTCCGAGCCACCGAGGCCGAGATCGCGCGCAACCCGCGCTCGCGCTCGGCGGTCCTGCGTCACGCGGTCCGCACCGGCGCCCCCGCACGGGAGCTTGCCGCATGATGTCGCGCGGATCCCGGCTGCGCCAGATCGGCTGGCTGTTTGCGCTGAGCATCAGCTTCGGTTGCTTCATCGCGCTCACCTTCCAAGTCAACTCGGTGAAGAGCGAGGTGCGCCTCGCCGAGCGGCAGATCGTCCAGCTCGAACGCGAGAAACTGCTGCTCGAAACCGAATTCCAGGCGCGCGCGAACCAGCAGCAGCTTGCCGACTGGAACGCGATCGAATTCGGCTACAAGGCCCCGCGCGCCGACCAGTATATTTCCGGAGTGCGCCAGCTCGCCAGCCTCGGCGCGCCGCGCGGGATGAACGCCCCCTCGCCGATCCGCGTGGCGCGTGCACCCGACGCCGCGCCTTCGCCGGAAGCGCTGGATGCAATGGTTTCGCCCATCAGCGGCCAGCGCGTCGCCCAGGCCGACCGCGTGCAATCGCCTTCGGCAAAGAAGCCGGGGCAGATGGAGATCAAGGCGTCTGCCGCCGATGATTTCGCGCGCGCCTTCGGTGAAGCCACTCCCCTCGTCGCCCGGGTCGCAGAGGTCGTCGAATGAATGCGGTAACGGTCAGCACGGCGATCTCGACCGGTCGCGTGCAGCTGGTCAGCATACGCAGGAAGTCGCTCGATACGGCGCGGCTGCGGGTGCTGTGGGTCGCGCTGCTGTTCGCCTTCGTCGCATCGCTGGCGGTGGCGCGCATCTTCTATCTCGGGCTGAGCGACAAGGCGGTCATCACCACCTCGCTCCATGACGCCCTGCTGCCGCCGCGTGGCGAGATCACCGATCGCAACGGCGTGCCGCTTGCACGCGCATTCCCCGCCTATGCACTGTGGTTCAATCCCAAGGCGCTGGGCGAGGATGGTGCGGCGCTGGTCAAGACGCCGCAGCAGGTCGCGGCAGAACTCGTCGCCATCTTCCCCGATCTCGACGAGGCCGAAATCGCCGAGCGGCTCGCCTCGGGCCGGTCGGGCTATCTGCGCCGCCGGGTACTTCCCGAAGAGGCGAACCTGGTGCAGGGCATCGGCGAAATCGCCCTCGAAATGCCGCAGGAAACGGACCGGCATTATCCGCAAGGTTCGATGGGTGCGCACGTCCTCGGCTTCGTTGCCGCCGACGGTCACGGCCGCGTAGGCATGGAAGCCGTGCTCGATGAACGGCTGCTCGATCCGGCCACGCGCGGCGATCCCATACCGCTTTCGATCGACATGCGGGTGCAGGGCGCGCTCGAGGACGAACTGCGCAAGGGCATGCTCGCGGTCAATGCGACCGGTGCTGCAGGCGTGGTGCTGGACGTCGATACCGGTGAGGTCATGGGCCTTGCAAGCCTTCCGGAATTCGATCCCAATCGGATCGACGCCGAGGGCGAGAAGCTCATGTTCAACCGGGTGACCAACCAGGTCTACGAACTCGGCTCGACCTTCAAGCCGCTGACCGTCGCCGCTGCGATCGACAGCGGCGCGCTGACCCGCATGAGCCAGACCTATTCCGGCCTGCCGATGCGTGTCGGCGGCTTCACGATCAGCGACAGCCACGTGATCGGCCAGTCGATCAACGTGCCGGACGTGCTGATTCATTCCTCCAACGTCGGCACCGCGCAGATCGTCGACCAGATGACCCCGGCGGTCATGCAGGACTACATGCGCCGACTGCACATGAACGAGCGCGCTTACATCGAACTGCCGGCGCGTGGATTCCCCATCTGGGCGAGCGGCAAGTGGCCCCGCCTGCGGGCGATGACGGTCGGCTACGGTCACGGTATCGCGGTGACCCCGCTGCACCTTGCGAGCGCGTATGCGGCAATGGTCAACGGCGGCATCTGGCGTCCGGCGACGCTGCACAAGGTCGCCGAAGGCAAGGAAGTGCGCGGGAGCCGCGTGTTCAAGGAATCGACTTCGTCGCGCATGCGCCAGTTGCTGCGGATGATTTCGCTCTACGGCACGGGCCGCAACGCCGATGCACCGGGTTTCCGGGTCGGCGGTAAGACCGGCTCGGCGGAAAAGCCGGGCGCGGGCGGCTACCGCAAGACCACGCTCGTCTCGACCTTTGCCGCAGCCTTTCCGATGGACAATCCGCGCTATGTCGTGATCGCCATGCTCGACGAGCCGCGCGGCACGGTCGCCAGTTCCTTCCAGCGCACCGCCGCCTGGAACGCGGCTCCAATCGTCGGCAAGCTGGTCCCGCGGATCGGGCCGATCCTCGGTGTGCAGCCCGATGAACACCGTGACGTCGACATTTCGGACCTCAAGCCGCTGGTCGGGGACCACAGTTGAAGTTGGCGCGCATCCTCGAGGGGGCGGGCATGACGGGCGTGGATGCAGGCGACACCAATGTCACCGGCTTCGCCATCGATCATCGCAAGGTCGCGCCGGGCACGGTGTTCGGCGCGTTCCGGGGCGCGAGCGTCAATGGCGAGGATTTCATTCCTGCTGCCGTGGAAGCGGGCGCGGTCGCCGTGGTCGCACGGCCGGAAGCCCGTGTCGAACGCGCGCTCCATATCGCAGATGCCGAGCCGCGCCGCGCCTTCGCCAATCTCGCCGCGCAATTCTTCACGCCGGTTCCCGACACCATCGTCGCCGTCACCGGGACCAACGGCAAGACCTCGACCGTCGAGATGACGCGCAAGTTGTGGCGGATGGCTGGCGAGCGGGCTGCCAGCATCGGCACGCTCGGTGTGACCACGCCCGACGGTAGCGTCTCCACCGGGCTGACCACGCCCGACATCGTCACTTTCCTGTCGAACCTGACCGGCCTCGCGCGCGAAGGCGTTACCCATGTCGCGTACGAGGCATCGAGCCACGGCCTGTCGCAATACCGCAACGAGGGCGTGAAAGTGCGCGCCGCCGCGTTCACCAATTTCAGCCGCGACCACCTCGATTACCACGAGACGATGGAGAACTATTTCGCTGCCAAGATGCGGCTGTTCTCCGAAGTCACCGACGAGAACGCGACCGCCGTCGTGTGGACCGGCGGCGACGAGTGGACGGCAATGGCTGCAGAGCATGCGCGCACTTGCTGCGCGCGCGTGCTGACCGTGGGCGAGCAGGGCGACTTCATCCGCCTGCTCGCCCACACGCCGACGCAGCTGGGTCAGGAACTGGAAGTCGAATTCGACGGCGAGACGCGCAAGCTGCAATTGCCGCTGATCGGCGCCTACCAGGCCGCGAACGCACTGACCGCCGCAGCGCTGGTCATCGCGACCGGCGGCGACCCGCTGACGACGCTTTCGAACATCGCTCGGCTGCAGCCGGTGCGCGGGCGGCTCGAACGGGCAGCCATCGCGCAGAGCGGCGCGCCGGTCTACATCGACTACGCCCACACCCCGGATGCGCTAGAGGCCGCGATCGCAGCCTTGCGCCCGCATGTCGCCGAGCATCCCAACGCCCGGCTCATCACGGTATTCGGGGCGGGCGGGGACCGCGATGCAGGCAAGCGCGCCCCGATGGGCGCCGCCGCTGCCCGCCATTCGGACGTCATCATCGTCACCGACGACAATCCGCGCGGCGAGGATGCCGCCGCGATCCGGCGGGCCGTGATGGCCGGAGCCGAGGGGGCGAAGGGCGAGCACGCGCTGTTCGAGATCGGCGACCGGCGAGAAGCGATCCAGGCGGCTATTCGCGACGCAGGCCCACAGGACATCGTCCTAGTCGCGGGCAAGGGACACGAACAGGGACAGATCATCGGGCGCGCGGCGGACATGAAAGTCCTGCCCTTCGACGACGTGGCGGTGGCGCGCGAATGTGCTGCCGCTCAGGGAGGAAATGCATGAGCGCACTGCTCAAATGGCCGGTTACAGAGCAGGACAGCCTGCCGCTGGCGCTATGGACGTCGGACGAGATCGCACGCGTTACCGGCGGCACGGCTTCGGTTGAATTCCAGGTCGCCAATGTAGAGATGGATTCGCGCGACGTGCGTCCGGGCGACCTTTTCGTGGCGCTCAAGGGCGAGGCGATGGACGGCCACCGCTTCGTCGAAATGGCATTCGGCAAGGGCGCTGCCGGCGCACTCGTCGATCGGCCGGTCGATGGCCCGCACGTGCTGGTCGCGGACACCACCGTCGCACTGGAAGCGCTGGCCGCAGCGGCGCGCGACCGGGCGCAGGCAGTGCGGATCGCGGTCACTGGCTCGGTCGGCAAGACGGGCGTCAAGGAAGCCATCTTCGCGGCGCTCGATCGCTCTAGCCGCGGTGCGGCTCATCGCTCGGTCCGCAGCTACAACAACCATGTCGGCGTGCCGTTGAGCCTGGCGCGGATGCCCGTGCGCAGCCGCTTCGGCATTTTCGAGATGGGGATGAATCACGCAGGCGAGATCGCCGGCCTGACCGTGCAGGCGCGCCCGCATGTCGCGGTCGTCACTACCATCGCGCCCGCGCATATCGAGAACCTTGGCAGCGAGGAAGCGATCGCCGATGCCAAGGGCGAGATCTTCTCCGGCCTGGTCGAAGGCGGCACGGCCGTCATCCCCGCCGACAGCCCGCATTTCGAGCGACTGAAGCGCCATGCCGAGGCCGCCGGTGCACGGATCGTGTCCTTCGGCAAGGCCGACCACGCCGACGTGCGATTGCTCGATGCCATTCCGGTCAGCCATGGCGGGACGCTGGTGACAGCCGCGATGGCGGATGCGCGGCTGTGCTTCACTGTCGCCGAGCCGGGCGAACACTGGATTTCCAATGCCCTGTGCGTTGTCGCCGCGGTGAGCGCTGCGGGCGGTGACCTGGGTGCGGCGGGCCTGGCGCTGGCCGAGATGGGCGGTCTCAAGGGCCGCGGCGCGCGCCATCGCGTTCCTGCCCCGGGCGGCACGGCGCTGCTGATCGACGAAAGCTACAATGCCAATCCCGCGAGCATGCGCGCGACCCTGCGCCAGCTTGGCCAGACGCCTGCCACGCGCCGGGTCGCGGTGCTCGGCAGCATGAAGGAACTGGGCGATTTCGCCGCCGGGTTCCATGCCCAGTTGGCAGAGCCGATCCACGATGCGAAGGTCGATTTCGCAATCCTGGTCGGCGAGGAGATGCGGGCGCTCGCGCGCGAGTTGGGGAAACCCTCGGCCCATCCGCTTGGCAACCCCCTGAGCTTCGCGCATTGCGATGATCCGGCTTCGGCTATCGAGGCGCTGGAGGACTTCGGCCTGACCGCGGGAGACGCGGTGCTGGTCAAGGGCTCCAACTCGGTCGGGCTGGGCAAGGTTGTCGCCCATTTCGCGCAGGCTGCGGATCGCGGGGCGGGCTAGGAATACGAGATGCTATATCTGATTGCCGAGTGGCTGGGTTTCGAAGGCGTATTGAACCTCATACGCTACCAGACCTTCCGCGTCGGCGCGACGCTGATCACGGCGCTCGTCATCGGGCTGCTGATCGGTCCGCGATTCATCAACATGCTGCGCGTGCGCCAGGGCAAGGGCCAGCCGATCCGCGAGGACGGGCCGCAAACGCATCTCGCCAAGCGCGGCACGCCGACCATGGGCGGGCTGATGATCCTCGTCTCGCTGACGATTTCGCTGCTGCTGTGGATGGACGTCACCAACCCGTTCATGTGGGCCTGCCTCGCGGTGACGGGCGGGTTCGGGCTGATCGGCTTCCTCGATGATTACGACAAGGTTTCCAAGGCGAGCCACAAGGGAGTGTCGGGCAAGGTCCGCCTGCTGATGGAATTCGTGGTGGCGGGCATCGCTTCCTGGATCATCGTCGGGCAGGTCAGCACCTTCCTCTACGTGCCGTTCTTCAACTTCCTCGGGGTCGAACTCGGCTGGTTCTATTACGTCTTCGCCGCCTTCGTGATCGTCGGGGCGGGCAATGCGGTGAACCTGACCGACGGGCTCGACGGGCTTGCCACCATGCCGGTGATCATCGCGGCGGGCACCTTCGCGCTGATCGCGTATCTCGTCGGCCGCGTCGACTACTCCGAATATCTCGGCATCCCCTACGTCGAGGGTGCGGGCGAGTTGGCCGTCTTCGGCGGCGCGATCATGGGGGCGGGGCTTGCCTTCCTGTGGTTCAACGCGCCGCCGGCCGCGGTCTTCATGGGCGATACCGGATCGCTGGCACTGGGCGGGGCGCTCGGCGCGATCGCGGTGGCAAGCCATCACGAGATCGTGCTCGCCATCGTCGGCGGGCTGTTCGTGCTCGAGGCGCTGTCGGTCATCATCCAGGTCTTCTGGTTCAAGCGGACCGGCAGGCGCGTGTTTCGCATGGCGCCGATCCACCACCATTTCGAACAGCTCGGCTGGAGCGAGAGCACGGTCGTGATCCGGTTCTGGATCATCTCGATCGTGCTGGCGATCGCCGGGCTCGCGACGCTGAAGCTGCGGTGATTACCTCGCCCGCCTTTGCCGGGAAGCGCTATGCCGTGCTGGGCCTAGCCCGTTCGGGGCTGGCGACGGTCAATGCGCTGCTGGCGAGCGAGGCCGAGGTCACGGCGTGGGACCGGCAGGATAATGCGCGGGACAAGGTTGCGGGCCGGGTAGAGCTGGCCGACCCGCTGGAGACGGACCTTACCGGCTATGCGGGCGTGGTCGTGTCGCCGGGAGTGCCGCTCAACACCCATCCGATCAGCGCCCATGCCGCGAACTATGGCGTGCCGGTGATCGGCGATATCGAATTGTTCGCGCAGGCCCGCGCGAGCCTGCCTCCGCACAAGGTCGTCGGCATTACCGGGACCAATGGCAAGTCGACCACGACCGCACTGGTGCATCACATCCTGAAAGAAGCCGGCGTGCCGACGCTGATGGGCGGCAATATCGGCATCCCGATCATGGAGCAGGAGCCGCTGCCTGAAGGTGGCGTCTACGTCCTCGAGCTGTCGAGCTACCAGATCGACCTGACGCAGAGCCTCGATTGCGATGTCGCGGTGCTGCTCAACATCACGCCAGATCATCTCGATCGCTACGACGGCAGCTTCGAGAAATATGCGGCGAGCAAGGCGCGGCTTTTCGCAATGCAGTCGGCAGGGCACAATTCCATCGCGCGCTTCACCGACGCTCGCTCGCTTGGCCGCTTTGCCGAAGGTTTGATCGCCAGCGTCCTTGAAGATGTACTGCGTCATCGCGGCGTCGATGCAGGCGAACAGGACGAGTGGCCCTCCCTTCAAGGACCGCACAATCTGGAAAACGCGGCAGCGGCGATCGAGGTTTGCGACATCCTGGGTGTCACGCTGGAGAAAATCCGCGAGAGCCTCCGAACCTTCACCGGCCTGCCGCACCGCATGGAGCTGGTCGCCGATCACGGCGGTGTGCTCTTCATCAACGATAGCAAGGCGACCAACCAGGCTTCCGCCGCGCCGGCTCTCGCCGCCTATCCGCCCGATCCCGGCATCAACGGCGGGGGCGCGCGCATCCACTGGATCCTCGGAGGACTTCCCAAGGAGCCGGGCCTGCAGGAGTGCGAAGCGCATCTCGGCAATGTGGCGGCGGCATATACCATCGGCGATGCCGGACCCGCCTTCGCCGACGAGCTCGAGGGCAAGGGCACCAGGGTCAGCCGATCCGAAATGCTGTGCGAGGCGGTCAAGCAGGCGATGGACGCTGCCCGGCCCGGCGAAGTCGTGCTGCTGTCGCCCGCCTGTGCCAGCTTCGACCAGTTCAAGGATTACGAGGCGCGCGGCGACCAGTTCCGCTCGATCGTCAGGGCGTTGACCAGCGGCGAATACGAAACGGGCGACGCGATCTGCTGCGAGGTGGGCGCATGAGCCTGCAGCAGCCCTATCTCCCGCGTTCCGGCGAGCGCGCCCCGCGTATCGAGACCTATCGCGGCTCGCGCAAGGCCGAAGTCAAGATCTGGTGGCGCGAGATCGATCGTGTGCTGCTCGGTCTGATCCTGACGCTGATGGCGATCGGCACGGTGGCGGTCGCCGCCGCCTCGCCCGCCAGTGCCGACCGGCTCTCGACTGCCGCCAAGCGGCTTCCCGATCTCTATTTCTACTGGCAGCATATCGCCTGGCAGGTGATGGCGATCGCCGCGATGATCGGCGCATCCATGCTCAGCCGCGAGAACGCGCGTCGCCTCGGCATCGTGCTGGCAGTCGCCATGTTCTGCGCGCTGCTGCTGGTCCCGGTGCTCGGCAGCGAGGTCAACGGATCGCGGCGCTGGATCAATCTCGGCATCCGGTTCCAGCCGTCCGAGTTCCTTAAGCCCGGTTTCGCGATCTTCCTCGCCTGGGTCATATCGTGGAAGAACCGCGATCCGAACATCCCCGTGCTCGGCCTGGCGACGGCCTGCATGGGCCTCGTCGCGGCGCTGCTGATGCTGCAGCCGAACCTTGGCGACACCATCCTGTTCGGCGGCGTGTGGTTCGTGCTGGTGCTTCTCGCGGGCGTGCCGGTGAAGCGGCTGGCGGCGCTGATCGGCGGAACCTTCGCGCTGCTGACGGTTACCTATTTCATCTACGACAACGCGCGCCATCGTATCGACGACTTCCTGTTCGGCGGCACGGCCTTCGACCAGGTCGACCTTGCCAGCCGCACGCTGCTGGCCGGCGGCTGGACCGGGAGCGGCATGTGGCTGGGCATTCGCAAGATGAACCTGCCCGAAGCGCATACCGACTACATCTTCTCGGTCATCGGCGAGGAATTCGGCCTGCTGGTCTGCGCGCTGGTGGTGCTGCTCTATCTCGCCATCCTGATGCGCGTGCTGATCCGGCTGGTGGACGAGGAAGACCTGTTCACCCTTCTCGCGGCGGCGGGCCTTGCGACGCAGATCGGTGGCCAGGCCTTCATCAACATCCTCGTCAACCTGCAGCTGTTCCCGTCCAAGGGCATGACGCTGCCGCTGGTAAGCTACGGCGGATCCTCGACGATCGCGGTCTGCCTCGCGGTGGGGCTGCTGCTGGCGCTGACCCGGCGCAATCCCTTCCTGCGGCGCGAGACGCCGGGCCTCGTCGCCCTGCTCGAAGCGAAGGTGGCGCGGAAATGAGCGGCGCGACGCGGCACTACGTTCTCGCGGCGGGCGGAACGGGCGGGCACCTCATCCCGGCCTTCGCGCTGGCAACCGAACTCGATCGGCGCGGTCATCACGTTGCGCTCATCACCGACGAACGCGGCGCGAAGATCCCCGGCAAACCCGATTTCATGCCCGCGCATGTTCTTCCCGCCGGCCGGATCACCAGGAACCCGCTGAGCTGGTTCAAAGGGGCCGCTGCGATCATGGAGGGGCGGCGCATGGCGCTGCGCCTGTTCGACAGTTTCCAGCCGAGCGCCGTCGTCGGCTTCGGCGGCTATCCTGCCTTTCCCGCGCTGCTCGCTTCGACCGGGGCGGGGATCGGCAGCGTGGTTCACGAACAGAACGCCGTTCTCGGGCGCGTCAACCGGATGCTGGCGGGGCAGGTGGATGCGATCGCGACCGCCTATCCCGATATCGACCGGCTGAAGGCCAAGCACCGCGACAAGGTCCATCTCGTCGGCAATCCGGTTCGCGCCGAGGTCCTCGCGCTGCGCGACGAGCCGTTCCCGCCGTTCACCGAGGACGGCTTGCTGCGGGTGCTGGTCACGGGCGGCAGCCAGGGCGCGAGCGTTCTCAGCCTCGTCGTGCCGGACGGCCTTTCCATGCTCCAGCCGGCGCTGCGCCAGCGACTGCAGGTCACCCAGCAGTGCCGCCCGGAAGACCTCGAGGCGGTGCGCGAACGCTATCGCACGCATGACATTCCCGCCGAACTCGGCACCTATTTCGAGGACATGGCCGCGCGGCTCGCCCACGCCCACCTATTCATCGGGCGCGCCGGCGCTTCTTCGATCGCCGAGCTGACCGCCGTCGGGCGTCCCGCAATCCTCGTCCCGCTGCCGATCGCGACAGACGATCACCAAGCGGCCAACACGCGCGAGATGACCAGGGCGGGCGGCGCGCGGGCCATCCGGCAGGAAGCCTTCACGCCAAAGGAACTCGCCAAGCAGATCCAGGCCATCGCGCAGGATCCCGGCACGCTCGCCAATGCAGCCCATGCCGCGTGGAACTGCGGGCGGCCCAAGGCGGTCGAGGAACTGGCCGACCTCGTCGAGAGCTTCGGCGGCAGCGAACTGATGGACGTGATCCGGCTGGCGGACGAGCCGGTCGGCGAGCGCGAGGAACGATACGCGGGGGACGCGGCATGAAAGGCGTGGGGACCGACATCGGGACCATTCACTTCGTCGGCATCGGCGGGATCGGCATGTCCGGCATCGCCGAGGTGATGAACAACCTCGGCTACACGGTTCAGGGCTCCGACCTCAACGAGGGCCCTAGCGTCGAGCGGCTGCGGTCGCAGGGCATCTCGGTCATGATCGGGCACGAGAAGGATAACGTCGAGGGCGCAGCCGTCGTCGTGACTTCCACCGCGGTCAAGCGGACCAATCCCGAAGTCGCCTATGCACTCGAAAACCGCATCCCGGTGGTGCGCCGCGCGGAAATGCTCGCCGAACTGATGCGGCTGAAGAACACCGTCGCCGTGGCCGGAACCCACGGCAAGACGACGACGACCAGCATGATCGCGGCGCTGCTCGATGCAGGCCATGTCGATCCGACCGTCATCAACGGCGGCATCATCGAGCAATACGGCTCGAACGCGCGGCTCGGGGACAGCGACTGGATGGTGGTCGAGGCGGACGAGAGCGACGGCAGCTTCCTGCGCCTCGACGGGACGATCGCGGTCGTCACCAATATCGATCCCGAACACCTCGATCATTACGGCGACTTCGACGGGGTGAAGAGCGCCTTCGTCGAGTTCATCCACAACGTCCCGTTCTATGGCGCGGCGGTGCTGTGCATCGACCATCCCGAAGTGCAGGCGGTGATCGGCAAGGTCCGCGACCGGCGCGTCGTCACCTACGGCTTCAACCTGCAGGCCGACATCTGCGGCGTGAACGTGCGGCCCGAAGCGGGCGGCAACGCCTTCGACGTGATCGTGCGCCAGCGCGGCGAGGAAGACCGCCGGATCGAGAACGTCAGGCTGCCGATGCCGGGGCGCCACAACGTCCAGAACGCGCTCGCCGCGATTGCCGTGGCGATCGAGATGGGCTGTTCGAACGAGGTCATCTGCAGCGGCTTCGGCGAATTCGGCGGCGTGCGACGGCGCTTCACCAGGGTCGGCACCGCCATGGGTGCGACGGTGATCGACGATTACGCGCACCACCCGGTCGAGATCCGCGCTGTGCTGAGCGCGGCGCGCGAAGCTGCCTCGGCAACCGAAGGCCGGGTCATCGCGGTCGTCCAGCCGCACCGCTACACCCGCCTGCGCGACCTGATGGACGAGTTCCAGAGCTGCTTCAACGAGGCCGACCAGGTCTATGTGACGCCGGTCTACGCAGCGGGCGAGGATCCGATCGAGGGCGTGGATGCGGACACGCTGGTCGCCGGTCTCAAGTCGCGCGGTCACCGTGCGGCGAGCAAGGTCGCCGGGCCCGAGGAACTGGCGCAGCAACTGGCCGGGAGCCTGCACGACGGCGACTACGTGGTCTGCCTCGGCGCTGGCGACATCACCAAATGGGCTGCGGGCCTGCCCAAGGCCATCGAACAGGCTGCCGGGGCCGCATGAGCATGGAGCAGCCCGACGACGTGTGGAACTGGGACGACGGCATGGCCCCCGACTGCGAGGTCGAGGAGGCGTGGGCCGCCGATATCCCGAGCGCGGGCATTCGCGGGACGATCACGCCCAATGCACCGCTCGCCAAGCTCGTCTGGTTCAAGGCTGGCGGTAAGGCGGACTGGCTGTTCGAACCTGCGGACCTCGACGATCTCAGAACCTTCCTCAACCAGCTCTCGCCCGACGTTCCGGTCATGGCGCTGGGGCTCGGTTCGAACATGATCGTGCGCGACGGCGGCGTGCCGGGCGTGGTGGTCAAGCTCGGCAAGAGCTTTGCCGACGTGACGATCGACGACGAGACGTGCGTGGTCCGATGCGGCGCTGGCGCACACGGCATCCTCGTTGCCAGCGCGGCACGCGATTGCGGCGTGGCGGGCCTAGAATTCATGCGCGGCATCCCCGGCACGGTCGGCGGTTTCGTGCGGATGAACGGCGGCGCCTATGGCCGCGAGGTCTCCGACGTGCTTATCGATTGCGACGTGATCATGCCGGGCGGCAGCCTGGTCACCCTGCCGGTCGAAGACTTGCGCTATTCCTACCGCCATTCGGCGCTGCCTGCGGGCGCGGTGGTCGTCTCGGCGCGGTTCCAGGGCGAACCGGGCGATCCGGCGGAAATCGGCCGCGAGATGGATCGCATCGCGCAGGCGCGCGAGGAATCGCAGCCCCTGCGATCCAAGACCGGCGGCTCGACATTCAAGAATCCCGAGGGCCACAAGGCCTGGAAGCTGATCGACGAGGCCGGGTGTCGGGGTCTCGCCGTGGGCGGTGCGCAGGTGAGCGAGAAACACACCAATTTCCTGATCAACACCGGCGATGCGACCAGCGCCGATATCGAGGGGCTAGGCGAGGAAGTGAAGCGCCGCGTGTACGAGAATTCCGGTATCGAGCTGCATTGGGAAATCCAGCGGGTGGGCCGGCCGTGAGCGACATCCTCGACCGCAAGCTCCACGTCGCCGTCCTCATGGGCGGCTGGGCCAACGAGCGTCCCGTCAGCCTCATGAGCGGCGAAGGCGTCGCCAAGGCGCTGGAAGAACGCGGCCATGAAGTCACCCGCATCGACATGGACCGGCAGGTCGCCGCGCGCATCGCCGAGGCCGCGCCGGACGTCGTCTTCAACGCGCTCCACGGCGTGCCGGGCGAAGACGGCACGGTGCAAGGAATGCTCGACCTGATGGGTGTGCCCTATACCCATTCGGGCCTTGCGACCTCGGTCATCGCGATCGACAAGGAACTGACCAAGCAGGCGCTCGTCCCGCATGGGGTGCCGATGCCCGGCGGCCGGATCGTGAAGAGCGCGGAGCTTTACGAACGCGACCCGATGCAGCGCCCCTATGTGCTCAAGCCGGTGAACGAAGGTTCCTCGGTCGGGGTCGCGATCGTCACGGAAGACAGCAACGTCGGCAATCCGATCATGCGCGATGCCGAAGGCCCGTGGCAGAAATTCGACCAGTTGCTCGCCGAACCCTTCATCCGCGGGCACGAGCTGACCGCGGCGGTGATCGATACGGCGGAAGGTCCGAAAGCGCTCGGCGTGACCGAGCTCATCATCGAGTCCGGCTTCTACGATTTCGAACACAAGTACACCGACGGGGTGACGACCCACGTCTATCCGGCGGAAATTCCCGAAGAGATCGAGCGCCTGTGCTGCAAATATGCACTGGAGGCGCATCGCCTGCTCGGTTGCAAGGGGACCAGCAGGACGGATTTTCGCTGGGACGACGAGCGCGGCGAGGACGGGTTGTTCGTGCTCGAGACGAACACGCAGCCGGGTATGACGCCGCTGAGCCTCGTGCCCGAGCAGGCGAAACACAATGGCATCGAATATGGCGAGCTGGTCGAAATGATCGTCGCCGCCGCATTGCGCGATCATGGGGCAGGATCCGGGGGCAAGGGCAATGGCTAAGGTAAAGCGCGGAGGGCAGACCGTTCGGCGAGCCGCCGCCGCGCGTGGGCGTTCGAATACGCGCCGCAAGGCGAAGGCGAAAACCTTCTCGATGATGGATTCGGCGATGGCATTGCTGCCCTTCACCGAGGAGCAGATGCAGCGGATATTCTTCGCCATCATCATCGGTGCCGCGGTGGCGCTCGCCTGGTTCGTCGCGAGCCTGGCAGGCGTCCCCGCGATGGCGCAGCACCAGGTCGCTTCGCTGGCATCGGATGCGGGCTTCGAAGTGCGCCGGGTCCGGGTGACCGGGGTCGAGCGCATGAACGAGCTCAAGGTATACGAGCGGGCGCTGGCCGAGCGCGACCGGCCGATGCCGCTGGTCGATCTCGAAACGCTCCGCAGCGAATTGCTGGCGCTCAGCTGGGTCAAGGACGCGCGCGTTTCGCGCCAGCTGCCCGACATGCTGGCGATCGACATCGTCGAGCGTGTGCCACACGCCGTGCTCAAGAAGCCGGGACGGATGGTGCTGATCGACCTCGAAGGCAACGAACTCGAACCGATCAAGCCGGCCGCGGCCAAGGACATGCTGGTCCTCTCCGGCCCCGGCGCTGCCAACCAGGTTCCCGATCTTGCCAAGCTGCTCGATGCCGCGCCGGCGCTCCAGCCGCAGGTGAGCGAGGCCGAGTGGGTCGGCAACCGCCGCTGGAACCTGACTTTCAAGACCGGCCAGATGCTCGCTCTCCCGCATGGCGAGGACAAGGCGGCAACCGCACTGGTCTCATTCGCCCGGCTCGACGGGACGAACAGGCTGATCGGCGGCAAGGTCGCGAGCTTCGACATGCGCGTGCCCGAACGGATCTACATGCGGGTGCCGGGGCGCGCTCAGCAGGTGATCGCCGCGAAGGAAGGAGGCAGCTGATGGCCAATCCACGCATCGCCCGCGTCTTCGGCGCGGTGAACATCGGCAGCTTCCGCGTCTCGGCCATGATCCTCGGGATGTCCGAAACGGGCGAGATGATCGTGCTCGGCTCGGGCCACCGTGCCAGCCGCGGGATCAAGCGCGGCTATGTCACCGACATTGCGGCAGCCACCTACGCCATTCGCGATGCTGTCGAGCGGGCGGAAAAGAACGCCGGAACGAGCATTTCCAGCGTCTGGATCGCCTGCGCGGGTGCCGGCCTTTCGAGCTCCATCAGCAAGGTAGAGATCGACATCGGCGGACGCCGGATCGAGCAGGAGGACATCGAGCACCTGCTGGTCGCAGCGCGCGAGACGATCCACCCGGACGGACGCATGGTGCTGCACGCACTGCCCGCGCACTACACGCTAGACGGAGCGCACGGCGTCGCCAATCCCAAGGGCCTCCACGCCGAGGCGCTGGGCGTCGATATCCACGTGATGCTGGCCGAAGGCGCACCGGTAAAGAACCTCATCGAGGCGGTCCAGAATGCCCATCTCGATGTCGAGGCGGTGGTCGCGGCCCCGCTCGCGGCGAGCTACGCCTGCCTCACCGCCGAGGAGCGGGAAATGGGTGTCGGGCTGGTCGAGATCGGCGGCGAGGTCACCAATGTCTCGGTCCACGCGGGCGGGATGCTCGCCGGCCTCAAGACGGTGCAGTTCGGCTCGAACGACATCACCGATGCGATCGCCTCCGCGCTGGGGATCCGGCGCTTCCAGGCAGAGCGACTGAAATGCGTCGCGGGATCGGCCATCGCCAGCCCGTCCGACCACCGGGAGATGATCCCGATCAACGGGCCGGGAGACGAGGGCACCGGCCCGCACGCGCGCGGCGCGGACGAGAACAATCGCATCCCGCGGGCAGAACTGGTCGCGATCGTGACCGCGCAATTGTCGCAGCTGACCGACGAGGTTGGCCGTACGCTCAAGGCGATGGGCTTCACTTCGCGCCGTGGCGGCCAGGTCGTCCTGACCGGCGGCGGAGCCGAACTCGCCGGAATCGCCGAATACGCGCAGAGCGCGCTCGGCTGCTCGGTCCGGATCGGCAAGCCGCCGGCGTTGAGGGGGCTTCCCGAAGCCCATTCCGTGCCCGGTTTCGCGACGCTGGCGGGGCTGTGTCTCTACGCCGCCGACGATCCGGTGGACATCCGCTCGATCGGTTCGGGTTACCAGCCGACCCACCGTTATTCGGGCGCCGAACTGGCCCAGCGCGTCTGGCGCGCCGTTCGAGAGTATTTCTGAGTGTCAAAACAGGCGCAATTGACGATGATGCTTGTGGATAAGGGCGCAAGTCCTATCCGTAGCGTTAACCGTTTGTGCCAAGTTAAGCAGCACGTGCATTCCGTGCCCCAGGCTCCGCAAAGGATTACCCAATGAGCATCAATATCGGCCCCGCTGAGAGCGACGACGAGCTGAAGCCCCGCATCACCGTGATCGGTGTCGGCGGCGCGGGCGGCAATGCCATCGCCAACATGATCGACGCCGGCATCGAGGGCGTCGAGTTCCTCGTCGCCAACACCGATGCGCAGGCGCTGTCCAATTCGGCGACCGATGCGCGCATCCAGCTCGGCCCTGACATCACCGGCGGGCTTGGCGCTGGCGCACGCCCCGAAGTCGGCAAGGCTGCCGCGGAAGAAACCGTCGCGGAACTCGAAAAGGCGCTCGAAGGCGTCAACATGTGCTTCATCGCGGCAGGCATGGGCGGCGGCACGGGCACGGGCGCCGCACCGGTCATCGCCGAGGCCGCGCGCCGGATGGGCGTTCTGACCGTCGGCGTGGTGACCAAGCCGTTCCTGTTCGAAGGTACCCGCCGGATGAAGGCCGCGGAATCGGGCATCGAGGAACTGCAGAAGCACGTCGATACGCTGATCGTCATTCCCAACCAGAACCTGTTCCTCGTCGCCAAGGCGGAAACGACGTTCAAGGAAGCCTTCATGCTCGCCGACGAGGTGCTGCAGCAGGGCGTCCGCTCGATCACCGACCTGATGGTGATGCCGGGCCTCATCAACCTCGATTTCGCCGACGTGCGTTCGGTGATGAGCGAGATGGGCAAGGCAATGATGGGCACCGGCGAGGCGGAAGGCGAAAGCCGCGCGCTGCAGGCGGCCGAACAGGCCATCGCCAATCCCCTGCTCGACGGTGTCAGCATGGCCGGCGCCAAGGGCGTCATCATCTCGATCATCGGCGGCGAGGACATGCGCCTGCTCGAAGTCGACGAAGCCGCCAATCACATCCGTGAACTGGTCGACGACGATGCCAACATTATCTGGGGCTCGGCATTCAATCCCGACCTCGAGGGCAAGATCCGCGTTTCGGTCGTGGCTACCGGCATCGATCACACCGCCGTCCCCGGCGAAGCGACGGCGCGTCCGTTCACGCTGAGCGGCGGCCGCGTGCCCAAGCGCCCCGCGCTCGACCTCTCGATGGAGCAGGAAACGGTCGCGGACGACGAACCGCTGGAACTGGGCGCCGCTGCGGAGGCCGGGGCGGGTGACGGTGAGGGTCGCGACGTGCTTGCCGACAATGAACGTGGATCGTTCGGTCTGGGCTCTGCCGAGGACTATACCGACGAAGGCGACGAATTCGACGACGTCGACGATATCGTCGATCCGCTGGCCGGTCTGCGCAACCATGCGGATGAAGAATTCGACGAGTCCGACCGCCTTTCGCCCCCTGCCGATGACAGCGGCCATGCGAGCGGCGTCGCCGCTCCGGGCTTCGGTAACGGTGAGCCGGGCGGCGAGCGCGACACGCTCGATCTCGACGGCATGGGCCAGATTGCCGACGCCGACGGCGGTTCCGACGAACTGCTGCTCGGCTCCGACGAGATGGACGAAAGCGACGGCCTGCTCCAGAGCAAGCAGCCCGGACGGCGCCGCGGCATCCTGGGCGGTGGCTCGGGCGCAGTTGGCGGCGGCGAGGGCCCGGCAGCGGGTGCCGGCGGTCCCCCGGCGGGCAGTTCAGGACAGGGCAGCACGCTGTTCGAACGGATGGCCAACCTTTCGCGCGGCTCGACACCAAGCGACGACGAGGATGATGACGATGACGACAGCAGTTCGTCGTTGTCCATCCCGCGTTTCCTCGGACGGCAGAACAACCAGTAGGGTCGGGCGGCTCGAGGCGGCAGTAAATCTGGCAGCCAGCTTCGCTCGTCTAGCCTGGTGAACGGAGCGTCTCGCCGTCCGTGGCGAACGCCCGCCAGAGCAACTAGATGCCTCACGATGCGTAACGCGTTTTTCCTGTCTGCCGCCGCCCTTTCCGGTGCCGCTCTCGTCATGCCTGCAAACGCGTGGGCACAGGCGAGCGCTGTGGTGCAACCGACGGGCTCGAGCAATGTCGGCGATCTCAATCGCGCTCTCCAGCGCCTCGCGGCCAACCCGCAGAGCGTCGAGGCACTGCTGGAAGCGGGCAACGCGTCGCTACAGGTCGGGGACATCGACGCAGCGATCGGCTTCTTCGGACGTGCCGACGAACTCTCGCCGGGCAATCCGCGCGCCAAGCTGGGCATGGCGGCCGGGTTCATGCGATCGGAAAGGCCGGTCGAGGCGTTGCGTCTCTTCGCCGAGGCGGAGCGTGCCGGCGTGTCCTCGGATACCCTCGCGGGCGATCGCGGGCTGGCCTACGACCTAGTCGGCGACAACGCCCACGCGCAGGAGGAATATCGCAAGCTTCTCGCGCGCGGAGCGAACGACGACATCACCCGGCGGCTGGCCATCAGCCAGGCGATCGGCGGAGATGCCGCGGGCTTCGAGAAGACCTTGCTGCCGCTGCTGCAACGGCGCGATCTCGGTGCCTATCGCGCGCGTGCCTTCGGCCTGGCGATTCTCGGCAAGCCCGACCAGGCGCAGCAGATCGTCGATGCGGTCATGCCACAGGCGATGGCCCGCCAGCTCGAACCCTATTTCAAGTTCATGCCGCAGCTGACCAAATCGCAACAGGCTGCCGCGGCCAATCTCGGACGTTTTCCGCAGGCCGGTCTTATCGGCCAGGACGATCCCCGCCTGATGCGTTACTCGCGCACCGCCGGCGCGGCGTCGACGAGCCCCGGGCGACAGGCCGATGCCAGCCTCACGCCGCAAGGCCCTGCGCTCGACCGGCCCGCCACGCCCGCGGCGCGCCCGACCGCTCCGGCCGCGGCTCCGCAAAGGGTTGCCTCGACCGCCGCGCCTGCTCCTGCAAAGCGACAGTCCCGCTCCCGGCGCACGGCTACGCCCGCCACACCTGCGCCGGTCGATCGCCCGGCCACCGCACCCACTTTCACGCCGATCGCGGCGCCTGCACCCGCCAGCACGCCAAGCGCACAGCCACCGATGGCGAGCCCGGCGAGCACCGCGCAGGTCAGGCCCGACCCATCCGCCGAATTGCCGCCGGTCGGCCCGCCGCTGTCTCCGCCTGCTGCCGGTCCTGCCGCCATCGCCGAGCCCAAGCCGGCGAGCACGCTGATCGGCCGGGTCGCAGTTCCGGCGGATCGGCCCGCCGCGCCCGTGCCCGGTCCAGCCGTCCAGACATCGCCGTCGGCGACGCAGCTCGACCGGGTCATCTCGCAACAATCGGTCGCGCCCGCGACGCCCGTTTCTCAGCCCGCCATTCCCGCCGCGAACCGGCCGCAACCCGAAACCGCGAAACCGAGCGTCTCGATCGCGTTTTCGGGCCTCGATACCGTTGCGCAACCGCAGGCACGCCCGGGGCAGGGTGCGGTGGACATTACCACGATCAAGCCCAAGCGCGAGGTCGTCGCGCCGCCGCCGCCCAGCGAGCCGAGCCGGATCTGGGTGCAGGTTGCGACCGGCAAGGACCTCTCGGCGCTCAAGTTCGACTGGCGGCGGCTCGCGCGCCAGGCTCCGGACGAGCTCGGCAAGTTCACGCCGCACACCGTCACCTGGGGCCAGGCGAATCGCCTGCTCGCCGGGCCCTATGCCAGCGAAGCCGCTGCACGCGCGGCAATCAAGGCTCTGAACGAAAAGGGTATTTCGACCTTCTCCTACACCAGCCCCGAAGGTCAGGCGATTGCCGAACTCAAGTGAGTACACGCGCCGTCCGGGGCGTTTTGCACAGGGTTTGAACAGCGCAGGTCACTTCTCAACAGCGGCATCGAGGCCGTGCGTTGCCAGCGGCCCGGTTAACGATGCATCCACCATTTCGATGGACGTGACGGGAAAAGAAAATGCGGGCCGCTGAAGATACCTACACACCTGGAGACGACGCGGCTCCGCTCGACATGCTGGCGGCACTGTTCGAGGCGCGCGGGTGGAGTTTCACGCGCGAATCGGACGAGGAAGTGTTCGGCGAGATCCAGGGTAGCTGGGCGAAATATCAGCTGCGCTGCATCTGGCGGACCGAGGACAACGTGCTGCAGGTTATCTGCCTGCCCGACATCCGCGTGCCCGAAGCCAAGCGCAAACCTGCCTACGAATTGCTCTCGCTGGTCAACGAGCAGCTGTGGCTCGGCCATTTCGACATCTGGTCGAATGGCAGCGTCCTGCTGTACCGCAATGCGACCATTCTGGGCGACGATGGCCTGCTCAGCATCGCGCAGGCGCAGGCCCTGGTGGAAACGGCGCTCGACGAATGCGATCGGTTCTACCCGGCATTCCAGTTCGTGATGTGGGGCGACAAGGCTCCTCGCGCGGCGCTCGACAGTGCCCTTGTGGATGCGGCGGGCGAAGCCTAACCCGCGCCTCGACAACAGAGGCGGAACTATGAAGACCATCGACGCGATCCTGTTCGTGGGGCTCGGCAACATGGCCGGAGCGATCCTCGACGGCTGGCTGGCGAGCGGGCTGGAACCTGGCCGTTTCAGCGCGATCGATCCGGGCCGCGAGAGCGCACCCGACGGCGTGACCCTGTTGCCCGAGGCACCGGCACAGGGCGAATTCGACCTCGTGATGTTCGGCGTGAAGCCGCAATTGCTCGACGCCGTCGCGCCCACGGTCGAACACGTCGTCGGTCCCGAAACGGTGCTAATGTCGATGCTGGCCGGAGCGCCGGTTTCGACGCTGCGCGAGCACTTCCCGCGCGCCGGGGCTTTCGTGAGGCTGATGCCCAACCTGGCCGCCGCGATCGGTGCCTCGCCCTGCGGGCTGTGGTCCGACGATCTCGACGATGAGACGCGCGCTGGCATCACCCGGCTCGTGGACCGGCTGGGCAGTGCCGAATGGCTCGAGAGCGAGGAGCTGTTTCACCCGTTCACGGCGCTGGCCGGATCGGGTCCGGGTTACGTCTATCGCTTCATCGAGACGCTCGCCCGGGCCGGAGCGGACGTGGGCCTCGATCCCGGACAGGCGGAGCGGATGGCGGTGCAGATGGTCGAAGGCGCGGCGCGGCTGGCGGCGGGTGCCAAGGCTTCGCCCGGCGAGCTGGCGCGGCGCGTGGCGAGCCCCGGCGGTACGACCCAGGCGGGCCTCGACGTGCTCGACGATGGCGATGCGATGCGCACTCTGATGCGCGAGTGTTTGCAGGCAGCCCGCGATCGCAGCGTGGAAATGGCGGGGAAATCCTCGAAAGACGGTTAATTGCAATCGGCGCAACTGAGTCCGGTTTAGCTTGAAACCGCGTGGGTTTCTCCCGATATTGCCACCTGTATCGGCCCCGCTTTCGGAGGCCGGCAACAGGAGTTGACCTAACATGGCCAATTGGAACGAACCCCAGCGCACGGAGCGGCAGGGTTTCGGCTCGGCTTCCGTGCCCCGCACGGGTGATGCTGCCGGCCGCGTCACGTTCGACGCAGGGCTGCGCAAGCACATGCTCTCGATCTACAATTACATGACGTCCGGCGTGCTGCTGACCGGCGTGGTCGCGTTGCTGACCGCGCAATCGGGCCTCGCGGCGAGCTTTGCCAGCGGTCCGCTGATGTGGCTGGTGGCCTTGTCGCCGCTGGCCATCGTCTTCGCGATGAGCTTCGGCGCAAACCGCTTCAGCACCGGCACTCTCCAGATCATGTTCTGGGCCTTCGCGGTGCTCATGGGCCTGTCGCTATCGACGATCTTCCTCGTCTACACCGGCTCCTCGATCGCGGCGACATTCTTCGCCACGGCGGGCGCTTTCGCTGGCCTGAGCCTGTTCGGCTACACCACCAAGAAAGACCTGTCCGCCATGGGCACCTTCCTGGTGATGGGCGTGATCGGCCTGCTGATCGCGATGGTGATCAACATGTTCCTGCAGTCGTCGGGCCTGGACCTGGCGATCAGCTTCATCGGCGTGCTGATCTTCGCAGGCCTCACCGCTTACGATACGCAGCGCCTGAAGCGCGAGTACATGGCAGTGCAGGGCACCCAGTGGGCCGGCAAGTCCATCATCATGGGCGCGCTGACCCTGTACCTCGACTTCATCAACATGTTCCTCTTCCTGCTGCGCTTCATGGGCAGCCGGGAGTAACCCGAACACGCGAATAGTCGCACAAAAGACTCACCTTATCGTGCCCGGAGCGTCCCCGACGTTCCGGGCATTTTCTTTGTCTGCGCCGCTGCTAGGAACGGGATGCTTCATCCCAGAGAAAGGCTCTCTGGTGGATGATCGAAAGATGAGAGAGAACAGGGGCGCGACATGAAATTCACACGGCAGCATTTTCGCTTCGCTGCGGTAACCGGGGCGGTCGCTGCGCTCGCAGCCTGCGCAACCCCGCCGCCTCCGCCTCCGCCTCCGCCGCCGCCTCCTCCCCCGCCGGTCGTGATCCCGCCGCGTCCGCTGCCGCCGATGGGCGCAGTCGGCACGATGGTCATACCGCGCGTCGGGTTCGACGGGGTCCGCCAGACGGTCAACGCCAATCTGACGCCTGCCCAGATGACCTGGAACCTGCGCAGCGCGCTCAATGTCGCGGCGCTCAACTGCCTCGACCCGCAGCACGCCGCCATCCTGCCGAACTACAAGGCTTTGCTCGATAACCATGCGAGCGCCCTGTCGGCAGCCAATCGGGCGCTGGCGAGCGAGTTCCGCCAGAAGTACGGTGCGACCTACCGCGACGTGCAGGATTCCTACATGACGCAGGTCTACAACTATTTCGCCCTGCCGCCCGCGCAGGATGCGTTCTGCGACGTGGCCCTGAGCGTCAGCACCGAGCTTCTCGCGGTCGAGAAGGGTAATCTCGACAGTTTCTCGGCGATCGCGCTGCCGCGTATCGAGGGCGTGTTCGAGAATTTCTTCCGCGCCTACGAGCAGTACCGCGTCGATCTCGCGGCTTGGGATTCACGTTACGGTCCGCCCGTGGTGACCACCACCGCGACCGGGTACGTCAATCCGCTCGACCCGGCCGTCAACATTCCGGCAGGAACGACGACCGTCGGGACCATGCCAGCGACCCAGCCGATCGCGGGCGCGCAACCGGTGGTGAGTGTGCCTGTCGCGCCGTCGACGGCGACCGGGACGGTGGTCAATACCGGCGTGCAGCAGTCCGCCGCGTCCAGCGCCGGGCAGGCACCGGTCAGCGGGCCGATCGTGCGCACGGTCGATCCGACTGCCCCGCAGCCCGAAACCGGCGCGGCCTACGGCCCGACTGCAGGCCCGGATCCTCAGTAGCTGCACTTTGTCCTTTGCAGGCCCACGGGCCTTCGCTAAAGCGCGCATCCGCGCTGGCTCGCGAGGGGCCGCGCCTGACGATGGAACGGGGCCGTAGCTCAGTTGGGAGAG
Source organism: Qipengyuania oceanensis (assembly GCF_009827535.1). Lineage (NCBI taxonomy): Bacteria > Pseudomonadati > Pseudomonadota > Alphaproteobacteria > Sphingomonadales > Erythrobacteraceae > Qipengyuania > Qipengyuania oceanensis. The sequence continues at coordinate 1,026,091 of NZ_WTYN01000001.1, read as the reverse complement.
CGCGTCGTTCGCAATGACGAGGTCAGCGGTTCGATCCCGCTCGGCTCCACCATCGCGCCAATCACCACGCACCGCTGGCGCTTCGGCGCGCGAATGCCTATCTGGCGCCCATGCATTTTCTCGACCAAGCCAAGATCTTCCTCAAGTCCGGCGCGGGCGGCCCCGGCGCCGTCAGCTTCCGGCGCGAGAAGTACGTCGAATACGGCGGACCCGACGGCGGTAACGGCGGCAAGGGCGGCGACATTGTCATCGAAGCCGTGGCGGGCCTCAATACGCTCATCGATTTCCGCTATTCGCAGCATTTCAAGGCCAAGCGCGGCAATCACGGCCAGGGCCGGGACCAGACGGGCGCGGGTGCGCCCGACCTGGTGATCAAGGTCCCCGTGGGAACGCAGATCCTGTCCGAGGACAAGGAAGACGTTCTCGCCGATTTCACCGAGGTCGGCCAGCGGATCGTGTTCCTCGAAGGCGGCATGGGCGGGCGCGGCAACGCCAGCTACAAGTCCTCGACCAACCGTGCCCCGCGCCAGCACCAGCCGGGCGAAGCAGGCGAGGAAATGTGGGTCTGGCTGCGGCTGAAGCTGCTGGCGGACGTAGGCCTGCTCGGCCTACCCAATGCGGGCAAGTCGACCTTCATCAACCAGATCACCAACACGCGGGCCAAGGTCGGCGACTACGCGTTCACGACGCTGATCCCCAAGCTGGGCGTGGTACGGCACAAGGGACGCGAATTCGTCCTGGCCGACATTCCCGGGTTGATCGAGGGCGCGGCCGACGGCGCGGGTATCGGCGACCGTTTCCTCGGCCATATCGAACGCTGCCGGGTGCTGATCCATTTGATCGACATTTCCGGGACCGGCGATGCCGATCCGGTGGAAGCGATGCGGGTCGTCGAGGGCGAGCTCGAAGCCTATGGCGCGGGTCTTTCGGACAAGCCGCGGCTCGTCGCGCTGAACAAGCTCGACCTTGCCGACGAGGAGCTTGCGGCCGGTTTCGCGGACGAATTGCTCGCTGCGGGTGCGGACGAAGTCTTCGCGATCTCCGGCGCGACCGGCGAAGGGATCGAGCCGCTGCTCGATGCAGTGCTCGGCTACCTGCCGGAAAAGACCTCCACCGAAACGCATGGCGCCGAAGTCGAGGACAGCGAAACCGAGGCGGACTGGTCGCCCCTCGACTGAACCCTTCAAAAGCGGGCCTGCAACGGCTAACTGCCACACCCATGGCAATCGAAACCCTTCTGGACTTCCGCTCGCCCGACACCTGCAAGAGGCTCGTCATCAAGATCGGCAGCAACCTGCTGGTCGATGGCGAGGGGCGGTTGCGCACCGAATGGCTGCGCACGGTCGTTCTTGAGGTCAAGACTGCGCGCGACCGCGGGCAGGAGGTCGTGATCGTGAGTTCGGGCGCGATCGCGCTGGGTGCGGCGAAGATGGGCATCGAAGGCGGCGGACGCAGCACATTGTCCGAAGCGCAGGCGTGCGCCGCGGTCGGGCAGATCGCCCTGGCCAGCGCCTGGTCGGACCTGCTGGCGGAGCAGGACCTGCTCGCCGCGCAGATGCTGCTGACGCTGGACGATTTCGAATCCCGCCGGCGCTATCTCAATGCTTCGGCGACTTTCGACAGGCTGTTGTCTGAAGGGGTCGTCCCGGTCGTCAACGAGAACGACACGATCGCGGTCAGCGAGATCCGCTTCGGCGACAACGACCGGCTGGCGGCACGCGTCGCGCAGGCGTGCACTGCCGATGGTGTGATCCTGTTGACCGATGTCGACGGCCTCTACGATCGCCATCCCAACGAACCGGGGGCCGAGCGCCTGTCGCAGGTGCGCGGCGTGACCGACGAGATCCATGCCATGGCTTCCGCCGAAAGCGGATCGAGCGTGGGGACCGGCGGCATGACCTCCAAGCTGCTCGCCGCCGAAATCGCCGAACGTGCGGGAATTGCGCTCGCCATCATGAACGGCTCGGAGGACGTGCCGATGAGCCGCGCGCTGGCTGCCAACAGCGCGACGCTGTTCTTGCCCAAGCGCGGCGACAGCGCCCGCAAGGCATGGATCGGCGGGCGCTTGCGCTTTGCGGGATCGATCACGGTCGACCAGGGGTGCGTCGATGCCCTGCGCGAGAACAAGAGCCTGCTCGCCGCCGGGATCACGGGGGTCGAGGGCAAGTTCGAACGCGGCGACGTCATTCCCGTCCACGCGCCGGACGGTCGGATGATCGCCAAGGGCGTGGTCGAATACGAATGGCACGAGGTCGAGGTGATCAAGGGCCGCAGCGGCATCGAATTGCGTACGATTCTCGGCTACGCCCCGCGGGCGGCGGTGATCCACCGCGACCATCTGGTCATGCTGTGACCGCGCCGGGAATTATCGCTTTCACCGGCGGAACCGGCTTCGTCGGGCAGGCGGTGTGCGATGCGATCGAGCGGCAGGGACTGGAGGCGCGGGCGCTGGCCCGGCGAATCCCCGATGATCGGCGGACCGGCATCGAGTGGGTCCAGGGCGACCTGGCCAATCGTGATGCGCTCGCCCGCTTGATCGATGGCGCTGCCTGCGTGATCCACATCGCCGGGCTGACCAACACGCCCGATCCGGCCCAGTTCGATACCGTCAACGTGGACGGCACGCGCAATGTCGTCGCGGCGTGCAAGGCGGCGGGCGTGAAGCGACTGGTGCTGGTATCCTCGCTTTCGGCCCGCAAGCCGGAACTGTCGCGCTACGGCGCTTCCAAGGCGAAGGCGGAGGAAGTCGTGCAGGCAAGCGGGCTTGACTGGACCATCGTGCGGCCACCCGCTGTCTACGGCCCACGCGACACCGAGATGTTCGAACTGTTTCGCGGCGCGAAGTGGGGTTTCGTACCGCTGCCGCCGGGAGGCGCGACGTCGATCATCCACGCGGACGACCTGGCGGAACTCCTCGTCTGCCTGGCCGGTCCTGCCTCTTCGCAATCTGGGGACACCATACGGCGGCGCCTTTTCGAACCCGACGACGGGCGCGAGGGCGGCTGGGCGCACAAGGAACTGGCCCGGGCCATCGGCAAGGCGGTTCGCCGGCCGGTGTTCGCACCGCACATCCCCGAACGCTGGCTCTACAAGGCCGCCGCGCTCGACCGGAAATTTCGCGGCGACAAGGCCAAGCTGACCGAGGACCGGGTAGGCTACATGGTCCATCCCAACTGGGTCTCTCGCTTCGACCGCGACGTGCCCGAAACCGTCTGGACCCCGCGCATTTCCGGCGAACAGGGCCTCGCTGCGACGGCGCGCTGGTACCGCGAGCAAGGTTGGCTCTGACACCGCCGATTTGGTGAATCCACGCTTCACGAATACTGTCCCCCCGGGTTCGCGAGTCGGGCACGCGGCGAACGGTCGTTGCCCTCGATACCGTGAAGGGGAAATCATGAAGAAAATCATTGCTGTCGCCACGCTGGCGATTGTTACTGCCTGTTCGCAGGCAGAGCCTGCGCCGGAGCCGACCGAAGAAGCCGTCGCGGAAACCGAAGTCATGGCCGCCGACGGACAGTCGCCCGTAGGGACCTACAAGATCACTCTGGCCGATGGCAGCGAGTACACCGAAGTACTCTCGCCCGACGGAACCTATACATCGACCGGTCCCGACGGTCAGGTCGAGAGCGGCAGGTGGGAGCAGCGTTCTCCCGAGCAATACTGCTCGGTCAAGGACGAGCAGTTCCGCGAAGAGGGCGATAGCGACGAGATGGAGTGCAGCACCGAAGGCATCGATGAAGCCGGCGTCTGGACTTCGACCAACACCAAGGGCGAGACAGTCACCGTAGCCCGTGCGGATGCTGCGGCACCCGCCGCAGAACCTGCCGCGGCAGAGTAAATCAGCCACGCATGCGAAAGGGCATCGGGGTTCGCGCCCCGGTGCCCTTTTCCGTTATCGGCTCAGAGGAACGGTTCGTAGCCCGGGGGCAGGTCGGTCTCTTCCTCGCCCGGGGTATGGATCCCGCATTCGGTCTTGTCCCAGCCCTTCCAGCGGCCGGAGCGCGGGTCTTCCCCCGCCGCGACCTTGCTCGTGCAGGGCGAGCATCCGATCGACGGATAGCCTTGCGCGATCAGCGGGTGACGCGGCAGGCCGTGCTTTTCGAAATAGGCATCGATGTCCTCGGCGCTCCAGTCGATCAGCGGATTGATCTTCAGCCGCCCCTGGTCGTCGGAAGTATCGATTTCGAAACGCGGCAGGTTGGCGCGCGTTGCCGCCTGGAATGCCTTGCGACCGGTGAAGCTCGCATCGTAATTAGCCAGCGCCTTGGCCAGCGGCTTGACCTTGCGGATTTCGCAGCAGCCGTCGGGATCGTAAGACCAGCGCAGCCCTGTCTCGTCCTTGGCCTGCAACTCTTCGAGGTCGGGATGCAGGTTGACGAGATTGGTCAGCCCCAGCTGCTCGACCAGCGCATCGCGATAGGCAAGCGTTTCGGCGAAATGCTTGCCGGTTTCGAGGAAGAGGACAGGGGTCGCCGGATCGATCTGCGCGATCAGGTGCAGCAGCACCGCGCTTTCCGCGCCGAAGCTCGAAACGGCTGCGGTGTCGCCCGCCAGATTGCCCTCGATCACCGCGCGCAGCCATTCTTCCGTCTCGCTGCCGCGAAACATCCGGTTGAGACGGATCGCGTCGTGGTCCGTGAACCGCGGGGAGGTGTCGATCCGGTCGATGGCGCGCATCTGGTTCATGCGTGCCTCTTGTTCCAGATGGGCACGCGCGAATCGGCGGCCTGCTGGTAGACTTCGGGCCAGCGGTCGAGCGCGGCCTCGACATCGGCCTTGTCGAGCGGCTGGTCCGGTTCGAAAGCGTCGAAGCCGCAGCGGCGCATATAGGCGACCTGGTCGACGAGCACGTCGCCCACCGCCCGCAATTCGCCTTCGTAACCGGCCTCGCGCAGGATGCGGGCGGAGGAGTAGCCGCGGCCGTCGCCGAATGCCGGAAAATTGACCTCGACCAGCTGGATCCGATCGAGATGCGCAATCAGTTCGCGCGCATCGTCGCCCGGTTCGATGCGGACCGCGCTGGCATTGGTCTGTCCGACGAAGCTGTCTACGGTCACTGCCGGGTGATCGACCGGCTCGTCGTCGCGATAACGCAGGATATCAGCCATAAAGCGCCTCCTTGAACGGCTCCATGCCGATGCGTCGGTAAGTGTCGAGGAAGCGTTCGCCATCCTGGCGTTCGCGCAGGTAGACGTCGGCGGCGGTTTCGACCGCGTCGACGATGCCGTCCTCGGAGAAACCCGGGCCGGTGATCTTGCCGAGGCTCACGTCTTCGGCCTCGCTGCCGCCGAGCAGCAGCTGGTAGTTCTCGACGCCTTTCTTGTCGACGCCGAGGATCCCGATGTGGCCCGCGTGGTGATGCCCGCAGGCATTGATGCAGCCGGAAATCTTGAGCTTTAGCTGGCCGAGCGCATCGCCCTTGCCATTGGCCTCGAAGCGTTCGGAAATCTTCTGCGCCACGGGAATGCTGCGCGCATTGGCGAGGCTGCAATAATCGAGACCCGGGCAGGCGATGATGTCGCCGACCTGGTCGAGATTGGGCGTTCCCAGGCCCGCCGCCTCCAGCCTGGTCCACAGGGCGTGGAGATCGGCAATCCTCACGTGCGGCAGGACGATATTCTGCGTGTGCATCACGCGGCATTCGTCGAAGCTGTATTCCTTTGCGAGCTCCGCCATCAGGTGCATCTGCTCGGTGCTGGCATCGCCCGGAATGCCGCCGACGGGCTTGAGCGAGATGACCGCGCTGACATAGCCCGGCGCCTTGTGCGGATGCGTGTTGCGATCGACCCACAAGGCGAAATCGGGGTCCGAGCGGTCGATGTCCGCGGGTGCATCGGCTTCGAAAGCCGGGTCTTCGAAGAAGGTGCGGATCCGCTCCAGCTCGGCGAAAGGCGGTTCTACACCGGCATCGAGCAGGTGCTGGTACTCTTCCTCGACCTGGCGCGTGTATTCGTCCTTGCCCAGTTCGTGGACGAGGATCTTGATCCGTGCCTTGTACTTGTTGTCGCGCCTTCCGTAGCGATTGTAGACGCGCAAGCACGCCTCGGCATAGGTGATCAGCCGATCGAGCGGCACGAACTCGTTGATGCAAGGCGCGATCATCGGGGTCCGGCCCATGCCGCCACCCACGTAGAAGGCAGCGCCAAGCTCGCCCGCATCATTCCTGACGATCTGGATGCCGATATCGTGCAACCGCATGGCTGCGCGATCGGTGTCGCTGGCGATCACCGCGATCTTGAACTTGCGCGGCAGATAGCTGAATTCGGGATGGAAGCTCGACCACTGGCGCATCAGCTCGGCATAGGGGCGCGGATCGACCAGCTCGTCTGCCGCTGCGCCGGCGAAATGATCGGAACTGATGTTGCGGATGCAATTGCCGCTCGTCTGGATCGCATGCATCTCGACCTTCGCCAGGTCCGCGAGCAGGTCGGGCGCTTCCTCCAGCTTGATCCAGTTGTACTGGATATTCTGCCTGGTGGTGAAGTGGCCGTAGCCGCGATCGTACTTGTCTGCAATGTCGGCCAGCGCATGCATCTGCGCGGAATTGAGCGTGCCGTAGGGCACTGCCACGCGCAGCATGTAGGCGTGCAGCTGCAGATAGAGGCCGTTCATCAGCCGAAGCGGCTTGAACTGGTCTTCGGTCAGCTTGCCTTCGAGGCGGCGGCGGCACTGGTCGCGGAATTCCGCGACGCGCGTGTCGACCATTTCCTGGTCGTATTGGTCGTAGAGATACATCAGATTACCCAGTCGCGGTGGTCGGGATCGGCGGGCTTGAGGGTGAGATCGGGGCGCACGGTCGGTCCCAGCGCTCGGATGCGGTCCTTGATGTGCGTCGGGCGAGGGGTGCCGTCGGCATCCTTCTCGCCATCGATCACATAGGGTGCGTTGACGCGGCGCGCGGCCTCCTCGCGCTTGGCGATGGCTTCCGCCTGTTCGCCCGCGTCGACCGCGTCTTCGATGTGGATCGACCAGTCGACGCCGGTCCACCAGGTGACGGCGCCCGACTTCAGGTCGTTGCCGGTGACGATCTTCATTGCGCGACCTCCTGCGCGAGCTGTGCCAGTGCGACCGTGTCGCGTGCCGTGACCTCGCCGATCACGATCAGTGCCGGGCTTTTCACGGCCTCCGCTTCGACGACGTCGGGCAGGGCGGCGAGCGGCCCGCGCAGCACCCGCATGTCGGGACGGCAGGCGTTCTCGATCACGGCGAGCGGCATGTCGGGGGCAAGGCCATCCGCCATGAGCTTTTCGGCGATCTGCGGCGCGGTCTTTACGCCCATGTAGATGACGAGGGTGCGGCCCTTGCCGGCAAGGCCGGCCCAATCCTGCTCCGCCAGCCCCTTGCATTGGCCGGCGACGAAGCTGACCACGCTTGCCGCGTCGCGGTGGGTGAGCGCGATTTGTGCTGCTGCCGCAGCGCCGTTGGCTGCGGATATGCCGGGGACGATTTCGACCCGGATTCCGGCGGCGTGGGCGGCTTCGGCCTCCTCGCCTCCGCGACCGAAGACCAGCGGATCGCCGCCCTTGAGGCGCACGACGTCGCGACCGGCGAGCGCCTCGCGTACCAGCAGCGCGCAGATGTCGTCCTGGGGAAGGGTGTGCCGTGCCCGGCTCTTGGCGACCGAGACAAGCTCGGCATCGGGCCGCGCCATGGCGAGGATCGCCCGGTCGACCAGCCCGTCGTGCACGATCAGCTCCGCATGCTCGATGAGCCGTGCTGCGCGCAGCGTCAGCAGGTCCGGATCGCCCGGCCCGGCGCCGACAAGATAGATGGTTCCGCTTTTTGCCATGGGAGGCCAGATGGCGAAGGCAAACGGGTTGCGCCAACCAGAATGGGTGCGCGGGGCGTAAGCAGATATTTTGAAATCGACGCTACCAGAGCGGGAAGCTCAGCTTTGTACTTGCCGGCGCGGGCGATCAGCCGTCCTTGCGCTGGTCCATCCGTTGCGAGATCGCCGCGATCAGCTGCTCGAACTGCTGGTTGTTGCGCAGGTTGAGGTCGCGCTGCGGGAAGGGGATCTCGATCCCCGCTTCCTGGAACAGGTACCATAGCTTCTTGAGCACTTCGGACCGGACATTGCCCACACCATCCTCGGGATCGCGGATCCAGCAGTGGATGATGAAGTCGACCGAGCTATCGCCGTAGCCGCTGAGCCAGACCGTGGGCGGGGGTGACTTTAGAACTCGCGAACAGGCCTTGGCCGCTTCCAGCATGAGTTCCTCGGCCTTTCCAAGGTCACACGAATAGCTGATGCCGACGGGCACCTGCATCCGCACGTTCTTCGAGGAATAGGACCAGTTTTCGACCTGATTGATCATCAGGTTTTCGTTCGGGATCAGGTATTCGCGCTGGTCGCGGGTGGTCACCGAAACGGCGCGGATACCGATCTTGCGGATCTGGCCGAACGTCTCGTTACCCGCGGTGTCCGCCACCGCGATGACATCGCCCGGCTTGATCGACTTGTCCATCAGCAGGATGATCCCGGCGATCAGGTTACCGAACGTCTTCTGCAAGCCGAAACCGATCGCAAGGCCGAAGGCGCCCGAGAACACCGCCAGCGCGGTCAGGTCGATCCCGAGCAGGTCGATGCCCAGGAAGAAGGCCATGCCCCAGATCGCGATGGTAAGCAGCTTTTCGCCCAGCAGCCGCTGCGTGCTGTCGAGCTTGGTGAAGCGCCCGAGCATGTAATGGCTGAACTTGCTGAGCAGGTAGGCGGCCAGCAGCACCAGTGCGATGACGCCGAGGACGACGATGATATCCCACAGGGACACGTGGAAATCGCCGAAATCGAGGGCGAAATCGTCGAGCGACTGGATCACCGAACCGGCTGTATCGCTCTTGGCCGAGACCGCTTCCTTCAGCCCTTCGGATGCGCGAACGCCCTCTTCTGCGGGCGCGTCCTTGGCCAGGCTCCACGCCTGCTGGATCGGCGGTTCTTCCGTCGGCGTGGCGGTCGGCTGTGGTGTTGCGCTGGCGCTCATGCCCGTCCCATGGCTGCAAAGGCGGCATCGAGGTCCGCGATCAGATCGTCGGGATCTTCTAGCCCGATCGAGAGCCGCACGCCTAGCCCCGAACCGGTGTCGATCCCCGGCGGCCAGGCGCGCAAGCCATGGATCGGAGCGGGATCGAACGGAGTGACGAGGCTTTCGAAGCCGCCCCAGCTGAAGCCGATGCCGAACAACTCGGCTCCGTCGAGCAGGCGGCGTCGTGCCGCCTCGTCCGCACCATCGGCGAGGATGAAGCTGAACAGGCCGCAGCCACCCGTGAAATCGCGCAGCCAGAGCTCGTGGCCGGTGGCTCCCGGCAGCATCGGGCAGAGCACCGCAGACACTTCCTTGCGATCGGCGAGCCAGCGAGCGACCGCGGTTGCCGAGGCGGTCGAGCGCCCAAGCCGCAGCGGCATGGTCCTGAGACCCCGCAGCGCGAGCGATGCATCGTCCGGCGAGACGACCTGGCCGAGGAACTGCGCATGGCGGCGGATGCGCGCCATTGCCCTGGCAGTGCCGCTTGCCGATCCCATCATCAGGTCGGAATGGCCGCCGACGTGCTTTGTCAGCGACATGACGCTGACGTCGCAGCCATGCTCGATCGCGGCGAAGCCCAGCGGGCTGGCCCAAGTGTTGTCGAGAACGGTGGTCGCGCCATGCTCGCGTGCGATGGCGGCGAGCGCAGGGACGTCGCACACTTCCATCGTCAGGCTGCCGGGGCTTTCCAGCATCACGGCCCTGGTCCTGTCGGTGAACAGCGCGGGAAAGCCGTCGAGATCCAGCGGATCGAACGCGACGGGAGAGACTCCGTGCGCCTTGAGCAGGCCCATCGCGATATTGCGGGTCGGCTCGTAGGCGTTGTCGGTGAAAAGTATCTCGTCGCCCGGACGCGTCAGCGCGAGCAGCGTCGTGGCGATGGCCGCGACGCCGCTGGGAAACAGCAAGGTACTATCGGCCCCCGGTTCGAGTTCGGTGAGCGCTTCGGCGAGCGCCCATTGCGTCGGTCCGCCGCGCCGGCCGTAGAAGAAATGGCCGTCCTCGTTCGGCCTGCCGCCGGCATGGTCGTCCGCATCGTCATAAAGATGCGTGCTTGCGCGCCAGACCGGTGGATTGACCACGCTGCCGGCCTGATCGGGGAGCGAGGTCCACTGCCGCTTGCGCCCGACCTCGACTGCGCGGGTCGCATCGCCGCGAGGTTTCACGCTGTCGCTCACGCGGCCGGCCCGGTCGCCTTCGGAGTTACGGGGTCGGCGCCCCATTCGCTCCAGCTGCCATCGTAGAGCGCGCCGTCCTCTCCCAGCATCTGCAGCGCGAACAGCACGACCGAAGCCGTCACGCCGCTACCGCAACTCGCCGCGATCGGACGTCCCGTATCGACGCCCGCGGCCTCGAACCTCGCCGCCAGTTCGTCACGCGGGAGGAAAGTCCCGTCGGCTGCGAAGAGATCGCCAAAGAACAGGTTGCGCGCACCGGGAATGTGGCCGCCGGGAAGGTCGTGCACGGCATCGACCGTTTCGCCGGTGAAGCGGCCAGCATCGCGTGCGTCGATCACCTGCTCTTGCCCACTGCCGATATTGGCGAGCATGTCCGCCTTGCTGCGCACGTCGTCGCGCGCCGTTTTGAGCGTGATGTCGCCCTTCTCACAGGCAGCCGATCCGCTCTCGAGAGGGCGACCCTCGGCTTTCCATTTGCCCAGTCCCCCGTCGAGGATTGCGACATGCGGGTAATCGTAATGGCGCAGCATGAACCATGCTCGCGCAGAGGTCTTCACCATGCTGTCGTCGTACAGCACGATACGGTCGCCGGCGTTCACGCCGAGATCGCGCAACCTCTTTTCCAGCTGGTCGCGGGTCGGGATGGCGTTCGGCACGGGAGACTGCGGATCCTTGAGGCTCGGCAGGTCGAGGAAACGTGCGCCGGGCACATGTGCCTCGGCGAAGTCGGCGGCAGGGTCGCGGTTCGCGGCGGGCAGGTGTGCGGAAGCATCCAACACCACGAGGTCTGCGGCGCCGAGTTCATCGGCGAGCCAGTCGGTCGAAACGAGCAAGTCCATGATGCGGGGGTTAGCCCGCCGATGCGGCCCCGTCGAGTGGCCTGTCGGACGGCTGGCGGCCGCCGGTCAGTCGAGTGGGCGCTGGCCGATCTGCGAATAGGTCTGCGGGTGTTCGTCGAGCCGGAACGGCTGAAGCTTGCCGCCAGTTTCGCCTGGTAGCATCCCGACCACGAAGGTTCGCGCGACCGGGTCGATCGCGCCACTGGCGGCGCGCCACCGCATCAGTGGCACGAACAGCGGCGTGCTGCCGCGCCGGATCGGCTCGATGGCGTGCAGCGGGAGTTGGATCGTGCCCGTGAGGTCGAGCGTCTGGCCCGGCGCCATCCGCTTGATCTCGTGCCTTTGCGGCATCTCGAAAGACGCATCGGCCTTCTGCTGGTCGATCGGTGTGCCGTTGCGGGCCCCGATCATGTCCCCAGCGACGGAGAGATTGGTCAGCACCGAAGTGGTCCGGTTGGTCAGCGTGAGGCGGTAGTGGAGCGTGGCATTCATCAGGCTGCGACTGAGCTTGAGCGCTTCGGCCTTGATCGCGATCGGCTTGCCGCTGGCCGGAGCGCCGGCGGGGCGAACCTCGCTGTCGCTGGCTGCGACCAGGGGACGCTCGATCACTGGCGGCGGCGCGTCGACCGATTTCCTGCGGCGCAGGAAATACCCGGCGCCGAGGGCGGCGACGACCGCGAGCAGCAGCCAGGGCCACGGCCATGCACCGTCGTCGGCGGGCAATTCCTCGCTCGCTATGGGAGCCTGCGTGGCGCGCGTCTGTGGCAGGGGCAAGGGCGCGCCGGTCGGCAGCGCCTCGGCCTGCGGTAGCGTCGCGTCGGGTGTTCCGGCCGCATTCCCGGGGATCGTTGGAGGTATTCCCCTGCTGGGCAGCGGGCTTGGCTCGGTGGTGACGCGCGGCGCCGGGCGCGGGCGATCGAGCGAACCGGGCGCCGGGCTGGCGCTAGCCGTGGGCCGAGGCGTGGGCGTGGCTACAGCAGTCGCGCGCGGTGTCGGCGTCGGTGCCGGTGTCGCGGTCGGCGTGGGACGCGGCGTGTTCACCGCCCGCGGCGCGCGCGGGATGATCCCCGAATCGTCCACCGGGCCCTGCACCGCCGGGCCGGTTGGCGTCGGCGTGGGCGTGGGCAGTCGGAAGTCCTGCACGCTTTGAGCAGCCGCCGGAGTTGACCAGGCAAGAGCCAGGGCAAGGGCGGATAGCGGCAGTGCTGCGATATTTCGGCGCATCGTTTTCTTGGCTGTTTGTCGCGAAGGAGCGGCCTCTTGCCGCGCCGCGCTGAATAGGCACTTAATCCTCGGGAATGAACCCCCGCGCTTGTGCGCTCGCCAACTTCGTTGCATCAGCGCGGCATGGCAGACACACCCCAGACGACCCAGCTCGGCAAGCAGAGCGAGCTCCCCGACAGCCCGGATCTGGCGCAGCTCGATTACGTGGCCAATCCGCGCGAAGGGACGCAGTATCTCGTTCGCTTCGCCGCGCCCGAATTCACCTCGCTGTGCCCGGTCACCGGCCAGCCCGATTTCGCGCATCTCGTGATCGATTACGCGCCGGGCAAGACGATCGTGGAATCGAAGTCTCTCAAGCTGTTCCTCGGCAGTTTTCGCAATCACTGCGGCTTTCACGAGGACGTGACGGTCGGCATCGGCCAGCGCCTCACCGCCGAAATGAAGCCAGAGTGGCTGCGCATCGGCGGCTACTGGTATCCGCGTGGCGGCATACCGATCGATGTTTTCTGGCAGAGCGGTCCGCCGCCCGCAGGCCTGTGGGTGCCGGATCAGGGCGTGGCATCTTATCGCGGAAGAGGCTAGGATTGCTCCGGCACACCAAGGGGGACGAAGCAGCATGAGCAAGAGTTACAAGCTGGCGCGGATCGCGCTGATCCTGGCGCTGCTGACTCCGGTCTATTTCGCTATCGCGGCGCTCGGCACGAAATTCGGCCTGTGGGGCTGGCAGACGGGCCTCGGCCTGCTGACCGTGACTGCCGGGCCTATCATCCTTGGTATCGTTGCGCTGGTGGCGCTGGTCGCGCTCGTCTGGTGCCTGGTTCGCGCACCGCGAAAGGGCTGGGCGATGGCTTTGGTCGCGCTGGCAGTCCCGGTGCTCGCTTTCGTCACGCTGGGCGGGATGCGCGAGCGGGCGATGGGCAATCCGATCCATGACGTGGCGACCGATTTCCGCGATCCGCCGACCTTCTCGCAAGGGGTGATCGATGCGCGCGCGGCCGAGGACATGAACCCGATCCGCAACTATGGCGAGCCGATCGGCGATGGTGGCATGCCCGATATCGCGGAAGAAACCTACGCCAGCCTGCTGCCGCAGCTTTATCCCGACCTCGATCCGCTGCTCGTCGCCGCGCCCCCGGCCGAGGTTCTGCCCAAGGTTCAGGCCGCGATGATGGAATTCGGCCTCGCGGATGTGCGCGCGATACCGCAGGACAACCGGGTAGAGGGCGTGGCCGAAACTTTCTGGTTCGGCTTCAAGGACGATGTCGTGGCGCGGGTGCGTGGCGTCGACAACGGCACGCGGATCGATTTCCGATCGGTCAGCCGGGTCGGCAAGTCGGACCTGGGCGCCAATGCCGACCGCGTCCGCGAATTGCGCGCGGCAGTGGCGGCAAAGTTCACCGAAACGTGATCCAGGCCAGCGCGCTGCGCTGGATGACAGTCAGCACGCACAGCGCCGCATACCCCCAGGCGAGCGGGACGAACCACGCCGGGACAAGCGCCATCAACGCGAAGATGACTACGGTTTCCGTCCCCTCGGCAAGCCCGGTCGAGTAGAAGAAGCTCTTGCGGCCGTGCGCCTCGGTTTCTTCCCCGCGCTTGGCGGCGATGACGGCGAAGGCGAGGAAGCTGGTACCGGTCAGCACGAAGCTGGCCGCCAGTACGAGTGCGGGCAGGAGGTTTGCTGGGTCGAGAATTCCGAAAGCGACCGGCACGCTGACGTAGAAGGCGAAATCGGCGACGATATCGAAATATCCGCCGAGGTCGGTCGGCTGGCTCGCCCGCGCGACCGCCCCGTCCAGCCCGTCGAGCACGCGGTTGGCGAGCGCCAAGGCAAGGCCCCAGCCGAAATGTCCAGAAGCTATCGCCGCGGCGCCGGCAAGCCCGATGGCGAGCCCGCAGAACGTCAGCCAGTTCGCACTCACGCCTGCTCGCGCCAGCGTCCGGCCCATCGCGTTCAATGGCGGATCGATCAGCGGGCGCAGCCGGGCATCGAGCATCGCCGCCTCAGCTCCAGGTGACGAGGCCGATCATCGCCCCGGTCATCAGCGTCGCGAGATTGCCCGCGATCCAGCTCTTCATGCCCAGCTGCGCTACCTCCGCTCGCCGCTCGGGGCAGAGCGTCCCGATCGTCGAGACAAGCAGGCCGACGCTGGCGAGATTGGCGACGCCGCACAGCGCATAGGTCACGATCAGCAGGGTGCGCGGGCTGAAGGTGTCGGCGGGAAGCGCGGCCAGTTCGAGATAGGCGACGTATTCGTTGAGGATCGCCTTGGTCCCCATCAGCCCTCCGGCCGCCTGCGCCTCGCCCCACGGTACGCCGACAAGCCACATGAGCGGCGCGAACAACCAGCCGAACAAGCGCTTAAGGCTCAGCTCCTCGCCGCCGATCAACGGCAGCAGCGCGAGCACCTGGTCGACCAGCGCGACCAGCGCAAAGATCACGATGATAACCGCGATCACGGCGAGGAACAGTTGCATCCCGTCCATCGTGCCACGGGTGATCGCGTCGATGGAACTGTCGTAGGTGAGGCCGGGATCCTCGCGGTCCTCCTCCGTCCTGCCGTCCCCCGGGACCATGATCCTGGCGAGCAGCACGGCCGCCGGCAGCGAGATCAGGCTGGCCGCGATCATGTGGCCGACCGCATCGGGCACGGTCTTCGACAGCGTGGTGGCATAGAGAATGAGGATCGCGCCGCTGATCGTCGCCATCGCCAGCACCATGACCGCGAACAGCTCCGCCCTGCTCATTTTCGCGAAATAGCCGCGCACCGCCAGTGGGCTCTCGACGACGCCGAGGAACATGTTCGCCCCGCCGGCAAGGCCGACCACCCCGCTCACGCCGAGCGTGCGCTGCAGCGCCCATGACAGCCCGCGCACGAAGAATTGCAGCACCCCCCAGTGCCATAGCAGCGCAGCGAGCGCCGACAGCACGATGACCAGCGGCAGGATCTGGAAAGCGATGATCACCGGTGCGCTCGCGCCATCCTTCAGCGCGAAGGGCAGGTCGGCCCCGCCGAGATAGCCGAACATGTAGCTCGAGCCTTCGAGCGTGGCCCGCTCGATCGCGGTGACGCCTTCGTTGGCGAGCGTGATGATGCTCCAGACGATCGGCACGCGCAGGATCACCAGGGCCAGCACCAGTTGCAGCACCAGCGCGCCGCCGATCCACAGCCAGCCCGGCCGCTCGGCACGGTTTTCGCTGAAGGCCCAGCCTATGGCGAGCAGCACGGGCAGGCCGAGCAGGCCCTGCAGGTTCACGAGCCAGTCCATCAACCGCGCCGCCAGGCGAAGTACTTACCCGCGAAATCCAGCAGCCTGTCGGGCTTGTTGGCCTTGCGCCATTCGCCGGCGGCGAACTTGTTGGCCTCGGCCAGTGTCGGATAGGCGTGGACGGTCTGCAGGATCGCGTTGAGGCCGAGCTTGTGGCGCATCGCCAGCGCATATTCAGCCAGCAGCTCTCCGGCATGCGCGCCGACGATGGTGACGCCCAGGATCGTGTCCTTGCCGGGCGGTGTGAGGACCTTCACGAAGCCGGCGCTCGCGCCTTCGGCCAGTGCGCGGTCGCTTTCCGCAAGTTCGTAGCGGGAGACTTCGTGCTCGATGCCTTGCGCGCTCGCCTCGGCCTCGCTCAGTCCGACGCGCGCGATCTCGGGATCGAGGTAGGTGACGTGGGGTATCACCCTGTAATCGGCGCGGAACTTGCGGAAGGTGCCGAACAGTGCGTTGACCGTGGCGTACCACGCCTGATGGCTTGCGACATGGGTGAACTGATAGGGTCCGGCGACATCGCCCGCAGCAAAGATGTTCGGGAATTTCGTCGCGAGGAAGTCGTCGGTCACGACGGTCCTGTCGGTGTCGATGCCGATGCTCTCGAGGCCGTAGCCAGACAGTCGCGCCTTGCGCCCGACCGCCACGATCAGCGCATCGTAGCCGATTTCGCGTTCCAGCCCGCCCGCCTCGGCGACGAGCGTGTCTGACCCGTCGATTCGTACCGCCTTGTGACCGGTCAGGACCGAAACGCCCGATCGTTCGAGCGCCTGCCGGGCCACCGAAGCCGCGTCTTCATCCTCGTTCGGCAGGATGCGATCGCCCATCTCGACTAGGGAAACCTGCGCTCCGAGCCGCGCCATAGCCTGCGCCAGCTCGCACCCGATCGGCCCGCCGCCGAGCACGGCGATGCGCGATGGCATTTCGCTCAGCTTCGAAAACTCGTCCCACAGCGTCTCGCTGGTGAGGTAGCCGCTATTCTCGATCCCCGGGATCGGCGGCACGACCGGCTCGGCCCCGGCAGCGATCACGATACCGCGCGTCGTCAGCCGCCTGGTCCCGCCCTCGTTCAAGGCGACCTCGACGGTCCACGGGTCGATGATTGTCGCATAACCTTCGAGCACGTCGACCCCGAGGCCCGTGTAGCGTTCGACGCTGTCGTTCGGCTCGATTGCCGCGATCACAGCGCGCACGCGCGCCATGACGGCGGGAAAGTCAACCTCGGGCCTGACCGGGGCGATACCGTAGGCATCCGCGGTCTTCATGGCGTATGCGACATGCGCGCTCGCCAGGATCGCCTTCGACGGCACGCAGCCAGTGTTGAGGCAATCGCCTCCCATCTGCCTTGCCTCCACCAGCGTGACCTTCGCATTGACGGTCGCCGCGATCAGCGAGCTGACGAGACCCGCCGATCCTGCTCCGATAACGACGAGATTGCGATCGAACTTCTTCGGCTTGCGATATCCCGGATAGACCTTGCGCCGCTTGATCGCGGCCATGATCGCCTTGCCGACCCAGGGCAGCAGGCCGAGCGCGACGAAGCTGCCGATCAGCGCGGGTGTAACGATATCGCCAAGTCTCTCGACCTCGGCCAACTGCGTACCCGCATTGACGTAGACCACCGTGCCCAGAAACATGCCCAGCTGGCTCGCCCAGAAATACGTCCATACGCGGATCGGCGTGAGGCCCATCAGCATGTTGACGACGAAGAAGGGGAAGGCGGGGACCAGCCGCAGCGAGAACAGGTAGAGCGCGCCGTCCTTCTCCACGCCGCGGTTGATAGCGCGCAGCCGCTCGCCGAACCTTGCCTGCACCCAGTCGCGCAGGATGAAACGGGCGGAAAGGAAAGCCAGCGTCGCGCCGATAGTGGATGCGAAGCTGACGAGAATCGTCCCGACGATGAGGCCGAAGAGATATCCCGCCGCCAGCGTCATGATCGCCGCACCCGGCAGAGACAGCGCCGTTACCGCGACGTAAATCAGGAAGAACACGCCGATCGCGAGGACGGGCCGGGCCTCGTAAAAGGCGTCGAAAGCCTCGCGCTGCGACTTCACGTATTCGAGCGAGAGATATTCGCTGCCGCCGAACGCGAAGAACGCCGCGATCGCGCTCACGATCAGCACCAGCAATGCCAGCTTCTTCATGCGTCCTCCCGTCGCGCGGTCCCTTGAAGGGAACGGTTACACAGCAGCAGTCCGCTTGGCGAGGGTGCGAATAGTCGGAAAGGTGGTGCCGGTTGGAGGATTCGAACCCCCGGCCTGATGATTACAAATCAACTGCTCTACCAACTGAGCTAAACCGGCATTCCCTCGGCCCCGATGCCGAACGTCATCGAGGCGGCCAGCCCCTTCGTTCAGAACGCGCCGAAAGTCCACCCTTCCGTGCGTGCGACCTGCGGTGTGAGGCCCTGCGGCGCCCAGCGCTGCGGCTCGTGCGCGACCACTCGTAACCAGGCAGCGGTCAGCAGCGCATCGGACGAGTGATCGTCGATCGCCCCATCGCCTTTGACGATCGGGGAGCCGAGCGCTGCCAGCGCGTCGTTCAGTTCTGCGACGTTTCGCATCTTCGCACGGCCGGCACTGCGCCCGGCCTCCATCGCGGCGAGCGTGGTGTAGATCTCGACCACGACCGAGCCCTGCGTCGGCAGCGGGTCGATCGGCCAGACTGGCAAACGGCCGCGCAAGCGGTTGAGCATCCGCATCCCCGTGAGGCTCGATTTGCCGACCTGTGCCGCGCCGACCAGATTGAAGTTCGAATAGGGCTTGCAACCCTGCCGGGACTGCGCGTGCTCGGTGACGCGAAAACGGCCGCGGCCATGCGCAGCCCCGTCACACCCGAAATGCTCGCCCTGTCGGCCGCCGTGGCGGCGGAAATAGGGAGCGTAATCGCAGTGGTCGGTGAAGGCGCTCGCCGCGAGATGCTCGTCCGCTTCGCAGATATCGTCGATCAGCGCCCACAGCGCGGGCGCGTCCGGCAGCAGGACGTCGCTTTCGGGAAAGTACGCGCCGCAATCTGCATGCGGCAGCGCGATGCCGAGATCCATGCCGACCAGCGTTTCGGGCGGAAGATCGTCACGAAGGAGGGCGAGGATCTCGCTACGCGACCAGCCGCGCTTCGGCGGATCGACCAGCACCGGCGGGCCGCCCCCCGCATCGGCCAGCGCCATCGCGATTCCCTTGTGCCGTTCGCCTGCGGCGCCCGACCAGTCGATCGCGAGAAAGTGGCGGAAACGCCCCGGCTTCAACCCTGCTTCTCGCGCCGCAGCTTGTCCCAATAATCGAGGCGTTTAGCTATCTCGCGCTCAAATCCGCGCTCGACCGGCTGGTAGTAGGTCTGCGGCTCCATCTCGTCGGGCCAGTAGTTGGCACCGGAAAAACCGTCGGCCACATCGGGGTCGTACTGGTAACCCTTGCCGTACCCCACATCCTTCATCAGCTTCGTCGGCGCGTTGACGATGTTCATCGGCGGCATCAGGCTGCCGGTTTCCTTCGCGCTGCGCCACGCGGCCTTCTGCGCCTTGTACGCGGCGACCGATTTGGGTGCGGTGGCAAGGTAGATGCAGGCCTGCGCGATCGCGAGTTCGCCCTCGGGAGAGCCCAGGAATTCGTAGGCGTCCTTGGCCGCGAGGCACTGGGTCAGCGCATTGGGATCGGCAAGGCCGATGTCCTCGACCGCCATGCGCACCAGCCGGCGCAGGAGATAGAGCGGCTCCTCGCCGGCGACCATCATCCGCGCGAGATAGTACAGGGCTGCCTGCGGGTCCGAGCCGCGAACCGATTTATGCAGCGCGCTGATGAGATTGTAGTGGCCCTCGCGATCCTTGTCGTAGACCGCGACGCGGCGCTGCAGGAACTTGCCCAGCCCCTCGGGATCGAGCGGCCCGGAACCATCGACACCGATCTGCGCGGCGTAAAGCGTTTCGGCCTGGTTGAGCAGGAAACGCCCGTCGCCATCCGCGCTGGCTACGAGAGCCTCGCGCGCGGTGTCCGTCAGGGGCAGGGGGCCTTCGAGTTCCTCGGCTTTGTCGAGCAATTGTCCGAGCGCGGCCGCATCGAGCCGGTGGAGGATCAGAACCTGCGCGCGGCTGAGCAACGCGGCGTTCAGTTCGAAGCTGGGGTTCTCGGTCGTCGCGCCGACGAGCGTCACCGTCCCGCGCTCCACGAATGGCAGAAAACCGTCCTGCTGTGCGCGATTAAAGCGGTGAATCTCGTCGACGAACAGCAGCGTGCGTTGACCGGCTTCGGCAGCCCTGTCGGCCGCGGCAAAGGCTTTCTTGAGGTCCGCGACGCCTGAAAAGACCGCGCTGACCGCCTCGAACCGCATTCCCACGGCATCGGCGAGCAGGCGCGCGATGCTGGTCTTGCCCGTGCCGGGCGGACCCCACAGGATCATGCTGGAGAGTTTGCCTGCGGCCACCATCCGTCCGATCGCCCCTTCCGGGCCGGTCAGATGTTCCTGGCCGACGACCTCGCCGAGCGCGCGCGGACGAAGCCGGTCGGCCAGCGGGGCATCTTCGCGCAGGCGCTCGCGGCCGGGTTGAGGAGGGTCTTCGGCAAACAGATCGGGCATCGCCGGCCAAGATAAGTGCTCGCATCCCGATTTGCCATCACCGCCGACACGGTTATGATCCGCGAAGGGTTGCGCGACGATCGTGGATCGGGGGAGACGTGCAATGAGCAAATCAGTGAAAGCGCCGTGGCACCTTTGGGCAGTGGGTATCGTGACCTTGCTGTTCAACCTTGGGGGCGTGGTCGACTATGTCGGAACCCATGCCTTCCCGGACAGCTACCTGGCAGGTTTCGAAGCGGACGCCCGCGAGTATTTCATGAACTTCCCGGCATGGCAGGTCTTTTTCTGGGCGCTCGGTGTCTGGGGAGCCTTCGCCGCCAGCGTCCTGCTCCTGCTGCGCAGCCGCTTCGCAATTCCGGCGGCGGCGATTTCGCTGGTGGGCCTCGCAGTGGTGACGGTCGTTCAGTACACCCAGCCATGGCCTGCAAGCATCGACATGCCCGGTGTGCACTTGTTCAACGCGGTCATCTGGGCGGTGCAGATCCTGCTGCTCTATTACGCGGCTCGCCAACGCCGAGCAGGCGTGCTGCGCTAGGTCAGCGGCGCGCTTCGACCAGCCGGGTATAGGTGTCCGCCACTGCCTGGTTGATCGAATCCCAGTCGTACTGCCTGCTGCGCGTTTCGCCTGCCGCCCCGTGACGCTCGCGCAGGGCGGGGTCTGTGCAATAGGGCGCCAGCGCATCGGCGAAGGCCTTTGGATCGAGCGTGCCGACGAGTGTTCCGGTCACGCCGTCCTCGACCAGGCTGGTGCTCCCGGTCGCGCCTGCCGCCACCACCGGCAAGCCGCAGGCCATCGCTTCGAGAGTGACGTTGCCGAAGGTCTCGGTGATGGAAGGGTTGAAGAATACGTCCCCGCTGGCGAGGGCGCGGCCGAGGTCCGGGCCTGACTGGAAACCGGCAAAGATGCCGCCGGGCAGGTTCTGTTCGAACCACTTTCGCGCCGGACCGTCGCCGATCACCAGCACCTTGTGCGGCATCTGGCTGCGGCGCAGGGCGACGATGCTCTCGGCAAAGACGTCCAGCCCCTTCTCCATCACCAGCCGCCCCAGGAACACGATGGCGACATCGCTATCGGCGATGCCCAGCGAGCGGCGCCATTCGAGGTCCCGCCGGTCGGAGGAGAAGACACCGCGATCGACACCGCGCGACCAGATCGAGATATCCCGGTTCATGCCCTGCTCGCGCAGCACGTCGACCATCGACTGGCTCGGCGTGACGAGCGCGTCGCACCGGCGATAGAGGCGGCGCAGCCCGCTCTCGATGAGGGGTTCGGTGAAGCCGAGGTTGTAATAGCGCGGATAGGTTTCGAAGCGGGTATGGACGCTCGCCAATACCGGTATGTCCTTCGCGCGCGCCCAGCTTACCGCCCGGTGCGCGGTAATGTCGGGCGAGGCGATGTGGACGATGTTGGGCGCGAAGCTTTCCAGGTCGGCCCGATTGGCTGCCGACAGGCCGAGCGGGAAGCGATACTCGCTCCGGGTGGGGATCGCCACGCTCGGCACGCCGACGAGCTCGCCGGTCGGCGCGAACGCCGGATCGGCGACTTGCGGCGCATATACCCGCACCGCCGCCCCCTTGCGCAACATGAACTCCATCAGCCGATTGAGCGCCTTGTTCGCCCCATCGACGGTGATGTTGTAATTGCCACTGAAGAGGGCGATCCGAAGCTCGGCGGTCTTCATGCGCTGCGCCATAGTGCCTTGATTGCGGGTTGGCGAGAGGAACCGGTCGAGCCTGCCGCCCGTTTGGTCGTCGAACCGGCGCATCATCGCGCTTGACTATAATCCTGCCACGCCTAGAGCCGCCGACGGGCCACGCGGTCCCAACGCCGCGCGAGCTCTCTGCAAGGAGAGAATACATGACTGCCGAACCGACGCTCAAGCCTGAGCGGCCTTTCTTTTCGTCCGGACCGACTGCCAAGCACAAGGGCTGGTCCGCCTCCAATCTCAAGACCGAATCGCTTGGACGCTCGCACCGCAGCGCCCTCGGCAAGTCGCGGCTGAAATATGCCATCGACCTGTCGAAGGAGATGCTTGGCGTGCCGGACGACTACCTCGTCGGCATCATGCCCGCGTCGGACACCGGTGCGCTGGAATGCGCGATGTGGACGATGCTGCGCCCCGATCGCCCTGCGACCGTCGCGGCCTGGGAAAGCTTCGGCAACGTCTGGATCCAGGATGCGGTGAAGCAGCTCAAGCTGCCGCAGTTGACCGCGCTGGATGCCGATTACGGCGAAATTCCCGATCTCGCGTCGATCCCGCAGGACAACGACGTCGTCTTCACTTGGAACGGCACGACGAGCGGTGCGAAAATCCCGAACACAGACTGGCTGGCCGAAGGGCGCGAAGGCGTGACCATCAACGATGCCACCAGCGCCGTCTTCGCGATGGAGATGGACTGGGCCAAGCTCGATGCCACGACTTATAGCTGGCAGAAGGTGATGGGCAGCGAAGCCCAGCACGGCATGCTGATCCTCAGCCCCAAGGCGGTGCAGCGGATCGAGGAATACGATCCCGAATGGCCGCTGCCCAAGCTCTTCCGCATGAAGAAGGGCGGCAAGATCAACGAAGGGATCTTCCGCGGCGAGACGATCAACACGCCGTCGATGCTGGCGACCGAAGATTACATCGAGGCGCTCGAATGGGCGCAGGCGATGGGCGGTCGCAAGGCGATGTTCGAACGCGCCGATGCCAATGCGAAGATCGTGAAAGACTGGATCGAGGCGACCCCGTGGCTGCGCAACATGGTCTCCGACCCTGCCAAGCAGACGAACACGGGCGTATGCTTCGTCTTCCAGGGCGACTGGTACGACAGCCTTTCCGACGAGGACAAGGCAGGCGTTCCCAAGAAGATCGTGAAGCTGCTCGAAGATCGTGACGTGGGTTACGACTTCAACGGTTATCGCGATGCGCCCCCGTCCCTGCGCATCTGGTGCGGCGGCACGGTCGAGCAGGACGACCTCAAGCGTCTCCTGCCGTGGATCGAATGGGCCTACGAGACCGTCAAGAACGGCTGATCCGGCTGGCGGCCCGCGCATCGGGCCGCCGCCTCTCCCCTATCAATGCCTCGGCGCAAAGCCGGAAGAACGACAGGAATATTCCGTCATGAGCAAACCCAAAGTCCTCATCAGCGACAAGATGGACCCCAATGCCGCAAAGATTTTCGAAGAGCGCGGCTGCGACGTCGACGTCATAACCGGCGAAACCCCCGAAGAACTGAAGGCCCGGATCGCCGACTACGACGGTCTCGCCATTCGGTCGTCGACGAAAGTTACGGCCGAGATCATCGATGCTGCGACCAATCTCAAGGTGATCGGCCGCGCAGGGATCGGCGTGGACAACGTCGACATTCCCTATGCCAGCAGCAAGGGCGTGGTCGTGATGAACACGCCGTTTGGCAATTCGATCACCACCGCCGAACATGCGATCGCGCTGATGATGGCGCTGGCGCGGCAAATCCCCGAGGCGAACGATCAGACGCAGGCCGGCAAATGGCCCAAAAGCGCGTTCATGGGCGTCGAGGTCACCGGCAAGACGCTGGGGCTGATCGGCGCGGGCAACATCGGCTCGATCGTCGCCAGCCGCGCTCTTGGCCTGCGCATGAAAGTGGTCGCCTACGATCCCTTCCTGACGGAAGATCGCGCGATCGAACTCGGCGTCGAGAAGGCGGACCTGGACACGCTGCTGAGCAAGGCCGATTTCATCAGCCTGCACACGCCGCTGACCGACCAGACCCGCAACATCCTCAGCCGCGAGCGGATGGAAGCGGCCAAGCCCGGTGTGCGCATCGTCAATTGCGCACGCGGCGGCCTCGTCGATGAGGCGGCGCTCAAGGACCTGCTGGAAAGCGGCCAGGTGGCGGGTGCGGCGCTCGACGTGTTCGAGACCGAGCCGCCCGCGCCCGACCATCCGCTGTTCGGCACCAAGAACTTCATCTGCACGCCGCACCTCGGCGCCTCGACCACGGAGGCGCAGGTCAATGTCGCGCTCCAGGTTGCCGAGCAGATGGCCGATTACCTGGTCAACGGCGGTGTGACGAATGCACTCAACATGCCTTCGCTGAGCGCCGAGGAAGCGCCCAAGCTGCGGCCCTACATGGCGCTCGCGGAGAATCTGGGCTCGCTGGTCAGCCAGCTGGCGCACGGCAATCTGACGCAGATCAGCATCGAGCGCGAAGGGGCTGCGGCCGATCTGCAGGGCAAGCCGATCACCGCTGCCGTGCTGGCCGGTTTCATGCGCCGCTATTCGGACAGCGTGAACATGGTCAACGCGCCCTACATGGCGAAGGATCGCGGTCTCGACGTGCGCGAAGTGCGCCACGATCGCGAGGGCGTCTATCACACGCTGCTGCGCGTGACGGTCGCGACCAGCCAGGGGGACCGTTCGGTCGCGGGCACGCTGTTCGGCAACGAAGCACCGCGCCTCGTCGAGATCTTCGGCGTCGGCATCGAGGCAGAGCTGGCCGGACACATGCTCTATATCGTCAACGAGGATGCGCCCGGATTCATCGGCCGGATCGGTACCCTGCTGGGCGAGAACGGCATCAACATCGGTACCTTCCACCTCGGCCGTCGCGAGGCGGGGGGCGAAGCGGTGCTGCTGCTGAGTGTCGACCAGCCGATCCCGCCAGAGGTCGAGCGCAAGGCGTGCGAGCTCGAGGGGGTCAAGGTGGTCAAGGCGCTTTCCTTCTAGGCCGGGCTGCGGCACAGGCACGCGCGTGATGACACCGCCCGACGATCTCCTGCCCGAAGGTTTGCAGGACCGCTTGCCCAGGGAAGCGGCCCTGCTCACGCGGGCCATGCGCGGCGCGCTCGCTGCAATGGATGCGCGCGGCTACGATCGCGTACGTCCGCCGCTGGTCGAGTTCGAGCGCTCGATGGCGGAGCGGATGGACGGGGTGCAGCCACGCACCATGTTCCGCTTCGTGGACCCGGTGAGCCTCGGCACGATGGCGCTGCGCTCGGACATTACCGTGCAGGTCGGGCGCATCGCCTCGACCAGCATGGCCGAGACCGCCAGGCCGTTGCGCCTGTGCTACGGCGGCGAGGTCGCACGCATCAAGGCGGACCAGCTCGATCCCGCGCGGCAGAAGCTGCAACTGGGAGCCGAACTGATCGGCAGCGATACCGTGGCCGCGGCTTCCGAAATCGTAGTCCTGGCGATCGAGGCGCTGGCCGCTGCCGGGGCGAGCGGCATCTCGGTCGACTTCACGCTGCCGGACCTCGTCGATACTTTGGCTGACAAGGCCTTTCCCCTGCCGGACGATCGCATTGCCGCCGTTCGGCGCGAGCTCGACACGAAGGATGCGGGCGGGCTGCGCGCGGCTGGCGGCGAGGCATACCTGCCGCTGCTCTATGCCACCGGCGCGTTCGACACCGCGATCGAACAGCTGTCCGCAATCGATGCAGGCGGCGCGCTGGCGAGCCGCATTCAAGGCCTGCGGCAGATCGCGGCGAGCGTGGGCGACAAGGCCCGCGTGACGCTCGACCCGACCGAGCGGCACGGTTTCGAATACCAGAGCTGGTTCGGCTTCACGCTCTACGCCGATGGTGTGCGCGGCGCGCTGGGACGCGGCGGCACCTATGCCATCCGCGGGGCAGACGAGCCGGCGACGGGCTTTTCGCTCTATCTCGATCCGCTGGTCGAGGCGGCTGGCGCGCTGCCGCCGCTCGAGAAGCGCAAGTCGGTGTTTCTGCCGCTGGACCACGATGCGGGCGTTGCGGAACGCCTGCGCGCAGACGGCTGGCGGACGGTGGCCGCGCTTTCAGATGGCGACGATCCTGCGGCGCTCGGCTGTACCCACCGCCTCGAAAGCGGCCAACCCAAGCTGCTCTAGGTTGCCTTCCAGGGTTCGTGCCTGGTCATGATCGCGGCGAACAGGTCGGATCCGGTCAATCCGTCCAGCCACGCGGCCACGTTTTCAAGCTGCTGGTTTGCAAACCACTCGCGGTCGGCATTCGCGAATTGCCGGACGAACGGAAAGATCGCGATGTCTGCGTACCCGCGACGCTCGCCGCACAGATAGGGGGAGACGGCCAGTCGTTCGTCGAGCTTCCCCAGGTGGGCAACTGCCGCAGCACCGTGTTCGACCGGATCCACATCGTCGTAGCGGGTCGCATACTTGTATCGATCCAAGTGGTGCTTGAACGGCCCGTCGTTCGCTGCGAGCAGTGCCTCGTCCTGCCGATCCAGCCAGTTTTCCGGGTCGTTTCTGCAGAGCGCCCAGTGCATGATGTCCAGGCTTTCCTCGAGCACCGTCCCGTCCTCGACGACGAGCACGGGCACGGTCCCCTTGGGCGAGGCTTCGACCATTTCGGGCGGCTTTTCGCGCAGCACCACTTCGCGGTGCTCGTGCGGCGCGCCGCTGATCGCGAGGGCCATGCGCGCCCGCATGGCGTAGGGGCAGCGTCGGAAGCTGTAGAGGATCGGCTCAGCCATGCTCTTCCTTGCGGCCGATGTGATCCTCGCCGCGCTTCTCGGCCAGTTTGGTCTGCCGGTGACGCTCGCGGTAACGGGCGCGCTGCTCGTCGTCGCGCTCGTCGTGGCACCTGTGGCAGGAGACGCCTTCCTCGTAATGTTCGTGCGCCAGGTCGGCTTCGCTCAGCGGCCTGCGACAGGCACGGCACAGGCTGTGCGTGCCCGGTTCCAGCCCGTGGCCGACGCTGACACGCTCGTCGAAAACGAAGCATTCGCCGTGCCAGCGGCTGTCGCGTTCCGGCACTTCTTCCAGGTATTTCAGGATCCCGCCCCTGAGGTGATAGACCTCTTCGATCCCTTCGGCCCGCACGAAAGCAGTCGATTTCTCGCAGCGGATGCCGCCGGTGCAGAACATGGCGATCCTGGGCGTTCGGCCCTCTGCCTCGAATTCCGCGCGGCGGGCGCGAAACCATTCCGGGAATTCGCGGAAACTGCTGGTCTGCGGGTCGATCGCGCCGTCGAAGGTGCCGATTGCGACCTCGTAATCGTTGCGGGTATCGATCAGGATCGTGTCGGGATCCGCGATAAGCGCGTTCCAGTCGTGCGGATCGACATAGGTGCCGACGTACCGCACCGGATCGAGATCGGGCTGGCCCATGGTGACGATCTCGCGCTTTACCCGCACTTTCATCCGGTAGAACGGCATCGTCCCGGCAGGTGAAAACTTGGCTTCGAGCGCCTCGCAGCCGGATAGCGAGCGGATGTGGGCAAGCACCGTGTCGATCGCGGCCTCGTTCCCCGCGATCGTGCCGTTGATGCCTTCCTGTGCCAGCAGCAATGTCCCGCGAACGCCTTCCCGTTCGCACAGGTCGAGCAGGCCGGGTTTCAGCGCACTCGGGTCTTCGAAACGCGTGAAATGATAGAGCGCGGCAACGCGGACAGGCTGGGAGGCAATCACCAGGCGGCCCCTAGCAGGCGCGCCGCCCGGCGATCAATCGCGCAGGACCGGCCCGAGATCGCTCAGCTCGACATCGCTCGTCATGCCGAGATAGCGGTGATAATAGGGGGAGTGCGACACGCCGACGATGGCCAGCACCCGGCGGCCCGGTCCGATGACTTCGCGCAGGTTGGCGACCATGCGCAAGTTGCGCGTCTCCCAATAGGCGAGGTATTTGCGACCCGTGTTTCCCGGCAGGGTGGACGCTGCCGCGGCGGCAAAATCGCCGGTCATTGTGTCGTCGCGCAAGTGATCTTCGTCGTTGATGGCGCGATACCAGCCCAGCACATCCCCATCGGCGAGGAATTTCGCCTGCAAGGCATCGAAACGCGCTGGAGTTCGCTTCGCGGCGTCGTTGTCCCAGATTTGTGCCATTTCCTGTGCGAAGACCGGCGTGTCCGTGTCGCCGCTCGCACGGTCGCCCGTGTGATCGTCCACCGCATAGACCCGCTCGAGCCCGAGCCTGGCAGCCACCCGCGCGGCGATGATACTGTCTTCGCTCCGGCTGTCGGCGCGCCGTTGCAACTCCACCACCAGCGGGTCCGTCAGGCTCTCGTCGGCGCGGCGCTCGCTTTTTGGCAGGCGGAGCCACTGGACCAGCGCGGAAACGGGATCGCCCATCGCCAGGAACAGCGCGGCGAGGTGTCGCCGCTGCTCGGCGGGCCGCTCGGCAAAAGGGGCGGCGAGCATAGTCTCGACCAGCTGTTCCGCCTGGGCGTTGGTCACGCCCAGGACCGCGCGCGCTGCCGTCGGATCCGGACAATATCCGTCCGCAGTTCCGTCATAGGCGAAATCGTATTCGCGCAGGTAATCGCACTGCGCACCGGACAGCGACTCGATCGCGATGGCTTCGGGGTTCCATTCGGCCAGCCGCTCGATCAGCGGATCGAATGCGGTCCGGTCGTAGTCCCGCGGCAGGCTGCGCAAGTGACTGGTGCCGAGCACCAGGACCTGGGAGCGATCGCCACGCTTGCGTGCGGCCTCGTCGACGATGGTCACAGGGTCCGATGCGCTCACGGCAGGAGCGGCAGCAGCGGCAAGAATGGCGAGAAGAAACGACACAGGGCGACTCCCACGGAAGCCGCCCTGCTGTCATAGGCCTGCAATACAGTCAAGCTCAGGAGTAAGTCGCCGGGTCCGGTCCCATGCGACCGCCCGCACTGTCGAGAGCATCGATCCGCGCCATCTGGTCGCCGTCGAGTTCGGTCTGCAAGGCTTCGAAATTCGCTTCCGCGTGTTCGCGGCTCGAAGCCTTCGGAATCGGGCACAGCCCGTGCTGCAGATGCCAGGCGAGGATCACCGCGCTTGCCGGCTTGCCGGTTTCTTCGGCGATGGCCTTGATGGTCGCGTCGGAAAGCCCGTCGCCCTGGCCGAGCGGTGACCAGCACTGGGTGACGATGCCCATTTGTTGATGCGCCTCGCGCAGCTCCTCCTGCTGGAAGCTGGGGTGCAGCTCGATCTGGTTGAGAGCGGGAACGACGCCGGTTTCGTCGACGATCCGCTGCAGGTCTTCCACCCGGAAGTTCGACACTCCGATCGACTTCGCCTTTCCCTGTTCGCGCAGTTCGATCAGCGCCTTCCACGTGTCGACGAAAAGGTTGTTCTCCGGGCAGGGCCAGTGGATCAGCAGCATGTCGACATGGTCGCGACCGAGCCGCTCCAGGCATTTGTCGGCCGCCTTCAGCGTCCGGTCGTATCCCTGACTCGCGTTCCAGATCTTGGTCTGGAGGAATATGTCGGCCCAATCGCCGATGCCTTCGCCCACGCCATTCTCGTTCTGGTAGATCGCCGCGGTATCGACCAACCAGTACCCGACATCGAGTGCCATCGAAACGGCTTCAGCCGCATCGCCGTCGTCGATCTGGTAGGTCCCGTATCCGAGTTGGGGAATCTGGCGGTCGTCGTTGAGAGTGAGGGTAGGGTAGTCGGTCATAAAGTCTCCTTTGCCTACCCAATGGAAAAGGGCGGCGAAGTTTCCTGCAAACGCCTTGCCCCGTGGCCTGCGCGCGCCTAACCCCCGCGGCGTTTGTTCCAGCCACGCGAGGCAGCTTTTTCCAGATGGCCAATGTTACCGTGATCGGTGCCCAATGGGGCGATGAAGGCAAGGGCAAGATCGTCGACTGGCTCGCCAGCCGCGCAGATGCCGTCGTCCGGTTCCAGGGCGGCCACAATGCAGGGCATACGCTGGTGGTCGGCGATACGACCTACAAGCTCTCTCTCCTGCCGAGCGGGATCGTCACCGGCACGCTGAGCATTGTCGGCAATGGCGTCGTTCTCGATCCGTGGCACCTGAAGAGCGAGGTCGAGAAGCTCGAAGGGCAGGGCGTCGAGATCAATCCTGACAACTTCGCGATCGCGGACAATTGCCCGCTGATCCTGCCGATCCACCGAGACCTCGACGGCCTGCGCGAAGCGGCGGCAGGCTCCGGAAAGATCGGCACGACCGGGCGCGGCATCGGCCCCGCCTACGAGGACAAGGTCGGCCGCCGCGCGATCCGCGTGTGCGACCTGGCCCATCTCGACGACCTGGAGCCGCAACTCGATCGCCTGTGCGCGCATCACGATGCGTTGCGGGCCGGCTTCGACCAGCCGCCGATCGATCGCGCTGCGCTGCTCGAACAGCTGCGCGAGATCGCGCCCTTCGTGCTGCAATTCGCACAACCGGTGTGGAAACGGCTCAAGAAGGTGCGCAAGGCAGGTGCCAAGATCCTGTTCGAGGGCGCGCAAGGGGTGCTGCTCGACATCGATCACGGGACCTATCCCTTCGTCACCAGCTCCAACACGGTCAGCGGCACGGCCGCGGCGGGCAGCGGCCTCGGCCCCAACGCGACGGGCTTCGTGCTCGGCATTGTGAAGGCCTACACCACGCGCGTCGGCAGCGGCCCGTTCCCGACCGAACTGGAAGATGAAGTCGGCCAGCGGCTGGGCGAACGAGGACACGAATTCGGCACGGTGACCGGACGCCAGCGGCGCTGCGGCTGGTTCGATGCAGTGCTCGTACGGCAGAGTTGCGCGATTTCGGGCGTGACCGGCATCGCGCTGACCAAGCTAGACGTGCTCGATGGCTTCGAGACTGTGAAGATCTGCACGGGCTATCGGCTCAACGGCAAGATCCTCGATTATCTGCCCGCCCATGCGGCCGACCAGGCGCGTGTCGAGCCGATCTACGAAGAGATGGACGGCTGGCAGGAAACCACCGCCGGCGCGCGCAGCTGGGCCGATCTTCCGGCGCAGGCGATCAAATATATCCAGCGCGTGCAGGAACTGATCGAGACCCCGGTGGCGCTGGTTTCGACCAGTCCCGAACGCGAGGACACAATCCTCGTCCGCGATCCCTTCCAGGATTAGTCTTCAACACGAATTCTTGACTTGCTCCCTTTTTGTTCTACGTGTGTTCGCGTAGATTCGCAAAGGGGAGGCGCGAGATGGCGCACGCAGATCTGGTTTACCCATCGCGCGAGGCCGACGGTCCGGGCGCGCTGTATTCCCTGACGGTTTTCTCCGACTGCGAACTGACCCGCGCGCGGCTGGCCGAGGATGCGGCTGCTGCTGGGTTGCACGTTCGCCAGTCCTACCCGCTCGAACACTTGCTGACCGGCAGCGTTCTCTCGCTCGGCGACATAGTCATTCTCGATTGCCCCGAGGTGCGCGGGGACACGATCGGTGTCCTGCTGCGCGTGGATGCGCGGGTCGCCCAGGCTGGCAGCCAGATGATCGTGCTGACGCGGATGGACGCGCTTGAGGACATCTACGCCTGCATGGGTCAGGCCGATGCACAGATACTGGTCGATGCGACTAGGGGTGAACGCGTATTGGCAGTCGGGCGTGCGTTGACCAGAAATCGGGGCATGAGGGTTCGCGAGCTTTCCGCCGATGATCGAGTCACGCTGATGCGCTTGACCGAACAGGTCGAGGATATCGCGCGTCGGCTGGAGGATTTCCCGCGGGCGGGTTCGGACGGGATATTCCGTTTCGAGAGTTCACGTCGCGAATTCGGTCCGGCAGACGGCACGCAGGACGGGCGGCTGCGGGCGGCAAGGCCGCCGCTGCCCGACCCGCGGCTCGTGCGCAAGATCATCGCCCGCCGGCAGAAACGACGCGATTATTTCGACGGCGCGTTGTTTGCCGATCCGGCGTGGGACATGCTGCTCGACCTGACCGCCGCGCGGGTGGAACATCGCCGGGTCTCGGTCACCTCCCTATGTATCGCTTCGGGCGTGCCGGCGACCACGGCCCTGCGCTGGATCTCCCAGCTGGTCGAAGCCGGCCTGTTCGAACGGGTCGAGGACGAGGCGGACCGGCGCCGCGCCTTCATCGGGCTGACCGATGCGGCTGCAGATGCGATGGCGCGCTACTTCGCGGAAATCGGCGGCGAACTGGGCTGAAAACCTTCGCCGGTTCGAATTCCTAAGCTGGTGAGAGCCGTGTATAGGGCCATCGATGATGGTCGAAACCAGCCTTCCCGCCAATTTTGATTCCGGTTCATGAGCGTCCTGACCGAAGTGGATCGCGATCATCGCGCGTTGGCTGCCGCTTGCGAGCCGGGCGTCGCGCTGTGTACGGTGGTCGGGATCGAGGGGAGCTTTTCGCGCCCTCTCGGCGCTCAGTTGGCCGTCCGCCCCGACGGCAGCGTGGTCGGCGATCTCGCCGACGGCTGTCTCGAAAGCCAACTCGCCAGCGATGTCCGGAAGGCGGACGGGGCGCGCGTCGTGCGCTACGGACGTGGTTCGGACAACATCGACTTTCGGCTGCCGTGCGGCGGCGGGCTCGATATACTGCTCGATCCCGCGCCGGACCGTGCCGCCTGCCGTGCCGCGCTGGAGTCTCTGGGCGAACGCCGGCCTGCCGGATTAACGCTGCCCGGCAAGTCGCCGCTGCGACAGCGACGCTACTTGCCCGCCCTGCGCTTGCGACTGTTCGGCCAGGGGCCGGAATTCGACGCTTGCGTCCAGCTGGCAGCGGCTGCGCATGTCGCGGTCGAGGCTGTCGACAAGGATAGCTTGCGCATGGGTTCGCAAAGCGGGCTGCCTGCCGCCGACAAATGGACGGCGATCCTGTTGCTGTTTCACGACCACGAGTGGGAAGCTGCGCTGCTAGAGGAGGCTTTGTCGAGCGATGCCTTCTATATCGGGGCTCAGGGCGGCGAGCGTGCGCGGCGCGCCCGCCTCACCGAACTCCTCTCGCGCGGTGTGACCGAGGAAGCATTGGCACGGTTGACCAGCCCGGTGGGCGTGGTCCCGATCTGCAAGACGCCCGAGACGTTGGCCCTGTCGGCACTGGCACAGGTTACGGCTCTCTACGAAGGCTTGCGCGATCATGGCTGACCGCCGCGTGGCGGTGCTCCTGCTTGGCGCCGGTCAGGCGCGGCGCTTCGGTGGGGACAAGCTGGTCGCGGATTTTCGCGGCCGACCCTTGTGGCGCTGGGCCGCCGACGCCTGTACCGAGGCGGGGTTCGACGAATACTGCCTGGTCGTCGGAGAGGACGCTCGTTTCGCGGACGTGCCCGCGCAATGGACTCTGGTGCCCAATCGTCACGCGGCCTCGGGAATGGCCTCGTCCATTCGCTGCGGAGTTGCTTCGGTGCGGCAATGCGACCGGGTCGTTATCGCGCTTGCAGACATGCCGCTCGTGGCACCGGCGCATTTGCGAGCGCTTGCAGCGGGCGATGATCCTGTCTTCACCCGGCAGGCAGACGGTTCGGCAGGAGTACCCGCCGCTTTCCCCGCGCGATATTTCGATCGCTTGCTGGCTCTGGAGGGCGACCGCGGTGCCGCATCGCTAAGTTTTGCGGATGCCGCTCTACTCGATCCTCCTGATGCGGGTATGCTGGCCGACGTCGACACGCCGGTCGACCTTTCGCAACTCGACTGACTACCTCCGTGCGCTGCGAAAAAGGCCCGCCACCTCGCGGTGACGGGCCTGATTTTCTGCGGTGCGGGTCGGATCAGAAGCCGACGCGCATTCCGACACGGAAGTTCCGACCGATGGCGTTCCCGATGAACGGGTTGTAGCCGATCGGCAGGTAGGCCTGAGCCGGTTCCTCGTCGAAGATGTTGAGGACGGCCGCGGTCAGCTGAACCTTGGCGAACTCGACCGGCAGTTCGTAGTTGGCAACGAGGTCCTGCTGGACATAGCTGCCGCTGTTCTTGCCGAAGTTGCTGCCTGCCGGAACGCCTGCGATCGCGAAGCAGGGATCGCCGGTGCAGCGTTCGTCGAAGACGCTGTCGATGTAGTTCACCGAGTAGCGCAAGTTGAGTCCACCGGTCCTCACGTTGACGTAGCCGTTGGCACGCCATTCGGGCAGCGTGCCCGGATCGCGGAAGTAGTTGCCGAAGCCGACCGCGTCGTAGGCCTCGGTAACCAGTACGTCACCGACGGAGAATTCGTCGGTCTTGTAGTTGAGGTTCCAGGTCGCGTTACCACCGATCGACACCACGCCGAAACCGGCATCGATGTCGTAGTTGGCGGCAAAGTCGATGCCCCGAACGGTCACATCGGGCCCGTTGACGAACTGCGTGCGAACACGAGCGATGTCGAGACCGGTCGTGGTGCCCTGGACGCAGGTATCACCGGAGAAGGTCACCAGATAGGCCAGCGAGCTGGAGCAATTGACCGGAGCGGTGCCGGTGGTCTGCCCGTTGCCGACGAAGCTGGCAATGGCATCGGCCGGCGTGGTGACGATCTGGTCCTTGAACTCGTAGGTCCAGAAGTCGGCGCTGAAGGTCAACGGACCGGTGTCGACGATGAAGCCGATGTTGTAGGTCAGCGCGGTTTCCGGATCGAGGTCCGGGTTCCCGTAGATGTCGACCGACTTGTAGTTGCCGCCCGCCGCCGTCAGACCGGCCAGTGCCGTGACGAAGTTGTCGTCCACGTTGCTGGCCAGCGGACCGCGGAAGGTGGTGCCGATCGAACCGCGCAGGGTCAGCCAGTCGGTCGCTTCGAAGCGAGCGGCCGCCTTCGGGTTCAGCGTCGAACCGACCGGGCTTCCGTAGTCTTCGAAACGCAGCGCAAGGGAGACCTCGAGCGTGTCGAGAACCGGCAGCGAAAGCTCGGTGAAGAGCGCGTATACGCTCTGGTCGAGCTTGGTCGGCCGGGTTCCGCCCAGGAAGATGAACGGCCCGACGCCTTCCGTCGGGGTGCCAACGCAGCTCGTGTCGCCCTCGATGAAGCAGGGGTTGACGTTCAGGTTGGATTCGCTCCGATACGGACGGCTCGAGAAGTTGTTCTTCCGGAACTGTGCGCCCACAGCGAAGGCAACTTCGCCGCCCGGCAGTTCGAATCCGGTGCCGCCAGAAAGAACGGCATCGCCGATCCACTGCTCTTCACGCTGGAAGGTGCCGTTCGGGATGTACAGCCACGAGAGAAGCTCGGGACTGTTCTCGAACCCGGGCACGTAGAACGGGTTGGGGACGTCGAGCGTCGGGTTTTCCGGCCCGGCAAGAACGAACGGATTGAAGAACTGGCAGCCGTTGGCGCCCGGCGTCGTGCCGGTGCAGTCCGCGCCGCCGAAACCGTTGAGCGCAGATTGCAGGCGCGAACCGATGATGTCGCCGACCCAGAACTGGCGACTGGACCGCCAGTAGGTGCCGTCGACATTCAGGATCAGGTTTTCGCCGATGTCGAACTCGAGCCCGGTGTTGATCCGCCAGGCGTTGTTCTAGGCCGAGCCGCGAC
Source organism: Qipengyuania oceanensis (assembly GCF_009827535.1). Lineage (NCBI taxonomy): Bacteria > Pseudomonadati > Pseudomonadota > Alphaproteobacteria > Sphingomonadales > Erythrobacteraceae > Qipengyuania > Qipengyuania oceanensis. The sequence continues at coordinate 990,904 of NZ_WTYN01000001.1, read as the reverse complement.
CGGCGCCGCGATCGGGATCGAGCGGATTTCCGAGGAAGCCGAGCGGGCGGTAGAACACGTTGGTTACCGCAACGACATTTCCGTTGGCACCGCCGCTGGCCGGCAGGCCCTGCTGCGCCAGAAAGGCCGCAACGGCCGGGTTGGCCGGCGACGTGGTGAAAGCGTTACGGAATCCCGAACCCTTCGGGCCCTGGGTGGGCGGGAAGGACGGCGAATAGTTGATGCTTTCCAGATCGGTCTTGGCCCACAGTGCACTCGCGTGCCAGCGGGTGGAATCGCTCAGGTCGGCGTTGGCCTGCGCGTATGCCTGGTACCGGTCTTCCTCTTCGGTGATGTTGTCGAAGGGAATGTAGGTGAAGCGGCAGACAGGCGCGGTGAGATAGCCGCCGAGTTCGGTACAGCCCTTGTCAGGAGCGGTGATCGTGTTGAGCCCGCCAGCACCAAGATAGGTCACGGCGAACAGGCCCGGTGTCGCCAGGGCGGAATAGCCCGATGCGTTCACGTCGTAGGTCAGGCTGGTGTAATCGCGCGCGGTCGTCGGCAATTCCGAACGATGCTGCCAGCCGGCACCGACGAGCAGGTTGAGCCCGCCGAAGTTCTTGCCGATCAGGCCGCTGACATTGAAATTGTCGTCCGAGCCCTTCACGAAGGTCCAGTCGCCAGCGACTTCGACGCCGTCGAAATTGTCGCGGGTGATGAAGTTTGCAACGCCGGCGATCGCGTCCGACCCGTAGGTTGCCGCGGCACCGTCCTTCAGGATTTCGACGCGCTGCAGGGCAAAGAGCGGGATCAGGTTGGTGTCGGTAAAGCCGTCACCCGGCGCCTGGATCGTGCGCTTGCCGTTCAGCAGGACGAGGGTGCGGGTGAAACCAAGGCCGCGCAGGTTGATCGAGCCGTTACCCTGGAAGCCCTGCGATGCGGTGGAGAACTGGTTGGTATCGCCCAGAACCGAACCGACCGAAGGCAATTCCTTGATCAGTTCGAGCGGCGAGGTGATGCCCTTCTGGGACAGCTCCTCGGCCGATACGGTGTTGACCGGCAGCGCCGCGTCTTCAGGCGTGCCGCGGATCAGCGACCCGGTAACGATGATGGTTTCGGCTGTCGGTTGCTCGTCGCTGTCACCCGGTTCGTCGACTTGTGCGAAGGCAGGCGTTGCGGCGGCCGCTCCGGCAAGAGCGACCAGGGCGCAACTGTGGCGCCAGCTAAATTTCCTCATGATGTACTCCTCTCCACCCGGATATCTCGTCGGATACCCGTTGCTCGAAACTGGACTATTATTTTTGTCAGCTGTCAAGCGAACCCGCGCAAGATTCAGTCGAAACCCGCGCCACCTGTGGCATTTTTGCGCAATCGGTCGCTGACCGGCAGGCCGTGTTTTTCGAGCCCGGAAACCACAGTTTCCAGCCCGATCTGCTCGGCCCAGAACATCGGTCCGCCGGTGTAGAGCGGCCAGCCGTAGCCGTTTATCCAGACGACATCGATGTCGCTCGCGCGCTGGGCCATACCCTCTTCGAGAATCTGGGCGCCTTCGTTGACCATCGGGTAGAGCAGCCGTTCGCGGATTTCTTCCTTGGAGATTTCGCGCTGCTGGTTGCCTTCCTTCGCAGCGAAATCGGCGATGATCTGCTTCACTTCGTCCGACGGAGTGCGCTGGCGTGCCTCGTCGTAATCGTAGAAGCCCTTGCCGTTCTTCTGGCCGAAGCGTCCGGCCGCGCACAGCGCCTCGCGCACGGTCGTCACCTTGCTCGGATCGCGGTGCCAGCCGATGTCGATCCCGGCAAGATCGCCCATCTGGAACGGACCCATGGGGAAGCCGAACTCGAGCAGCACGTCGTCGACGTCCCAGTAGTTCGCACCTTCCATGATGAGCTTGTTCGCCTGCTCCTGCCGCTTGGAAAGCATGCGGTTGCCGATGAAGCCGGGGCACACGCCCGATACCGCGGCGACCTTTCCGATCTTCTTGGCGAGCTTCATGCAGGTCGCGAGCACGTCGTCGCGGGTTTCGGCACCGCGCACGATCTCGAGCAGCTTCATCACGTTCGCCGGCGAGAAGAAGTGCAGGCCGAGCACGTAGCCCGGACGCTTCGTCGCCTGCGCGATTTCGTCGATGTTCAGATAGCTGGTGTTAGACGCCAGGATCGCGCCCTGCTTGACCACCTCGTCGAGCTTCCCGAATACCTGCTTCTTGACGTCCATGTTCTCGTAGACCGCCTCGATCACGAGATCGCAGTCGGCAAGGTCGCCGTAATCGAGCGTCGGCGTGAGCAGGCCCATCGCCCCCTCGACCTGCTCTGGCGTCATCCGGCCGCGCTTGGCGGTGTTCTCGTAATTCTTGCGCATCACGCCGGTCCCGCGATCGAGCGCGTCCTGCTGCATCTCGAGGATGGTGACGGGGAGGCCGGCGGACAGGAAATTCATCGCGATCCCGCCGCCCATCGTGCCGGCGCCGATCACGCCGACCTTGTGGATCGGGATCAGCGGCGTGTCGGCGGGCACGTCGTCGATCTTGTTGGCGGCCCGTTCGGCGAAGAAATAATGCCGCATGGCCTTCGACTGGCTACCGGTCATCAGCTGGGTGAAGAGTTCGCGCTCTTTCCTGACACCATCTGCATATGACAGTTCGCCGGCAGCCTTGACCGCCTCGATCGCGGCATTGGGCGCGTCGAAACCGCGCATCCTGCGGCCGTTCTTCGCCCGGAACTGGTCGAAGATGTCGGGATTCTTGACCCCGTCCTGATTGGCCGTGCCCTCGCTCGCGCGGGGGACCGGCTGACCGATCTTCGACTTGGCGAAAGCGATCGCGTCGGCTTCCAGGCTGTCTTCGCCCACGATCGCATCGACGAGGCCGATTGTCTCGGCCTTCCTGGCGGAGATCGGATCCCCGATGGCGACGAGGGGGAGGGCAGCTTCCGCTCCGACCAGCCTGGGCAGCCGCTGCGTGCCGGCGGCCCCGGGGATCAGGCCGAGCTTGACTTCCGGCAGGCCGATTTTCGCGCTGGGAACGGCGACGCGGTAATGACAGGCAAGGGCGACCTCGCATCCGCCCCCGAGCGCCGTGCCGTGGATCGCCGCGACCACCGGCTTGTCGCTTGCCTCGAGCCGGTCCAGCGCTTCCGGCAGGCTCGGCCCTTGCGGGGCCTTGCCGAACTCGGTGATGTCGGCCCCGGCGAAGAAGGTCCGCCCGTCGCAACGGATCACCACCGCCTCAATGCTGTCGTCGCCCAGCGCCTCGTCGATTCCGTCGGCAAGGCCCTGTCGCACGGCCTGCCCGAGCGCATTGACCGGCGGATTGTCCGATACGATCACGAGCACATTGTCATGGCGTTCGGTGCGGATGGGGGACGTCATGGGCAATTCCTTCAGGCGTAGCTTTCGGCAAGGGCGGAGTAGATCAGGGTCTTCAGCTGACGCCGGATCGGATAGGTCGAGGACGGGTAGACCTGCGTCATGAAGACGCAGGTTATCTGCTCGACAGGGTCGACGAAGAAGGCGGTCGAATAGGCGCCGCCCCAGTAATATTCGCCGGGGCTCGAAGGCATCAGCGTCTTCGCCGGGTCGATCACCATTGCGAAGCCGAGCCCGAAGCCGGTCCCGGCATTGTTCGCCTCGGAAAAGAGGCTGCTCGACATCTCGGTCAGGTCGGCGTTGCCCGGCAAGTGGTTGGTACGCATCAGGCGCAAGGTCTTGGGGCTGACGATCCGGACGCCGCCCAACTCGCCGCCATTGACGAGCATGGTCACGAAGCGCTGGTAATCGGCGATCGTCCCGACAAGGCCGCCGCCGCCGCTGTCGAAACTGCCGGGACTGTTCAACCGGCTCTTCGCACCTGAATCGATCATCCTCGGCGTGTCGCCGGGGCGATAGGCATAGGCATCGACCAGCCGGTCCCCCTTGCCCTCGGCCACTCCGAAGGCAGTGTCGGACATGCCGAGCGGTTCGAAGATGTTCTTCGCGAAGTAGTCGCCCAGCCGCATGCCGCTGATCCGCTCCACCGCGATGCCCAGGACATCGGTCGAGACCGAGTAATTCCAGCCCGTGCCGGGTGCGAACTCGAGCGGCAGCTTGGACAGTTTCTCGATGAAGCTGTCGGAATCCAGATGTGTGCGTGCGAAATCGAAGTTGTTCTCACGGTAGGTCGCATCGAGATTGTTGCGGTTCTGCAGCCCGTAGGTGAAGCCCGACATGTGCGTCAGCAAATCGACGAACCGGATCGGCGGCGCAGGCACGCCGGGTGCGAAGGGAATCGATCCGCCGCCCCCGGCATAGACCTTCAGCCCGGCAAACTCCGGGAACACCTTCGTCACCGGTTCCTCCAGCGCGACCTTGCACTGCTCGACCAGCTGCATGAAGGCGATCGAGGTGATCGGCTTCGTCATGCTGGCGATGCGGAACAGGGCATCGTCGCGCAGGTCCCTGCCATCGTCGCCCATCTTGCCGAGCTTCGAATAGTGGACCGGTACGCCGTTGCGGGCGACGACCAGCTGCGTGTTGGGCAGCCGGCCGCTGTCGACGTAGCTGTCGGCGAGAAACGTCGGGATGCGGGCGAGCCGTTCGCCGTCGAAGCCCTGCTCTTGAGGGCGCGCGCAATCGAACATCGGCTCAGTAACCGGACAGGGTCGCGAAGCGATCCTTGAGCCAGCTCGACGATCCGAAGCTCGCCTCCAGCACGCGGGCGCGCTTCAGGTAGAAGCCTACGTCGTACTCGTCGGTCATGCCGATGCCGCCGTGCAGCTGGATACCCTGATTGCTCATGGTGTGGAGCACGCGGTTGGCTTCCGCCTTGGCGATGGTCGCCGCACGGTCGATGCCGAAGCCGCTGTCCAGCGCCTGCAGGCCTCCCTCGACCGCCGAGCGCATCTGCGCCAGGTCCGCGAACAGATCGGCCATGCGATGCTGCAGCGCCTGGAAGGTCGCCAGCACCTGGTTGAACTGCACGCGCTGCTTCAGATAATCGAGCGTCACGTCGAACACCTGCTGCGCCATGCCGAGCATTTCCGCCGCGGTCAGGATGCGCGCACGATCGAGCACGTCGTCGAGCAGACTGTCCCCGCCATTGGCGAGCTTGTCGGCAGCAGCGCCGTCAAAGGTGATGTCCGCATGGCTACGCTGGTCGGTGAGCTTGCGGGTCTTGAGCGTGACGCCGTCGCCCTTTTCGACCAGGTAGAGACCGTCTGTAGCCGCGACCACGAACAGGTCCGCGCCGTGCGCCTCGTGGACGAAGGCCTTCTTGCCCGACAGCCTGCCGCCGGACACCGATGCCTCGATCTTCGCCGGATCGTGACTTGCGCCTTCGTCAACCGCGAGCGTGGCGATCATCTCGCCGCTGGCGAGCTTCGGGAGGTATTTCGCTTTCTGCTCGTCGCTGCCGCCCAGGATGATTGCGGATGCTGCCACCGTGTTCATCACCAGCGGGCTGGCGGTGAGGGTCTTGCCGAGTTCCTCGACCACCAGGCCGGCGCTGAGCCAGCCGAAGTCCGACCCGCCATGTTCTTCGGGGATGATGACCCCGGCCCAGCCCATCTGGGCCATGGTCGAATATGCGTTGGCGTCGAACGCCTTCTCGTCGCCGTTCGAGCGGACCTTGCGGAATTCGGTCACCGGGCTTTCGTTGGTCGCCCAGTCGCGCGCCATGTCGCGCAGCATTTCCTGTTCTTCGTTGAGAACTGCCATTTCTGTCTCTCCGTAACGTGCTTTTTCGGCTTGCGCTTACTGGTGGTCGAGCATGCCGAGCACGCGCTTGGCGATGATGTTGTTCTGGATTTCGGTCGAGCCGCCGTAGATCGTCGTGGCCTTGCCGAAGAGCCAGCCGCGCACCGCTTCCAGTTCGCCGTCGGTGAAGTCGTCGCCGTCCCAGCCAAGGCCCTGGAGGCCGCGGATCTCGATCAGCAGTTCGCTACGCTCCTGGCTAAGCTTGGTGCCGACTTTCTTCAGCACCGAGCTGATTTCGGAAACACCACCTTGCGCCTTGCTTTCTTCCATCGCGCGCCGGGCGGTGAGAAGGAAGCTGTTCCAGCGGATTTCGAAATCCGCGATCTTGTCGCGCAGCACCGGATCGGCGAGTTCGCCATCGGCATTCGTCTCGCCGTATTTCTTGGCGATCGCGCCCAGGCTCTGCCCCATGGCACGCGCCATGCTGCCGCCACCCGAGATATTGGTGCGTTCGTGCTGGAGCAGCCGCTTGCCGATCGTCCAGCCCTGGCCTTCCTCGCCGACCAGGTTCTTCTTCGGCACCTTCACGTCGGTGAAGAAGGTTTCGCAGAACGGGCTGGTGCCGCTGATCATGGTGATGGGGCGGACTTCCACTCCGGGGGCGTCCATGTCGATCAGCATGAAGCTGATGCCGTTGTGCTTGTCGGACTTGTCGGTACGCACGATGGCGAAGCACTTGTCCGCCCATTGCCCGCCGCTGGTCCAGGTCTTCTGGCCGTTGACGAGGTAGTGATCGCCCTTGTCCTCGGCGAAGGTCTGCAGGTTCGCAAGGTCCGATCCGGCATTGGGTTCGGAGTAGCCCTGGCACCAGCGGACTTCGCCGCGGCAGATCGCCGGGATATGCTCGTGCTTCTGTTCCTCGCTGCCGTATTCGAGCAGCGTCGGGCCGAACATCATCACGCCCATGCCGCCGATCGGGTTGTAGGCACCCGCTTTCGCCAGCTCTTCGTCGAGGATGCGCGCCTGCTTTTTAGTCAGGCCGCCGCCGCCGTATTCCTTCGGCCAGGTGGGGGTACCCCAACCGCGTTCGCCCATGGCTTCGCGCCATGATTTTTGCGGGGCCGTTTCTTCGGTGGGTCCATCGACTCCGGCAAGCGCGTTGCCTTTGCCCTTGAGTTCTTCGGGAAAGTTCTTCGCCAGGAATTGCTGCACTTCCGTGCGGAAAGCATCCTCGTCGCTATGAACTTCCGGTTCGAGCTGCGTCGCCATCGGTATCTCCTCTCGCGGTCTATCTTAGACCGAGGGGATGCCGTCGTAAAACCCGTTACGTCAAGGCGTGTTTTGCGCGCGTGCGATCACAGCCAATGTTGCGAATCGAATTCTCGGTATGGTCAGGGCCGGCGGCGGCGATCGCTTGGTCAGGAAGCCCGGACATGCGACAGGAAGTCGTCCACCTGCGAACGCAAGGTCGATGCCTGCCCTTCGAGCTCGGTCGCCGAATTCAGCAGCTGGCTGGCCGCCGCGCCGGTCGAAACCGAGGTCTCGCGAACTTCGTCGATATGGGAGGAGACCTCGTCGGTTCCGCGCGCGGCGATATCGATGCTGCGCGCTAGATCCTGCCCCGCGACCGACTGCTGGTCGACGGCGGACGCGATCGAGATGGCGGTCGTCTCGAGCTGCTTCACCCGGTCACCGACCGCACGCAGCGCGGAAACGCTCGCTCCGGTCGATTCCTGGATGCGGCGAATCTGCGCCGCCACTTCCTCGGTCGCCCGGCTCGTCTGCGCGGCGAGATCCTTCACCTCGGACGCGACCACGGCGAATCCGCGGCCCGCTTCGCCACCACGGGCCGCCTCGATCGAGGCGTTGAGGGCGAGCAGATTGGTGCGTTGCGCAATCGAATGGATCAGCTCGACGATCTGGCCGACCTGTTCGGCAGAAGTCGACAGGGCCGAAATCGTGCCATCGGCATTGCTCGTCGCCTCGCTTGCTTCGCGGGCGAGTTCGGCGGAACTGGCCGCCTGGCGACTGATCTCGCCGATCGACATCGCGAATTCGTCGCTCGCCGCGGCAGCGGCGGTGACGCCGGACGAAGCCTCGTCCATGGACCGCGCGACACGCTCGGTCTGGGTCGCCGCGCTCTCGGCAGCCAGCGCCATGCTCCTGGCAGTGCTCTGCAATTGCGTCGAGGCGGAGGCGACACCGCCGACCACATCGCCGATCCTGCTTTCAAACTCCTGGGCGAGCCGGAGCACCTCTCCCTTGCGGCGCTCGGCGCTGGCCTTGCGATCGTTGTACAGTTCGTCGAGCTTGTGGCCGGACTTCACGAACACCAGCAGGGCGCGGGCGAAATCGCCGATCTCGTCCGTGCGCGCGGTCCCGCTCACGCGGATGTCGCGGTCGCCTGCGGCAAGACGGCTCATGTCGCGGGCATAGGTCTGGATGGGTACGACCGTGTCGACCAGAATGCGGTGGATCACGACCGCGCCGATCAGCATGGATACCAGGCAAGCGATTGTCGCCCAGTAACCGAGATTGGCGGCATGTTCGGGATCGCTGCCGGCGAGATAGCTCAGGAATGTCACGATGAAGAGCGGGATCAGCGGACCGCCTGCGCACATCAGCAGCTTGGCTCGCAACGAGAGGCCGTTGAACCAGGCGACCGGCGCGCTGCTACTGCGTTCGACGATTTCGTCCCGCTCGAGACGCACGGCGGCGATTTCTTCCGCCATCTCGTCGCTTACGATCCTGCTCTGCATGTTCATGCCGACTTCTTCCTTGCAGTTTCGCGCGCCGCGGCGGTTTCGGCCGGGCCGCTGAGATATTGCGCAATGTCTTCAGGTGGCATCGCCTTGAAGTAGAGCCAGCCCTGGATCTGGTCGCAGCCCGCGGCGCGGACCATATCTGCCTGCTCCTGGGTCTCGACGCCTTCGGCCGTCACGTCCATCTTCATGGCGCGGGCCACGGTGATGCTGGACAGCATCATGGCGCGCGAGCCGTCGTCTTCGCTTGCCTGGACAACTAGCGAGCGGTCGAGCTTGAGCTTTTCGAAGCGGAACTGGCGCAGGAAGCCGATCGAGGCATATCCGGTCCCGAAATCGTCGAGCGAGATGTTCACTCCGAACCCGCGAATGACGTCGAGGCTGCGCTCCGCGATAACCGGGTCCAGGACGAGGCTGGTTTCGGTGATTTCGAGTTCAAGCCGATCCGACGGGAAGCCGGTTTCTTCCAGGATGTCGCCGAGCTGGATCGGGAATTCGGGGTTGCGAAGCTGGGCCGCCGAAATGTTCACCGACAGCTTGATGCCGCTCCATTGCAGCGCGTCGGTGCAGGCCTGCCGCAGGACCCACAGGCCGATCGCGTTGATCAGGCCGGATTCCTCGGCGATCGGGATAAAGATGTTCGGGCCGATGGCCTTTCCGTCCGGGCGGTTCCAGCGCATCAGCGATTCCACCGCGACGACTTCGCGCGTCCGGGCATCGACCAGCGGCTGGTAATGCAGCACGAATTCGCCCTGGGCGAGGGCGCGGCGCAAGTCCTCGTCTAGTTCGCGCAGGGCATCCCGGCTGCGGTCGAAGGCCTCGTTGAACCAGGTGCAGCGCATCTTGCCGCCGCGCTTGGAAGCGAGCGTGGCGACGTCGCAACGGCGCAGCATTTCGGAAGAATCGATCCCGTCGCTGCCGGTCGAGCGCGACAGGCCGATGCTTGCGCCCAGCGTGATCCGGCGATCGTCGATCGAGATCGGTTTCTGCAGCCGTTCGATGAGGCTCCGGCAGATCCCTTCAAGGATGGTCGCGGAAAGCGGCCCGTTCATCCCGAGCGCGAACTCGTCGCCGCCCAGCCGGTAGCATCGGGCTTCTTCGCCGCAGACCTTCTGGAAGATGATCGCGCACTGCTTGATCAACTGGTCGCCGATGGCATGGCCATAGTGGTCGTTGACGAACTTGAACCCGTCGAGATCGATGAGAGCCATTGCGCGCTCTTCGCCCGGTTTGGCATGGCGGGCCATGTCGGCGTGAAGCGCCCGGCGGTTGGGCAGGCCGGTGAGGCTGTCGCTGAGGCCGAGTTGTTCGAGCCTGCGAACATTGATCAGGCCGATCCGGACGAGGATGTAAAGTGCCGCGAGATAGACGGTCGCGCCGGCCAGCAGCAGGTGCGCGGGCTTCTTGAAGACGACCGCATCGGTAGCTGCAACGATGGCGACCGATCCGAAAATCAGGGTGAGTACGACCAGCGGCGCGAAAACCAGCGCACGTGAAGACAGGCCGTATTTACCTTCCCGGATGATCACCGAGCCCCCCAATTGCCCTGAAGTGAGCGTCAACTCCCGTCGGCTAGGCGAATTTGGCTAAGGAACGGTAAATTCGCGTTTACCTTCGACCGAATTCGGCAGCGCTGCTCCCGTCTCCGATGACGGCTCGTGCGGCGCGCCGAAGGCGGGACCTTCCTGCGGCACGGGACGATAGATTCCGCCCACGCCCGGTTCGATCTGGAATTGCCGGGTCTGGCCGACGACCGTCTCCCCTGCGCCCAGCATCAGCCAGCCGTCGGGAGACAGCCCCTCGTGCAGCCGGCGGAACGCGCGTTCGCGCGTGGCCGCGTCGAAATAGAGAAGCACGTTGCGGCACATGACGAGGTCGAACGGGCCCGAGGACGGGGTCTGGTCGAGCACATTGTGCCGGTTGAAGCGGACCAGCCGCGATACCCGGTCGGTGGAAAGCCAGCCCTGCTCGGTCTCTTCGAAGAAATTGAGCATGCGGTTCACGCCCAGGCCGCGCTGGATTTCGAATTGCGAGTAGCGCCCGCGGCGTGCGGTATCGATCGCCTGGCCGGAGATATCGGTGCCGAGGATCTCGATCGACCAGTCCGCCCATTGTTCCTGCTGCTCGGCGAAAACCATCGCGAGCGACAGGACTTCCTGGCCGGTAGAGCAGCCCGCCGACCAGATCTTGAGCTTGCGCTTGCCAGCGCGCGCGCGCCTGAGTGTGGGCAGAATCAGTTCGGCCAGCACCTTGAAGTAGGCCGGATCGCGGAAGAAATAGGTCTCGTTGTTGAGCAGCGCCTCGACTACCTCGTCGGCCAGCGCCTTTTCCTCGGCCTGGTCGAGCAGGCAGACCAGCTGCTCCACGTTCGAGATTCCGCGCTTGCGGAAGATCCCGGACAAGGCCGTCCCGACCCGCCACACGCGCCCTTCGGTCAATTGCTGTCCGGTCCGCTCTGCGAGCAGGTCGGCGATGAAGCGCAGCGAGACGTCGCCTAGGTCCAAGATGCCACTCCCGCCAGCTGGATGGTCTTGGCGGCAAGGTCATCGGGCGAGCCTACCTCGGCGGCCAGCCCGGCTTCGATCACGGCACGCGGCATGCCCCAGACCGCGCTGCTGATCGCGTCCTGGGCAAAGACCGTTCCGCCTGCGTCCACCAGTGCCCGTGCACCGCTCGCCCCGTCCCGGCCCATGCCCGAAAGCACGACGGCCAGCGCCGCGCCCTCACTGGCTTCGGCGAGGCTGGTTAGCATGGGATCGACCGACGGCATGCATCCGCTCGCGGCAGGCCGGGTATCGAGCTCGCAGGTGAATTGCCCGCCTCGGCCGCGGACTACGAGATGGCTGTCCCCGGGCGCGACGACGATCGCGCGCCGATTGATCTCTAGTCCCGGTCTGGCAACGAGCGCCTGGCGACCGGAAGCCGCCTCGAGTTGGCGTGCGAAGACGGACATGAACGCGTCGGGCAGGTGCTGCGTGACGAGGATCGGAATGTCGAAACCGCGCGGCAAGGCCTGCAGGTACTGGCCGAGCGCGTGGATCCCCCCGGTCGAGGCGCCGATCGCGACGATCTGCGGGCGCGAGCCGACCGAGCGACGGGACGGAACGGTCCGGGCCGTGATGGAGGAAGAGCGAGTCTCGGTGCCGCTCAGCGCGCGAATCTTCGCGACCAGGCTCGTGCGATAGGCATCGTCGAACTGGCCCGGGAGCGGCTTGAGCATCGTTTCGGCAGCGCCCATCGAGAGCGCCGCGAGCGTATGCTCCGCGCCCGCGGGCGTGAGAGCGGAGACGACCAGTATCTGCGCGCCCGCAGCGCGTTCGATCAGCTTGGGCAGGGCCTGCAGGCCGCCCATGCCGGGCATCTCGAGATCGAGCAGGATGACATCGACCGGCGTATGCGCGAGGTTAGCGATGGCGATCTCGGCGGAGGCAGCCGTAGCCACCGTCTCCATGTCCGGCTCCTGCTCGATCATGCGTGCAAAAGCGGTCCGGGCGGTCAGCGAATCGTCGACCAGCATCACGCGTATGCCCGCGCGCTTCGCGGCGTCCGTCAGTCCGCCTCGCTCTTCGATCCCGGCCACCGATCGCATGAAGCCGTGCCTATTCGAACCCGACGAGCTGGAGTTTGATCTGGAGCGTTTCGTGGTCGAAGGGCTTCATCACGTATTCGTCCGCCCCGGCGCTGATTGCTTCGCGGATATGGGCGACATCGTTCTCGGTGGTGCAGAAGACGACTTTGGGAGCATCGCCGCCCGGTCGCTGCCGCAGCTTGGTGATGAACTCGATCCCGGTCATCACCGGCATGTTCCAGTCGAGAAGGATCACGTCCGGCATGGCGGTTTCGCATGCGGCAAGGCCTTCCTGGCCGTTTTCCGCTTCGGTCACGTCGAAATCCAGCGTCTCGAGGATATGCCTCGAGACCTTCCGGATCACTCGTGAGTCGTCAACGACAAGACAAGTTTTCATGGTGCGCCCTCTGTTTGGGACGAAGCATATGCCCAACCGGTAACCATAGCATTAAGCGGCCTGCTCGTGATTGGCGCCAAGGATCGTGCGGAAATCGATGAGGAGGGCGGGGCCGGAGTCCGTTTCGACCAGCGCGCTTGCGAGCGTCTGCCAGGTGCTCGAGAGCTTGCCCGGAACCGGTTTGGGCTCGCCGGTGAGCGGGACCACGTCTGCCACTTCGTCGACGATCAGGGCATAGCCGTGCCCCTGGTGTTCGACCACGAGCGCGCGGCACTCATCGCGGACACAGGAGCCGCTTGCGACGACTGTTTGCATGTCGATGACGGTAAGCGGGCGGCTACGCAGCGCGGTGATGCCGGCCACGTGGTGCGGCGCGCCGGGGACAGGCACGATCGCTTCCAGGTCGACGACCGCCTGCACTTCGGCGGCGGCGACAGCGACTTGGCGGCCGGCGATCGTGGCGAGGACGACGAGATCGCTCATCGGGCTTCTCCTGCGCGTGCGCGCGACAGCGCCCCGAGGATCGCGTTGCGGTCGTAGCGATAAATGCTTTCTTCGCCGTGCGGTGCACCAGCACGCTGATCCCGAAGGGTGATGATGTTCGGCGCTCCACGCGCGTGTCCGTCGTCCTCTCCTGCAAGGACGAAGACAATGTCGGCGTCTTCGTGGCTCTGCGTGACGCGATAGCCGGCAGCGCGCACCAGCGGAGCGAGGATCGTCCTGGCCCAATCGCTGTCGTCCGGCAGCCAGCACCGGGGCGCATCGGCGGGTGTCGCATCTGGCGCATGAGCGGCGAACAGCCAGTGGCCGTCGATGACCGGCACGGAACGCCCGTCGACCAGCGCAAGGCCCTCGATGGACGGGTCGTCGATCGCGGGCTTGAGCGGCTCGGTTATGTCCACGGCATCGGCGATTGCGGATACCGCGTGGACGATGGTGCTCGCTCCGTCGCTCAGGCGGAGAAGGCGCACGTTTCTTGCCGGGAGAGGGCCGGTTTCGTGACCCGTCAGGGCGAAGATCGTATCGTCCATCACCACGGTGGCGCGTTCGGCCTCGATCAAGATTGCCGATGCATCGACGGTGTCGATCCGGCGTACCAGTTCCATGGGCATTGCGCGCTCCAGGCCGCCGAGCGTGTGGAACAGCATCAGCTTGCGATCCCAGCTTGCGTCGGTCCGGTCGTCGTCGGTTTCGCGAGCGCCGCGCTCGACCGAGGCGTCGACCAGCTTGCGCGCCGCGGCTATCCCCTGAATGTCGAGCAGGAGGATGGGTTGTCCGTCTTCCAGCAGGGTGAGGCCGGCATAAAGCCCGCAGCCGGCAATTTCGGGAGAGACCGGTTTGATCACCAGTTCCTCGTGATCGAGCACCCGCTCTACCCCGAGCGCGAAGCGCTGGCCCGTCACGAGACGCAGCATCACTACACCACCTGGCCGCTCTGCATCCGGCTCGAGGCCCAGCGCATCGCGGATCGAGACGTAGCGGATCCGCTCCCCGCGGAAGGTCACCACGCTCGCATCGCCGATGGTCGCGAATTCGAGCGCAGCGGAGCTGCCGTGGACGATCTCGTCGACATAGGCGCGGGGGATCGCGAAGCTCTGTCCCGCCGCCTTCACCGTCAGGCTTCCGATGATGCTCAGGGTGAGTGGAAGGACGAGCGTGAAGACCGTACCGGCACCGACCTCGCTTGCGACTTGGATCAAACCGCCCAGTCGTTCGACGTTGGCGCGCACGACATCGAGTCCGACGCCGCGTCCGGAAATCGCATCGACCTTGTCGGCGGTCGACAGACCCGGCTCGAAGATGAGATCGGTTCGCTCGTCGCTGTCCATCGCGGCCAGTTCAGACGAAGTGACCAGACCGGCGGCGATCGCCTTGCTGGCGATCCTGTCGGCATCGAGCCCGCGCCCGTCGTCGCTGATGCGGATCGTGATCCGGTTGCCCGACTGGCTCGCCGCAACGCTGAGCAGGCCGATCTCGCGCTTGCCCGCCGCGCGACGCTGCGACGGGGTCTCGATCCCGTGGCCGATGGCATTGCGGATGATATGCGTGAGCGGATCGCGGACGAGTTCGATCATCTCGCGGTCGAGTTCGACGCCATTGCCGTCGATTTCCACCATCACCTGCTTGTCGAGGTCGGCCGACAGGTCGCGCACCATGCGCGGGATCGCGTTGAACAGGTGCTCGATCCGCTGCATCCGCATGCGCGAGACGGCTTCGCGCACGTCGCCCAAGATCGCCGACAACCGCTCGAACGGGTTGTCGAGTTCGGCGGGTGCGCCGTGTTCGCGAAACCGCCGGGCGAGGTCGTTGCGAGCAAGAACGAGGTCCGACACGCCGCTCATCACCCGGTCGAGCAATTCGACGGGCAGACGGATCGTGCGTTGCGCCGCCGTGGCTGGAGTTGCCCCCTGCTTGTCCTCTCGCTGCTTGTGACTGCTGTGCGGCGCGACTTCGCCGAGATCGCCCGGATCGGCCTCGAGCGATGCGATCAGCTTCGCATCGTCGCCGGTGATCGGCCCACCTGCCTCGATCGCGTCGACCATCTCGGAAATGCGGTCGATAACCGACAGCACGGCGGTGACCAGCGTAGCGTCGGTTTCACGATGCCCGGCGCGGACCTCTGCCAGCGCGCTCTCGGCGGCGTGGCTCAGCGCTTCGAGCTGCGGGAAATCGAAGAAGCCGCAATTGCCCTTCACGGTATGGACAAAGCGGAAGATCGTATCCAACCGCGCGCGGTCGGCCGGATCGGCTTCCCACGCGACGAGCTCGCCCTCGCTTGCCTGTAGCATTTCGCGGGTTTCGGCCACGAACTCAGCCAGCAGGTCGTCCATGTCTGCACGCTCCCTTGGATCCAGCGTGCGTCTATGCAGGAGGATGGTTAACGAACGGTCACTTGCCGGATTCCCCGGCGTCCGCGGCATCGCGATGGAGGAAGTGCCACACGAGGAAGGCCGCGACGGCTCCGCCGATGACATTGGCGGCCAGTTCCGCAGCGTAGACGGCGTCCGCACCCCATTGGCCCCGCAGGATCCAGGCGAAGGGCAGCATGACGAGGAACACGCGCGCCACGCTCTGCGCCAGCGCGATTCCGGATCGATCGATCGCGTTGAGCGCGCCGTTGCCGATGATGAGCAGGCCGTATCCGGCATAGCCCCACGCGGCGATGGCGAGGTAGCGATTGAATTGCTCGATCACCGGGGGATCGTCGCTGAAGAAACCGGCGAACCAGTCCGATGCGAAGACCAGCAGACCGGCGATCAGCAGGCCGTATACCAGGCTGAAGGCCCCGGCATAATAGAATGCGCGGCGCGCACGCTCCGCCTGCCCGGCACCCCAGTTCTGCCCGACGATGGCACCGATTGACCCCGACAGGCCGAGCAGGGGGACCACCGCGAAACTCTGCAGGCGTCCGGCGGCGCCGAAGCCGGCGACCGCCGCCTGGCCCTCGATTGCGACGAGGCTCGTCAGCACGGCCAGGCCGATCGGGTTGATGGCGTTGGAGAAGGCTGCGGGGGTGGCCACTCGGGCGATTGCCTTGAGCGGATCGAGATAGTGCTCCTGCCGCAGATGCCGCCTGCTGACCTCGATGGGTGTCTTGCGGATCAGCCAGCGCGCCAGCAGGATCGCGATGGCCCAGCCGGCGAGCGTGGCATAGGCTGCGCCGGCGATGCCGAAGCCCTCGAAGCCGAACGCGCCGGTGATGAGCAGCGGATCGAGAACCCAGTTGGCTGCGGCATAGCTGATCGAGACGTAGGATGTCTTGCGCGCCTCGCCCTGACCGCGCAGCACTCCGTTGAGGCCCATCTGCAGCAGCAGCAACGGAATGCCGAAGGCGTAGGGCTGCATGTATTCGAGGATCAGCGGCATCAGCTCCGCATCGGCCTGCATCAGGCGGAACAGCGGGCCGAGCAGCACATAGAGCGCCAGCCCGAGCACGCAGCCCAGTGCCAGGGCGAATGCGATACCGAGGCTGGCAAGCTGGTTGGCGCGGTCTGCCTTGCCGCCGCCCAGTGCCCGCGCAACGACCGAATTGATGCCGACCATGATGCCGACGCCAAGGCTGGCGACCGCGACGCTGACCGGGAAGATGAAGGCGATTGCCGCTAGTTGCGCGCTGCCGAGCTGGCCGATGAAATAGGCGTCGATCAGCCCGATGGACATGATCGCTGCGACCCCGATGATCATCGGCAAGGTCTGCGAGACGAGGTGGCCGCGGATCGATCCGCGCGTCAGTTTCGCACCGTCGCTCATCGCGCAGCCCTGTGGCCGAGCTGGCGGTCGCTGGCAACCTTGTCGATGACGCTGTCGGGCGCGCTTGCCGGTGCGGGGCGCGTTGAGCTAGGCGGTTTGCAATGATCGCAGGAGCCCAGCCTTGCCCAGCATGACCGTGAACGGGCGGCCGTTGCGTTTCGACATGGACGCGGACACGCCGCTTCTGTGGGCGCTGCGCGACGCGGCGAACCTGACCGGTACGAAATACGGCTGCGGCGTCGGCGACTGCGGATCGTGCATGGTCGACGTCGACGGGCAAGCGCTCAGGAGCTGCCTCGTCACGATCGGCGAGGCTGAAGGGCGCGTCGTCACCACCATCGAGGGCCTGTCGCGTGACCGCTCGCATCCGGTCCAGCAGGCGCTGGTCGCCGAACAGGCTATCCAGTGCGGCTTCTGCACACCCGGCATCGTGATGGCGGCAGCGGCCTTGCTCCGCCGCAATCCGTCCCCGTCGGAGGACGAAATCAAGCAGGCGGTGCCGAACATCTGCCGCTGCGGGGTCTATCCGCGGCTGGTGCGCGCTATCCAGCGGGCCGGACGTGTCGCCAGCCGGAGCGAGGCGATCGCCGGTCCGCCGCCGCCGGGCACGACGATCGAGGAAGCGCGGGCGGCGGTCCCCGCGCTCAGTCCGGGCAGACGCGGGCCCACCGAATAGCCCGGCAGCCCTCGTCCCGGGATCAGAAGCCGATCCGCACGCCCACGCTGGCGGTCAGCGGTTTGCCCGGCTGGATGTTGTTGTCGCCGTGGGCGCTCGCGTAATAGGTCTCGTCGAACAGGTTCTCGATATTGAGCTGCAGACCGATCTGCTCCGACAGGTCGAAATAGGCTGCCGCGTCCACCCGCCAGTACGAGGGCAGCTCGACGTTGTTGGAATAGCTCGCGAACTGCTTGGACTGGTGGACCACGCCAAGCCCGAGGCCGAAGCGTTCGGTGAAGTCGTAGCGCGACCACAGGCCGAGCTGGTGCTTGGGCAACTGCTGGAGCTCGGTATCGACACCTGCACCGTCGATCGCCGACAGGATCTCGCCGTCGAGGTAGGTGTAGCCCAGGTTGACGTTGAGGTTCGGCATCGGCTCGCCGGCAGCGGACAGTTCCAGGCCCTGGACCCGGCTCTTGCCGGTGAGCACGGTCAGGCCGTCGTTATCGGTCGCCGGCGTGTTCGATCGCTCGAGCCGGAACAGGGCCGCAGTCAGAAGCAGGCCCGGGTTGGGGGCATATTTCACGCCCACTTCCATGTTCTCGAACTCTTCGGGCTCGAGCAGAACCGAACCCTGGCTCAACACCGTGAACTGGTTGCCGGAAGCGGGCAGGAAGCTCTCGCCATAGCTGGCATAGACCGACACCGCCTCGCTCGGCTTCAGGATGACCCCGAAGCGCGGCGATACGGCAGTGTCCTTGCGGCGTGCCGCGAAACTGTCGGCGATGTTCAGCGAATCGAGATCGAACTCGTCGTAACGCAGGCCGGCGACGACCTGCAGCCACGGGGCAAGCTCGACCTGGTCCTGAATGTAGAGCGAGATCGTGTCGAGCGTCGATGCGCTGGCGCGCTGCGGGGCGAGCGTGAAGGCCGGGATGTCGATGATCTCCGCCAGATCGACGGTGGTGGATTCGGAGAAGACAGCCCGATTGCGCACCGCATCGGTATCCTGGCGGGCAACTTCCACGCCGGCGAGCAGCGTGTGGCCAATCGCGCCGGTGCGCCCTTCCCAGACGAGGTTCGCCTGGCCGATCAAGTTCTCGCGGACCGTGGCGCTTTCGTAACCGCCGATGCTGACGACATCTGCCACGCCGTCATTGTCGGTGTCCGCCGCGCCCGAAGGCACGATATTGCCGTAATACTTGTCGTAGTGGGCGTACTGGACTGCGACATTTGCCGACAGGCCGGCCGAGAATTCATGCTCCAGCCGCGCGCGGGCGATATGCGCCTCGACATCGGAGTAGTTAAAGTCCGGATCGCCGAACAGCGTTTCGTCGTAGCCCGCCAGCGGCAGCCCGTCGAAAGACGGAACACCGCGATCGGTCGTCCGCTGGTCGTCGTCATAGGTATAGCTGGCAATCAGGGTGGTGCGTTCGCCCAACGCTGCGGTCACCGTCGGACTGATGCCGATGAACCGGCCCTCGTAGAAATTGCGCTGGTTGTCGAACTCCTCGTAAGCGGCGTTCACGCGCAAGGCGATGGCCTCGCCGAGCGGACGAGAGACGTCGCCGGTTAGGGAGAAGGCGCCGAAATTGTCCACCGTCAGATGGGCTGCGGTCACGTCCTCGACCAGGCTTGCCTTCTTGCTCACGCGATTGATCGCACCGCCGCCGGCGCCACGCCCGAAGATGAGCGCGTTAGCGCCCTTGAGCACTTCCACCCGGTCGATGTTGTAGAGCGAGCGGTAGTATTCCGCATCGTCGCGCAGTCCGTCGAGATAGAAATCGGCAGTGGTCTCCTGGCCGCGGATGAAGACCTCGTCGCGCTGGCCTTCACCGCTCTCCATCGACACGCCGGGGACATAGCGCAGCGCTTCGCCGAGCTGGCGGATGTTCTGGTCTTCCAGCTGGTCGCTGGTGATGGCAGTCACGGCCTGCGGCACGTCGATGATCGGCGTGGGCGTCTTGGTGGCGCTCGAGCCATCGTCGTTGGTGTAGCCATCCGTACGCTTGCCGCGCACGACGATGTCGCTGGAAAGATAATCGCGGTCGGGATCGCCGGGATCGGCTGCGGCGGCATCGACCGCTCCGGCTGCGCTCGCAGCGAGCACGACTGAGCCATCGGTGGCGAATGCGGGGGAAGCGAAGGCGACGGCGGCCAGTGTCAGCAAACTGGCGGAGGTGTTGAAGCGGCTCATGTGATCCCTAGTTGAGAATGATTCTCGAAAGCATTCGGGCCTGCTATTGAGAGTAATTCTCAATTGCAACCTCAATCGCGGCTTTTCATGTTTTTTTCCGCCCGCTAGGCGACCGCCGACACGCAATCGAAAAGGATACGCAGATGAAGGCGACGATCTGGCATAACCCGAAATGCGGGACGTCCCGCAATACGCTCGCGATCCTCGAGGAACGCGATGGCGTCGAAGTCGAAGTCATCGAGTATCTGAAGAACCCGCCCAGCCGCGATAAGCTTGCGCAACTCTACAGCGATGCGGGAATGACGCCGAAAGACGGTCTGCGCCTGCGTGGCACCGATGCCGAGGAGCGCGGCCTTCCCGATGCGAGCGCCGATGAAGTCCTCGATGCGATGGTTGCCGAGCCGATCCTGATCGAGCGCCCGCTCGTCGAGACCGACAAGGGCGTGCGCCTGTGCCGGCCGAAGGAAAAGGTCGAGGAAATCCTCTGAACCCGGTCGGCGCTCAGTTGCGCTCCTGCGTCAACTGGCTGTCCTTCTGCAGCGCAAACCATCCGTAGATGAGCACCACGGCGCACAACGCGATGATCAGGCCGAAGCCGAGAAAGTCGGAATGGCCGTACAGCCACACGCCCAGCGCCGGTGCGTAGACGAAGCTGGCCCCCGCGACCGAGGCGGTAATGCCGGAGGCCTGGCCCTGCTCGGCACGGGTAACCGCAAGCGAGGTTCCGGCAGTCGTGCCCGGGCGGAACAGGCCGAAGCCGAGCGATGCGATCGCGTAGGCGAGCGCGATGGCATGGAGGTCGCTGGCTACAGAGAGATAGGCGACGCCCACCGCCGAGAGCGCGATGCCCGAAAGGCTCGCCGCGCGCGGGCCCAGGTCGAGCCGCGGGATCAGCCCCCATTGCGCGAGCAGCGTGGCGATCGCCCCGCACATCAGCACCAGGCCGACCGGGCCGGTGCCCAGTTCCGGCGTTTCGCGCAGGCCCAGCCGGTCGAGCACCAGGAAGCCCGATATGCCGAGTACCATCGCCTGCGCATGGCCACCGACCAGCCCGATGATGACCCACGGCCTCAGCCGCGGTTCGAACCAGCGCAGCCGTCCCGGCTCGGCAGGCCCGTCGTCTTCCTCGTCGTCGTCCTCGTCTTCGGCATCGTTCTCGCGCGATTCGGCCGAGGCGCCGGCATAGGGCGCATCATAGGTCCTTCCGCGTGCCGGGAACTGCGGTTCGTCGTTCGGGAGGCGGATTCGCAGCGCGATCAGCGTGACGATTCCGATCGCCGCGAAGATGATGAACGGTCCGGTCAGTCCGACCAGGGGGAGGACCATCAGCGGCGCGAGGGCCGGGCCGATCACCGTACCGAGGCCGAAGCTCGAAGCGATCAGCGAGAGCGCCTGCGTGCGCTCGGCCCGCGGGGTGCGGCTCGCAACATAGGCCTGCACGGCTGGCGGGGCGGCGCTGCCGAAACCGCCGTAGAGACTGCGCGCGAGCGCGAAGGCGACCAGCGCCGCGGCCGCTCCCAGCACTCCGGAGAGGCCGAGCCACAGCGCGATCCCGCACAGGCCCATCGACACGATGAAGCCGACCAGGCCGAGCGCCATCATTGCCTTGCGCCCGCGCTGGTCGGATCGCCGGGCCCAGAACGGCGCGCAGACCACCCACAGGAGCGCCGACCAGGTGTAGGCGAGGCTGATCCAGACGTCCTGTACGCCCAGCTCGGTCCCGATCGAGGGCATGACGGACTGCATCGCGGTATTGCCGGCGGCGGTGACCAGCATGACCATGAACAGCAAGGCCATGCGCCCGCGCGAAATGGCCCGCCTCGGCGCGGATACAGCCTTGTCGAGCGGGATGGAGGGATCGCCTTCGGACATCGTTCAGCGCGCTACGCCCACCCGAGCGCGCTTGCAATGCAATGCCTTCTTTGCCACTCCGAAGCCGATACAGGCCCCCAAGCGCCACGATCGGCGAGGGGCGCGGCTGAGGGTCCGAATTCTTGAATACTTCAGAGACTGCCATCGTCCGGCGCGCCGGCCTGCGCCGCAAGCTCGGCGCGCTGTTCGGCCAGTGGGGCGTCTTCTTTCGCGGCTTCGTCGAACATCCCAGGATGGTCGGATCGATCATCCCGTCCTCGCGCTTCACGATCGAGAAGATGCTGGCGCCGGTCGACTGGGCCGAATGCGAGCTGTTCGTCGAATACGGTCCGGGCGTCGGGACGTTCTGTCGCCCGGTCCTCGAGCGGATGCGCCGCGACGGGACCTTGATCGTGATCGACACGAACCCGCTCTATATCGACTATCTCAAGCGCACGATTACCGATGGCCGGTTCTTCGCGGTACTCGGATCTGCCGCCGACGTGCAGGAGATCGTGCGCGCGCATGGTTTCGGTCATGCCGATTACGTTCTGTCGGGCCTCCCGTTCTCGACCCTGCCGGACGGCATCGGCCCGGCGATCGCCGAGGCCACGCACGAAGTTCTTCGTCCCGGCGGCGCATTCCTGGTCTATCAGTTCAGCGCCAAGGCGCGGGACTTCATGGCCCGGCATTTCGCGCGCATCGATCAGGGTTTCGAGCTGTGGAACGTGCTGCCCGTCAAGCTCTTCTGGGGCTGGAAGGACGCCGCCTAGGCTGCCGCTTCCCCGGTTGCGGTCAACTGGCGGTGAACCGCCGCGATTACCGCCATGAAGACAGTCGCGAACAGCGCGTTGATGAACGACCCGATCAGCGCTTGACCTACCTGCGCCATGCTCTCGCCCATCAGCGCGAAGACCAGGCCGAAGATCATCGATCCGACCAGGTAGACGACCATGATCGCGACGAAGAGCAGGAAGAAGAACAGCGCCAGCCGGCCGACCTTGCCCGAGGTCAGTTGCCACGAGCGCTTCAGCGCAGCGATTGGACCGTGGATCCGGTCGATCGCGATGGCAGGTGACAGCAGCGAAAACCGCACGAAGAGGAAGATGAAGGCGACGAGGGCGATCACTATGCCGATCAGGATCAGCGCGGGCATGCCGCTTGCCAGCACCAGGCCGAGCGGGATGCCGATCAGCAGGATCGAAAGGACCAGCTGGACGATCTGCGCGAGCAGGTAGGGCACGAGCCCGCCGAGCCCGCTCTTGAGCGCTTCGCCCACGGTCGGCTTCTCGCGGTCGGTCAGCAGGCGCAGCAATGCGAGCACTCCGACTGCCTGGATCAGCGCGAGGACGACGATCGTCACGAAGAACCCCGGACCGAGGTGCGAGAGCTGAGCCATTGCCTGTTCGCTCGTCTCGGCAGGGGGAACTTCGGCCATCGGGTTGGCCAGTTCCGGCGCAACCAGCGCGACAGCCAGGTTGGGCAGGAAGAAGAACACGCCGGCGACCACGGCCACGACGTTGCCGTTTGCCTTGAGCATGCGAACGGCGCTGTTCCATGCAGCGTTTGAATCGAATTTACCCACCATCGTGGATCCCCCTGCGTCCGGTAAGCGTGTGTTCCCTCTTGATAAGCGCAGGCGGCAAGGCCACGCAATCGCCATGGTCGAATTTCCCGCCACCGAAAACGATACCGGGATCGAAGTTCGCCGCGAGCATGGCCAGGTCGGCTATCGCGCCGCGCTCGAGGAGATGACCGCGCGCAACGCGGCAATTGCCGCTGGCGAGGCGCGCGAACTCGTCTGGCTGCTCGAGCACCCGCCCGTGTACACCGCCGGGACCAGCGCGGCCGAGGCGGAGCTGCTCGATCCGCGCTTCGAAGTGGTCGAAGCAGGGCGGGGCGGTCGCTACACCTATCACGGGCCCGGCCAGCGGGTCGGCTACGTCCTGCTCGATCTCAACAAGCGCGGGCGGGACGTGCGCTGTTTCGTCCATGCGCTTGAAGGCTGGGTGATCGCCACGCTTGCCGATCTGGGTGTCGAAAGCTGGCGGGCGGACGGGCGCGTCGGCATCTGGACACGGGACGTGGACGGGCGCGAGGCGAAGATCGGCGCGATCGGCGTGCGGGTGCGCAAGTGGGTCACCATGCACGGCTTTTCGGTAAACCTCTCGCCCGACCTGACGCATTTTGCCGGGATCGTGCCGTGCGGGATCGAGGAATTCGGCGTCACCAGCCTCGATCGGTTGGGCATCGCGCTTGCGCCGGAGGCCTTCGATGAGGCATTGGTCGCCAACTTCGGCGGCTTCCTCGCCGCACTCGAAAAGGCCTGTTCCGCATGATCCGTCCCCTTCTGCGCGCTGCATTGCCCTTGCTGGCCGTTGCCGCCTTCGCCGGTTGTTCGGAAGAGGCAGTCGAACGCGATACCGCGGGCGATGCGCGCACCGCGGCCGGCGAGGTGCGCGGGGGCACGATCAGCGATGCGATGCTGCCCCTCGATTCGCTCCAGTCGCAAAGCCCCCCGCTCGAGGCCGATCCGGTCGCGGGTTCCGACGGGGCCTCGGCTGCGGACGTAGCGCCGGCCGGAACGCAATCCGGTGAGGAGACCGATCCCGATGCGGCGATCGATGCTCTCGCCAGCGACATGGCCGATGGCGCAGACGGCGCATCGGCTGCCGACGACTAGACCAGCGAGCGGGCTTCCTGCCGGACGCCGGGCTCGGCGTCTTCTTCCTGTCCCAGCAGACGGCGGGCCCGGGCCAGCTCCGATGCCCCGATCCGCCGCCCCTTGTGCGGCAGCGTCTCCATGCCGGGATTGCTAGCGAAGGCAGCGACGATCGACAGCGCGTCGCTGCGTTCTTCCGGTGTGGGTTCGAAGGCCTTGTTGATCGGTCCGACATGGGCCGGGTGGCGCGCGGCCATCGCCGAAAAGCCATCGGCGCGGGCGGCCTTGGCCGCTGCATCCGCGCCCTCGATGTCCTTGGCGACGGCGTGGGCCGATTCGATTGCCATGATCCCGCGCGCGTGGGCGGTCAGCAATACGCTGGCGCGCACGTGGCGCATGGCATCGGTGAAACCGCCGAAACCGTCGCGGGTCCGGCGCGAGCCGAGCGAGTGGGCGAGCGCACGCGCATCCCATGTGAGGCCGGCAAGGCGTGGATGCGATTCCTCGGCGAAGGAGCGGATGTTCAGCGCATCGCCGGCGCGCGAACCCACTTGCGGCACGATCCGGGTCGCACCGTGCTGGATCCCGTTGCGCTGTTCGACCTCGTAAAGCTGCGCCGCGATTTCCTGCAATTGCCCGGGGCCGCTGCATTCGGGCAGCAGAATGCCTTCCGGTGCGGCGGCCATCACGGTTTCCAGGTCGTCGCGCCAGGCGGCATCGTGGATCGGGCTGATGCGGACCCAGCGCGCGAACCGGCCATGCGCCAGCACCTGCTGGCGGTGCGAGGACAGCCAGTCGCGCGCCGCATGCCGCGCTTCATCCTTGGCCCGGTCGCCCGCGGCAAAGCCGCAGTCGACGACCACGACGCCCGCACCCGAGGTCGCTGCCGAAGCCAGCAGCGCCTCCTCGTCCGCACGCACTATGAGCCAGGATTTCATACGCTCGCCTTTCTATCCGGCAGCGGCGGGCATCGCGCCCGGCTGCCCCGATTGCTGCTCCATGGTGGGGTAGTCGATGTATCCTTCGGGTCCGGGCAGATACCAGCTCTTCGGGGCATCCTTGTTCGGGGCCCATTCCGCGCCCGCGCGGATGCGCTCGGCAAGGTCGGGATTCGAGATGTAGGGCCGGCCGAAGCTGACCGCGTCGCACTTGCCCGAAGCGACATCCGCCTCCGCTTCTTCGGCGGTGTAGTCGCTGTTGAGAATCAACGGGCCGGAGTAGATCTCGCGGATCATCGGGCTCTGCTTGGGCACATCGGTCGCGCCAAAGGTGCCGTCCGGGCCGGGTTCGCGCAATTCGAGGAAGGCGAGCTTCAGGTCTTCGCAGACCCGGGCAGCCGCGCCGAAGGTCGCTGCCGGATTGCTGTCGTCGCAGCCTTGCGTCTCGCCGTTCGGCGACAGCCGCACTCCGACGCGGTCCGCGCCCCATTCGCCGATCAGCGCCTCGAGCACTTCGCGCAGGAAGCGTGCCCGGTTCTCGGGCGAACCACCGTACCTGTCTTCGCGCAGGTTGGTCGAATCGCGCAGGAACTGGTCGACCAGGTACCCATTAGCGCCGTGCAGCTGGACGCCGTCGAAACCGGCAGCCTTCGCATTGGCCGCGGCCTTGCGGTAATCGTCGACCACGCGGGCGACCTCGTCGGTTTCGAGCGCACGGGCCTGCTGGTGCGGCTTGCGCCCTTCGCGCGTATGCGCGTGATCGGGCGCCGTCGTCGCCGAGGCGGACACTCCCGGCTCGCCGCCGAGGAAATCGGGATGTACCAGACGGCCCATATGCCACAGTTGAAGCACGATAGCCCCTCCAGCTTCGTGAACGGCTTTGGTTACCGGTTTCCAACCTTCGGTCTGTTCTTCGGACCAGATTCCCGGCGCGGCGGGCCAGCCCAGACCCTCCACGGATATGCCTGTCGCCTCGCTGATGATCAGCCCCGATCCGGCCCGCTGGCGATAATATTCGACCATCATGTCGTTCGGGATCGAACCCGGCTGGGTCGAGCGGCCGCGGGTAAGCGGTGCCATGTAGATGCGGTTCTTCGTCGAAATCGAGCCGAGGTCGAGCGGCTGGAACAGGCTGTCGTGCAAGGTCGTGTCTCCCAATGCGTTGCAATTGACTATTCGTTTCATCCCTGCCGTGCGCTGGGCTAGGGCGCAAGCATGACGATGGCGGCAGGCGACAGGGCGTTACCGGGAAAAGCGGTGCTGCTGCTGGCATTGCTGGCAGGCAACGTCGCCCTGGCCTTCGGTCCGCTGCTCGTCAGGCTGGCCGATACGGGGCCTGTTTCGGCCGGCTTCTGGCGCTTGTTTCTCGCCCTGCCATTCCTTGCACTGTTGGCGCGGGGGACGGGTCAGCCGCTGACCGGCATACCGAGGCGCACGCTGATGTTCGTCGCGCTGGGCGCGGTCGCCTTCGGCCTCGATTTGGCGAGCTGGCACACCGGGATCGAGATGACCCGCGCCGGCAATGCGACGCTGTTCGGGAATGCCGGCAGCATCGTAATGCTGTTCTGGGGATTTCTGGTCGCGCGCACACTGCCGCGCGGCAGCGAGTGGCTGGCCATCGTCAGCGCGCTGGCTGGAGCGGCGATCCTGATGGGCGAGAGCGCCGAAATCTCGACGAGAACGCTGGTCGGAGACCTGTTCTGCCTCGCTGCGGGATTGCTCTACGCTGTCTACCTCGTCACCTTGCAAGGCGCGCGAAAGACCATCGGCGCATGGAGCCTGCTGACCTGGGTGAGCATTTTCGCTTGCGTGCCTCTGCTGACCATCGCGCTCGTCGCTGGCGAGCCGTTCTGGCCGACCGACTGGACGCCGGTGCTGATCCTGTTCGTCACGAGCCAGCTGGTCGGACAAGGCCTGCTGGTCTTCGCCATGCGGCACTTCTCGCCGCTGGTGATCGGCCTCGCGCTGCTGACCCAGCCGGCGGTCGCAGCGATCTACGGCTACCTCATCTTCGGCGAAGTCCTGACCGCGATCGACATCATCGGCATGGCGCTGCTGGGCGGCGCGCTCGTGCTGGCGCGGGCGTCGACCCGCTGATCCGCTGACCGGCTGGCTCGCCGAGGCCCGTCGTCAGTCCCAGAAGGTCCGGTCGAACTCGGCATGCCGTTTCTGGAAACGGTCGAGATCCGGCCCGGCCAGTGCCAACGCCGCCTGGTCGGCCAGCAGCTGGCCTTCGCGCCGCAGCAGTGCCTGCCGGTCCCGGTCCTCGATCGGGGCGGCGGCATGGGCGAGCGTGTCGAGCATCACCTCGGCGGCGATCGGATTGGTCGCCACGCCGGAACGGATCGCGCCGTAACCGCGCTTCACGTAGTGTTCGAAATCATCTGTCAGCGGCACGAGAGGACAATCCTCGACGTCGTCTCCGCAGAGGTTCTTGCGCAGATCCCGCCGTCCGATTTCCGACGTCGCCGCGCCGAGCCAGTGCAGCGAGGTAATCGCGGTGAAGGGATCGTTGATCCCGGGAGACAGCGCGCGCAGGCCGATCTCGACCAGCTCGTCGATGAGGAATTGCGGGTCCTGCTCGGGTGTCCGGGTCGCTCCGAGGGTAAAGCACTTTCGAACCCGGTCCTCGACCTCGGCGGGATCGCACCCGTCGACATCGAGCAACGGCAGGCCGCGGTGCACGAAATCGCCGGTGCGCACCTTGAGCGTGAAGACGCTTTCGCAATCGCGCGCGACCTTGGCGAGATCCTCGAAATCGATGAGCTGGACGTAGCCGGTTTCCAAGGCGGTCAGCGGCTCGCCCGGATCGTGTTCGGCGGCGGCGGAGAAACTGCCCTCTACCGGATAGACGTCGCGGATCGCATCGAGGAGCCTCGAGCCGATCCCTTGCAGCACCCGGTTGATCCGGATCGAGGAGGGGATGTGGTTGAGGAAGTAGACCAGCACCGCGACGCAGAATGCCATCAGCAGGTAAGCGACCAGCAGGGATAGCTGCGGTGCGAAGCCGGGCAGGGCAGTCGCCGTCGCATCGCTCAGGTCGCTCGCCGTCTCGTCCTCGGCCCGCACTGCGCGCAGGACGATCAATGCATAGACGAAGGCGCCGATGAAGGTGGCCAGACTGAGCTGGTTGCCGCGGTCTTCCATGAAATTGGTCAGCAGGCGCGGGCCGTAATTGCCACTGGCGTAGGCCACCGCTGCGATCGTGATGGAGAATACGGTCGAGGCGACGCCGATCATCGATCCGGCCATCACCGTCAGCATGTCCGAAGCGCCCTTGGGACGGGCCGGCACGATCCAGTCAGTTTCGTTGAGGAACTCGGCAAAGCCCGCCCGGTCGAGGTAGATCATCACAAAGGCCAGGACGCCCGCGATGATCGAGAACAGCGCCGGATAGAACCAGTAGTTCGCGTTGAGGCGGGCCCAGAAGAAGCGGATATCGGAAGTCATGCGTGCGGAATTTCCTGAAACGAGGCCAATGCGGCATCCAGTGACGACCGGTCCTTATCGATTTCGCAGCGCGCGCGCGCCTGCTGGTGGACCTGCTGTGCATATTCTCGCAGAAAGCGCACGAGGCCGGGCCTGCCCTCGGTATGGAGGTGGATGAGCCGTTCGAGATTGCCGATGATCCGGATCGAGACGGAAGGATAGTCGGCTGCCGCCTGGCGCAGCGCGGCAAGCGGGTCTTCGAAGAGGCCGCGAAAATCCTGCCCCGGCAACGCGATCTTCGGATATTCGCTGCTGACTACGCTGCGATCCGCGTCGACCCAGTTGCCGACATGCGCGCCAGCGACTTCTGTCAGCGCGTCGACGGCGGCGATCGCGGTGTAGAAATCGTTGACGGCCGGCGAGAGCGCCCGGGCGGCCACTTCGACGAGCAAGCGGATTTGGAACACCGGACCCTGGCTGTTGCTGCGGAACCGCCCGATCGGAATGGCCCGGAGAACCGCCTTGCGATCGGGGCACTTGCTCGCGGTTTCGATCAGGGCTTGCCCTTCGAGGACGTGCTGGCCGGGGGCGGCTGTCAGGCGTGCCTCGCCGCAGCCCTCGACTGCATTGGCCAGCTGATCGAGATGGATGCCCTCGACATATCCGTTGCGCGGTGCAGTGATCGCGAAGGGCAGGGCCAAATTTGCCGGTTCGCCCGCGCGTACGGCGATGGCCGGCTCCTGTCCGTCCCGTGACACGGCATGGAGAGCCTTGTCGACGAACATCGTGCGGCCGAGATCGTGCGTTGCGACCGCGAGCATCACGGTGTTGATGGCGAGCAGCACGATGCAGCTGGCGAAGGTCGCCAGCGGGGTCTGCGCGAGCGTGGCTTCGGCATCGATCGCGCTCATCGTCAGCACGGCGTGGATCAAGGTGAAGGCGAGGCCCGCAATCGACACCCGGACCAGCCGCTTGGCGAGCCAGCGATCGATCAGCCGGACGCCGAGATTGCCTGCGGCGATGGTCAGCACGATCAGCGAAATCGAGAAGAACAGCGTCAGAAAGGCGGCGTCGATGCCGGCAATGACCGCCGCGGCATCGCGCGCGGTTTCCGCCGAGGAAACAAGCGCAAGGTCGCGTTCCAGCAGCCAGGCGGTCAGGCCTTGGCGGTCGGCATACAGCGTTGCGGCAAAAACGATCGGCGCCAGCAGGACAGCTCCGAGCGCCAGCGACCAGTAATTGGCCGTCAAACGGTGGAGAGCCCAGCCGAACAAATCCTTGATCGGGCGTGGCCTCGACAAAAAAACACCCCTGTTGATCTGCACTTAGGAACATAACCGCGCAGGGGCGATTTGGTTGCTACGCGCAGCGGCCAAGGGGGCTTGGGAAAAGCGGTGGCGCCCATTCAACGGAGCTAACTCCCGTCAATCAAAGGATACTTGTATGATATCCATGGAAACGGCCGCGCAGTTCGGCAGTATCGAAAACCTGGTTCAACTCACCGCCGGGCAA
The DNA here is from genome assembly GCF_009827535.1 of Qipengyuania oceanensis. Taxonomy (NCBI): domain Bacteria; kingdom Pseudomonadati; phylum Pseudomonadota; class Alphaproteobacteria; order Sphingomonadales; family Erythrobacteraceae; genus Qipengyuania; species Qipengyuania oceanensis. Next base: position 961,030 of record NZ_WTYN01000001.1, on the reverse strand, counting down.
TACACCACCGGATCGCTGATCCTGATGGTCAGCTACGGTGCCCACTTCGCCTTCATCCTGTTCTTCCTGATGATGTCGCTGCAGCTCGCGCCGCGGTATCGCATCGTTCCCGTCCTGTCGGCCGTCGTCATGGCATCGGCGGGCCTCAGCCTGCTGCGCGAGTTCAGCCTCTGGCAGGCGAGTTACGAACTGGTCGACGGCATCTATCGCCCGCTCGCTGAAAACCAGAGCTTCACCAACGCTTTCCGATACGGGAACTGGACCATCACGGTTCCGATCCTGCTGACGCAGCTGGCAATCGCCTTCGGTATCTCGCGTCCCGACCTGCACAAGCGGGTGTTGCGCATGATCGTACCGGCCCTGCTGATGATCTGGACGGGTCTTTACGGCCAGTTCGGCGAGACCGGCGACTGGTCGCGCCTGAATCTGTGGGGCGTAATTTCCACCGTGTTCTTCGTGTGGCTGATCGTGGAGGTCCGCGGCGTCATCACGCTTGGTGTCGCCAACAGCCCGGCCGAGCTCAAGGGATGGCCCAAGAACATCTGGTGGTACTTCCTCGCCACCTGGGGTCTCTACCCGATCGGCTACGCGCTGCCGCAACTCGGCTTCACCGGCGACGTTGTGGTCGTCCGCCAGCTGCTGTTCTCGATTGCCGACATCTCGTCCAAGCTGATCTACGGCATCATCCTCAGCCGCTACGTCCTGCGCCGTAGCGCGCTGGAAGGCTATGTCCCGGCTGCCGAGGCGCTCGAAACCTCGCCGCTGGGCTCGGCCGTCGCGTCGCGGCGCGGCGATTGATAAGTTAGCCGGGGGCAGGGCCTGGACCGGCTACGCCTCGCAAGACAAGGGCCCTGGCGCGATGCCGGGGCCCTTTTCGCGTGGGCCGTGCTGATTGCTGCGATCGCCGCACAGGTCGCAGGCCCCGACTATGCGCTGGCGTGCGGGCTGATCCTCTACGTGCTCGGCTTCGCGCATGGCGCGGGTGACGAGCAGGACGGCGAATTGCGGCGCTTCGGCGCGCTTCACGTGGCGGGCTACCTCGTAGTGGGCGCAGCCATCGCGGCACTTTTCCTTGCCGCGCCGCTTGCCGGGCTGGTGCTCTTTCTCGCTTTGTCGGCCTGGCATTTCGCGCGCAGCGACTGCGCGTTCTCGGCCACGAGCCGGCTCGCCATCGCCGCGCTGGCGACGGGCGGCAGCGCGCTCTTCCAGCGACGGGAGACGACGGCGATCTTCGAGCAGATCACCGCAGGGAGCGTGCCGAGCGAACTCGTCGTGGCGTTTTCGGTTGCGGGCGGGGTCGGCGTCGCGCTCGCGATACTGGCGCTCGTCCGCGGCGAGAGCGGTTCGGGTCACGCCGTCCTCTCGCTCGGCGCGGTCGCGCTGTTCGATCCGGTGCTTGCGGTCGGGCTGATCTTCGTGCTCGCCCACGCAGTGCCCGTCCAGCAACGACAGATCGCTAGTTACGGTGTCCCGGCCATCATGCGGGCAGTGGCGCTGCCGACGGGCATCGCGATCGCCGGAGCGGCGACGATCGTCGCACTGGTGGCAAACGGTCTGCTCGCAATGGAAATCGCGGTCGCATTGGCGTTCGGCATGGCCACCCCGCACATGCTGACCGAGCGGCTCGAGCGCTAGCGCACGCGATCACACCTTGCCGAGATCGCCCTTGCCGATCGTGCCGCTGGCCATCTCGAGCATCCGGTCGAGGCTCTGCTTGGCCTTCAGCCGCAGACCCTCCTCGATCTCGATGCGCGGTTCCAGGTCGCGCAGGCAGGCGTAGAGCTTTTCCATCGTGTTGAGCGCCATGTAGGGGCAGATGTTGCAGCTGCAGTTGCCGTCCGCACCGGGCGCGCCGATAAAATTCTTCTCCGGCAGCGCCTTTTCCATCTGGTGGATGATGTGCGGCTCGGTCGCAACGATCAGCGTGTCGCCTTCGAAGGTCTTGGCGAACTGCAGGATGCCGCTGGTCGACCCGACATAGTCGGCGTGGTCGATGATGGTCGGCGGGCATTCGGGGTGCGCGGCAATCGGCGCGCCGGGATATTGCTCCTTGAGCTTGAGCAACTCGGTTTCGCTGAAAGCCTCGTGGACGATGCACACGCCGGGCCAGAGCAGCATCTCGCGGCCGAACTTGCGCGAAAGGTAACCGCCGAGATGCCTGTCGGGCCCGAAGATGATCTTCTGGTCCTCGGGGATCTGCGACAGGATCGTCTCCGCGCTCGAACTGGTGACGATCACGTCCGACAGCGCCTTCACCTCGGTCGAGCAGTTGATGTAGGTCAGCGCGATGTGATCGGGATGCGCCTCGCGGAACGCCCTGAACTTGTCGGGCGGGCAGCTGTCCTCGAGGCTGCAACCGGCATCCATGTCGGGCAACACGACGATCTTTTCTGGGCTGAGGATCTTGGCCGTGTCGGCCATGAACTTGACCCCGCAGAACACGATCACCTCGGCATCGGTTTCAGCGGCCTTGCGGCTCAGCTCGAGGCTGTCGCCGACGAAGTCCGCGATGTCCTGGATGTCGGAGGTCTGGTAATAATGCGCGAGGATGATCGCGTTCTTCTCCTTGCGGAGACGGTTGATCTCTTCGAGCAGATCGGTGCCCGAAAGGGCTTTGGTTTCGGCAGTCATCAATCGGTCCCGTCAGATGCGTGTGGCATGTCTATAGACGGAACGGCGGGGGAGGCGAGGGGGTTCCGAGGCCGTCCGCGATTGGCCGCACAGGCCGTCGGGCAGCCACGGGGGTGTCTCGCTCCACCGGCGTCAGCCGGCCTCGCCCTCGCCATCGAAGCGCACGTTTACCGTCACGTCACCGTAGCCGGCGACCTGCAACGGAATGGCGAGGTTCTGGCGCACCGCATCCTTTGCCGCCTGCCGTGCCATCGAGAGAATCTCGGGATTCTTGGCAAATGCCGCCGCCTTGCGTTCGGCCTGCTGCGAATTGTTGCGCGCAAGGTCGGCCGAGGCATCGCGCGTCACCCAGTTTCCTTCGGTGAACACGCGCTGTTCCGCTTCGTCCAGATTGGGCCGGGAAATCTTCAGGACCGGAAGGACGACAGTCATCGTGTCGGTCGCGTCGTTCCACAGGAACCGGTCGCGGTCCATCTGGCTGAGATCGAGCCGGTACTCGACGGTCGCCGGAATGATCGCTGCCTGACGCGACTTCAGCAGGTCGATGCCCGCGATCCCGCGCGAGTCGACGCTTTCCGCCACGACTTCGAAACGGCTCGAAAAGACGGTCAGCGAATTCTGCTTCTCGAAGGCGAGCATGGCGCTGCCGACCGGATCGCCTTCTTCCTGGTAGATGAAAGCGCGCCACCCGAGCCACGCTACCGCGGCCAGCAAGGCGATGACGATCAGCCACGGAACCGCCTGCACCCGCGCCAGCGACCGCTCGTGCCGGATTTCGGGCCGGAAATCGGGGTCGACCGTGGTGGCGGTCGTATCGCGACTTGTCAGATTGTCTGCCATGTATCGCCCGAACGCACGGCCAGCCCGCGGCGTTCCATGTCGAGCAAATGCGCCATTACCGACATGCCGGCCGCCTTGACCAGCTTCGGGTCGAGGCCCTTGTACATCTTCGGCACGAGACCTTCGGCAATGGTCGCGGGGCCTTCGCCCAGGATCCGCACGATCTGGTTCTCGCGCTGGCGGCGATGGCCGATCATCCCGCGGATCAGCTGGCGGGGCTTGTCGACCTGCGGACCGTGGGCGGGATAATAGACCGTGTCCTCGCGCCCGTTCAGCTTCTCGAGGCTATCCATGTACTGGCCCATGTCGCCGTCGGGCGGGATCACCACGCTGGTCGACCAGCCCATGACATGGTCGCCCGTGAACAGCGCGCCGCTTTCCTCGAGCGCGAAACACAGGTGGTTCGAGACATGCCCGGGGGTCGCGACGGCGCGCAGGGTCCAGCCCGGACCCGTCATCGCCTCGCCGTCTTCCATCACCCGGTCGGGTTCGTAATCGACATCGAGCGCCTCGTCGGCGCGGAACTCGCCGTGTCCGCCCTGTGGACGCAAGGGCGCACAACCGACCAGCGGGGCGCCCGTCTTCTCCTTGAGAGGCGCAGCGGCGGGTGAATGGTCGCGGTGGGTATGGGTGCACATGATCGCCAGAACCGGCGCATCGCCGATCGCCTCGTAGAGTGCCTCGAGATGCGCGGGCTCTGCCGGGCCCGGGTCGATCACGGCAAGCCCGTCGTTCCCGCCGACCAAGTAGGTCTGCGTGCCCGTGTAGGTGTAGGGCGAGGGATTGGGCGCCAGCACGCGGCGCACCAGCGCCTCTAGTTGCTCGGTCTTGCCCGTAGGCCACGGCTTTTCGGGGATTTTCGCCATGGCTTGCATATGCAGTGCGTTTCGGCCCATGTCACGCCCCTGCTAACTAGGCGCGAAAGGGAGAGCGCATTGTCCGACACCATCCTGGTCCTCGATTCCGGTACGACGTCGACCCGCGCGATGGCATTTTCACCCGACGGCGCCTTGCTCGCGCTGGCGCAGGCCGAACTCACGCAGCACTATCCCAGACCCGGCTGGGTGGAGCACGATGCGGCGGAAATCTGGGACAAGACGCTGGCGTGCGCACGCGATGTCGCCGGCAAGCTCGGCGGGGCGGAGACGATTGCCGCAATCGGCATCACCAACCAGCGGGAAACGGTCGTCGCCTGGGATCGCGATACGGGCGAACCGCTCGCCCACGCCATAGTCTGGCAGGATCGGCGCACTGCCGATTTCTGCGAAACCCTGCGCGAACGCGGAGAGGAAGCGCGTGTCCAGGCCTCCACCGGCTTGCTGCTCGATCCCTATTTCTCGGGCACGAAGATGCGCTGGCTTCTGCGCAACGAGGATGCGGTCGCGGCTGCGGCGGAGCGGGGAACGCTCGCATTCGGGACCATCGAGAGCTGGCTCGTCTTCAAGCTCAGCGGGGGGCGGCACATCACCGACGCCAGCAATGCCAGCCGCACGCTCCTGCTCGCGCTCGATGGGGCGCAGTTCGACAAGGGGTTGTGCGACCTGTTCGAAGTTCCGGGCGCCGCGCTGCCACAAGTGGTCGACAATGCCGGCCCGCTCGCCACCTGTGCGGCGCAATGGCTTGGCCGCGAGATACCGATCACCGGTCTCGCCGGCGACCAGCAATCGGCGACCATCGGGCAGGCCTGCCTCGCTCCGGGCGAAACCAAGGCGACTTACGGCACCGGTGCCTTCGTGCTGACCAACAAGGGCAGCGAGATGCCCCATTCGCAGCACCGCCTCCTCGGCACGGTGCTCTATCAGCTGGGGGGAGAGCGCATATATGCCCTCGAAGGCTCCGTGTTCGTCGCCGGCAGCCTCATCCAGTGGCTACGCGATAGCCTGGGCCTGATAAAGAGCGCGGCCGAAACCGAAGCGCTGGCTCGCTCGATCGACAGCAGCGGCGAGGTCGTGATCGTGCCGGCCCTTTCGGGTCTTGGCGCACCGCACTGGCAGGCGGACGCGCGCGGGGTGGTGGCGGGACTGAGTTTCTCGAGCGGACGGGCGGAACTGGCCCGCGCCGCGCTGGAGGCGATGGCGCACCAGACATGGGATCTCGCGACCGCTTTTGCCGCCGACAAGGCCGCGTGGCAAAGATTGCGGATCGATGGGGGGATGAGCGCCAACGACTGGATGGCGCAGGATCTGGCAAACATGCTCGGTATCACTGTCGAGCGACCGGATTTCGTCGAGACCACTGCCTTGGGTGCAGCGATGCTCGCGGCAGCGGGCGCGGGGATCCATCCGGATCTGGCGACGGCAGCGCAAGCCATGCGCGGGGAGCTCGCGCGGTTCGAACCCGCGATGGGCGACGATGTCAGGAAGGAAAGGCTGGGGCGCTGGCAGAAAGCGCTGCAGGCAAGCTAGCCGCCGTCAAAGCCCGGCCTGGAGAGCCTCTTCGAGCCGGCCGCGCATCTGCCGCACCGTCGGGATATGCACTTCGAAACCGTCGCGCCAGGCGCGGTCGAGCCGGGCGATCCGCGAATGCATCTGTTCGGTCTGGGCCACCAGATCCCGCGTTTCGGCGTCGAGCAGTTCGAGCTGTTCGGGATCGGCAGGCCGGTCCTGCGGCAATTCGCCGTGGCGACGCAGCTGCGTTTCGCTGAGGTCGCCCGAGAAATAGGCGCGCTGGTTCAGCAGCCAGGCGAGCACGTGCATCATGCGCGTGGTCGTGCGGAGCCCTTCGACCGACATGGCGAGCTTCTCGCTGTCGGAAGGTTCGTACCGCTGGTCGGCTGGCATGAGGTCGAAGGCGGCGCGCACCTCGTCGGCAAGCACCAGCGCTTCGCAATACAGCGCTTCGACAATCGGTTCGGAGATGTCACTCGTCCATCGCATGACAGTCGGGTTACATTGCGAGGCTGAACCCGACCAGTCGCTTAACCAAGATCCTCCACATTTCGAAGGCACCCGTCCCGTGGCGGGACAGTCCGCTGCGGCAGGGCAGACGGGATCAGGCGATGATGTCGGGCAGCAGCGTGTCCTGGATTGCCGCGATCTGGTCCTTCAGTGCGAGCTTGCGTTTCTTCAGCCGCTGCATCTGCAACTGGTCGATGAATCCGTTCTGGCGTCCGGTCTCGGTCAGCGCATCGATCGCTGCATCGAGATCGCGATGTTCGATCCGCAAGGCTTCGAGCCTTTTCCTGAGTTCCTGTTCGGTCAAAACCGGGCATCCCCTCGTTGCGCAGCGCCGCGCGATTCGTCGCAATTTCATGCGGGATTACCGAGTAAGGCCCGGAAAGGGGTTCGCAAGAGATCAATTCTATGTCTTGATGCTGAAACGCGGCCCGTCCGCATCGGACGAGTCGCTTCCCCCGGGTCGCAAGCCCCAGATGGAGATGCCAATGGAATCGTCCCACGCCGCCGCCCTTCACAGCAAACACGCAGGCCTCGAGGCCCGGTTGAAGACCGAGATGAGCCGCCCGGCGCCGGACGATACGACGATCAAGCAGATCAAGCTCCAGAAACTGCGGATCAAGCAGGAACTCGAACACATTTGAGGATTACGCGAACGGGGGCGGCGCGCCCCCGCTTTCCGTTTACCCGGCTATGCTATAGGCGGGTCGCATGACTGCAGCAGCGGCCGCCCGCCAGATCCTCACACGCCTCCACGATGTCATGGCATCGCGCATCCACGCGCAGGCCAAGCTCGACCGCGTGGTCGAGATCATCGGGGAAACGCTCAACAGCGAAGTGTGCTCGATCTACCTGCTGCGTGACGGGATGCTCGAACTGTTCGCGACCCGCGGCCTCAACCAGAGCGCGGTCCACGTCACCCGCATGGCGATCGGCGAAGGGCTGACCGGCACGCTGGCGCAGAACATGGAAACGCTCAACCTCGCCGAGGCGAAGGCGCATCCAGACTTCCAGTACCGCCCCGAAACGGGCGAGGAAAAATTCCACAGTTTCGCCGGTGTCCCGATCGTCTATCGCGAACGGGTGATCGGTGCGCTCAACGTACAGCATGTCGAGCCGCGCCGTTACGAGGACGTCGAGATCGAGGCGCTGCAGACCACCGCGATGGTCCTGTCAGAACTGATCGCCAATGCCGGGCTGGCCGACGACGAGGAAGTACTCGGCCGCAGCGCGGCGCAGACCGGACCGGAAACGATCGAGGGGCTTACGCTGGTGCAGGGCCTCGCGCGCGGGCAGGCGGTGTTCCACCAGCCGCGGGTCACGATCGACCAGGTCGTCGCCGAAGATGTCGAGGCCGAACGCCAGCGCGTCTATCGCGCCTTCGACAAGATGCGCGATCAGATCGACCACTTGGCGAGCCAGGCCGAGTTCGGCGCCGGCGGCGAGCACGTCGAAGTCATCCAGACCTACAAGATGTTCGCATACGACGAGGGCTGGTCGCGGCGCATCAACGAGGCCATCGACAGCGGCCTGACCGCCGAAGCGGCAATCGAGCGGGTCCAGCAGCGCACGCGGATGCGCATGCGCGAGATCGACGATCCGCTGCTCGCAGACCGGATGCACGACCTCGAGGATCTGTCGAACCGGCTGCTGCGGATCGTGTCGGGCCAGCTCGGCACGGCTGCGACGCAGGGCCTGCGGCGCGACACGATCCTGATTGCGCGCAACCTCGGACCGGCGGAACTGCTCGAATACGACCGGCGTCGGCTGAAGGGTGTCGTGCTGGAAGAAGGATCGCTGACCGCGCACGTCGTGATCGTCGCGCGGGCCATGGGCATCCCGGTCATCGGCCGTGCGCGGGCCATCCGCGGAATGCTCCGCGACGGCGACGAAGTCCTGCTGGACGCCGATCGCGGGATCGTCACCCTGCGCCCGAGCCAATCGATGCTCGACGCCTTCGAGGGACGCTTCGCCAAGTCCCGCGAGAAGCAGGCGGCCTATGCCGAACTGCGCGATGTCGAGCCCTTCACGCGTTGCGGCACGCGGATCCAGGTGATGATGAATGCCGGCCTGCGCGACGATGTCGCGGCGCTGGCGCTGACCGGTGCGGACGGCATCGGCCTGTTCCGCACCGAGTTCCAGTTCCTCGTCTCGGCGACGCTTCCGCAGCGAGAGCGCCAGACGCGCCTGTATCGCGACGTTCTCGAGGCGGCGGGCGACAAGCCGGTCGTTTTTCGCACGGTCGACATCGGCGGCGATAAGGCGGTGCCTTACCTGCAGTCCGATTCCAGCATCCACGACGAGAATCCCGCGATGGGTTGGCGGGCGCTGCGGCTTTCGCTCGAACGCGAGGGCCTGCTCAAATCGCAGGCGCGCGCCTTGCTCGAAGCGGCATCGGGACGCTCGCTCTACGTGATGTTTCCGATGGTCTCCGAACCGTGGGAGTTCGACGAGGCGAAAGCGGTGTTCGACGAGCAGCTGGCCTATCTGCGCAAGCTGAAACGAGTCTTGCCCGAAGCGATCCATTACGGAGCGATGCTCGAAGTGCCCGCACTGGCCGAGGTGCTCGACCAGCTCGTCGGGCGGGTATCCTTCCTGTCGGTGGGCACCAACGACCTGACGCAGTTCCTGTTCGCGGCCGATCGGGCCAATCCCAAGCTCGCGGCGCGCTATGACTGGATGAGCCCCGCGATCCTGCGTTTCCTGCGGCGCATCCCGCAATCGCTGACCGGATACGACATCGACCTCGGCGTCTGCGGCGAGATGGGTGGCCGGCGGATGGAAGCGCTCGCGTTGCTCGGGCTCGGCTATCGCAGGCTGTCGATCACGCCAGCGGCCGTGGGGCCGATCAAGGAACTGATCCGCAAGGTCGACCTGTCGGAAATAACCAAGGCGATGACGGACTGGCTCGCAAATCCGCCGGACGACATGCGCGCGGCGGTCAACCAGTGGGCCAGCGAACGCGACATCGACCTCGAATGAATTCATCGCGCATTGAGCGCAGCCCGTCTATAAGCCGACGCGCGCTTGCGACCGTCGGCTTGACTATGATTGCGATCGCAGCATGGCAGCGGCGAGGGATCGGGACGCAACGGATCGTATATGGACAACACTGAAGAATATCTCGACGCAGAGCCGCAGGCCCGGGCAGGGGTGGGACAGCGCCTGCGTGCCGCGCGCGAGGCAGCGGGACTCGAAATTGCGCAGGTTTCTGCGGAAACCCGAATTCCCGAGCGCCATTTGCGTGTCATCGAGAGCGGCGATTTCTCTGCTCTGCCGGCACGCACCTATGCAGTCGGTTTTTCGCGCAGCTATGCCCGTGTCGTCGGGCTCGACGAGAAGGAAATCGCTGCCGACGTGCGCGAGGAACTGGCCGGCAGCGGCGACCGGTCGGACCGGCCGCGCGCCATGGAGCCGGGCGACCCGGCACGCGTCCCCTCGCGCGGGCTCGCCCTGGCGTCGGCGCTCGCGGTCATCCTGCTCATCGTCGGGGGCTTTGCCTTCTACCGCAGCTATCTTGCGCCCGGCGCGGGGCCCGGCTCGCTCATCGCGCAGGAAGAGGCGGAACAGGCCCGCCAGGCTGCTGCCCGGCAGGCCGCAGCGCAGCCGAGCGAAAGCCCCAGCGAAGCGGTCGATCCGGCAGCGCCAGTCGTATTCACCTCGCTCGGCGACGGGATGTGGGTCCGCTTCTACGACGGCACCGAGAAAAACGTGCTGCTCGAAAAGCTGATGGACAAGGGCGAGCAGTTCACCATCCCGTCCGAAGCGAAAGCTCCAAAGATCCGCACCGGTCGCCCGGACGCATTCGCAGTCACCATCGGCGGCAAGGCCGTGCCCAAGCTGGCGGAGCAGCAGGCGGTTGTCAGCGACGTCGCGATCGATGCCAAATCCCTGCTCGCCCGCGCCGACGAGCCGGCAAGCCCCGGTCAGCCTGCCGCAGCGGTGGACAATCCGGCAACCTGACATTCAGCCACGCTCGACAATGGGTATGATGGTCCGGCAGGTTCGATCCTGCACTGTGCAATGGGAGCATGTGACGTGAGTTTCGCCCGATCGATCCGGTTGACCCTTGGCGCCACCGCGCTGGCCGCCACGGCCCTGACCGCCGTGCCCGCCGCGGCGCAGGACAATTCCGAAGTCCGCATCCGCAAGCTGGAAGCCGAAGTGCGCGCGTTGCAGCGCAAGGTCTTCCCGGGCGGCGACGGCAAGTTTTTCGAACCCGAGATTTCGACGGGGCAGGGTTCGGTGACCTTTACCCCGGCCAATCCGTCGACCACGGCAGTAACCGACATTCTCGCTCGTCTCGATGCGATGGAAGCGCAGATGCAGCAGCTGACGGCGCAGGTCGAGGAAAACGGCAACTCCTACCGCGATCTCGCCAGCAGGCTCGCCGCGCTCGAGGTCACCAGCGGAGTAGCCGCACCAGGCAACCCGCTTCCGGCAGCGACCGGCCCGAGCGCGCTTGCACCCGCAACCGCCACGCCCGCGCCCGCGGCTGCGAGACCCGCTCCCACCCCTGCCGCCGCAGCGAGGCCTGCAGGCCCGACTGCCGAGCGGCTGGCAGCCGTGCAGGCGATCATGAAGCCGCAGACCGACGACGCCGGCGACGACGAGTATTCCTATGGCTTCCGCCTGTGGGATGCCAAGTTCTTCCCCGAAGCGCAGCAGCAGCTCGCGCTGTTTCTCGAGAAGTACCCGAACCATGCGCGGACCAGCTGGGCCCGCAACCTTCTCGGCCGTGCCTATCTCGACGATGGCAAGCCGCGCGAGGCCGCCCCGTGGTTCCTCAAGAATTACCAGGCGGACAAGCAGTCTGCCCGCGCACCCGACAGCCTTCTCTATCTCGCGGAATCGATGATCCAGCTGAAGGATACCGACCGCGCCTGCATCGCGCTCGCTGAGTTCAGCGAAACCTATCCCGCGGTCGCGTCCGGCCGCCTCAAGGACCAGTACGAGGCGAACCGGAAGAAAGTGAAATGCAATTGATAGGCCGCTCGACCCGCAACTGATCGGACGCTTTCGCGGCGATCTCGAGGCGCTTCTGCCGGGCATCGAGCGTCCGGGTGTCGCGGTGTCGGGCGGGCCGGACAGTCTGGCCTTGCTGGTGCTCGCTGCCGAGGCTTTTCCGGGCAGGGTTCGCGCCGCGACGGTCGATCACGGTCTGCGCCCGGAAAGCGCCGATGAAGCGCGGTTGTGCGCCGATGTCTGCTCCAGGCTGGATGTCCCCCATCGGATCCTGACGGTCGAAGTGGCGCGCGGCAATCTCCAGTCCGAAGCCCGGTCCGCGCGCTACGCCGCGCTCGCAGTTTGGGCCGAAGACCAAGCAATTGAGGCCTTGCTGACCGGCCACCATGCGGACGACCAGGCGGAGACGCTTCTGATGCGACTCAACCGCGGGTCGGGTGTCGCGGGTCTTGCGGGCGTGCGCGCGACAGCAATGGTCCCCGGCGTGGAGCTGCCCTTGCTTCGTCCGCTGCTCGGATGGCGCAAGAGCGAGCTGGAGGCGGTCTGTGCGACCAAGGGCGTCGATCCGGTTCGCGATCCGTCCAACCTCGACGAGCGTTTCGACCGGGTGCGCGTCCGCAAGGCGCTGGCCGATGCCGACTGGCTGGACGTTGCCGCACTGGCAGCGAGCGCCGCCAATCTCGCCGATGCCGCAGAAGTGCTGGAGTGGGCCGCAGGGCGGGAAGTCGCGGAGCGGGTCGAGAGGGACGGCGACATGACGACTTACCGCTCGCCGGCACCCTTTGCGGTCCAGTTACGCGTCCTCTCGTCGCTGGTCGCGCTCCATGGCAACGAACCGCGCGACGGTGCGCTTGCGAGACTCATGCGCTCGCTCGAAGCAGGGCAGCGCGGCACCATCGCGGGGGCGCTGATCGAGCGGACGGGTGAGGGCTGGCGGGTCCTAAAGGAACCGCCCCGGACCTGATGGCTCAGCCGTGGGCGCCGAATTCGTTGGCGATCGCGGTCGATATCCTCAGCGACAATTCGTAGGCTCTCTCGAGCGGCTCGATGTAATTGCGCTGGATCGAGGAGTATCCCTCGCCCTGGCCGTCGGGGTAATCGCTCGGCTCGTCCACGGCGAAATCGTCGATCTGCGGGAAGCTGGTGGGGTAGGCGCGCCGCAATTGCGCCAGAGCGTCCTCGACGCGCAGCGTGAACACCATCTCCAGCACATCGTCGCGGCTGATGTCGTTGGCGCGGCTGAAGACGGGGATCGAGACGACCTTGAGGAACATGTGCTGCAAGAGCGCCAGTCGCAGCGCCTGCAGGACGCCGATGCGGCGGCGGATGTCCTCGCGATCTTCCAGCGGGCTTTCGTCCGGCACCATATCGAGCAGGCGATGCAGCTTGAGCCCGTCCACCCTTAGGCGTGAGGCGAGCCGGCGGAACACCCCGTTGCGATCGTCCTTGGTCAGGTATTCCGCGAGCGTCTCGCACGCCTGGGCCAGGTTGTCCTCGGTGCCGCGATAGGGTCTGCTCGCCCAGTAGGCCGAATTGAACAACTCGCCGTAGGCCGCGACTGTCTTGATGCTGGCGAGCGCATTGGAGGCGCGCACCATCCGCATGATCTGCCGCCCGCGCGGGCTGTCGGCGACGAGCGCGGCGAGGTCCTCGTAATTGCCGTCCGCCGCGGTACCGATGCCGGCGATGATGTTTACCGGGTAACCGAGCTGTTGCAGGATCGCGTTGTGCGGGATCGCCCGGATCTGTCGCAGGCTCATGTCGCGATCGGCCGACAGGTCCGACTGGCGGCGCGACTTGCGACTGCCGGTCTCGTTGAGCAGCCCGAGGCCGAATGCCGTGATCGCGCGGCTGTAGGTCTTGCTCTCCAGGTGATTGCGCTGATGGCTGCGGATCGCGCGGTAGAAGTCGAGGCTCAGGTCGGTGCGACGATAGAACGGGTCGGCCGGCGCATCGGGATCGGTTTCCGCGGGCCGGTTGGCGGCAATCGTCTCCAGCGTGGCGCGCGCCAGTTCGGGCGTCTCGAAATAGAGATAGCCGTCGCCGCCTTGGAAGCTCGCTTCCGGCTCCAGCCGGATTCCTGCGCGCACGAAACGCCGCCGCGTCCACGGCGAAAGCGGCCATTCGAGCCGGTCTGCAAAGCTGCCCGGGTGTGCGCCGCGGCCCATGCCCTCGCCATGCGTATTGAAGATCAGCGCGCTGACATCGGTCAACCCGTTCTTCGCCATCGCTTCGGCCATCCGGCCCTGCAGCCGCTCGATCGCGAGGCTTGCGGGGACTTGCCCGACGAAACGGCCGGCGTCGGAAAATCCGGTCTGGATCGCCACGCGTCCGCGTTTGCGCGCGTAGTCCTGATAGGCTGGTTCCTGCAGCAGGGCATCGAGGAAGCGCCCGCCGTGTTCGAGCGCGCTTTCGGTCTCGAACAAGGGCGATACGTCGACCTTGTCCTCGATCCCGAACAGCCGCGCGAAATAGAGCGAGGCCAGGATCGTCGTCGGCTGCTCGCATTCGGCGATCAGCATCCGGATCGGCGTGTCCGCATCGACGTGGGCGAGGATCTGCGCCATCGCGAGGAACTGGCGGATCGCGGTCGAACTCTCGATCGCGAGCGCCGCGAAATTGCTTCGCAGAGGCTGCACCTCGGCAAGGATGTCGCGCAGCGCGGCGACTGCGCCCTTGCTGGCAAGATCGAGCGTGTTGTCCGGATCGATCCGGCGACGGATGGCATTGTGCAGCTGGCTCGAATTCACCCGGAAATGGATCCACCCCATGCCGAGCCCGTCGGCCCGCATGGCGGCGACCAGCGTTTTCAGAGCGACCGCCCGGCCAGGATCTGCGGCGAGCGCTTCCTCGGAAAGTTGCGCGATGATCGGCGCAAGGCTTAGCAGCTTGTCCGGGTGATCGTCGGTCAGCCGGTTCGCCGCGGCAGACAGGTCCGCCGGATCGCTCAGATCCTGCCGGAAGTCCCCGGCACGCTCGGCCGTATAAGCTGCCGCGTCGCGCAGCCTGGGGAGGAGCGGGTGGCCCGCGTCGATCGCTTCGAGGGTGGTGGCGTAACGGGCCAGCCGCTCTGCCTTTTCCGACAGTCGGAAGGCGATCGAGGTGTACCACTTGATGTCGGTGCGCCCGTCCATGTCGTAGCCAACCCAGCTTGCGAAGCGGAAAGGCTGCGGGGCGAAATCCTGCCAGTCCGAAGGCCAGTTCTCGCGTGCCTGCTCGATCAGGCGGGCGACCATCGCGTCGCGCGCATCCTGTGCATGGGCGATCGCGCGCATGGCGCGCCGGTGTTCGAAATCGAGCGTGATCGCTGGCCGGTCGTGCGGCGCCACGCAGGCGTTCTGCCCGATGTCGTCGTCACCTTCCGCCGCATCGGCGATCGAGGCGATCTGCTCCGGCGTGAGCAGAAAGGTCGGGTGCGCGGTGAACACGGCGTGGAGCTGGGGCGTCTCCCAGCGGTCGCGAAACTCGGCGAAGTCGGCGGCTTCCCCGATCCAGTCGTGCTCGCGTCCGATCGGGCCGACCATCCGGCGCAGCCGCCGAGCGCGGCTCTGAAGCGCTTCGCATTCGAGCTCGGCAATGAGGGAATCGATACGATCGAGGTCGATCTCGCCCCCTTCCAACTGGCGCGATAGGTCGTGCGCGAGCTGGAAGACCGGATTGAAAAGAGGCGTTTCCTGCGTCCGCTGGTGCAGCTGCTGGAGACGCTCGACAAGTCCGTCGACGCTCGAGAGATCACTCATGCCAGCTCACTCCGTCGCGTTCGGCCAGCGCGATCGCTGCAGACGGGCCCCAGCTGCCCGCCGTGTAGGTCCTGGGCGCAGTCGCGTTGGCCCGCCACAGGTCGCGAATGTGGTCTACCCATTGCCATTGCGCCTCGACCTCGTCGCGCCGCACGAAGAGCGTCTGATCGCCTTCGATGAGGTCGAGCAGAAGCCGTTCGTAGGCGATCCGCCGGACCGCCCCGGAAAAGGCATCGGGCATGGCGATATCCAGCGGCACCGGGCGCAGGCGAATGCCTTCGCGATCGAGGCCGGGGACCTTGGCCATCAGCGTGAGCGAGATGTTCTCCTCGGGCTGGATGCCGATGACCAGTCGGTTGGGCTGCAGCTTCGCGCCGCCGTGGCCCTTCTTGTCACCGGCAAAGATCGAGTGCGGGACACAGCGGAACTGCACCACGATTTCGGTAACGCGCTCGGGCAGGCGCTTGCCGGTCCGAAGGTAGAAGGGCACGCCCTTCCAGCGCCAGTTGTCGACATGCGCCTTGATCGCGACGAAGGTCTCGGTGTCGCTGTCCTTGCCCAGCTCGTCGTCGTATCCCGGCACTGCCTCGCCGCCGATCGCGCCAGCGCGATACTGCCCGGTAACCGTCTCGCCGTTCTGCACTTCGCGTAGCGCGCGCAGCACCTTGACCTTCTCGTCGCGCACCGCGGTTGCGTCGAAATCGCTCGGCGGCTCCATCGCGACCAGGGCGAGCAGCTGGAGCATGTGGTTCTGCACCATGTCGCGCAATGCGCCGCTGTCGTCGTAATACGCCACCCGGCTTTCCAGCCCGACCGTTTCCGCGACCGTGATCTGGACATGGTCGATGTGCGCTGCATTCCAGAGCGGTTCAAACATGATGTTGGCAAAGCGCAGCGCGAGCAGGTTCTGCACGGTCTCCTTGCCGAGATAGTGGTCGATCCGGAAGATGCGCTCTTCGGGAAATGCCTCGGCGACCGCGTCGTTGATCTCGCACGAACTCTCGAGGTCGATGCCGAGCGGTTTTTCCAGGCACATGCGCACGTTCTCGCCCGTGAGGCCCGCGTGCTGCAGACCCTTAATGGTCGGTTCGAACAGACTGGGCGCAGTACTGAGGAAGATCGCGAGACCGCTCTCGGACTGGCCGACCTTCTCGGCGAGCAGCGTGTAACCGTCGAGCGTCGTCGCATCGAGTGGCTGGTAGAAGAGGCGCCCGAGAAAATCGTCCATCGAGCCGCGCCGGTTTTCCGGCAAATGCTTCTCCAGCGCGTCGCGTGCGAAATCCCTGAAACCCGCATCGTCGAGATCCGAGCGGGCAGTTCCGATGATCTTCAGATCGGGCCGCAGGAGATCGTCGGCGTGCAGCGCGCAGAGCGACGGCAAGAGCATGCGCTGGGCCAGATCGCCCGTGGCGCCAAACAGCAACAGCCGATCGGCCGTGAAATCCATGTCCTATCGCCTCCCCAAAGCCGATATCGGATCGCGAGGCCCCGGAATTGGTGCATCGCAGCATCAGCCCTAGCAGCGCATACCCGCGCTATCCAGAGCGGGTCGCCCGGACAGCCGCAAAGAATGGCTTTAGCTCTCGATAACGCTCACATTCTTTTCGCACAGGTTGGCGATGCCGAAACTGGTCAGAAAGCTGACGTCGGCAGCGTCGCGCCCGACGCCGATCTTAACGGTCTTGGCCGGATCGGCCATCCCGGTGGCATCGACGATGTGCCAGGCGCCGCCATGCGGCTGGCTCCGGTCCTCGAGGAAGACTTCCGCAACAGCATGAAAGTCCTGCGGGTCGACCCCGGGGGCATAGCAGGCGACATAGCGGGCCGGGATGGTCGATGCGCGCGCCAGTGTGATCAGGACATGCGCGTAGTCGCGGCAGATGCCGCGCCGTTCGACGAAGCTGTCGAGCGCGGTCGTGGTCGCATTGCTGCTGCCGGGCTCGTAGGTGAAATTGTCCGATATCCAGGCGCGGAACGCATCGATCCGCGCGCCGCCGGCGCAATCGCCGAATTCCGCCTCGACGAAATGCTGCATCCGGTCGGCCTGGCAATAGCGCGAATCAAACAGGTACTTGATCGTCTCGCCCGGCAAGTCGTGCGGGTCGAGACCGCGCAGTTCCGACAGGTTCGGCACGATGCGGTTGATCTCTGCAGTGGCCCGGTGGCTCACCTCGTAGCGGCCTTGGGCGCGGACCCAGATACGATCGCCGATCCCGTCCTGCGCAGGCACGCGGGCGATGTGCTCTGCCCGCGACATCTCGGTCGAGAGGCCGCTCAGCTGCTGTTCGGGGATGATCGCTGCTTCAAACTGCAGGAGTACGTCGGTGGTGTGCTCGAGCTCGAATGCGAAATCGGTCTGGATGGAAATGGTCATGTGGTCTTCGAACGGACCAGCTGCCTTCCGGTTTCCCGAGGGGAGCGGATTACATTTGCAATGGACTCCGCCTTGCATCGAAGCCAGAGCAGTTTCCATTGTAACCGGAGAGATAAATGAGATTTCATCGCATCGCCTGCCTCGCATCCGTTTCGGTCGCGGCAGCCATGGTCGCAACTGCTCCTGCCAAGGCCGACGAAGGCATGTGGACCTTCGATAATTTCCCGGCAGAGGCCATGCGCGACACTTACGGCTGGGCCCCTGACCAGGCCTGGCTCGACAAGGTGCAGAAGGGCGCCGTTCGCCTGACCGGCGGATGCTCGGCCAGCTTCGTCTCGCCCAAGGGCCTGATCCTCACCAACCACCACTGCATCGCTACCTGCCTGTTCGACAATTCGACCAGCGCGGAAGACCTGCTCGATGCCGGCTTCATCGCCGCGCGCAACAGCGATGAGAAGATGTGCCCCGGCCAGCAGGCCGAAGTGGTGACCAAGATCACCGACGTGACCGGCGACGTGAAGGCCTCGTTCGCAGGCCTGTCGGGTGACGCACTTGCCCGTGCCCGCGATGCCAAGATCGCCGAGATCGAAAAGGCAAACTGCACCGATCTCGCGACGACGCGCTGCCAGGTCGTCACGCTGTTCGGCGGCGGCCAGTACAAGCTCTATACCTATCGCAAGTATTCGGACGTGCGCCTCGTCTGGGCACCGGAGGACCGGGCCGCGACCTTCGGCGGCGATCCCGACAACTTCAACTTCCCGCGCTATTCGCTCGATGCGAGCTTCCTGCGCGCCTACGAAAACGGCAAGCCGGTGAGCACGCCGGATCACCTGGTCTGGAACCCGCGCGCACCCCAGGAAGGCGAATTGACCTTCGTGGTCGGCAACCCCGGTTCGACCAGCCGGCTCAACACGCAGAGCCAGCTCGCGTTCGAGCGCGAGGTTCGCCTGCCGATCACGGTGGCGACCCTTTCGGAACTGCGCGGGCGCCTGATCCGTGCGATGGACGAAAGCCCCGAACATGCGCGCGAAGGGCTCGACACGTTGAGCGGCGTCGAGAACAGCCTGAAGGTCTACATCGGGCGGACCAAGGCGCTCAACGATCCGGCATTCACCGGCAAGCTTGCCGCAGCCGAAGCCGACCTGAAGGCGCAGAGCGCGGACAACGACGCGATCGGCGATCCTTGGGCTGCGGTCGAACAGGCGGTCGCCGCCTATCGCGACCTTTACATCCCGTACCGTTTCAACCAGCCGTCGGGCGAGCTGTTCGCCTATGCACAGTCGCTGGTTTTCGCGGCGCAGGAACGCGGCAAGCCCAATGGTGAACGGCTGCCCGGCTACACCGACAGCTCGCTGCCGCTGATGGAAAAGAGCCTGCTCGACGCCAAGCCCATCTACCCGTGGCTCGACGAGCTGATGATGGGCTGGAGCCTTTCGAAGGCGCGCGAATATCTCGGCGTCGACGATCCGCAGAGCAAGCTGCTGCTCGGTCGCGAGAGCCCCGAACAGCTGGCCGAACGGCTGGTCACCAACACGAAGCTGGCCGATCCGGCCGTCCGCAAGGCGTTGTGGGACGGCGGGCTGGCAGCAATCCAGGCGTCGGATGACCCGATGATCCAGTATGCGCTCAGGCTTGCCCCGCTACAGCGCGAACAGATCACCGCGGTGCGCGAAGCCTACAGCGGGCCGTTGGCGATCGCCGGCGGACAGCTGGCCGATGCGCGCTTCGCAGCCTACGGCGACAGCCTATACCCGGATGCGACCTTCACGCTGCGCATCAGCTACGGACAGGTAAAGGGCTGGACCGAGCGCGGCCAGGAAGTGCCGATCGCGACCACTATGGGCGGCACGTTCGAGCGTGCGACCGGCAATGCTCCGTTCGACCTCGCCCCGGCCTTCGCCGCCAACAAGGCGAAGATCGACCCCAGCGTCACCTATGACTTCGTCAGCACGAACGACATCATCGGCGGCAATTCGGGCTCGCCGGTGATCGATCGCAACGGCACGGTGATCGGTGCTGCCTTCGACGGCAACATCCATTCGCTGGGCGGCAATTACGGCTACGATGGCACGCTCAACCGGACGGTTTCGGTTTCGACCGCAGCAGTCCAGGAAGCGCTCGAGAAGATCTACCCGGCGCCGCACATCGTCGCCGAACTCAAGCGCAGGTAAGCCGTTCGGCACAAGTGAAGAGCCCGGCTCCGTCCACGCGACGGGGCCGGGTTTTTCGCAGGTGGGCTAAGACCACGCGCTCGGCAGGGGCGAAGGCCAGCCGATGAAATCCTACTGCGTGGTTCCTATATGCCGAGCCATGCCGCAGCAGGGACTCCTCTTCGACACCGGTCCGGTAGTACCCGGACTGCTTTTCGTGGAAGACGCGATCGATCCGGCGACGGAGGCCGCGCTGGAGCAGCGGATCGACGCAGTACCTCTCGCACCGTTCCAGTTCGGTCAGTGGGAAGGCAAGCGGCTGACCGCGCATTACGGCAGCGCCTACGATTACCAGCATGCGCGCCCCGTGCCCGCACCGGACTTGCCCGATTGGCTGGTTGCCTTGCGCGCGACGCTACTTCCCCGATTGGAACGCGAACCCGGGCAATTCGGTCAGGCGTTGCTGATCCGCTACGACCCGGGAGCCGGGATCGGCTGGCATCGCGACCGGCCGCATTACGACGAGGTCGTGGGGCTCTCGCTGGGCGCGCCGGCAGTGCTGCGTTTGCGTCGCAGGACGGCTGATGGGTTCGATCGCCGGAAGGTCGAATTGCCGCCGCGCTCCGCCTATCTCCTGTCGGGCGAGGTGCGCGAGAACTGGGAGCATTCGATCGCGCCGATCGATGCGACCCGCCGATCAATCACCTTCAGGAGCCTGCGATAACCCCGAACAGGTCGTGCGCGTCCGCGTCCTCGACGGTGACGTCGACGAAGTCGCCCGATGCAAGCGATCCGGGGACGTTACGGAGGTAGACTGCGCCGTCGATTTCGGGTGCGTCGGCCTGGCTGCGGCCCGTGGCGCCGATGTCGCCATCCTCGTCCGGTTCGCCGACCTCGTCGATGATGACGGGGATGGTGCTGCCGACCTTGGCGGCCAGCTTGGCGGCGCTGATCCGCTCGGTCACTTCCATGATCCGTGCGTAGCGCTCTTCCTTGATTTCCTCGGGCACGGGATCGGGCAGCGCGTTGGCCTGCGCACCCTCGACCGGCTCGAACCGGAAGGCGCCCACGCGGTCGAGCTGGGCTTCTTCCAGCCAGTCGAGCAGGTAGCGGAAATCGTCCTCGGTCTCGCCCGGAAAGCCGACCACGAAGCTCGATCGGACGGCGATTTCGGGACAGATCTCGCGCCAGCCCTTCAGCCGTTCGAGCACCTTGGCCTCATTCGCCGGGCGCTTCATGCGCTTGAGCACCGACGGTGAGGCGTGCTGGAAGGGGATGTCGAGATACGGCGTAAGCAGCCCCTCGGCCATCAGCGGGATCACCGCGTCGACATGGGGGTAGGGATAGACGTAGTGCAGCCGGACCCACGGCGTATCGCCCTGCGGTGTCTTCAAGTGCCCGAGCTCACGCGCGAGATCGGTCATGTGCGCCCGGACGGGGTGGCCCTTCCAGTCGCGCTCCTCGTGACGGATATCGACGCCGTAGGCCGAGGTATCCTGGCTGATGACGAGCAGCTCCCTGGTTCCAGCGGCAACCAGCTTTTCCGCCTCGCGCAGCACGGCATCGACCCGGCGGCTGGCAAGTTTCCCGCGCAAATCGGGGATGATGCAGAAGGAGCAGGAGTGATTGCAGCCTTCGGAAATCTTGAGGTAGCTGTAATGCCGCGGCGTCAGCTTGATGTCCGGCTGCGGAATGAGGTCGATGAACGGCCCTTGCGACGGGGGCGCGTAGGTGTGCACCGCCTCGACGACCTGCTCGTACTGGTGCGCGCCGGTTACCGCGAGAACCTGGGGGTGGGCTGCGCGGATCGCGTCGGCTTCCTCGCCCATGCAGCCGGTCACGATGACGCGCCCGTTCTCTGCGATAGCCTCGCCGATCGCGGCAAGGCTTTCTTCCTTGGCGCTGTCGAGAAAGCCGCAGGTATTGACCAGCACCACGTCGGCACCGGCGTAATCGGGGCTCATCGCATAGCCATCGGCGCGCAGGCGCGTGAGAATGCGTTCGGAATCCACGAGCGCCTTGGGGCAGCCGAGGGAAACCATGCCGACCTTCTTCTGGTCGGGGATCGAGGTAGCGGTATCGGTCATGAACGGCGCGCCCCCTACACCCAAACGCGTCGCTGCGCTAGGAGGCATCGCCATGGGACCTGTCAACTGGATCGGAGTCGCGCTCGCCTGGCTGGTCGCCGCAGCGCTCGGCGTGGCTTTCTACGGCAAGCGGGCCATGCCGAAGCCGCCCTACTGGCTGCATGGTCTGGCCGCATTGCTGCTGGTGGTGA
Organism: Qipengyuania oceanensis; assembly: GCF_009827535.1. Classification (NCBI taxonomy): domain Bacteria; kingdom Pseudomonadati; phylum Pseudomonadota; class Alphaproteobacteria; order Sphingomonadales; family Erythrobacteraceae; genus Qipengyuania; species Qipengyuania oceanensis. The sequence continues at coordinate 939,158 of NZ_WTYN01000001.1, read as the reverse complement.
GCACGGTCATGGTCGGCCACATGCTTGCGCGGGTCGGCGCAGAAACACTCGAGGCCAAGCCGTGGCTGTATTTCATGATGACCGGCGGGCTGGCGCTGACATTCATCGGGCCCGCGCTGGTGATCGGGGCAATACGGCACGGCAGACCGGTATCCGCGGCTTTTTACGACTGGGCTTACTGGCTTTGCGCCTATCTCGCGATGGGGTTGGCGTTCTGGATCACCGGATGAGCTAGAGAACGGTCGCGCCGCCTTCTTCGAGATCCTGGCGGCTCGGGTGGCCATTGTCCGTGGGCACGATCTCGACGATGATGTCGCCTTCTTCCATGATTTGGCAAGCGGGCTCCCAGAAGCCCAGGGCTTCGCCGTTGCGGTAGATCCGCAGGCCGGTTCCGCCGCTGCTGAGCTCAGTAATCGGCTTGCCGAATTCCTCCGGCTTGGCCGGTCGCTCGACAAGCTGGACGCGCCCCGCGACCGAGGCCAGATCGGCCAGATACTCGCTGATATGCGCGCCGCGCGCACTGCCGGCCAGCAGCAGGCCGGTAAAGCGCACCGGATTGATGACGTTGTTCGCGCCTGCCTGCCGCGCGAGCAGTTCGTTGTCTTCCGCGCGCACGACGACGCTGATCGGAACCTCGGGTGCGAGGTGCCGGACAGTCAGGACCATCAGGATCGAGGTATCGTCGCGCCCCGCCGATACGAGCACCCGTTGCGCCTCGCCGATGCGAACCGCGTTGAGAGTATCGTCGCGCGTCGCATCTGCCGCCATGACGTTGCAGCCCAGCGCCTCGGCGACCGCCAGCCGCTCCTCGCTCGGGTCGATGACCACGATGCAGGCCGGATCGGTTCCGCGCTCGATCAGCTCGTTGACCGCTTCGGAGCCGGAGACGCCATAGCCCAGAACCACGATGTGATCGGACAGCTTTTCCTGGATACGGGCCATGCGCCATTTCTCCCAGCTGCGCTTGATGAGGAAGTTGTAGGCCGTGCCCACGAAAATGAAGAACACGGCGAAACGGATCGGGGTCACGATGACCGCCTCGACCAGCCTCGCCCGGTCGGAAATCGGGGCGATGTCGCCGAAGCCGGTAGTCGTGATCGAGATCATGGTGAAATAGATCACGTCGAGGAAGCTGACCTCGCCGTCGAGATTGTCGACCAGCCCTTCCTTGTCCCACCAGTGGATCATGACCACGATGAAGACGAGGAAGATCGCGAGGCCGAGCCTTATGCCGAGATCGCCCCACACCGGCAGGCTGATCGCGCGGCGCAACGGCTTGAACTTGGGGCCGCGTATGGTGCGACCGCGCAAGCCTTGCGGCAGGGTGGTGTCGGGCGGCTGGCTCAACCCGCGCTCATTCGTAAAGCTCCGCGATGCGGCCGATGGAATTGTAATGCGTCAGGTCGAGTTGCAGCGGGGTCACCGACACGTAACGCTCGTCGATGGCTTCGAGGTCCGTGCCATGGTCGAGCGTGTGTTCGATCTGGTCGAGGCCGAACCAGTAATAGCGGCGTCCGCGCGGGTCCGTCCCTTCGACGACCGTGCCACGATCGTAGTCGTGAAAACCCTGCCGCGTCACGCGGATACCGCGCACGTCCTCTGCCGCGCAGGGCGGGAAGTTGACGTTGAACAGGGTGCGCTCGGCATAGGGCGCGTCGATCAGGGGGCGAAGCGTGCGCACCGCCCATGCGCGCGCCGCGGCGAAATCGGGCACGTCGTCACGACCGGCTTCGCGGCCCAGTACCTGGCTCAGCGCGACCGATTTGACGCCCGCCAGCGCCCCCTCCATCGCCGCCGATGCAGTGCCGGAATAGGTGATGTCGTCACCCAGGTTCGCGCCCCGGTTGATGCCCGAAAGAACCAGGTCGGGCTTGGCATCCATCGCCGTGCGCATGCCGAGCATGACCGAATCGGTCGGCGTGCCGGACACGGAAAAGCGCCGGTCTCCGTGGCTGTTGAGGCGAACGGGGCGAGTGAGCGTGAGCGCGTGGCCCATGCCGGACTGTTCCTCGCTGGGCGCGCACACCCAGACATCGTCGCTCAGTTCGCGTGCCACGGCTTCGAGCAATTCGAGGCCCGGCGCGTGGATGCCATCGTCGTTGGTGACGAGAATGCGCATCAGGCGGCAGGCTCCAGCCGCTCGATCCCGCCCATGTAGGGCGCAAGAACGCTCGGCACCGCGACGCTGCCGTCTTCCTGCTGGTAGTTTTCTAGCACCGCGACGAGCGTGCGTCCGACCGCCAGGCCCGAGCCGTTCAGCGTATGGACGAATTCGGTCTTCTTCCCGCCAGCCTCGGGCCGGAAGCGCGCATTCATGCGCCGCGCCTGGAAGTCGCCGCACCAGCTGATCGAGCTGATCTCGCGATAGGCCTGCTGGCCGGGAAGCCACACTTCGAGGTCGTATGTCTTCCTCGCGCCGAAGCCCATGTCGCCAGTCGACAGCAGCATCTTGCGATAGGGCAGTTCGAGCGCTTCGAGCACGAGCTCCGCCGAACGGACCATGTGCTCGTGCTCGGCTTCGTGGTCGTCGGGCTCGCAGATCGAAACCAGCTCGACCTTGGAGAACTGGTGCTGGCGGATATAACCGCGCGTATCGCGACCCGCCGCGCCGGCCTCGCTCCGGAAGCAGGGGGTGAGGGCGGTGAGGCGCAGCGGCTGCGAGAGATCGTCGATGATCTGATCGCGCACCGAATTCGTCAGCGAGACTTCGGCGGTGGGGATGAGCCATAGGCGATCTCCGCCCATTTCTCGCCACTCCCGCTCAGCTTCCGAGGCTGCCTCAATTGTCTCCCGAAGAGTTGCATCACCAGAGATTTTCTCTTCTATTTTTCTCAACTGGAATTCTAGCCAATTGGAATTTCGGTAGATTTTAAAAAGATCTTCGGCAAACTTGGGCAGTTGCCCGGTGCCGTATAGCGCCTCGTCGCGAACCAGCAGCGGGGGCTGGCACTCGGTATAGCCTCGCTCCGTGCTCTGCATGTCGAGCATGAACTGGCCGAGCGCGCGTTCGAGCCGCGCCATGGAGCCGCGCAGGAAAGCGAAACGCGCGCCGCTCATCGCCGCCGCCGTCTCGAACTCGAGGCCGAGCGCAGGTCCGAGGTCGGCGTGTTCCCTGGGTTCGAAAGCGAAATTGCGCTGGTCGCCCCAGCGCGAGACTTCCTGGTTCGAATCCTCGTCCGGTCCGACCGGTACGCCGTCTGCCGGAATGTTCGGAATGCCTGCCAGCAGGGCATTCAGTTCCTCGCCCAGCGCACGATCACGGTCCTCGAGCTGCGGCATGGCCGACTTGATCTCGGCGACTTCGGCCTTGAGCGTTTCGGCGCGTTCCTTGTCGCCAGCGCCCATCGCCTGGCCGATCGCCTTGGATGCCTCGTTGCGGCGGCCCTGCATCGCCTGCAGCCTGGTGGACACGTCGCGACGCTCGGCATCGAGCGCGACGATCTTGGCGGCCACGGGCTGCGCGCCGCGCGCCTCGAGTGCCTGGTCGAAAGCTTCGGGATTATCGCGGATCATGCGGATGTCGTGCATGGCCGCGGCCTATGCCCGCTCGGGCCGGCAAATGCCAGACTCCTCGCGCGTGTTACCCGCCGGCGAGGGTTGATCGGAACAAGCGAGCGGCTAGGGAATTGGACAACAAGGGCTTTTGGCCCTGCGCGAGGCTACAGGGCGAGGAAATTTGGACCAGCAGAAGATCCAGCCACCTCGTCGCACGGCTTTCATCGACATAGCGGAAAAGTTCGTCGGCGCAGGGCGAGCGCTCGGCCTGATCCAGCCTGCAAGGCTGGAAAAGGACTACCTGCTCGAACAGGCGACCGAGGCTGCCGGGATGGACGATTTCGGGGACCGCTGGTTCGAAGGCCCGATGGACGTCCTGCTGGACTCGATCCATGCCGAGGCACGGCTCAACGTCGCGGGCGATTTTTCGGCCATGCAGCAATTCCACAAGGTGCTGGTCGACCGTCTCTGGGCGCAGATGTGGTTCAGGCGGCACCCGGAAATTCTCTCCCGCCCGATCAAGCGCCCGGTGGTGATCGTGGGCCCGATGCGATCGGGGACTACCCGGATGCATCGCCTGCTGGCGAGCGATCGCCGCTTCTCGCACATGCGCAGTTTCGAGACGATCAGCCCGGTCCCCCGGCCGGATTTCGAGGAAGTGCTGGCGGGCGAGAAGGAGGATTTCCGCCCGGTCCTGGCGGGACGGATCATGAAGGTCGCCCGGCTCGCCAATCCGCGCACGCTCTCGATTCACCCGACCGGCCCTTACGAACCCGAAGAAGAACTCGGCCTGCTGGTGGCGAGCATGTGGGGGATGAAGCACGAGGCGCAGTGGCACGTGCCGGCCTATGGCCGCTGGTGCGAAGGCGAGGATGCGACGCCGGCCTATCGTTATCTTGCAGACCTGTTGCGGCTGGTCGGCTGGTCGCAGCAGGTCAGTTCCATCCGCCCGTGGATCCTCAAGACTCCGCAGCACATGCTGGACCTGAAGGCCCTGCTCAATGTCTTTCCCGATGCGAGGCTCATCTTCACCCACCGCGATCCCAACGCCGTAGTCGGCAGTGCGACCTCGCTCGCGTGGAACCAGACGATCATCTATTCCGACGATCCCGATCCGGCGCAGATGGGCGAGGAATGGCTACGCAAGACGCGCCTGCAGGTCGAACGGATGCAGGAAGCGCGCGAAGAACTGTCGCCGGACCGCTACATCGACGTGCAGTACGATGACATGGAAAGCGACTGGCGCGGCACGATGGAGCGCGTCTATCGCTTCCTGGAATTCGACATGGCGCCAGCGGCCGCGGGCATGGAAGCCTATCTCGAACGCTCGCGCTCGCTCAAGCGGCATCCGCACAGGTACAGCCTGGAGGAATTCGGCCTGAGCAGCGAACGGGTACAGGAAGAACTCGGCGACTACATCCGCCGCTTCGATGTGCCGGTGGAAAGCCGTGCTCCCGAACGCAAGCGCAGGCTCGCGCTCGGGAGGTAGGGGCCCAACGTTACTCTGCCGGTTCGGTCTCGCGCGTCGGATCGCCGACCCCGACCGGGCCGAGCGTTGCTTCATCCGTGGTCGACTTGGCCGAGCCCATGCCCGGAGCCTTCGACTTGCCGCCGATCTTGTCGCGCACCATTTTCTCGATCCGTTCGCCGATCTTCGCGTCGATCGCCTTCCAGTATTCGAATGCCCGTTGCAGCACCTTCTCGCTGACACCGTCGGCAAGGTGGCCGGCGACGTTCGATACGAAGCGATCGCGTTGCGCGTCGTCCATGACCTCGTTGATCAGCGCACGCGGTTGGCTGACGTCGTCATCGTCCTCGCGAAGGGTATAGGCTTGGCGCACCATGTCGCCATCTGCATACCAGGCGGCCTCGTTGCCGGTGACGGGTTGCGCTGCCGGGCCGCCATAGGAATTGGGCGCATAGACGGGGTCGACTGCATTGACGGTCCGCATCGCACCTGCGCGCGAGTAGGAATTGACCTCGGCATTCCGCGCCGAATTGACCGGGATCTGCTTGTAGTTGACGCCGAGACGATGCCGGTGCGCATCCGCATAGGAAAACCCGCGCGCAAGCAGCATCTTGTCGGGGCTCAGGCCGATGCCGGGGATCATGTTGTTCGGCTCGAAGGCGAGCTGCTCGATCTGAGTATCCCAGTCGACCGGGTTCTCGTTCAGCACCAGCTTGCCGACCTCGATCAGCGGATAGTCTGCATGAGGCCAGGTCTTGGTCAGGTCGAACGGGTTGATGCGATAGGTCTTGGCATCCTCGTAGGGCATGATCTGCCACTTGAGCGTCCAGCTGGGAAAATCGCCCTTGTGGATCGCGTCGAACAGGTCGCGACGATGGTAATCGCTGTCCTCGCCTGCCTTTTTGACCGCCTCGTCCTGCGTCAGGTGAGCGTTGCCGCTCATCTCGCCGACATCGGTCATGAAGTGGAACTTGACCCAGAATTTCTCGCCTTCCTCGTTGATCAGCATGTAGGTGTGCGAACCGTAGCCGTTCATCTCGCGCCAGTTCTTCGGCACGCCGCGATCGCCCATCAGGTAGGTCACCTGGTGCGCGCTTTCGGGGCTGAGGGTCCAGAAATCCCACATCATGTCGTGATCGCGCAGGCCGTTGTCGGCGCGGCGCTTCTGGCTGCGGATGAAATGCTGGAACTTGAGCGGATCGCGGATGAAGAAGATCGGCGTGTTGTTGCCGACCATGTCGAAATTGCCGTCCTCGGTGTAGAATTTGACGGAGAAGCCGCGCGGGTCGCGCCAGGTATCGGGGCTGCCACGCTCGCCGGCAACGGTCGAAAACCGCATGGCAGTTTCGGTCTTCTTGCCTTTCTGGAAGCAGACCGCCTTGGTGTATTGCGAGACGTCTTCGGTGCATTCGAAATAGCCGAAGGCACCCGACCCCTTGGCGTGGGGCTGACGCTCGGGAATGCGTTCGCGGTTGAAGTTCGCCATCTGCTCGATGAGGTAGTGGTCGTTGAGGACGATCGGGCCGTCAGGGCCGAGCGTCAGCGAATGCTCGTCGCTCGGCGCGCGAATGCCGGCGTCCGTCGTGGTGGGCGGCGTGGTGCTTTTCTTGGTCATGGGAAATCCTTTCGGGAGCAGCGAATTCTCGCTTGAAAGTGAAAGGATTGGGGCGTGCTTCCGTTCCTCGGATTGCGACCGGCCCGGATGGCATCAGCGCAAGCGGACGCGCAGGTCGGCGGGCGGCGGTCATGCGGAGTGACGCGACGGAACATCGGGCAGGGTGGACCGTTGTTCGCACAAAGGAGAATTACGCATGATTGGTAAGATTATCGGAGCTTTCGTGGGCGACAAGGTCGCCAAGCAGACCAGCGGTGTCGGCGGCGCTACCGGCGCGGCACTGGGCGTGGTAGCCAGCACGGTCCTTCGCCGCATGAGCTTGCCCGCGATGATCGCGCTGGGCGCGGGCGGTTATGTCGTCAAGAAACTGATCGACAAGAACGAGCAGAAGAAGTCCGCCACGGCGGCCAACGACACCGACCAGACACCCCCGGCTACCTCGAAAGCCCCTGCTGCAGTGGCCTGACCCACTCCACGTCGAATACCAGGAAAGCCCCGTCGGAAACGACGGGACTTTTCGTTTGTCGGATCGCCGATGGCCTCGGGCAAAGTCGCGACCTTACCCACCTGCGGCAGGGTACTTGCCTCTCCTGACGAGATGGGTCAGTCTCTTTGCGAAACCGAACCCGAAGTTCGAATCGGGTTCGGACCGGGACCACAGGAGGAGAGGACAATGGCGAGCGAAGCGCTGGCAGCACCCGTCGACAAGGAGGCCTTGCGCCGCAAGTATGCCGAGGAGCGCGACAAGCGCCTTCGTACAGACGGCTCGGCGCAATATGTGCGCCTGGAGCGCGAGTATTCCGACCTCGCAGTCGATCCCTACACGCCTCGCAAGGAGCGTGCCCCGCGCACCGATCATGTCACCTTCGCCTTCATCGGCGGCGGGTTTGCCGGGCTGGTCGTCGGAGCGCGGCTAAAGGATGCGGGCATCAACGACGTGCGCATCATCGAGAAGGGCGGCGACTTCGGCGGCACCTGGTACTGGAACCGCTATCCCGGCGCCCAATGCGATACCGCATCCATGATCTACATGCCGCTGCTCGAGGAAACCGGGCACATGCCGAGCGAGAAATACGCTCATGCCCCGGAAATCCGCGACCATTGCAGTCGGATCGGCGAGACCTTCGACCTTTATGACAACGCCCTGTTCCACACGCAGGTGACCGATCTGGAATGGGATGCAGGGCGCTCTGTCTGGATCGTTCGCACCGACCGTGGCGACGAATTCACCGCCAAATACGTCGGCATGGGCACCGGACCTCTCCATGTCGCCAAGCTGCCGGGCCTGCCCGGTATCGACGAGTTCCGGGGCAAGAGCTTTCACACCAGCCGCTGGGACTACGAGTATACCGGCGGTACGCCCGAAGGCGATCCGATGACCGGCCTTGCCGACAAGCGCGTGGCGATCATCGGTACGGGTGCGACGGCCGTGCAGGTCGTGCCGAACGTCTCGCGCGATGCAAAGGAACTCTACGTGTTCCAGCGCACGCCCTCGAGTGTCGACGAGCGCAACAACAAGCCGCTCGAGCGCGACTGGTTCGACGAGGTGACCGGACCCGGCTGGCAGAAGAAATGGCAGGAGAATTTCGTCGCCAATCTCGGTGTCGGCTTCCCGGCCGAAGACCTGGTCGACGACGGCTGGACCGATCTGGGCAAGCGCATCCGGGCACAGGTCATCGACATGCCGCCGGAGCAGCGCACGCCCGAAGGGATCATGGCCGCGTTCGAGGACGCCGATAACCAGAAGATGAGCGAAATCCGCGCCCGTGCCGAGGCGATCGTCGGCGGCGAAGCGGGCGAGAAGCTCAAGGCCTGGTACCGCCAGCTGTGCAAGCGCCCGTGCTTCCACGACGAGTATCTGCAGGCCTTCACGCGCCCGAACACCCATCTCGTCGATACCGACGGCAAGGGGGTCGAACGGATCACCGAAAAAGGCGTGATCGCAAACGGCGAGGAGTACGAGGTCGATTGCATCGTCTATGCTTCCGGTTTCGAGGTCGGGACCGACTTCCACGATCGCGCCGGCTTCGACGTGACGGGTCGCGACGGCCAGAAGCTGTCGGACTATTGGGCGGGGGGCATGCGCAGCCTGCACGGCCTGCACGTTCACGGGTTTCCGAACATGTTCGTCGTGCAGCAGAACCAGGCGGCGGCCTTCATCGCCAACTATCCGCACAACCTCGTCGACCATGCCGACACGGTCGCCTGCATTGTCAAGCATGCGGAAGGCGAGGGCCATGCGAGCGTAGAGCCGAGTGCCGAAGCGGAGCAGGCCTGGATCGATTTCCTGCTGACGGGCCCCGGAGCGCGGCTCGGCAGCACCGAGTGTACGCCCGGCTATTACAACAACGAGGGCCAGGGATACGGAGAGCAGGAACGCTTCGCCATGGGTCATCCGGCAGGCGCGCAGGGATTCTTCACGCACATCGACCAGTGGCGCAAAGCGGGCACGTTCGAGGGGCTGGAGTTCAGCTAGCCCCTCGGCGCCGACCGGTTTCGCGAGGGAGACTGATCCGGGTAGTCTGATCTACCGCGCGAGGATGGCGAGCGCAGCGTCGCTGTCGATCACCTCGGCATATTTCGCCTGGAGGTCGCGCAGGTTCGCCTCGTGCGGCTCGGGGTGGCGATCGGCGCATGCGTCGCGCACAACGAAGGGGATGAAGCCTTCCTGCAGCGCATCGAGGGCAGAGGCGCGCACGCAGCCCGAGGTCGAGAAGCCCGTGATGAGCAGCGTGTCCACGCCATTTGCGCGCAGCCGGTCGGCAAGTCCGGTCCCGAAGAAGGCGGACGGATATTGCTTGGTGATCGTATCGCCGGGAGGCGCATCGATGCCGTCGGGAAATGCTCCGAGCGGCGAACCGTCGTCGAACACCCGCAGCACCGGGGCCTTGCGGTAGAAGACGTTGCCCGCCTTGTCGCCGGGACCATAGGCGACATTGGTGAAGACGACAGGCACACCGGCCTTGCGCGCCGCGGCGATCAGGCGGCGGTTTACCTCGATCGCGGCCCCTGCCGTCTCGCAGTAGAGGGGCGAGCTTTCGTCCGAATAGGCAACGACCAGGTCGACGACCAGCAATGCAGCCTTGTCACCAGGCTCCAGCCTGCCGTCGTAGACGCCTGCGTAGCTTTCCTCGAAGGTCTGGCCGCCCGAACCCACGTCAGGCCTTCACAGCGCGCCGGCGGCGGCGAGTTCCTCGCGCCTCGCCTCGTCGTAGCCGAGCAGTTCGGAAAGCACCTCGGCATTGTGCTGGCCGGGCTCCGAAGGGGCGGGGCGGCGAACGCCGGAAGGGCTTTTCGAGAACTTGGGGAAGGCGTTCTGCATCTTTAACGTGCCGTGCGTTTCGGTCTCGACGTCGATGATTGCCTCGCGCGCCTTGAAGTGCGGGTCGGCGAGCATGTCCTTCGCCGTATAGACGCGCCCGGCGGGAATCGAATACTCGATCATCAAATCATCGACCTCGTCGATGGTGAGCGTCGACGTCCAGGCGTTGATGAGATCATCCAGCTCGGTCTGGTGTCTCCCGCGGGCAAGGTGCGTCGCGTAGCGCGGGTCTTCGGCCAGTTCCGGGCGCCCCATGGCTCGGGCGAGCCGGGCGAAGATCGCATCCTTGTTGGCCCCGATCATGAAGGGGCCGTCCTTGCAGGTGTAGACGTTGGAGGGGGCGATGCCCGGCAGGATCGAGCCCGATCGTTCGCGGATGAAGCCGTTGTGATCGTATTCGGGGACCAGCCCCTCCATCACTTGCAGCACCGCCTCGTAGAGCGCGGTATCGATCACCTGGCCTTCGCCGGTCTTCTCCCGATGATGCAGCGCGGCCAGCACGCCCATCGTGCCGTAGGTCGCGCACAGCGTATCGCCGATCGAGATGCCCATGCGCGCAGGGGGCCGGTCCGGGTCGCCGACGATGTAGCGCCAGCCGCCCATCGCCTCGCCGATGCCGCCGAAGCCTGCCCGGTCGGAGTAGGGGCCGTCCTGGCCGTAACCGGACATGCGCGCGATGATGAGGCCGGGGTTGTCGGCCAGCAGAACGTCGGGGCCGAGGCCCCATTTCTCGAGCGTGCCGGGTTTGAAGTTCTCGACCAGCACATCGGCTTTGGCGATCAGTTCGCGGGCCAATTGCTGGCCTTCCGGGATCCGCAGGTTGCAGGTCACCGAGCGCTTGTTGCGCGCGATCACCTCCCATTGCACCTTTTCCTCGCCCTGGCCCCATAGCCGCATGGGGTCGCCGGCGCCGGGCGGCTCGAGCTTGATGACGTCGGCACCCATGTCGCCGAGCAATTGCCCGCAGAACGGGCCGGCGAGCAGCTGGCCCATTTCTATCACTCGGATGTCGCTGAGCGCTCCGGGCGCAGGAGTGCTCACTCTGCTGCCTCCGCGTAATCGGGCTGGTCGTGCCAGACGGGCTGTACGGGCGCGGGCAGACCGGTCTCGGCCTCGCAGGCGGCGCGAAGCTCGTCGATGGACGGGCCGTAATCGAACAGGGGCAATTCGCCGCGACCGGCCTTCATCTCCTCGCGCAGCTTGGCGGTAGCCTCGCTGTCGACCGAGTGTTCATCGGTGATGACGACGCCGTAATCGCGCGCGCCGTCGACCGTCACCAGACCCTGCCGCACTTCCAGCGCGACGAGTTCGGGGTCGCGGTCGAGCGGGTCGCCCCAGCCACCGCCACCCCAGGTGATGAAATGGAGCTGCTCGCCTGCCTTGACCTCGACCTCTTCGACCTTGTTGCCGACGATCTCCTTCGTGCCGTCGACGCGCTCGAGGATCTTGGTCGCGCGCTCGCCAGGATGGCCGCCGTTGACGCCCCAGGGCGGCACGAACCAGCGGTCGTCATGGATGGCGATCGCGCCATCGGCGAGGAACCGGTAGGTCATGTGGATGCCGTTGCCGCCGCGATGCAGGCCCGCGCCGCCACTGTCCGGCTCGGTCTCGTAACGCTCGATCCGCAAGGGGAAGTACCGTTCAAGGAACTCGTTGGGGACATTGGTGAAGCCGGGCCAAAGCGAATGGCCGTCCGGTCCGTCGCCCAGCGGCCTGCCGGGTATCCCGCCGAAGCCGATCTGGAACAGCTGGAACCAGTTACCCTCGTGCCCCGGACGGTTGTCCCACCCGGAATAGAACAGGTGCGGCGAGGAGCTGAAACCCGCGGCATTGAGGAATTCGGGCGTCTTCTGGCCCAGCAATCCGCCGAGGATGTCGAAGATACGCCCGAGGGCGTGGGTGCGACCCGACAGGGCTGCCGGGAACTTGGGCTTGAGGAGCGATCCTTCCGGGATGCGTACCTCGATCAGGTCGTAGAACCCGTCGTTGAAAAGGATCTGAGGGTCGAAGACCATGATCATGTAGATGCCGAAGAACATCTTGAACATGTTCTCATTGAGATAGAAATTGATCGAGGCGACGCTTTGCGGATCGGTGCCCTCGAAATCGAGCACCACCTTGTCGCCTTCGCGCCGCATGGTGCACCTGATCTTGTACGGGCCGTAGCCCATGCCGTCGTCGCAGATGTAATCCTCGAAACTGACTGGTTCCTCGGCAACCGCCTGGCCGATCAGTGCCTTCATGGCGCGGTAATTGCGGGCCAGGAGCTCCTGCGTCGCGGAATAGTAGACGTCGTCGCCGAATCGCTCGGCCATCTCGACCACCCGGTTGGCGGCGACCCGGCAGCTGGCGATCAGGGCGTCGAGATCGGCTTGGCACCAGTCGGGCTTGCGCGTCTGGTGCATGACGAGCTTCATCAGGTCCTCGTTGTACTCGCCCTTCTTCCAGATCTTCACCGGCGGGATGCGCACGCCTTCCTCGAAGATCGACTTGGCGCGGATCGGCATCGATCCCGGGACCGAGCCGCCGATATCGGACTGGTGGCCGAACATCGCGGTGTAAGCGATCAGCCGCCCGTCCTTGAATACCGGCAGCAGCACCAGCCAGTCGTTGGAATGGCTGATCGCGCCCTCGCAGGAATAGGGATCGGACAGGAAGATCATGTCGCCGTCTTCCAGCGTGCCGTCGAAGCCCCTGAGGAAGCCATCGATGAAGCTGCCGAATTGCCCGACGATCATCTTGCCGGCCGGGTCCGCGATCAACGGAAAGCTGTCGCCCTGTTCGCGGATGCCGGGCGACATGGCGGTGCGTACGAGCGTCGCGTCCATCTCGATGCGTGCATTGCGCAGCGCATTCTCGATGATGTCGAGCGTGACCGGATCGATATCGAGCCGCTGGAAGGGGGTGTCGTTGGTTTCGACGATTTGAGCGGGCATGTCTCGCGCCTCCTCAGGCCGGGTTGATCAGGATGTTGCCGACGGCGTCGATGGTCGCGACGCAATCCGTCTCGACCAGCGTGGTCGAGTCCATTTCGGTAATGATGGCGGGGCCCGGGATCGTGTCGCCCTGCCGCAGCCTGGAGCGGTCGTAGATCGCCGCTTCGCGCTGCTTCCCGCCCATCCACAACGTGTGGTCGCGCAGCTTTGCGCCGTCGGGATTGCCGTCGCCCTTGTCCAGCTCGGCGGCATCGATTTCGAGCGCCTCGCCCAGCGCCACGGCGCGCAGGTTCACGATCTCGTGTGGCGTATCCATGTTGAAGGTGAACAGGCGCCGATGCTCCTCGTCGAACCGGGCGAGAATGCCGTCGATCCCCTTGTCGCGCAGGGTCGCCTGATCGATCGTGAGCGGCACTTCGAAAGCCTGCCCGGCATAGCGCACGTCGACCTCGAACTCGCTGCGGATGGTATCGGCGGGAATGCCGTCGGCCTCCAGTTCGGCACGGGTCTGCGCGGCCATCTCGTCCAGCAGTTCGACGAGCTCGGAAACGTCGGTGTCCCTGGCGAGGCGGCTGAAACTGCGCGCGGTCTCGGTTCGCATCCGGGTCGTCGCATCGCCCAGCGCGCACAGCACGCCGGGCGAGACGGGGCTGATCGCGGGCCAGCTGCCCATCAGGCGGGCCACGGCGTTCACGTGCAGCGGACCTGCGCCCCCGAAGCCCATCAGAGCGAAGTCGCGCGGGTCGTAACCCTGCTGGACGGAGATCATCCGCAGGGCACCGAACATGTTTTCGTTGACGATGTCGATGATGCCGCGTGCGGCCTCCATCAGCCCGATGTCGAGCGCGTCGGCGATGGTCTGGACGGACTTCTTGGCGCCCTCGCGGTCGAGCTTGAAGGATCCGCCGAGCAGGTTTTCCGGCAGGTAGCCGAGCACGACGTTCGCGTCGGTCACAGTCGGTTGCTCGCCGCCCTTGCCGTAGGCGACGGGCCCGGGGACCGCGCCCGCGCTTTCCGGCCCGACGCGCAGCGCCCTGGTCAGTTCGGGCACGTGGGCGATCGAGCCGCCACCTGCGCCGACCGTCTTGACGTCGAGCGAGGACGCACGGACCGAGAGGTGGCCGACATCGGTCGTGCGGACGCGCCGCGGTTCGAGGTTCTCGATCAGGGCGACGTCGGTCGACGTGCCGCCGACGTCGAGCGTCAGGATATTCTTGAAGCCTGCGTTCCTGGCGACCCACAGCGCGCCCGTCACCCCGCCGGCCGGCCCGGACATGAGGATGTTGACCGGGTGCTCCTCGGCCTTCTGGCTGCTCATCAGGCCACCGTCGGAACGCAGCAGCGAGAGCTTGCCGGTCACGCCCGCATCGGCGAGCTTGGAGCGCAGGTTGGAGATGTACTTGCCGACTACGGGCCGCACCGCGGCATTGGCCACGGTCGAGAGCGTGCGTTCGTATTCCTGCATTTCGGGCAGCACTTCATGGCTGAGCGACACGGGCAGGTCGCCCAGTTCCTCTGCCGCGATTTCCCCGATCCGCTGCTCGTGCGCGCCGTTGACGTAGGCGTTCATCAGGCTGACCGTCAGCGCTTCGATACCCTGGTCCTTGAGCTTGCGGATCGCCTTCCGCACCGCTTCCTCGTCGAGCGGGCGGACTTCCTTTCCGTCCGCGCCCATCCGGCCGGGCACGTCGATCGTGTCTTCCAGCGCGGCGAGCGGTTGCGGCTTGGGCCAGACGATCCACGCGGCAAGCCCGCCGGGCACGAAGCTGCGCGCGATCTGCATCACGTCGCGATAGCCTTCGGTTACGATCAGACCGACGCGCGCCCCCTTGCCCTCGAGCACGGCATTGGTGGCGACGGTCGTGCCGTGGAGGAAGAACTCGATATCTGCCGGATCGACGCCTGCGTCCGCGGTGATCGCCTGGACCCCGTTGAGAATGCCTTCCGAGCTGTCATGGGGAGTGGAAGGTGTCTTGTGCCGCCAGAACTGGCCGCTGTCGTTGTCGAACAGGAGGAGGTCGGTGAACGTCCCTCCGACGTCCACTCCAAGCCGGTATCGCATCAGGCGGTAGTCCTTTCCGGTGTCTCTTTTTTCGGGGCGGGAAAACCGCCCGCCTTGCCGACCATCGCCGGCAACTCCTTGTCCATCACGCCGGCGAGCCAGCGGTTCGTCTCGATCAGCGCGGCGAGGTCGAGGCCGGTGTCGATCCCGGCCCGCTCGAGCATGTAGGCGACGTCCTCGGTCGCGACGTTTCCGGCCGCTCCGGGGGCGAAGGGGCACCCGCCGAGCCCGCCGATCGATGCATCGACGCTCCGCGCGCCCGCGCCGATCGCGGCCCAGACATTGGCGAGGCCGGTTCCGCGGGTGTTGTGGAAATGGACCCGGACCGGGATCGCGCCGATCGCTTCGCGCACCTTCGCAATGAGGCGGGCGACCTGGGCCGGATTGCCGACGCCGATGGTATCGGCAAGCGCGATCTCGACCGGCTCCGCCTCGGCAAGCCGGCGCGCCATGGCAACGACCCGGTCTTCCGCGACCTCGCCTTCGAAGGGGCAGCCGAAGCTGGCAGCGATGGTCGCCTGGCCGGTGAGGCCGTTATCGCGGGCGAGGGCGATGATGTCGCTCGCCACCTCGACCGACTGGTCGCTCGTCTGACCCTGGTTAGCCATGGCGAAACGGTCGGTCGCGACGCAGACCGCGCCCAGCTGGTCTATCCGGCCCGTCGCGATGGCGCGGTCGGCCCCGCGACGGTTCATGACGAGGCCGATGTAGGTGACGTCTTCGCGCTCCGGCAGGCTTGCGCACACGGCGTCGGCATCCGCCATTTGCGGGACCGCGCGCGGGTTGACGAAGCTGGTCACCTCGATGCGGCGCGCGCCAGCAGCGATCGCGCGCTCGATCAGCGCAACCTTGTCGGCGGTTGCGACCTCGCGCTTCTCGTTCTGCAACCCGTCGCGCGGGCTGACTTCGACCATTTCGATGCGTTCTGTATACATTATGCCTGCCGAGCCGTCTTGCGATCGATTGACGCCAGGCCGCTGTGCGCATCGGCATAGGCGTGGAAAGCGCGGCGGATATGGCCGGCCATGATCGCCTGTGCCCATTCGCCGTCGCGTCGCGCGAAAGCGGCGAGCAAATCCTCGTGCTCGCTGTGGGATTTGTGGAAGGCATCGGGGCCGTAATGCTGCGCGGTGCGCCAGACAACCGGCTGTTCGATCAGCGCCCCGAGCAGGCTCGTCAGCCGCCTCGATCCCGAGGTTTCGAGAATGATCTCGTGGAACGTCAGATTGGCTTCGAGGAAGGCGGTAATGTCGGGCGACTTGCCGCGTACGGCTGCGCCGATTCGCGCGTTGCACGCCCGTAAACGATCGAGAATTTCCCGCGTCATCCGGTCTGCCGCACGCCGGGCGGCGAGCCCTTCGAGCATGGCGCGCAATTCGAAGGAATCCTCGACGTCGTCGATCGACCAGTCGGCCACGAAGCTGCGCTGGGATTCGCTGCGCCTTATCAGCAGATCGGCCTCCAGCCGGCGCAGCGCGTCGCGCACCGGCGTGCGCGAAACGTCGCACTGTTCGGCAAGCGCTTCTTCCGACAATTGCTGACCGGGCACGAGTTCGCCCGACAGGATCATCGCCCTGATCGCCGAATACGCCTTGTCGGAAGCCTTGGCCAAGATATGCGTCCCGCAATAACAATCTTGACGATGTCATATTGTATACAATACACGCTCGTCAAGCCGCAGGAAGCGGTTGGAGATGGAGGGCGCCGAAGGTGGTTTCTCGGGGTCGGTACTTCGGCCGACACCGCAAGGCGCTGGTAACTCACGGTTCGGGGAGAACTGACGATGGATAGGTTCATGACGGGGCGCGGCCTCAAGACGGCTCTTGGTTTGGGTGTGGCCGCGAGTGCGGTGGCTTTCGCTTCTCCGGCAATCGCCCAGGACGCGGAAGTCGCGGTGGCAAGTGCCGAGCAGGACGGCGACGTCATCATCGTCACCGCACGCCGGCAGAACGAGCGCTTGCAGGATGTCCCGGCATCCGTCTCGGTCCTGACTGCCGATGCGCTGGCGAAGACCGGTGCCGACAACGCGGAGGATTTCGTCCAGCTGACTCCCGGCGTCACGATCGTTACCGGTACGGCCGAAGCAGGCGACACGCAGGTCAACATTCGCGGCATCAACGGCGCGCGCGATGCCGAGAGCTCGATCGCGCTCGTGGTCGACGGCATTCTCAAGACCAATACCGCGCAGCTCAACCAGACGCAGGGCACGCTGCGCCAGGTCGAGATTCTGAAGGGGCCGCAAGGCGCGCTCTACGGCCGCAACGCGGCCGCCGGCGCTATCGTGCTGTCGACGCTCAAGCCCGGCGACTATTTCGAAGGCGGCGCGAAACTGTCCTACGCCAACCACGACACGATCGAGGCGACCGGCCATGTCGCGGGGCCGATCGGGGAGAACCTGGGCTTCGTGCTGTCCGGCTATTACCGGACGACCGACGGTTTCTACCGCAATATCTTCCTCGACAAGAACAACGTCGACAACCAGGAAATCTGGACCGTCGATGGCCGCGTGGTCGCCGATCTGGGTCCTGCGACCGAGCTGGACGTGAAGGCGCGCTATTCGCAGTTGCGCGGTTCCTCGATCAACTTCAACGCATCGTTTCACCTGCCCCAGTTCGCGGCCTTCAACCCCGCCTTCTACGAAGACGTGAACAAGCACGAGTTCCGGTATTACGGTAACATCGACCCGTCGAACGACCAGGACAGCTTCGACGTTTCGGCCAAGGTCGAGCATGATTTCGGGAGCACCATGCTGACGGCGTGGGCGCTCTATTCGGACGTGGACCAGAGCCTGGTTGCGGACGGGACTTCCGCGGACTTCGCACGCTACATCGGCGCAGCCGATCCATCGGGCCTGGCAGCGGTCAACGCCTGCTTCGCGTCCACTGCGGATCTCACCGGCTTCCCGGTCAACCAGCCCGGCTTCATCGGCCAGATTCCGGTGCCGTTCCTGTTCGCGCCGGCGACGGGGTCGACCTTCGGGCCCTATAGCCCGACGACCTGCGACGGTACGCAGTACCAGATGCGCAACCAGACCGATATCAGCGGCGAGGTCCGGCTGGCGTCGAACGACGGCGGTCCGCTCAGCTGGCAGGTCGGTGCCTATTATCTCAACATCGACCGCGAGACGGCCGTCACGCTCGGCGCGGATACCGGGGCCGGGGTGATCGAGGGGATCTACAACCCGCCCGATTCCGCCAACCCGTCTTCGCTCGTTCTCGCGGACGCTTTCAAGACCGACGTTTATGCGGCCTTCGGCAATGTCGAATATGATTTCGGGACGGTCACCGCGGGGCTGGCGCTGCGCTACGACATCGAGGATCGCAAATCGCGCTCGCTCGTGCCGACCGCGACCGATCCCTTCACTGGGGGTCCGATCAATCCCGGTCAGGCTTTCGGCGCGCTCAGCCCGCAATCGGCCAAGTTCAAGCAGCTCCAGCCCAAGGTAAGCCTCAGCTGGGAGCCGACGCCCGATATCAACGTCTATGCCAACTGGGGCATCGGCTTCAAATCGGGCGGCTTCAACAACCAAGGCTCGCAAGCGCTGATCGATGCGAACTTCAACGACGGCGTAACCCCGGGCACGATCAACGCCAACGTCACGGTCGAGGACCAGTACGACAAGGAAGTGTCCAGCGCCTTCGAAGCGGGCGTGAAGGGCCAGTTCGCCAATGGCAGGATCACCTTCGACCTGGCCGGCTACTACACCACGATCGACGACATGCAGTTCTTCGAGTTCTTCGTCGGCAGCTACGGCCTGCTGCGCGTGGTCTCGAACATCGACAAGGTCGAGGTGATGGGCGCAGAATTCAACCTGTCTGCCGAAGTGGTCGAGGGCTGGAAGTTCTACGGCGCGTTCAACGTCACCGACAGCGAGATCAAGGAGAACTCTTCGCGGCCCTACACGGTCGGCAACAAGTCGCCCTACACTGCCGACTACACGATCAACCTGGGGACGGAGATCGATACGCCGGTCAACGACAGCACCGACCTGATCGTGCGTGCCGACTACCGTATAACCGGCCCGACCTGGTTCCACTCGGTCCAGGACCAGGAGCGTCCGACGATCTTTTCCGGCCTGATTCCCATTTCGGCGGTCAACTTCCTGCCGGCCGATTTCGGCAATGCCCGCTACGATGTCGCACGGCGCGACGCCTTCGGGATACTCAACGTGCGCGCCGGCTTGGAATTCGGCAATTTCAGCATCTTCGCTTTCGGCGAGAACATCCTGGGGGAAGACTATATCTCCGAAGCGATCCCCGCGATCGAATTCGGCGGGTCGTTCATTTCGCCGGGTGCTCGCCAGCTCTACGGCGTGGAACTGGGCGTCAAGTTCTAGGCAACTCCACGGGCGCCGGCATCGCTGGCGCCCGCACGGCCCCCAAAGCAGGCACATTGCCGGCAAACGCAGTTCGGGCTTGGCTCGCTGTCACCGGAGTGTAACATCACCCGCCCATGCGGATGGATGATCTCCGGAGACTGCCAAGAGCAATGAACGCGCCCGATCCCGTCGCGACCACCGGTGCTGTCGAAGCGCCCGAGGACCGCTACGTCAATCGCGAGCTGTCGTGGCTGGCATTCAATCGGCGCGTGCTGGCCGAAGCCGAGAACGAGAATTATCCGCTTCTCGAACGCCTGCGCTTTCTATCCATTTCCGCCAGCAATCTAGACGAATTCACGATGATCCGGATCGCCGGGCTGGAAGGCCAGGCCAGCCGCGGCATCGAATCGACCGCCATCGACGGAAAGTCTCCCGCCCAGCAGCTCGAGGCCATTCGCCACGAGATGGTCGGGCTCGAACAGCGCCAGCAGGCGGCGCTCGACACCTTGTGCGGATTGCTCGCGCAGGAAGGCATCGAAATCGCGTCGATCGCGCAGCTCGACGAGGGCGAGATCGCGTGGCTGGAAGACTATTTCAGCACCGACATCCTGCCGCTTATCACCCCACAGGCGATCGATCCCTCGCACCCGTTCCCCTTCGTTGCGAACATGGGGATGGGCGCAATCTTCCGCCTGAAGCGCGGCAAGCGCAAAGCGCCCCTGATCGAGATGGTGCTTATCCCCGCCGGCGTTCCGCGCTTCGTCCGCATTCCCGGCGATGCAGCGACATACGTCGCGATCGAGCACATCATCACCCATTTCGCCGAGCTGATGTTTCCCGGGTTCAAGATCCTGGGTGACGGCCTGTTCCGCGTCCTGCGCGACAGCGACATCGAGGTGGAGGAAGAGGCGGAAGACCTGGTGCGCTTCTTCCGCACCGCGATCCAGCGGCGACGGCGAGGACGAGCCGTCCTGCTCGAGCTCGACGACGAATGCGACGAAGGCGCCGAAGCGCTGCTGCGCGAACAGTTCGACGTCGATGCCGCGATGATCGTCAAGACCAAGGGCATGCTCGGCATGCGCCACCTCGCGGCGATCTGCAACGAGAGCCGGCCCGACCTCAAGTTCGCGCCTTTCGATCCGCGCTATCCCGAACGCATCCTGGCGCATGACGGGGACTGTTTCGGCGCGATCCGCGAGAAGGACCTGGTCGTCCATCACCCGTACGAGAGTTTCGAAGTGGTCGTCGACTTCCTGCGCCAGGCGGCCGCCGATCCCGCGGTCGTTTCGATCAAGCAGACGCTCTACCGCGCGGGCGACCAGTCGCCGGTGATCGCGGCACTGATCGAGGCCGCGCTGGAAGGCAAGGCGGTGACGGCCGTGGTCGAGCTGAAGGCCCGCTTCGACGAGGAACGCAACATCCACTGGGCGACCGAGCTGGAACGCGCCGGGGTGCAGGTGATCTACGGTTTCACCGAGTGGAAGACCCACGCCAAGGTCAGCCTCGTGGTGCGACGCGAGGACGACGGCTATCGCACCTACTGCCATTTCGGCACCGGCAACTACCATCCGGTCAACGCGCGCATCTATACCGATCTCAGCTTCTTCACCGCCGATCCGGCGTTCGGTCGCGACGCGGCGAAGCTGTTCAACTTCGTCACCGGCTATGTGGAACCGACCGCGCTCGAACAGCTCGCGATCTCGCCGCTCGGGCTGCGCCAGAAACTCTACGACCTGATCGATCGCGAGATCGCCCACGCTCGCGAGGGCAAGCCGGCGGCTATCTGGGTCAAGATGAACTCGGTCACCAACCGCGAGATGATCGACAAGTTCTACGAGGCGAGCGCGGCGGGCGTAGAGATCCACATGGTCGTGCGCGGCATCTGCAGCCTGCGGGCAGGGGTGCCGGGCCTGTCGGAGAACATCCGGGTCAAGTCGATCATCGGCCGGTTCCTGGAGCATGGCCGCATCTGGGCCTTTGCCAACGGGCAGGAACTGCCGAGCCGGAAGGCGGATCTCTTCATCACCTCCGCCGATGCCATGTCGCGCAACCTCGACCGACGGGTCGAGGTTCTCGTCCCGATCACCAACAAGACGGTGCACGACCAGGTTTTGGGCCAGGTCATGCTGGCGAACATCCTCGACACGGAACAGAGCTGGAGCCTTGGCGCCGACGGAGAATATCATCGCATGCATCTCGGCTCGGAAGGTCCCGATGCGGGCTTCAACTGCCACCACTATTTCATGGCCAATCCTTCGCTCTCGGGGCGCGGCTCGGCACTGAAGGCGCAGGAAGTTCCGCGGTTGTCGCTGGGCAATCGCGCGTGACGCCGACGAGGTCGCCGGCAAAGCAGCGCAGCCGGCTAGACCGCGAACGCTTGTCCGGCGTGGTCGACATCGGTTCGAACACGGTGAGAATGGTGATCTACGGCGGACCGCCGCGGGCGCCGGTGACGGTCTGGAACGAGAAGGTCGCCGCCCGGCTGGGCCGCGATCTGGCGACGACCGGATCCATTCCCAAGGAAGCGAGCGACGATGCGCTCGGCGCGCTCGCCCGCTACCGGGTGATCCTCGACGAGCTCGAAGTCGCGGATGTGCAGACCGTAGCAACGGCCGCTGCCCGCGAAGCTGACAACGGCGGCGAGTTCCTCGACAAGGTGCGCGCGTTGGGGCTCGATCCGAGACTGCTTTCGGGCGAGGAGGAGGCAGTCACTTCCGCCTGGGGCGCGATCGGCGCATTCCCGGGCGCCGAGGGCGTGGTCGCCGATCTCGGCGGAGGAAGCCTCGAGCTCGTCTCGATCGCGCAGGGGACATGGCATCACGGCGAGAGCCTGCCGCTGGGTACGCTCAGACTGCCTTCGCTCAGGATGAATAAAGGCTTCGCCAGGCGCGTGAAGAAGGCATTCGGGAAAGTCGGCTGGGCACAGGCGCATCCCGGCCCGCTGTACATGGTCGGCGGGACGTGGCGGGCGCTCGCGCAATACGCGATGCATTCGTGCAAGTATCCGCTGACCGATCCCCAGGCCTTCGAACTCGCCCCCGACGAGGCGCTGCGCCTGTGCGCCAGGCTGGCGCGATCGAAGCCCGAGAAGCTGATGCGGGTTCCCGGTATCAGCCCGATGCGCGCCGGATACCTTTCCGACGCGGCCGCGCTGCTGCGCGTGATGATCGAACAGTTCGAGCCGGACCGGCTAGTGTTCTCGTCCTGGGGTATCCGCGAAGGCCTGCTTTATGCCCGGCTCGATGATTTGCAGCGCGCCAAGGACCCGCTCCTAGTCGGCATCGCCGATTTCGCGCGCATGTACGAAGCGCAGATCACCGATGCCACGCTTGTCGCCGGGTGGACCGCCGATGTGGCGACAGGCGAGGGCAACGGCACCGAGCGCCTGCGGCTCGCCGCCGCGCTCTTGTGCATGGCGCTGCAAAGGGTCGAACCGAACCTGCGCGCCAATCACGCTACCGAATGGTCGCTCGACAAGCGCTGGATCGGCATCGACGCAGCCGACCGCGCGATGTTGTGCGCATCGCTGCTGGGCAGCCTCGGCCGGACGGAGATGCCGAAGGAACTGCGCCGGCTGGCCAGCGACGCGGCCTTGCGAACCGGTACAGGCTGGGGGCTGGCGATCCGACTTGCCCGGCGGCTGGGTGCATCGTCGCGCGGATCGATCGGCAACAGCAGCCTGCGTCGCACCAACAAGGAGCTGGTCCTGCGGCTTTCCGAAAGCCACGCGGCGCTGGCGCATTATCCGCTGACGAAGGATCTGGAGGTGCTGGCCGACTGGCTGGGTCTCGACAGCCGCATCGAAACTGGCGAGGTCTGATGCCTTGCGCAAGGGACCGGGCCGGCCGGTCTTTCGCAATGCGCTGGAGCACGCTATAAGTCGGGCCGAACACAACAAGGGTCGAACATGGCGACAACTTCACTGGTAGGACGGATAGCGACGGTCATGGCCGCTGCTGCGATCGCCACGACCTCGCTCGTCGCAGCGCAGGACAACGTGATTTCGTCGGATACCGGCGGGGCGATGCCACCCCCGCGTGCCTGGGACTGCAAGCGGATATTCCCCGAATACGAGGCCTGGCTCGATGCCGGCAACACCGCCGAAACTTGGCGCTATGTCGGCAAGGAATACAAGGACGTCGCCGACGGTACTCGCTACGACTGGGGCGACTGGTTGGATTGGCATGCACGCGCATGCCCCGCGGCTGCACCGGCCGACGCCAAGCTACCGGGCAATGCCGCCCTGATCGGCGGCATCGTCGGTGCGCTGGCGATCACCGCGATCGCCGCGGGCGGCGGAGGCGGCGGCAGCAGCACCGGACCCGACAGCCCGGGCTGACCTTCAGGCGGGAGATTTCCGCGACATCCCCTGTTGACTGGCGCGGCCGCGCAGGGAAAGGCTGCGCGACGCGATAGTTACGGGGGGAAGCATGGCTGGCGTCTGGTTCGACGATCTGGAAATAGGGCAGGTCTTCGATCATGCGATCAGGCGAACGGTGACCGAGACAGACAATCTGCTCTTCACGACCATGACGCACAACCCCGCGCAACTCCATCTCGACGCGGAATACATGAAGAACAGCGATTACGGGCAGGTGCTCGTCAATTCGTGCTTCACGCTGGGACTGATGGTCGGCATCTCGGTCGGCGACACGACGCTGGGTACCGCGGTTGCCAATCTCGGCTGGGACGAGGTCCGTTTTCCAAAGCCGCTGTTTGTCGGCGACACCGTGCGGATCGAGACCGAAGTTCTCGAGCTGCGGGAATCGAAATCGCGCCCGACGGCGGGCATCGTCACCTTCCAGCATCGCGCATACAACCAGCACGACGAACTCGTTGCGAGCTGCAAGCGCTCGGGCCTCCAGCACAAGCGACCCGCCGAATGAACGGAGCCGGATTGCCGCTGCGCTCGATGCTGTTCATCCCCGGTGACAGTGAGAAGAAGATCGCCAAGGCACCCGAATGCGGCGCCGATGCCGTCATCTTCGATCTAGAGGACGCGGTCGCGCCCGCAAACAAGCCTGCCGCGCGCGCGCTGGTGGCGGAGACGCTCCGTGCCACGCCGCGCGGGCAGCGGCCCATGCAATACTGGGTGCGGGTCAACCCACTCGATAGCGGGCTGACGCGGGACGATCTCGACGCGGTAATGGCCTGTGCTCCCGACGGCATCGTGCAACCCAAGATCGACGGGCCGGACTGCGTGCGCCAGTTGTCGGCCATGCTGGACGAGGCGGAGCAAACACACGGTCTCGAAAGCGGCAGCACCGCCATCGTCCCGGTCGCGACCGAAACCGCGACGGCCCCCTTTCACCTAGGCGAGTTTGCCGATGCCGACCTGTCCCGCCTCGTTGGCCTGACGTGGGGCGCGGAAGACCTCGCGACAGCACTAGGAGCGACGGGCAATCGCCTTCCCAATGGCGAATGGCACGAAACCTTCCGGCTCGCCCGCTCGCTCACGCTGCTTGCCGCCCACGCCAGCGGCGTGCAGGCGATCGAAACGCTCCATGCCGATTTTCGCGATAGCGAGGGCCTGCTCGCCCACTCGCGCCAGGCGCGGGCGGAAGGCTTCACCGGCCGACTCGCGATTCATCCGGCGCAGGTCGGTCCGATCAACGAGGCTTTCACGCCGTCCGTCGAAGAGGTCGACCATGCGCGCAAGGTGATGGCGGCCTTCGCCACCAACCCGGGCGCTGGCACCGTCGGCATGGATGGCAAGATGCTCGATATACCACACAAGAAGCAGGCCGAGCGGCTGATCGCGCTGGCCGAAGCCTATGGCGTCTGAGGGAGAGACCAGAACATGACCGATTTTGCGATGCCGAACAATTCGACCGACCTTACCGGACGGGTGGCCCTGGTGACCGGCGCATCCTCCGGCTTCGGCGAGCGTTTCGCCCGCGTGCTGGCGAAGCAGGGCGCGGCAGTGGTGCTCGCAGCGCGCCGGATCGACCGGCTGGAGGCGCTGGCCAAGGAGATCGAGGACGAGGGCGGCCGCGCGCTCGCGGTCGAGATGGATGCGACCGATACCGATGCGCTGTTCGCCGCCATCGACGCGGGGGAAAAGGCGTTCGGCACGATCGACATACTGGTCAACAACGCTGGCATTCCCGATGCGCAGAGGGCTCACAAGATGTCGGTCGACCTGGTCGACCGGGTTCTCGGCGTGAACCTGCGCGGTCCGTGGCTGCTCGCCTGCGAGATTGCCCGCCGGCTGATCGAGGCGAAGAAGCCCGGCAATATCGTCAACATCTCCTCGACCGCTCATTACAGCTATCGAGGGGGCGGGGCGGCGCTCTACGCGGTGACCAAGACGGCCACTGCGAGAATGACCGAGACGCTGGCGGTCGAGTGGGCCTATGCCGGGATCAACGTCAACGCGATCGCGCCCGGCATGTTCGTGACCGAGATGACCGACGGCATGTTCGAACGGATCGGCCCGCAGGAAGATAACGTGGTGCGCGGGCGCATCCCGGTCCCGGCGCAGCTCGACAGCACATTGTTGTTTCTGGTCTCGCCCGCGAGCGAATGCGTGACCGGCGCGATCATCAAGGTCGACGACGGGCAGAGCGCGCAGAAGTTCATGCGCGGATGACGCTGGCGTTCGGGTAGCGGGGAATTAACCGCCGGCAGCTAGGGGGCGCTGCAATGGGGGAAATCGGGACAACCGGCGATGCAGGCCTGCGCCAGCGGCTGAGGAGGCCGTCACTCCTGTGGGGCTATGCGCTGATCCTGCTGATCGGGCTCGCCTCCACGATCGGCATCGAGCTGTACGAGCGCCTGTTCGATCTGCCCGACACGCCGATGGGCGGGTATGGGCTGGCCAAGGTTGCCCTCGTCGTCGCCTACCTGCTCGCTCTGCTGCGCCCGATCGTATTGCTCGTTCGCAGACATCCGCATCCGCTCAAGCAACTGGCGGCCGACGTTCGCGAGAAGCGATGGTGGCTGGCGACCTGCGCGGTAGCATTCTTCGGCCTCGTCCAGGCGATGGGCTTTGCGGGCATGGCCAAGCGCAGTATCGCGCAAGTCCAGCCATTCTATGCGGACCCCTATTTCATCGCTTTCGACCACGCGCTTCTCGGTGCCGATGCCTGGGAATACACCCACGCGATCATCGGACCGCTGGGGACCCATGCGATCGATCTGCTCTACGGCGTCTGGCACCTGGTGAACATCGGACTGATCGTCTGGCTGGTCCTGAGCGCCAATCGCGCGTTTCAGGTGAGGGCCGTCCTGACGTTCCAGCTGACATGGTTAATACTGGGTGGCTTTTTGGCAACAGTTTTGGCCTCCGTGGGCCCGTGCTTCATGGATGATTTCTTCGCAAGCGACCGGTTCGCGCCGCTGATGGAGCGGCTGGAAGAGATCGATAAGCTATACCCGGTGAACTCGTTCAATTCGATGGAGTACCTGCTTTCGACCTACGGGACCGATGCGTTTGCTGGCGGCATTTCGGCTATGCCATCGCTCCATGTCGCTATCGCATTCCTGGTGGTTCTGATTGCTTTCGAGCGACGATCGCATGTCGCGCTGAGGACGCTGGCCTGCATCTACTTCGCGGCGATCCTGGTGGGGTCCGTCCATCTGGCGTGGCACTATCTGGCAGACGGACTTGCCTCGATAGCCGGGGTGCTGGCGATCTGGTGGGCGTGCGGTTGTCTCACTCGTGTGCTGGCAGCCCAAGACAGGGAATCGCGGCCGGATTCGACGTAAGCCACGCGCTTTCCTGTTGCTTTTCGGACGCAGCGTTAACGATGTTCTTTTCCTTTTCGACCAGTTCAAAGTATTGAAATCCGGCGATAACTGCCAATTGGTTGACAGCTCGTTGACCAACCGGGGGTTAACGTGGATTATTCAATGCATCCGAAGGGGCAGCAGCAACTTAACCGGTTGCGGGTCGCACAGGGAACAGCGTTCCGGTCAAGGCACGCAACCCGTTAAGAAGCTCCACGGAAATGGCTAGCCGGAAATAGATGCCGGGGCCGGTCTTGCAAAAACACAACGATCCGTCCCGCATGCGGGACACCAGACTACAGGGATTTGTACCATGAAAAACTTCATCAAGAACTTCGCCGCTGACGAATCCGGTGCTTCGGCTGCCGAATACGCTCTGATCCTCGTCATCATCGGCATCGCCATCGTTCTCGGCGCTTTCGCGCTGGGTGACTCGATCGGCAGCGCGATGTCGAACGCCGCTTCGTGCATCGCCGATCCCGGCACCAGCGCAACCAACATCAGCGACGCTTGCAAGTAAGTAACTGCTGACAATGGGCCCGTCCTTCGATATGAAGGGCGGGCCTTTTAGCATTGGGGCGTAATTCACGGGGGGGGTTTCGTGAACAGACGCAATATAATTATCCTGGCGGCTGCAGCTCTTTTCGGGCTGATCGCCGTAATTATCGTCAACGCCTGGTTTTCGGGCGTCGAACAGCAACAGGAACAGCTGGCAGCGGAAACACCGCTCGCCAAGGTGGTCGTCGCGACGCAGCCGCTCGAATTCGGTGCACCGCTGACGCAGGACAACATCCGGCTGGTCGACTGGCCCTCGCGCTCGGTCCCGCCCGGCGCCTTCAACAATACCGAGACCGTTCTCAACGGCACCCGCGTCGCGCTGCGGCCGATCCTGGTCGGCGAGCCGATCCTGGCGGAACGCGTTTCCGGCACCGATGGCCGCGCGGCGATCTCGATGAACATCCCCGAAGACATGCGCGCGATCACCTTCCGCGTGAACGAGATTTCCGGCGTGGGCGGCTTCGTCGTCCCCGGTGACGTCGTCGACATCATCCTCACCCGCCAGATGCCGGGACCCGGTTCGGGCGAAAACGACGTGTTCAACACGGTCATTCTCGAAGCGGTCCAGGTCCTCGCGATCGACCAGCGTTCGAACGAGAAGGACACCAAGCCCAAGGTCGTGAACGCGGCAACCGTGCTTCTCAGCCCTTACGATGCGCAGAAACTCCTGCTCGCATCGCGGCTCGGTTCACTCAGCTTGACGCTGCGCAACATCGAGGACCAGAACTTCGGCAGCACGCCGGTCGTTACCGGTCGCGAGATCCCGGGTTCCAACTTCTACATCGCCTCGCGCGAGCGACCTGCTCCGGCGAGCAATCCGCAGCCGGTCGCCGCTGCGCCGGTCCGCGCATCTTCGGGTGAAGGGGCCGCCGCTGCCAATCCGGTCCGTGTTCCCAGCGGACCGTCCATGACAATCTTCCGGGGCACAACCGGCACGCAATATGAGGTGAATCGCAATGGTCGCCGCTAAATCCATGCGCGCAGCAGCCCTGCTGCTGGCCACTATCGCTCCCGTCGCGTGGGCTGCGCCCGCGGCTGCCCAGTATGTCGACGGCAGCTCGCTCCATGCAGGCACGCTGGAGGTTCCGCTCAACAAGAGCCAGATCGTCAGCACCGACCGTCCGATCGCGCGGGCGATGATCGGCAATGCGGATATCGCCGATATCCTGCCGGTCACCGATCGTTCGATCTACGTGCTCGGCAAGTCCTTCGGCACGACCAGCCTGACGCTCTACGATGCGTCGGGCCGCGTGCTGACCATCATGGACGTCGCGGTGGGTCCGGATACCGACGGGTTTCGGGACCAGGTGGCTCGCGTCATTCCGGACCAGCAGATCGATGCGCATATCTCCGGCGGATCGATGGTCCTTACCGGCCTCGTTTCCGATGCCGGCGCGATTGATCGTGCCGTACAACTCGCGCGCACATTCGCCGGCGACAATCTCGTCAACCTCATCTCGCTCGGCAGCAGCCAGCAGGTCATGCTCGAGGTCAAGTTCGCCGAGATCAACAAGAGCGCGGGCAAGGAACTTGGCTTCCGGCTGCTCGGAGACAACGGGCGCAACTTCGGTTTCGGAAGCGGCCAGGGAGCGGAAATCGTCGGCGGTGCTATCGATGCCGATGCGATCAGCAACAGTTTCGGCGTCGCGTCGCGGACCGGCATCGGCCTGCTCGGCCTGACCATCGACGCATATGTCGAGGCTCTCGAAGCCAAGGGCTTCGCCAAGACGCTCGCCAATCCGACGCTCGTGGCGATGTCGGGCGAAACCGCATCGTTCCTCGCCGGGGGTGAGTTCCCGATCCCCGTGGCGCAGAACGGCAACAACGATGCCATCTCGGTCCAGTTCAAGCCGTTCGGCGTAAGCCTCGGTTTCACACCGACAGTTCTCGGCGACAAGACCATCAACCTGGTGGTCGAGCCGGAAGTGAGCTCGATCGACAGCAATGCCTCGATCGCGCTCGGCGGCCTGAACATTCCCGGAGTGCAGACGCGTCGGGCGAGCACGACGATCGAACTGCGCGATGGCGAAAG
Organism: Qipengyuania oceanensis; assembly: GCF_009827535.1. Taxonomy (NCBI): domain Bacteria; kingdom Pseudomonadati; phylum Pseudomonadota; class Alphaproteobacteria; order Sphingomonadales; family Erythrobacteraceae; genus Qipengyuania; species Qipengyuania oceanensis. The sequence continues at coordinate 909,621 of NZ_WTYN01000001.1, read as the reverse complement.
TTTCGCGATCGCCGGGCTCATCCAGCAGGACATGACGACGCAGGTCAGCCAGGTCCCGTTGCTGGGATCGCTCCCGATCATCGGTGCGCTGTTCCGTTCGACCAGCTTCCAGAAGGGCGAAACCGAGCTGATCATCGTGGTGACGCCGCGCCTCGTCGCGCCGCTCAAACCTCAACAGGTCAGGCTGCCGACCGACAGCGTCAAGGAAGCCAACGAGCTCGATATCTTCCTGATGGGCAATACCCACGAGATGAAGGACGGCGCATCGGCAGCGGCCGCACCTGCACAGCCGGCGACTGGAGGCGATTATGAATATTGATCCGAAGAAGGTTGCTTTCGTTCTCGGCGCCTCCGCAATGCTAGGTGCCTGCGCGACCGATCCGAAGACTGGCGATTTTGTCCAATACGAATTCGGCGATGCGGTCAAACAGACGATGATGGCGCAGGTGGTCGATCCCGATCCCGAGTATGAGACTCTCGTTCCGGAAAGCAGCGGCGAACACTCTTCGGCGGCTATCAAGCGTTACCGCGAGGGCAACGTGAAGGAACCCCGTAGGCAAGGGGTCACAAGCGGGAGCGGCGGAGGCGGAAGTTAACGCGGGTATCGGGTTTGCGAGCGAGCGAGATGGACAAGGGCGATGAAACGGAAAGTTGCAGATTGCTTTAAGGTGGACGACCGCGGGGCGGTCGCAGCGACCTATGCACTTTCTCTTTTCGCGCTGATCGCGGTTGCCGGTATCGGCTTCGATTATGCCCGCCTCGCAGGGATGGATAGCGAACTTCAGAATGCGGCGGACCAGGCGGCGCTCGCCGGGGTCACGCAGCTCGACCAGAAAACCGGAGCCTGCGCCAGGGCCACCAATGCGGCGATCGCGCTGCTGAACAATCAGAGCCGGCTCGCCAATGACGGGGTGTTGAGCGAAGTCCAGATCAATGGCGGTTCGACCATTACGGTCGCAGCTGACATCTGCAGCGACGAAACCCCCGGGGTCCGCTTCTGGACGGATAAGGACAAGAGCGAGCTCGCCGATTCGGATGCGGAAGCCGCTTTCATCGAGGTCATTGTCGACGATCGCGTCGCCAGGTACGCCTTCACTCCGATCGTCGGCGCGCTGAACGATGAACTCAATGCGGCAGCCATGGCCGGGCTCGGATCGGCGATCTGCAAGGTCCCGCCGCTGATGATCTGCAGCCCCGATCCCTTGGCGCCCTTCAACGCTTCGGTAAAGAAGGGATGGGGGATCAAGGCTACCGGTGGTGGCACCTGGGCTCCCGGTGCGTTCGGCTTCCTCGAGGTCGGCGACGGTACGAAGGAAGACGTGATCATCGCGCTGGCTTACGGCGATGCCAACCTGGACTGCGCGCCTCTGGATGGGACACAGGCCGAACCTGGAAACGACACCAACTTCTATCGCGCGCTCAACACGCGGTTCGATATCTATGATTTTTCGAAGGGCAGCGGGACGACGCTTGGCCCGTGTTATGACGGCGACTGCCCGCCCGCGCCGAACGTGACCAAGGACCTGGTCAACTTCAACACCACGTTCAACGGCGCGAATGCTTGCAAGATCACGTATAACAACAACGGATGGGGCTTCCCCGCGAACAGGTTTTTCCCGAAGGTGCGAAATACCGCGACGGAAACTGCGGGCACGATCCACGACGCCGACGGCGTGAGTGCAATGGGGCTCGGCCGAGACCTGTGCCATTACACCAGCTACGGCGCGTCCTGTAAGTCACTGAACGGGCTCGGCGCGAAGGATCCTACTTCGCGATATGGCAACGGATACTGGGCACGCGGCGATTATTTCCAGAAATATCACACCAGCCTGGCATCGGTTGCGACGACCGTTGCAAGTGCGGGGACCAATCCTGCGACCTGGACACGCTACGAAACGTATCTCTGGGAGTTGGGCAAATTGCAGGTTCCGAACGGAGCCGGCGGCTTCACGACGGTACCCGGCGGTGCGGTTCCCACCGCAAATCTCGCGGCAGGGCAACGCACGACGCCTGTCTGTCAGCCAGCAGCAGTTGGCGGCATAGATCGCCGCGTCCTGACCGTAGCTGTCGTCAAGAACTGTGCTTCATTGACGCCATCGACCGAAATCGAGGTGGACGAATGGGTCGACGTGTTCCTGGTGGAACCGGTTGCGATCGGCATCAGCGACAAGTCGGAATCCGACAACGGCCGCGAGAACAACGTAATCTATGTCGAGGTGATCGGGCCTGCGAGCCTTGGCGGGAAGAACGGCGCCGGCGGCCCGCAGGAAATCCGGCGCGACGTACCCTACCTGGTGCAGTGATGCTGGGTGAAAAGGCATTCCTCGCTTGTCGAAAGGGCGCTGCGGCGGCCGAGATGGCGCTGTTGCTGCCCTTGATGGTCCTGATCCTGCTCGGCATGTTCGAAGGCGGCTACTACATGTACAGCCAACACCTCGCCACCAAGGGCGTGCGTGACGGCGCGCGCTTTGCTGCCCGGCAGAGTTTCACCAAATACAATTGTGCGACCGCTGCCACGCCGCCTGCACTAACGGATGTCTCCGACACCGCACTGGTCGCGGATGTGCAGAACATCACCCGTTCGGGACGACCCGACGGGACGGCGCAGCCCTATCTGCCCGGCTGGGCGGCGAGCGATGTCACCGTTCAATACAACTGCGATTCTGCCACCAGCACGGGCATGTACAGGTCCGTGGCGGGCGGTGCGCCTAGGGTGCAGGTCACGGCGAACGTCGCCTATGTGCCGCTGTTCGGAATGCTGGGCTTCGACACATCCAACATCCGGCTCAGAGCCGAAGCGCAAGCAGCGGTGATGGGGATATGAGATTTCTCCGCTCCATCCTTGATGACCGGCGCGCAGCCAGTGCGGCGGAATTCGCGCTCATCCTGCCGGTTTTCCTGATTTTCCTGCTCGGCACGATCGATGCCGGCCGATACGCTTGGGAGTTCAATCGCGCTGCCAAGGCGACGCAAACCGGTGCCCGCTGGGCGGTTGTGACGGACCTCATTCCCGGCGGCGATGCCGATGACGGTCTGAAGAATTACAGTTTTGCCGAGACGGGAGAGGTGACGCAGGGCGAGCCGGTCGACGACACCCTGTTCCCGGGTGTCATCTGCACATCGGAAGACGGCATTGCGGAGTGCGAATGTGCAGCTGGAGGTACCTGCAACTTCGAAGTCGCCGTAGATGCGACCGCCCAGGATGCCTGGGACCGGCTGATCGCCCGGATGCGCAACATCTATCCGGCCATCGATTCCGACAACGTGGTCGTCGAATATGCGTGGTCGGGCCTCGGCTATTCCGGAGATCCATTCGGTCCCGATGTGGCACCCCTTACCACTGTAAGCTTGCGCGACATGGAGTTTCAGCCTCTGACTTTCTACCTGTTCGGGGGCACGATCGGCATTCCCGAAAGCAGCTATTCGTTGACGTTGGAAGACGGCGACGGGGATTATTCGAACTGAGGACATGATGGGCGATCAGCAGTATCCAATCGAAACAGAGCGCGGATCGAACGCCCGTTTTCCTGCGCGCCTGACGATCGCGGGTACGCCCGCGCACATTGCGGACCTGCGCGAAACGCTCGGCTCGCAAGAAGTCGCTGAGATCACGCTCGTGCCGCTCGAACTCGACGAGAGCATTCCAGCGCAGGTTATCGAGACCGCCAGCTGCCTCGTCATCGAGGTCGATCCGTCGGTCCCGGCATCGCTCGACCGGCTCGATGCCGTGCGCGCAGCAGCGCCGCGCCTGCCTCGCATCGCGGCGCTTCCGAATGCCAGCGTCGCGCTGGTGCGCACGCTCATCAAGCAGGGCGTCGCAGACGTCGTCGCGCTGCCCTTCGATCCCGACGAAATTCTCCAGGCATCGATCTCGGCGGCCGAGAACGAGGCCCGCTCGGTCACCATTCCCGGCAAGATCGCCCCGGTCATCGCGGTCGTGCGCGCTGTCGGCGGTAGCGGGGCAACCACGATCGCCACCCACCTGGCAGACGAGCTGGGCCGCGAAGAGGGTGCGACACGCGGCGCCTGCCTCATCGATCTAGACGTCCAGTATGGCGCGGCGGCATCGGCAATCGGGCTCACCCCGCGCCGCAATCTGCACGATCTGCTCGTCGCGGGCGACCGGACCGACGGCTCCTTCCTGCGGGCGGTAGCCGTCGAGCACAGCAGCCACCTGAGTGTGATCGCAGCACCCGACGAGATCGTGCCGCTGGAAACCATCGAGACCGATTACCTGCTCAAGGTCATCGACATCGCGAAGTCGGAATACGACTACGTCGTGCTCGACATGCCCTCGAACTGGACCAGCTGGAACCTCTCGACGGTGCTGGCCGCGGACCAGATCCTGATGGTCGTCGAACTCAATATTGCGAGCCTGAAACAGGCGAAGCGCCGGATCGAGCTGTTCCGTTCGTTCGGCGTCGAGTCCAAGCGGATCTCGATCGTCGTGAACCAGGTCGAGAAGAAACTATTCCGCGCCATCAGCCTCGATGATGTCGCCAAGACGCTGAAACAGGATGTTCTCGTCGGAATCACCAAGGATTCCGACTTGCTGGCAACCGCGCAGGATCAGGGCAGCTTCGTCCGGCAGATCCAGCGCAAGAGCCGTTTTGCCAGCGATATCGTGAAACTGGCAAACCTGGTTGCCGACCGCAGCAGGCAGGAGAAACTCGCATGATCTGGCAAGTCAAGAAACGCGCCGAAGAGCATACGGAAGAACCCGAAGCCACCTCCACCGAGGTTGCCGCAGTCGAGCCTTCGATCAGCGCCCATGAGCAGCTGAGCACCCAGGCGAGACGCCTGCTCGATCTCAAGGTCGCGGTCCATCGCAAGCTGATCGATCGCATCAACCTCTCGGTACTCGACAAGCTGTCGCCCGAGCAGATCCGCGCCGAAGTCGGCGACCTGGTCGCCGAGATCCTGGTCGAGGAAGACGCCGCCCTCAATGCACGCGAGCGCGAACAGCTCGTCGTCGAGGTGCTCGACGAGCTCCTCGGCCTCGGTCCGCTCGAGCCGCTGCTCAAGGACGATTCGATCAACGACGTGCTCGTCAACGGGCACCAGATGGTGTTCGTCGAGCGCAACGGCATTCTCGAGCGCGTGGGAACCCAGTTCCAGAACGAGAAGCATCTGCTCCGCATCATACAGAAGATCGTCAGCGCGGTCGGCCGACGGATCGACGAGTCCTCGCCTTTCGTCGATGCGCGTCTTGCCGACGGGTCGCGTGTTAACGCGATTGTCGCGCCGCTGGCCATCGACGGATCGCTGCTCTCGATCCGCAAGTTCTCCAAGAAGCCGATCAGCATGGCCAAGCTCGTCGAGCTCGGCAGCATGCCGTCGATCGTCGCCGATGTACTGGGCGCAGTCGTCCAGTCGCGCCGCAATGTGCTGATTTCCGGAGGCACCGGCTCGGGCAAGACGACCATGCTCAACGCGCTGTCGTCCTTCATCGATCACCGCGAGCGCATCGTCACGATCGAGGATTCCGCGGAACTTCAACTCCAGCAGGAACATGTCGCGCGGCTCGAAACCCGCCCCGCCAATATCGAGGGCAAGGGCGAAGTCACCCAGCGCGACTTGGTCAAGAACGCGCTGCGCATGCGGCCCGACCGGATCATCGTCGGCGAGGTTCGCGCCGGGGAGGCATTCGACATGCTGCAGGCGATGAACACCGGCCACGATGGTTCGATGACGACCGTCCACGCCAACTCGCCGCGCGACTCCCTTTCGCGCGTCGAGCAGATGATCGGGATGAGCGGAATCGACATCTCGTCGGAATCCTCGCGCGCGCAGATCGCCTCGGCAGTGAATGTCGTGATCCAGGTGTCGCGCCTTGCCGACGGTCGCCGCAAGATGACCAGCCTGTCCGAGCTCACCGGCATGGAAGGCGGGACGGTCTCGATGCAGGAGATCTTCCGCTTCCGCATGACGGGCAGGGGAGAAAACGGGGAAGTTCTCGGCCAGCACGAGGCGACCGGCATCAGGCCGAAGTTCCTGACGACCGCTGCCGATCACGGGATCGAGCTTCCCGGCGATATCTTCCGGCCGCAGATCAGCCTGGGCTAGCCGATGCTCGACAACGATCTCGTCCGGTTCTTCCTGCTCATTGCCGTGTTCCTCGCGGTGTTCCTGCTGCTGCAGGTTCTGCTGCGGGTGACGGCCGACAAGACGGTGCATCTGACCGCGATCAACAAGCGCCTGCGCATGATCCGGCAGGGTACGCAGCGCGAGGACGTGATCGCCGAATTCCGCCGCAACGATCCTGTCCGCGACGTGCAGGGCTCCGGCATGATCGCCAACTGGAACCGGTCGTTCCGGCGCAACCTGATGATGGCGGACGTGCCGTTCGGTCCGGGCCAGGTCATGATAGCCATGGCGGGCATCTTCTTCGTGCTCGCGATCGCGATCGCCTTCTTTGCCAGCCTTTCCAATTTCCCGCTGACCTTCGGCGTAATACAGCTGATCCTCGCGGTGGCCGCGGCCATCTCGATCGCCCTGCCGCTCGCCGTGCTGAGTTATCTCGGAACACGGCGCCGCAAGCGTATGCAGGAACAGTTCCCGGTGGCGCTCGACATCTTCGTGCGCGCGCTTCGGTCGGGCCATCCGGTCGCCTCGGCAATCGAATTGCTGACCGAGGAAATGGAAGACCCGATCGGCTCGCAGTTCGGCCTGGTGGCCGACGAAGTCTCGTATGGCGCGGACCTGACCTCGGCACTCGATTCGATGGCGGAAAGATGGGACATGGACGACATCCGCATGTTCGTCGTCTCCCTGTCCCTCCAGAACGAGACCGGCGGCAACCTCGCTGAAATTCTCGAGAACCTTTCCGATGTCATCCGCGAACGCGCCAGCCTCTACATGAAGGTCCGGGCCCTCAGTTCGGAAGGCAGGATGACGGGCTGGGTTCTCGGCCTGCTGCCGATCCTGCTGTTCGTCGCGCTCTTCCTGCTGAACGCCAAGTTCTACCTGGAGGTCGCGCTCGACCCGATCTTCTACATCGGTTTCCCGATCCTGATCGCGTGGTACCTGTTCGGGATCTACATGATCCGCCGACTGATCGATCTGAAGGTCTGAAATGCTGGATTTCTTCGCCAACAACGACCTTGCCCGCTTCGCGCTACTGGCGCTGGTGTTCGCGACGGTCATGGGTGTCGCTGCGCTTGGTATCACGCGCTACAACAGCCGCATGCTCATCCGCTCCGAGCTGCGCGACCTGTCTTCCGCAGGCGCCGCGGTCCAGCGCGACCAGCTGACGCAGAAGAAGGAAACCGCCTGGTCGGCCCTCGCCGATAAGATCGAGAAATCGGGCCTCAACCTGACCGATACCAAGGGCGACAAGGTCCGCGACAAGCTGGTCGCGGCCGGCTTCACCTCGCCGACGGCGCCGCGCATCTACACGCTTTCTCGCCTGATCGGCGTCATCGTCCTGCCGGCGATCTTCTTCCTTTTCGCCTGGCTGACGAACACCGAGCTCACATTCATCAAGATCTACCTCCTCGGATCCGTCCTGGCGCTCGCCGGCTATTTCCTGCCGGCGCTGCTGGTCACCGCACGGGCAGACCGCCGGCGCGAGGAGATCGTCAACGGCTTCCCGGACTGCCTCGACCTGCTACTGGTCTGCGTCGAAGCCGGTCTCGGGCTCGAATCCGCGTTGGATCGCGTGGGCCGGGAAATGGTCCATTCGCACCCGCTGGTTGCTGGTCTCATCTCGCAGGCCACGCTGCAAATGCGCGCCGGCGTCCCACGCGAGGAAGCCTTGCGCATGATGGGGCAGGACAGTGGCGTGGACGAGATCAAGAGCTTTGCGACCCTGCTGATCCAGTCTGACAGGCTGGGGACGAGCGTTGCCCAGACCCTGCGGGTCTATTCCGCCGAAATGCGCGAGAAGCGTCGCATGCGTGCCGAGGAAAAGGCGCATCGCCTGCCGGTGCTCATCTCGATCCCGCTGGTGGTCTGCATGCTGCCGACGATGATCGGCGTACTGATGTTGCCTGCGGTCGTAAGGGCCGTGCGCGTTCTGATACCTGCTTTATGAGGAGGGGGCTAAAATGAAATCCACATCCACCATAGCGCTGGCCGTAACTGTCGGTGTTTCGCTGTCTGGTTGCCAGGCATTGTTCGGGTCGCGAACGGCTCACGTCGACAGCGCCAGCGAAGCGCGTGTGGCCGGCGCAGAAGCTACCGTCAATCCGGCGCTCGAGCAGGGGCGGCAGCTGCTTCAGGCAGGTCGCATCGCGCAGGCTGTCGAGCTCTTGCGCGTGGCGCAGCGCGATCCGGAGAGCATGGCCGAAGCCAGCAATGCGCTGGGGGTCGCTTATGCCAAGCTCGGCCGGCACGATCTCGCCGACCGGTATTTCCGGATGGCCCTCGCGCTCAGGCCGGAAGAAGCAAGGTTCGCTGCGAACATGGTTCGCCTTCAACGCGACCACAGCATGATGCTCCGGCGCAACGAGGAAGCTGCGATGCTCGCCCAGCGCGCAGAGGCGGACCGGCAGGCGGCTCTCGCCCGGCGTGTCGAGCCCGGCAGGATCGAGCGGGTTTCGCGCGGCCAGGTCCAGATCAACACGCAGGCCATGCCCCAGGGCGTCGCGCCGAAGATGGAAGTTCTGGCCATGCACACCGCCAAGAAGCCGGAGGTGGCGAGGTTAGCCGAGAAGGAAGCTGGGGCGCTGCCGCCCGATGAAGCCGCCGAGGCAGCCGAAGCCAAGAGCTATCCGCTGACGATCGATTTCGCGCGCAAGCCGGGCGGTCAGCCCGCGGCACCGGCCCAGCGCCAGTACCCGGTCAGGGTCCGCATCGGCGCATGATCGAACAAGTCTTGCTGGTCGCGATCCTCGTGATCGCGGCCGGCGGCGCGGCCTGGGACATTGCCAGGCGGCAAATTCCCAACTGGCTGTGCCTCGTGCTTGCCCTCGTGGCGGCCGCATATTCCTTTTCGATGTTCGGCATCCAGGGTCTCGCCTGGGCCGGCCTGCATGGCCTTGCGGCATTGCTGGTGGGCATGGGGCTTTTCGCGCTGGGTGCGATCGGCGGCGGAGATGCCAAGTTCTACACCGCGGGCGCGCTCTCGCTCCAGATGTCGCAGGCGCTTCCGATGCTCGCCGCGACGGCACTATCTGGCTTCGTCCTGATGATCGTCATGGTGATCGGTCGGCGGTTCGTGAGCCGAGCCAATTTCTCCGTTTCCGAGCTGCGCAAGATGCAACTCCCCTATGGCGTCGCGATCGCTGCCGGGCTCGCCATCACGCTGATCGGCTATTAACGCCGTCCGGAATCGGGACACTTCCCGAACTCCTTGGAAACGTTGCCATTTTCGACTATCCAACGAAAACAAGGCCTTTGCGGCGATTTTACGCTCTCGGCCCCCGCCGTTCAGGTAACCGTTTATAGTTAACGACCTTGTAACTAGAGGGATTCCCTGTTTTTCTAAGTGAGCAATGGGGGCGGGACCCTGTCGAGTCGCGACAGAGTCGAAAACTGCTCCAGAAAAACGGTCGCCGCTATCAGTAAGGTCACTTCAGGGTGTGGCATCGTGCCTCGCCCGATCGTGATAGCTGGCGCTCGCAGACCGCTGCGGATTTCGCAGCCGAACGATGGGAAGAGTTCGAGATGGACTACGAAGGCACGAACGAGAACTTCGAGCAGGACGCGAACAGCACCGGTAACGCCGGCAGCGCACGCGCAGCCTTGCAAGGCGCGAATGTCGTGACGCTTCAGGCCGGAGCCGACAACGTCGTCGTGCTGCCCGCCGACGCTTCGCTCGACAGCATTCGTGCAGTTGGCCGCGATCTGGTGATCGAAGGTGCCGACGGGGTCGTCTACGTCATTCCCGGCGGCGCCATCGACGTTCCGTTGATCATCGTCGACGGTGTCGCGGTGCCCCCGATGAACCTCGCGGCCCTGCTGGTCGGCGCGACGCCGGACGCGGGTCCGCAGCCTGGCGCCACGGTCCAGAGCTCGGGCAACAACTTTGCTGTCGATCCGGGCGATATCCAGCCGGCCTTCGACCTCGGCAACCTTCTTCCCTACACCGAACTCGCCTTCCCCGAGCAGCAGGACGAAGAAATCATCCCTTACCTTCCGGACGAGGATCCGGAAGTCGTCATCCAGACGCCGAACAATCCGGCCGGTGCGACCAATGCGATCGCGACCGTGAACGAGAACGGCCTTCCTGTGCGCAACACGCCGGTCGAGCCGCAGGGTACGCAGGAGCCGACGAGTTCCGAAACCACTGCCGGCACGATCGTGTTCGCTGCGCCCGACGGCTTGCAGGCGCTGTTCCTCGACGGTGTATCGATCACCGCAGGCAGCGTCGGGTCGACCTTTCAGGGTGATCACGGCACGCTCACCATCACCAGCGTCAACCTGGCGACCGGCGAAGTCGGGTTCAGCTACACGCTGACCGACAATACGCTCGGCGGCGATACCACCGACACGTTCGACGTGCGCGTGGTCGACACCGATGGCGACGAAGCCACGGCCACCCTCACCGTCGACATCATCGACGACGTGCCGATCGCGCGCGCCGATGCCAACACGATCCCGGCGGGCACGTTCGGCCCGATCGAAGGCACGGTTCTCGCCAACGACGAATCCGGCGCGGATGACTATCCGGTCGGCACGCGCGACGACGGCAGCACGTTCGACGATGCCGTCACCGGCTTCCGCGTGGTCAACAACGGCGGCACCCTCGGCTCGACGGTAGCACCCGGATCGAGCCTCCAGGGCGTTTACGGCGTCCTCACGCTCAACGCGGACGGCACCTACACTTACGTGCGCGACTACAACACGCCCGGCGGCGTGACGGATACGTTCAACTACACCATCGTCGACCAGGACGGCAGCACCTCGAACGCCAACCTCGTCATCACGATCGAGAATGCGCTCGACACCGTGAGTCCCCCCGAAATCGGTGAAGGCACGACGGTCAACGAAGCCGGCCTTCCGCCGCGTGGCGACGAGCCCGTCGGAACGGGTGAAGGTGCCGACGGCAATCCGAACAACAATTCGGACGACAGCGAGCTGGTCGACAGCGAGATCAGCAACTCGACCATCACGTTCAATTCGCCCGACGGTCTCGCGGCGATCATCATCAACGGCGTCCAGGTCAATCTGGACAACGATCCCGCTTCCTCGGCCGACGACCAGACGATCGTCGACGATGCGACCGGCACGCTCGTCATCACGGGGGTCACCTACGATCCTGTGACCGGCGAGGGCACGATCGACTACACCTACACGCTCAAGGACAACACGCTCGGCGACAACGACGTCAACGGCGGCAACACCACCGTGTCCTTCCCGATCGAGATCATCGATCTCGATGGCGATTCCACGGCCGATAACGGCCCGGATAATCTCGTCATCACCATCATCGACGACGCTCCCGAGGCGCAGGCCGATACCGGCTCGGTGACCGAAGGCGCGACGCTCGTCAGCAGCCCTGTCAGCGTACTCGACAACGATATTGCGGGTGCAGACGGCATTTCCGCGATCGAAGGCGTTCGCGCCGCTGGTGGCGACACCACGACCCAGGTCTCTGGCGGGGTCGGAACGCCGATCGTCGGCCTGTACGGCACGCTCACGCTTAACCCGGACGGGACCTACACCTACGCAGCCAATCCCAACCAGATCAATTCGGATCAGCAGGACGTCTTCGTCTACACGATCCGCGATGGCGACGGCGACCTCTCGACGACGACGCTGACCATCAACATCGACAATGTCGGCGCCGAAGTGACCGACAATGGCGCGATCGTCTATGAAGCCGGCCTGCCTGACGGCACGGGCGAGCTTGCCGACGGCAATGCCGCCAACCAGAGCGACACCAGCGAAATCTTCACCGGCGGCCAGATCACTGTCACCGGCGCCACCGGTCCGTTCGTCTACATTCTGGAAAGCCCGGCGGACGGCACCTACGGTACGCTGACGCTCAATGCCGACGGGTCCTATACCTACACGCTCGACACGGCGTTCACCGATACCGACGCGGTCGAGAATACGACCAATACCGTCCTCAATGCCGAGAGCTTCAATTACCGCGTCGAGGATTCGCTCGGCAACGTTTTGGGCACCGGCAGCATCCAGATCGACATTGTCGATGATGTTCCGCTCGCCACCAATGACGGCGAGCTTGCCAGCGTCGACGACAATGCGACCGCCGTTGTCATCGGTACCGTCGCAGATCTGCTTGCCAACGACCTGTATGGCGCGGACGGTCAGGGCACGCCGGCGATCACCATCGTCGGCACCGGCAGCCTGGGCGGCACGGTCACGATCGTGGGCGGGAATCTCGTCTACACGTCTGCGACGAACATCACCGCTCCCTATGGGGATGTGGTCGAGACCTTCACCTATCAGATCCAGGACGGTGACGACGATACCGCGACGGCGACCTTCCAGGTCCGCCTGACGGACGAAGGCCCGTCGATCGACCCTGCAGCGGCCTCCTTCTCGGTGGACGAAGACGGTCTGCCCGGCGGCCTGCCCGGCGGACCGGACGATCTGGCCGGCGAAGCCACGGTCCAGAGCGGCACGCTCGGCGGGCTTTCCTTCGGCGTCGACGGTCCCGGGGGCATCACCCTTACCGCGGTTGCCGACACGGGCCTCGTGTCGCTTGCCGGCAATCCGATCGAAACGGTCTGGGACGGTGCGACGCGTACGCTTACCGGCCAGGATTCCGTGACCGGCGAAGCCGTCTTCACTCTGGTCATCACCGATCTCGCGACGGGTGCCTACACTTTCACCTTGCTGCAGCCGGTCGCACACCCGACCGCCAACACCGAGGACGAACAGTCGCTGTCGATCGGCGTCGTCGTAAGCGATGCCGAAGGCGAAACGGCCAATGGCTCGATCACCGTCGTGATCGACGATGACAGCCCGGTCGTCACCCTTGCCGATAGCAATGGCCTGCCGCAGCTGGTGACCGACGACACGGACATCACCGATACGGCGGGTCCGGTGAGCTTTGCGGGCCTGTTCGACGTTGCCTTCGGTGCCGACGGGTTCAAGGATGCCGACGACAACGACGTGGCCGATGCCGATGCGGTGACCTATGCGCTGTCGATCACGGGCGGCAACGGGACCGACAGCGGCCTCAACGACACGCTGTCGGGTGACGACATCCTGCTGCGGGTCAATGCGAGCGGCGAGATCGAGGGCTACCTGTCGGGCGATCCGACGGTGGTGGCGTTCACGATCACGGTCGATGCGAACGCGGGCACGGTGAGCCTGGAGCAGGCACGTGCGATCTACAACGACAACCCGGCCGATCCGGTCGAGAGCGGCGCCGGTGCCGAGCAGATGGTGGGCGACCTCATCAAGCTGACCGCGACCGCGACCGACGGCGATCTCGACACGGCGAGCGCGACGCTCGACATCACCGATGCGTTCGCGTTCGAGGACGATGGTCCGTCTGTCTCGGTAGTCCTGAATGCCCAGGCCCAGGTGAACCTGGACGAGAGCGGCGACGGTGCAGGTGCCGCAGCGCTCAACACGGGCGGTATCGCGAAGGGCGACGATCCGCATGTCGCGGGCTCGGGAGCGATCTCGAAGGCCTCGAGCGGATCGGCGATCGTGAGCTTTGCGGCGAACAACCCGCTGTACGGTGCGGACGGCCAGGGCGCGGCTCCGGTCTATGCGCTGCAGGTGAACAAGCTGACGGCGCTGAGCGATGTGACGCTGACCGACGGTTCGACGATCACCCTGCAGAAGGTGGGCGACGTGATCGTGGGCGTGGTCAACAACGGTTCGTTTGCGGGCCAGGCGGCGTTCGCGATCGGGATCGACAGCGCGACGGGCGTGGTCTCGGTCGAGCAGTATCTCTCGCTCAAGCACCCAATCTTCCCGAACAACTACGACGAGACGATCGACCTCGACGACGGTTCGGTGAGCGTCACGGTGACGGTGACCGACGGCGATCTCGACAAGGCGACGAGCGCAGCGGTCGACATCTCGGCAAACATCAACTTCGACGACGATGGTCCGTCTGTCTCGGTGGTCCTGAATGCCCAGGCCCAGGTGAACCTGGACGAGAGCGGCGATGGTGCAGGTGCCGCAGCGCTCAACACGGGCGGTATCGCGAAGGGCGATGATCCGCATGTCGCGGGCTCGGGAGCGATCTCGAAGGCCTCGAGCGGATCGGCGATCGTGAGCTTTGCGGCGAACAACCCGCTGTACGGTGCGGACGGCCAGGGCGCGGCTCCGGTCTATGCGCTGCAGGTGAACAAGCTGACGGCGCTGAGCGATGTGACGCTGACCGACGGTTCGACGATCACCCTGCAGAAGGTGGGCGACGTGATCGTGGGCGTGGTCAACAACGGTTCGTTTGCGGGCCAGGCGGCGTTCGCGATCGGGATCGACAGCGCGACGGGCGTGGTCTCGGTCGAGCAGTATCTCTCGCTCAAGCACCCAATCTTCCCGAACAACTACGACGAGACGATCGACCTCGACGACGGTTCGGTGAGCGTCACGGTGACGGTGACCGACGGCGATCTCGACAAGGCGACGAGCGCAGCGGTCGACATCTCGGCAAACATCAACTTCGACGATGACGGTCCGAGCGTGACGGTCAATGCCTCGCCTGTTGCTACGGTAGACCTGGACGAGACCGCCACCGCGAGCGTGGCACCCACGATCGACGTCGGCGGCCTGACGATCGGCAACGATCCGCACGTCCCGGGAAGCGGCTATATCAGCCGCGGTACCAGCAATTCCTCGGTCGTGAGCTTCACTGCCAATGGCGGTGCCGATGGTACCGCTTCGGTGACCTTCGCACTGACGGTCCTTGCAGGCGGTCCGGACTCCGGGCTCAATGTGACCGACGGAAGCTCGATCTTCCTGCAGCAGTTGGCCAACGGGAACGTCGTCGGCGTGGTGCAGGGCGGAACCTACGCCGGCCAGGTCGCCTTCGCGATCCAGATCAACGCGACGACCGGCGTCGTGACCGTCGAGCAGTATCTCTCGCTGTTCCACGACAATCCGAACAATCCGGATGACACCGTGGACCTCGACGCAAATACGCTGGGCGTGGTGGCAACGATCACGGACGGCGACGGCGACAAGCGAGTGTCCTCGCCTGCGGATATCTCCGAGCAGATCAACTTCGACGACGATGGCCCGACCTTCACGTCAAAGACTGCGGCTCTGCTCGACGACAGCGATACGCCGACCGGAACCGGAACGTTCATCTACAAGATCGGTGCGGATGGCCCTTCGACCACGGTGAACGAGGTGCTGCTGAACAGCTTCTCGGGCAAGGTGGGCTCGGCCAATATCCTCAATCCGACAGTGAGTGCGGGCACGGTTTCGGGCGACGATATCACTTACAATATCAGCTTCAACTACGCGCCCAATCCGGACAAGCCGGGCATCACGGTCGCGGCAACCGGCACGGTGACGTTCGAGACGGATACCGGCAACTACATCGTCACGCTCGATCAGCCGATCGAGAGCTACGAAATCAGCTCGGTGTTCGGTGATACGACGATCAACTATCTCCA
Source organism: Qipengyuania oceanensis (assembly GCF_009827535.1). Lineage (NCBI taxonomy): Bacteria > Pseudomonadati > Pseudomonadota > Alphaproteobacteria > Sphingomonadales > Erythrobacteraceae > Qipengyuania > Qipengyuania oceanensis. The sequence continues at coordinate 894,121 of NZ_WTYN01000001.1, read as the reverse complement.
GTCGCCGACCAATCCCTACACGGGTAACGGCCAGGACGAGGTCGCGGTGGTCGATTTCCAGTCGGGCGATTTCTACGCGCAGTTTACCGGCATCGCGCAAAAATCCGGACTCGCCACAAACGGCGAATACATCGGCAGCGAAGGCTATGTGCAGCTTTCGTCGGTCGCGACTGGGGTGAACGGCAACGCAATCCAGAACGACGAAGCGCTCGATTTCAACTTCTACGCAACCAATCCCGGCAACAATCCGAACCTTGCTCCGACGGCAAGTGCGACCGGGTTCTATATCAAGCTCACCCAGTTCAACAGCGGCAAGGAAGACTTCATCATCGTCCTGAAGCTTGCTGATCCGAACGACCCGGCCAATTATATCACCCGGGCGCTGAGGGTGGATTCGAACGATGTCCTGACGACGAACCAGGATGGCTATCCGACAGTCGGCACCAACGAGGGCCTGATCATCATCGAGCCCAACGATTATCTCGACCTTCCGGCGGTTCCGGACAATTACGAGATCGTCGGTGTCCAGTTCCTGTCCTCGAGCGGACCGACGATCCCGACACTGTGGGACTTCAATGGACAGCTGAATGCTGCCGGGTCGAACTCGATCGTGAGCAACAATGGAACGAACGACCAGGATGTCGCCAAGATCATCGACATCGGTGTAGTCCGGACGACGACCAACTCGGAGGCGCTGACGCTCGACCTGAACGTCACGGTGACCGACGGCGACGGAGACAGCTTCAACCAGACGCTGTTCGTCAACCCGACCGCACCGATCGTCCTCGACATGGATGTCGCGAACGACAATCCGCTGTTCTCGAGCCTGGCAGCCAATGTCGCCTACGATTACGACGGCGACGGTGTGAAGACGAAGACTGCCTGGATCGCGGCCGGTGCTGCCATCCTGGCTTACGACGCCAACAACGACGGTTACGTCACCGACGCTTCGGAATTCGTCTTCGGCGGCAACGGTCTCACGGACCTCCAGGCAGTCGCGGCGATGTTCGACGACAATGCCGATGGCGTCCTCGATGCTTCCGACGCGGCTTATGGTAAATTTGGGGTTTGGCTGGACAGTAACCTGGACGGTAACCCTGATGCGGGCGAGTTCGTCACGCTGGCCGATGCCGGGATCTCGTCGATCGACCTGGTTTCCGACGGCATCGTCTACGGCGCCGCGGACGGGGACGTGACGGTCTTCGGCTCGGCAAGCTACACGATGACCGATGGCACGGTCGGCACGGTCGCCGATGCGGGCTTCGTCACCGGCGGCAATGTCGATGCGACGATGGACGCCCTGCTTACGCTGGCTGCCGAAGCGACCAAGACGGTCGATGCGGAAAGCACCAAGCAGGTGGACATCGCAACGGTCGAAGATGCCCTGGCCGATGTCGCGGATGCGGCGGCGATCGACACGATCGTCAACCACTTCGCGGATGCCTCGGACGGCCAGTTCGGCGAGCACCTCATCTCCAACCAGGTAGCGATCAAGGTTGCAGACGGCGCGTTTGGGGGCCATGAGATGCTCGACATCGGGCTGGTTAACGCCGCACCGATGGTACACGGGGCGCTCATTGCAGACATGGCGGACGATGCCAGCGCATTGGCAGCTGCGGCTGCTTAAGGTTAATTTCGAGATAGCACGGGGGAATACCGAATGAGCGATTTGAGGAAGCCTGTTGTTGCCCTGGTTGCGCTTGTCGCAGCCATGCCGGCAGCAGCCTGGGCACAGCAGGGCGATGCAGATGCCCTGCTGGCGCTCGACAAGAACAGCCTGCGGACCGAAATTCAGCAGCGCTACGATGCGGCTCTGGCGGTCAGCACCGATCCCACCGTCATCTCCGCCGACGACAATCGCTACATGTGGGCGAGCGAGGCGAAGGTGCAGTGCGGTATCGCGCTCGGCTTCCTGAAGTCCTCGACGGTCGACGAGGTCAGTATTCGCAAGTGCGTGCTCGCCTCGAACCGCATGTCGATCATGCCGCCGCCGCCGGTGGTTGCGGCACCGCCGCCCCCGCCGCCGCCCGCTATGTGCGATCGCGAACAGGCAGGAACGGTGTTCTTCGATTTCGACCGGGCCGAAGTGCCGGCGTCCGCATCGCAGACCCTGAGCTTCGTCAACGAAACGGCAGCAGCCTGCAACTGGACGCAGCTCCAGGTCGTCGGCCACACCGACCGCGCCGGGAGCGATGCCTACAACGAGGGCCTGTCGCGTGCGCGCGCTCAGGCAGTTGCCGATTTCCTGGTGTCGATGGGCGTGGATCGCTCCAGCATCTCGACCGCCTGGAAGGGTGAGAGCGAACCGCGTGTTCCGACTGTCGACGGCGAGCGCAATCCGCAAAATCGCCGCGTCGAAATCACCGCGAAGTAATGGGGGTCAATATGTACAAGGGTAAACTGGCTCTAATGGCTGCCCTGCTCGCGGGAACTGCGGGCACGGCACTGGCTCAGGACGGGGCGACCACGCTGCAGGAAGCGGTTGAAGTCGCAATGGCTGCCAACCCGGAAATCCTGCAGGCGCAGTACAACAAGGAAGCGATCGAGTTCGAGCGCCGGCAGGCCGAAGGCCTGTATGCGCCGCGCGTCGACGTGGAAGCCTCGGGCGGCATCCGTCGCCTCGAGAACAACACGCGCCGCACGCTCGGGATCGCCGATCGCGAGCTCTATCCGCTCGAAGCGAACATTCGCGGCGACTGGGCGCTGGTCGATTTCGGTCGCCGTCGCGGTGAAGTGCTGCGTCAGGCGGCGCGGGTCGACGGTGCGTCGATGCGGGTCGAGGAACGTTCGGAATTCATCGCGCTTCAGGTTGCGCGCCAGTATTTCGACATCCTGCTGCAGCAGCGCGTCGTCGCCGCCTCGCAGGACAACGTGCTGTTCCACGAACGCCTCGCCGGCGATCTCGCCGAAGGCGTGCGCCAGCAGTCGATCTCGGTTGCCGATCAGCAGCAGGCCGAAGAGCGCCTGCAGTCGGCACTCGTTCGCCAGACCGAAGCGGTCGAGGACCTTGAAAATGCGAAGACGGCCTTGCGCCGCCTGACCGGGCTCGACATCTCGCAGGTCGTGGCTCCGCCGGATCTCAGCGCGGCGCTGCCGCCGAACATCGATTCGGCAGTCGGTCTCGCACGCCTCAACAACCCGCTGGTCAACGAAGCGCAAGCCGACGTCGATGCGGCCCACGGCCTCGTCAAGTCGGCCAAGGGCGACCTTTTCCCGACCATCGGCGTCGAAGTCGTGGGCCGGGTGGGCGAGGACATCGACGGTTTCGATGGCGACACCAATGACGTCATGGCCCGCGGCTACATCCGCTGGAACGTGTTCGACGGCGGCATCAATCGCGCCAAGCACCAGGAAATGGTGCGCCGCGCGAGCCAGGCCCGCTATCGCCTGCACGAACTGCAGCGGCAGGCCGAAGAAGATGTGCGCAATGCCTACATCGCCATGGACGCGCAGACCAACATCACCTCGCAGCTGCAGCGCCAGAGCCAGGTGAGCGACGACCTGTTGTTGTCCTATCGCAGCCAGTTCAACGTCGGCCGCCGCTCGCTGCTCGACGTGCTCGATGCGCAGAACACCCGCTACAACACGCAGGTGCGTCTCGAAACGGCACGTTTCAGCAAACAGTTCGCGGAATACCAAGCGCTTGCTGCTACCAACCGCCTCCTTGAAGCGCTGTCGGTAGCACCCGGTGAAGGTGCGGGCGAAAACGAGCGGGACGAACACAACTACGGCCCGCGTCCTCCGGCAGAGCTTCAGTACCGGAACAAGACCGACTGAAAATGGCGGGGAATAGGCAGGTAATTTGTGTTGCAGGAGCAAGTCGAGGCGGGTGCCGCAACTGACCCCTTGACCGAAGCCGTCGCCGAACTGGCGGCGCGTTTCGGCATCGGCTTTGCTTCGACACAATTTACCACGCTCGCACGTGGGCCGGACGGACGCCTGCCGTTCCACCAGGCGGGTCCGGCGGTCGAACTGGCCGGGCTGAACTTCATCCCGCGGCGCGGAGCACGGCTACCGCGCGATCCGGATCTCTATCCTGCACTCGTGAATCTCGAGCGGGACGGCATCGCCGTCCTGCACGAGGTCCGCGAGGACGAGATTCGTCTCTGGCTGCCGGGCAGCGGCGAGGGTGTCTGGGTGCCCCAGAGCCAGATCGCCGACCAGTTCAACGGCGGCTTCCTGAGCGTGTTCGGCGACCCCGACAGCCTGCGCGAGAGCGAGGCCCCGTGGTACGCCAAGGGCAGGCGTCACTGGTTCTGGAGCGAGATCCACAAAGAGCGGGATTCGTTCCGCCCGGTGATTCTCGCGTCGGTCATCATCAACCTGCTGGCTCTGTCGCTCCCGCTGTTCACGATGAACGTCTACGACCGGGTCATCCCCAATCGCGCGGAATCGACCCTGTGGGTTCTCGCAGTCGGCGTCGCGCTGGCCTTCGCGCTTGAATTCGCGCTCAAGGCAGCGCGCAACAATGTCGTCGACCAGATCGGCAAGCGTCTCGATCTCAAGCTCTCGCAGAAGATCTACGGCCGGCTGCTGACCACTCCTCTCGCTTCGCGCAAGGGGCACACCGGCTCGCTTGCCGCGCGCGTTTCCGAATATGCGCAAGTGCGCGATTTCTTCGCATCGACCACCGTCGTGCTGATGGTCGACCTGGTGTTCCTCGTCGTCTTCGTCGCCGCGATCGCCTACATCGGCGGGTGGCTGGCGCTCATCCCGCTCGCCGCCATGGCCGGCATGGCTATCGCGGGCTGGCGTCTCCAGAACAAGGTGACCGAGGCGGCGCAGGATGCGCAGACCGATTACGGTCTCCAGCAGACGCTCCTGGTCGAATCGCTGTCGAGCATGGAAACGCTCAAGAGCATGACCAGCGAAGGCGGCATGGTCGGGCGCTGGTATCGCCTCGCCGAAGTGGGCGCTTTCTCGCAGGCGCGACTGCGCAAGATCAATTCGACCGCGGTCGGCCTCGCCGCCACGTTCCAGCAGGTGTCCAACATCTCGCTGATCATCGGCGGCTATTACCTGTTCGCCAGCGGCGCCATCTCGATGGGTGCGATCATCGCGATCGTCATGTTGTCGTCCCGCTCGCTCGCCCCGGCCGGCCAGATCGCTTACCTGCTGACCAGGGCACGCCAGGTGAAGACGACGCTTTCCAGTATCGACGAGCTGTTCGATGGCGAGGACGAGCGCAAGCACGGCAGCCTGTCGATCCCCGCACGGGTACGCTCGGCGACGATCCGGATGGACAATCTCGGGTTCCGGTATCCCGGCGTGGAATCTTCCGCCCTGTCCGACATCAATCTCACGATCGAGCCGGGCGAGCGCATCGCGGTGGTCGGGCGGGTCGCGTCGGGCAAGTCGACCCTGGGCCGCGTCCTGTGTGGCCTCTACCAGCCGACCGAAGGCTCGATGACCGTCGACGGGATCGACAGTCGCCAGTTCCGACCCCAGGACCTGCGAACGGCGTTCCGGTTCGTCGGGCAGGATGCCAATGTGTTCACCGGTTCGGTGAAGGACAATTTGACACTCGGCCGCCCGGAAGCGACCGACGAGGCGATGGTCGAGGCCCTGCGGATCACCGGTGCCGACCAGTTCCTCTCGCGCGATGCCGGCGGTTTCGACCGCGCGGTCGGCGAACACGGCAACAAGCTGTCCGGCGGCCAGCGCAGCTTCCTTGCGCTCGCCCGGGCTTTCGTTTCGCCGAGCGAATTGCTGTTTCTCGACGAGCCGACCGGCGCGATGGATTCGCAGACCGAAAAACTGTTCGTCGACCGGCTGACCGGGGCGATGCGCCCCAGCCAGACGCTGCTGATCTCGACCCACCGCCCGGCGTTGTTCTCGCTGTGCAATCGGATCATCGTACTGGACAAGGGCCGGATCGTCGCCGACGGCCCGAAGGACAAGATCACCGCCGCCGCGGGAGCAATCTCGTGAGCTGGCTGTCAGATCTCGCGCGCAACAGCGCCGGTGCCGCCAGGCGGCCGATAATGCTGAGCGCATTGGTCAGCCTCGTCGCGGTCGGGACGGCAGGCGGCGTATGGCTGATGGACAGCCGTGCCGAAGCCGCTGCCGAAGTCGCGACGGCGAAGAAGCAGGCCGTCGCGCGCAAGATCCACGAACTGAATACCATCAACGAGGGCGAGGGCGCCGAGCTCGTGCTACAAGGCGAAAGCGCGCAGGCGCGCAACTCGCGCATTCCCATGTCCTCTACCCTCGAGCGGCTGTCGGGCGTCAGCGGCCTGCCCCTGAGCGGGCCGGTATACGAAACCGCGCTCAAGTGCATGACTCAGGCCGTTTATTACGAGGCTGCGAACGAGCCGCTGCGCGGCAAGCGCGCGGTCGCGCAGGTGGTGCTCAACCGGATGCGGCACAGCGCCTATCCCAACTCGGTCTGCGGGGTCGTCTACGAGGGATCGAACCAGCGCGTCTGCCAGTTCAGTTTCACCTGCGACGGCTCGCTCCTGCGCGGCCCTATGGCGCGCCAGTGGAACGAATCGCGCGAGGTGGCGAAGGCCGCCCTCGCGGGATCGACCGAGCCGAGCGTCGGCACGGCGACCCATTACCACGCCGATTACGTCCTGCCGCGCTGGGCCTTCCAACTCGGCAAGCTGGAGAAGATCGGCGTTCATATCTTCTACCGGTTCAAGGGGTCGTGGGGCTCCAGCAATGCCTTCACCCGGCGCTGGTCGGGCCATGAAGCCATTCCCTCGCTGGATTTCGGCCGGATGCGAGAACGGCTCGCTGCCAACGTCGAGATCGTCGCGCCGGAACCGGAGTTCGTGCCCGGTACCACCGTGGTCGCGGACGTGAAGGATCGTCACGCTTCCTATGACGTGGGTGGGCGGATCGACACGACCAAGACCTGGCGCCTGACGATCCCCGATCCGGTAACGGCAAGTTCAACCTATCGCGCCACTCTTGGCGAGCACGGCGCGGGTTCTTCCGCCGGCGACACATCTTCTGCGGAGCAGCAGCCATGACATGGCGTGAAAGGTTCGATTCGTGGGACGCCAGCCGGCGCCTCATAGCGGTCAGCGCGCTCGGACTGTTCGTCCTCATCGTTTGGGCGGCACTCGCCCCGGTCGACGAGGTCACGCGCGGCATGGGCAAGGTCATCCCGTCGAGCAAGGCGCAGCTGGTGCAGCCGGCAGAGCCTGCGACTATTCGCGAGATCCTCGTCCGCGCCGGTCAATCGGTCCGCAAGGGCCAGTTGCTCGTGCGCCTCGACGATGCCCAGTCGTCGTCCGAACTGGGGCAGCTGCGGACCGAGACGGAGCGGTTGCAGGCACGCTCGCAGCGCCTCACGACCGAGGCGGGCGGCGGGCCCGTTGGCTGTGCCGAGGGTAGCCTGTGCGCCGAGGAACAGCGCCTCGCCCAGGTCCGCAAGGCCACCGCGCGCAGTCGCGAAGCCTCGCTTGCCTCGGCAGTCGAGCAGCGTCGCCGCGACCTGAGCGAAGGCCAGGCCACCGTTTCCTCGCTCGAAAGCAGCCTGCGACTGTCGCGAGAACAGGTCGACATGCTGCGTCCGCTCGCCCAGCAGGGCATCGTCCCGCAGACCGAATTGCTGACCGCCCAGCGCGAGATGGTAGATATCCAGGGGCGCCTTTCGGGCGCGCGCCAGGGTGTCGCCCGTGCAGCAGCGGCCGTTCGCCAGGCACAGTCGGATCTGCAGTCGGCGCGGCTCGAATTCCGCGAAACGGCGCTTTCCGAGCGCAGCGAGGTCAACACCCGCATCGCCGTGAACCAGGAAACCCTGCGCGGTGCCGAGGCGCGCCAGCAGCGGCAGGAATTGCGCGCCCCTTCGGCCGGTATCGTCAACGACGTGCAGATCACCACGGTGGGCGGCTTTGTCGGCGCGGGCGAGAAGATCATGCAGATCGTGCCGGTTGGCGACAAGCTGCTGGTCGAAGCGCGCGTCAGCCCCTCGGACATCGCCTTCATCAAGGTCGGCGATCCGGCGAACGTGAAGGTGACCGCCTACGACTTCTCGGTATTCGGTGGCCTGAAGGGCAGGGTGCAGAACGTGAGCGCGGATTCGATCTACGACGAGGTGGAGCGCGAGGCGTACTACCTGGTGCTGGTCGAGACCGACAAGGCCTACATCGAGCGTGATGGCAAGCGTCTGCCGATCGTGCCCGGAATGGTGTGCGACGTGGAGATCATCACCGGCCGCAAGTCGGTGCTGTCGTACCTCCTCAAGCCCGTTGCCAAGGCATTCGACGAGGCACTGACCGAACGCTGAGCCGGGCAGGGCACGCGGTGCCGCCCGATTGGCTCAGCTGTTCAGCGCGTATCCGTGCAGCCAGGCCTTGCGGTCCGAATAGCTGAAGATCGGCTTGTATTCGTTCGCCAGCGACCCGTCGAGAATGCGGTCGGTGACATTGTCGAGCATCAGATAGCGCCCCTCGTGGCGAACCAGCAGCACGGCGTGGTCCGATCCGTGGATCATGTCCTTAGCGATCGTGAGCGTCAGGTCCTCCGGCCGGAAGCCATGCGCGATCAGGAGCTGCATCTTGGTGATCGCATAGTCTTCGCAATCGCCCTTGCCGCTTGCGATCGTCGCCTGCGCACCGGCCCAGTAATCGGGGCGGTCGAACTGGACACGGTCCTCGACATAGCGGATCCGGTGGTTGGTCACCCGGTTGACCTTGCGGATCAACTCAAGGTCGCTGGCCGGGCGCCCGCCGATGAAGGCGTTCGCCCGTGAGCGGGAAAGCCCTGCGCCGCGCACACGTTTCCAGTCGGCGTCGAACATCGTGTGGTTGATCGCGATACGGCGGCTGGAGAGGATGTCTCCGGTCGGCTTTGGCATCCGTACCTGCGGCAGGCGGCTGGTGGCCGCCAGCTTCGTTAATGCGGTGCAATTGGTCGCCGAGCCAAAGCCCTGCGCGCCAGGTGTCAGCGCACGCCCAGGGACGTATTGCTCGATGCTGGTGGCGGCCCCGCCGCTCGTCTGCGCCTGGCGCATCCGGTCGAGCGCACTGGCACCGCCGAGGATTGCAGCGCTCTTGCTGAGTTGTGGATGGGCCGCGACCTGCTGGGCGATGCTCTGCACGGCCGGGGCCGGACGGAAGCAATCGGCCTGGCTGACGAAGGCCGCCGCTGCCGGCAAAAGCAGGCTCGGCGACGTGCCCTGCGCTTGCGCGGGTGCCGCAATGCCGAGGGCAAGGGCGGCGGAGCCGGCAAGTGCCCCGAAACGGGCGGGCATGGAGTTCTGGTTTTCCATGCCACCCGTTTTTCACGGGAGCTCTCAAGGTCTGGTTCCGGAAAAAGGTAAACCGAATCCGGAAATCGGTTCATGAAGGTTGCGCGGCCGCTAACCATGGCGACCGCGCTTCCCGGAATTTCCCTTAGTCGACGAAATCCTCGACCCGCTCGATGATGATTGCCGGCGCCATGCCGCCGGCCGCGCACATGGTTACCAGGCCATATTTCTTGTCTTGGCGTTCGAGTTCGTCGACCATCGTGCCGATCAGGATCGAACCGGTCGCTCCGATCGGGTGTCCGAGCGCGATCGACCCCCCGTTCACGTTGACCTTGTCCCAGTCGAGATCGAGATCCTTCACGAATTTGGCGGCGACGACGGCGAACGCCTCGTTGATTTCGTAGAGATCGATGTCGTCCTTGGTCATTCCGGCTTTTTCGAGGACCTTCTTCGCTGCCGGAACTGGCGCGTTCAGCATCAGCGTGGGATCATCGCCCATGTTGGCGGTCGCGACGATGCGGGCGCGCGGCTTGAGGCCGTGCTTCTTCGCATAGTCCTTGCTCGCCAGCAGGACCGCTGCGGCCCCGTCGACGACGCCCGAGCTGTTGCCGGCATGGTGGAAGTTCTTGATCTCGAGGTCGGGATACTTCTGGTTGACCAGCTTGCGGAAGGTCGTGCCGCTTTCGTTGAGCGGCATGTCGGCGATCTTGGTGAAGGCCGGCTCGAGTTCGGCGAGCCCTTCGCGGGTGGTCTGTGGACGGGGATATTCGTCGTGGTCGAGGACTACGTTGCCTTCGTCGTCGGTCACCGGGACGATCGACTTTGCGAAGCGGCCTTCCTCGATCGCCTTGGCGGCGCGCTGCTGGCTGCGATAGCCGACCTCGTCCAGCTCCTCGCGGGTGAACCCGTCCATGCTGGCGATCGCGTCGCCGCAGATACCCTGGTGCGACTGCGGGTGCACCTTCTCGAGGCGCTCGTTGCCGGCGCCCATCCGGCCGGGGTTGAGGCCGGCCTGCATCTTTTCGCGCGCCTGGGCAGCGGTCAGGCTCATCATTTCAGTACCGCCGGCGACGACGCAGTCTTCCATTCCGCTCATGATCTGAGCAGCGGCGAGCGCGACCGACGTGATGCCGCCGCCACAGAAGCGGTCGAGCGTCGTGCCAGAACTCGTGATGTCGTAGCCGGCATCGAGCGAAGCCATGCGGCCCATGTCGCCTGCCTGCAGGCCGTCCTGCGAGCTGACCGACCAGATCACGTCGTCGACCGTCGAGGTGTCGAGATTGTTGCGATCCTTGATCGCTTTCAAACAGGTCGCGGCAAGATGCTGCGGATGCATGTGGGCGAGCGAGCCCTTGCCCTGTTTGCCAATCCCCCGCGGGGTACGAACTGCATCGATGATATAGGCCTCTGCCATGGTCGGATCCTCTCGTTTTATCGAAATTGCGGTTGACGCATGCGTAAGCTGTGGCCAGCAATGACACAACAAAGAGTTTCTAAATAAAATGGGAGTTTCCGGATGAGCGAAGAGCTGCTGACCGAGGTGCGCGACGGGGTCCTGATCATTACGATCAACCGGCCCGAAGCGAAGAATGCGATGAACAAGGCCGCTGCCGAGGGAATCGCAGCAGCGCTGGACCGGCTCGATTCGGACGACGACCTCAGGGTCGGCATCCTGACCGGCGCAGGCGGCACTTTCTGCTCCGGCATGGATCTCAAGGGATTCCTGCGCGGCGAGCGGCCGAGCGTCGAAGGACGCGGTTTCGGCGGCCTCACCGAGAAGAGCCCGGTCAAGCCGCTGATCGCCGCGGTGGAGGGCTATGCGCTCGCCGGCGGCATGGAACTGATGATCTCCTGCGACATGATCGTGGCGCACAAGGACGCCAAGTTCGGCATCCCGGAAGCCAAGCGGGGCCTCGCGGCTGCGGCCGGCGGCCTGATGAAACTGCCCGACCTCATCCCGCCCAAGATCGCGATGGAGCTGGCGCTGACCGGCGATTTCATCGACGCACAGCGGGCTTACGATCTCGGCCTGCTCAATCGCGTGGTCGACGGATCGGCGCTCGATGCCGCGATCGAGCTCGCCAATGCGATCACCGCCAACGGCCCGATCGCCGTCCGCGTGTCGAAGCAGATCGTCAACGAATCGCGCGGCTGGCCGCTCGACGAGCGCTGGGACAGGCAGGCCGAATTGCTGCCGCAGGTCTTCATGAGCGAGGATGCCCGCGAAGGCTCGCTTGCGTTTGCCGAAAAGCGCGCACCCAACTGGAAGGGTAAGTAACGCCCGCCGCACGACCGATTTCTGAGAGAGGATAACATAATCATGCCCGCAATCGACGTTCCCCAGCCCGAATTCATGGAAGACGAGGAGATCGCCATCTTCGCCGACGCCGTCGGCAAGTTCTATCAGCAGCATGCACCGGAAAAGCGCGTTCTCGAATGGCGCAAGAACGGCCAGGTGGAGCGCGATTTCTGGCGCGAGGCCGGCCAGGCCGGCCTGCTCGGCGTGTCGGTGCCGGAAGAATACGGCGGCCATGGCGGCGACTTCCGCCACGACATGGTGGTCATCGACCAGCAGGCGAAGCATGGCGTGGAAGGCTTTGCCGCCTCGCTCCACAACACCGTGATCCTGCCCTACCTCGTGCGCCACGGGACCGAGGAGCAGAAGAAGAAGTATCTGCCCAAGCTCGTCACGGGCGAACTGGTCAGCGCGATCGCGATGACCGAGCCGGGCGTGGGTTCCGACCTCCAGTCGATTACCACGACCGCGCTCAAGGATGGCAACGGCTACCGGATCAACGGCGCCAAGACCTATATCTCCAACGGTCAGACCGCGGACTTCATCATCGTCGTCGCCAAGACCGACCCCAAGGAACGGGCGAAGGGCATCTCGCTCATGCTGCTCGAGACGGAAGGTGCGGACGGGTTCCAGCGCGGCAAGAAGCTCGACAAGGTCGGGCTCGATGCCGCGGACACGTCGGAGCTGTTCTTCGACGACGTCTTCGTGCCTGCCGAAAACGTCCTCGGCGGGGTCGAGGGCAAGGGGTTCTACCAGCTGATGGGCGAACTCCCGCAGGAACGCCTGATCATCGCCATGGGCGCGATGACGGGTATCGAGAAGGCTCTCGAAGTCACGCTCGACTTCGTGAAAAACCGCAAGGCGTTCAACCAGACGATCTGGGATTTCCAGAACACGCAGTTCGTGCTCGCCGATCTCAAGGCGCGGGGCACCGCGGCACGGGTCTTCGTCAACGATTGTATCGCACGCCACCTCAAGGGCGAACTCGATGTGGCGACCGCTTGCATGGCCAAGTACTGGGTGACCGAATTGCAGGGTGAAGTCGTCGACAAGTGCCTTCAGTTTCACGGAGGCGCTGGCTTCATCAACGATTACCCGATCGCCCGCATGTTCCGCGACAGCCGGATCACGCGGATTTTCGGAGGATCGAACGAGGTCATGAAGATGGTGATCGCCCGCTCGATGTGATCGTGATGCGACGGGGAAAGCCGCGCGGTTTTTCCCCGAGCCAATCCGTCCTGGCCTTTGCCGGCAGGGCTGCGCGGCCTAGTCTCCTGACAAGGGAGATCGGGTTTCGCGCATGTCCTTAACGAAACGATTTTGGCCGGATGATCGGGTAGGGCAGCGCTCGGCGCTGATCTGCCTGTTCGTCGTGCTGGCGATCGGGCTGGGCGGCGGAGGATCGCCGCATCCTCTCGCCGAGCTCCTGCTGCAGATGTCTGCTGCCGCGATCCTGGCTGCATTTGCCTGGAGTGCTGGCGATGCCCGTGCTCGTCCCTCGCGCACGATCTGGGCGATCTGCGCATTCGTGCTGGCAATCCCGGTACTGCAACTCGTCCCGCTGCCTCCCGCCGGGTGGCAGGCACTGCCGGGGCGCGAGGGCCAGCGCGCAGCTCTCGATCTGGTCGGGCTCGCGGACAACTGGCGGCCGCTCAGTATCGCGCCGCACAAGACGCTGGCGAGCCTTCTCGCGATGGTCGTCCCGCTGGCGCTGGCGCTGCTGGTCGCGGGCGAGAACACGGCCGGACGTCGCCGCATCCTTGCAACCGTTGCGTTGATGGCGCTGGCCAGTGCCGTTCTCGGCACGCTCCAGGTAGCCGGACCGGGCGATGCCTTCCGTCTCTACGACGGGTCGCATACCGGCTGGTTGACCGGGTTCCATGCCAACCGCAACGCGGCGGCGGACCTGCTGCTGATCGGCGCAGTGGCGGCTGCTGCGCGCTTTGCCATGCGCGAGCGACAGGACGGGGTCACGTCGGCCATCGGGCTGACGGCGGCACTCGGCGTTCTCCTCGTCGCCCTGCTGCTGACCGGCTCGCGGGCAGGAATCATGCTGGTATCGGTCGCCGCTGCCGGCATCGCGATACTCGTCACGGCACGCCAGACGAGCCGGCGCAGCAGGTGGAGCGCGGGTTTCGCGCTGGTCGCAGCGCTCGTCATCGTCTTATCGGCCTTCGCGATCTTCGACCAGCGACTGGGCTATGCCGCTGCCCGCTTCGGCATGTTCGACGATACCCGCATCGCCCTGTGGCAGGATGGCGCCCGTGCGCTGGCGGCCGGCTGGCCGTGGGGAACCGGTATGGGGACCTTCGTCGACGCCTTTCTTCCGCACGAACAATTGATGCATGTCGACGCGTCCATGCCCAATCGCGCGCACAGCGAATGGCTGGAGTTTGCCATGGAGGCCGGTCTGCCGGGCTATGTGTTGCTCGCAACGGCGATCGTGCTCGGAGCAGCGCTCGCGCGCCGCAGCCTGGGCGATCCTGCCTCGCGGCCCGCGGCGATCTTCGCGCTGACCTGTTTTATCCTCGTGGCATTGCATGCGTTAATTGATTATCCGCTGCGAAACATGGCAGGAGCAAGCCTGGTCGCGATAGCGCTGGGGATGCTCGCGCGGCCGCAAGAGCCGGATACGGACGGGACATGACGGGTCGGACATTTTCGAAGCTGGTTTTGGCGGGCATTCTCGCAACCATGATGTCCGGCTGTATTCCGGCCATGGATCCGGTCGTCCCGGTCGGCGAGGCCGGTTACGCGGCAATCGACGGCGCCGCGCAGGCAACGCCGGCGTCCTACAGTCTGCAGGCGGGCGACATTCTTTCGATCCGCATTTTCGACGAGCCCGAACTCTCGCAGGACGAGGTAGCGATCGACAATGCGGGCAATCTCAGCCTGCCTCTTATCGGCGACATTCGTGCCGCCGGATCGAACGCGACCGAACTCGCCGCCGCAATCGAGCGTGCCTACGGCGCGCGCTACCTGCGCAACCCGCGCGCCTCGGTAGCGATCAAGAAGGCGCGCGAGATGACCGTCTCGGTCGAAGGACAAGTCAACCTTCCCGGAGTCTATCCGTGGAAGCAGGGCGACACGCTGCTGACGGCGCTCGCGCAGGCGCGCAGCCCGACGGATGTCGCCCGGCTGGATCAGGTGCTGGTTTTCCGCACGGTCGATGGCCAGCGATACGGCGGCCGGTTCGATTTGCAGGCTATCCGTGGCGGGCGGATGCCAGACCTGGCGCTGGTTCCCGGCGACATCGTGGTCGTCGGCTATTCCTCGCTGCGGGGAACCTACAAGGATATCCTCCAGACCGCACCGCTCGTCGGCGTGCTGAGGCCGCTGTGAGGACGGACAGCGCATGTTGAGGGCGGCCGATTCACCGGGCTATCGCGGCAATGGCAGCGACGGGGGCGACGGCCGGGGCGGTTCCTATGGCTATCCCGCCGGTGCATTCGGAGACAATCCGGTAAGCGCAAACCTGCGCTATGCACTCGCGGCGCTCCGGCGGAACATCTGGCTGTTCGTGGCCATTCTCGGCGCGGCGCTTGCCGTCGCGGTGATCGCCACCATGCTGGTCACCCCGCGCTACACCGCCGCGACCAGCATCCAGATCAACGAGCAGAGCGACGAAGTGCTGGGCGAGGAGTTCGATGCGCGTGCGCCCGAAAGCTCGGACTGGGACGTCGATCGCTTTCTCAATACCCAGCTCGATATCCTGCGCAGCCGGGCGCTGGCGATCCGGGTCGCCAACGCCCTGAAGCTCTATGAAGATCCACGCTTTTTCGCGGCGATGGAGATGGCTCCGCCGGCAGCCGACACGGATGCTACGGCGCGGCGCGAAACGGTGATCGCCCTGCTGCGTGACAGCCTGTCGATCGACCTGCCACGGTCCACCCGCATCGCGCGGGTAAGCTTCACCAGCACCGATGCGGAGATTTCGGCCAGGATCGCGAATGCCTTCGCCGACGAGTTCATCCAGGCCAACCTGCAGCGCCGGTTCGACAGTTCGGCCTACGCCCGCACCTTTGTCGAAGAGCAGCTCGACGATGCCCGCAAGCAACTCGAAACGAGCGAGCAGGAACTGAACGCCTACGCGCGGCAGGCCGGACTGATCCGTACTCGTGATGCCTTCACCGTCGATGACAGCCGCCCGGTTGCCGGCAGCGTGACCGCTTCCAGTCTGCTGCAGCTCAACCAAGCGGCGAATGCCGCGCGGGCCGACCGGATCGCCGCGCAGACCCGCTGGCAGGCGGAATCGGCCACGCCGCTGCTGTCCTCGCGCACCGTGCTCGCCAATCCGACGGTGCAGGAACTGATGACCCGCCGGGCCAAGGCGCGGTCTGACCTCGAAGCGGCGCGCGATCGCTATCTGCCGGATCACCCGGCGGTGCAGAACCTGCAGGGCGACCTCTCCGCGATCGATGCCGAGCTGACTGCGACCGCGGCGCAGGTGCGCAATTCCATCCGCGCCGAGTACCGGGCGGCGCAGGCTGCGGAGGACGCGCTGCAAGGCCAGGTCAGCCGTCTGCAGGGCGACACCCTGCGCGAACAGGACAGGGCGGTGCGCTACAACACGCTGGCGCGCGAGGCCGACACTGCGCGATCCATCTACGATGGCCTGCTGCAACGATACCGCGAGCTCAATGCCTCGGCAGGCATCGCGGCAAGCAATATCGCGATCATCGACCGGGCCGATCCGCCCTTGATGCCATCATCGCCCAGCCTGCCGCGAAACCTGGCCATCGGCCTTCTTGCCGGGCTCGTTGCAGCACTCGCGGCGGTGTATCTGCGTGACCGTCTCGATGATGCGATCCGCGTGCCGGAGGATGTCGAGGAGAAGCTCGGGTTGCCGCTGCTCGGCGTCGTGCCACGGGCCGAAGGCAAGCCCTTCGAAGACATGACGAACCCGAAGTCGCCGGTCGCCGAAGCATACAATTCGCTGCGCGGCGCTCTCCTGTATTCGACCCGCTCGGGTCTCCCGCGGGTGCTCGCGCTGACCAGTGCCCAGGCCGGCGAGGGCAAGACCACCTCCAGCCACGCGATTGCCAGCGGTTTCGGCCGCATGGGCATGAAGGTGCTGTTGATCGACGCAGACTTGCGACGTCCGGCCGCGCATATCGCAACCGGCATTCCCAACACCCGCGGCCTGACCGATTTGCTCACCTCTGCCGATCCGCTGGAGAGCGCCGTCGCTTCGTTTGAGGACGGCGCCTTCGATGTCCTGCCATCGGGGCCACCGCCGCCGAGCCCGTCGGAACTGATAACCTCGCCGCGCATGGCGCAGATCCTCGAACAGGCCAGCGAGGCTTACGACGTGGTCGTCGTCGACTGCCCGCCGGTGCTGGGGCTGGCGGATGCGCCGATGCTGGCGGCGCTGGCCGATGGTACGATCTTCGTGGTCGAGGCGGAACGCGGGCGCAGCGGGCAATTGCGCGCGGCACTGCGGCGGCTGCGGACAGTCGACCCGGTTCTGATCGGCGCAGTGCTGGCCAAGTTCGATCCGGAAAAGGGTGGCAACCGCTATTCGGCCTACTACGGCTATGAATACTACCGCTATGCGAAGGACCAGGAAGGCCAGCCTGCCTGACCATGGGCACGGCACGGTCCCTTCTTCGCCCCACTGTCCTGACTGTCGTGCTATCGGGTTTCGCCTTCGTGGCATTCGCCAGCGCGGCCGACCGTATGACGCAGAGGGACCCGACGTGGTCGCGGCTGGTGCCCACGCCTTTCCGGGCAGAGGCGGCACAGATTTCCGCCACCCTCGCATTCGCGGATGGCGATGTGCGTCGCGCCGGATCCGAGGCGGCAAGGGCGGTGACGGCTTCGCCCGCGGATGCGCAAGCGATCGGACTTCTCGCCACGGCCATGCTGCTGTCCGGTGATGCGGAGAGAACGCAACGGGCATTCGGCCTGGCCGGGACGCTCGGCTGGCGCGATCCCGTGGTGCAGACCTACTGGCTCAATGCCAGGCTGCAGGAAGGTGAAGCACGCGCGGCGATAGACCGGTTCGAGGCGATCGTGCGCGGTAACCCTTCCTTCCCCGCGACCGATCGACTGCTCGGCGCATTGATGGCGGACAGCGAAGCGCGCGGTTTGCTCATCGAGCGAATGGGCCGCCGACCTTACTTCGCGAGAAAGCTTCTGGCAGTGGACGCTCTCGCCCTGAGCGCTGCGGTCGCCCAACGAGCAGACTTGCTGCTCGACCCCGGATTCGAAGAGCAACCACTGGGTTGCACAATCGTGGAGCCGATGATCGAAGGCCTGGCAAGCCGGCAGATGACCGGGCGCGCGCGCGCCGTCCAGGAACGACATTGTCCGGTCTGACACTCCCGGTCAGTCGGTCCGCAACACCCGCTGCCTGACGGCCGTCGCGGGATTGCCGCGATAGATCGTCATCGGCTCGGCATCCTCGAACAACGCTCCACGCGCGGCCAGCACCGCGCCTTCGCCCATCGTCACTCCGGGACCGACGAAAGCCTCGGCGGCGATCCAGCATGCCTGCCGAATGACCACGGGCCGCACGACCAGCGCAAAATCCGGATCGCTTGCATCATGGGTGCTGGCGCAAAGATGCGCGCGCTGGCTGACGACGCAGCGCGGCCCGATAGTGATCGTGCCCTGGTTGTAGAGCTCGACGGCGGGTCCGACGATGGTCTCGTCACCGACCGTAAGGTGGCGCGGCAACCAGACGCGGACATCCTGATAGATGCGGGTCCCCTTGCCGATCTTCGCGCCGAAGGCTCGCAGCACCAGCGCGCGCCAGGAGAACAGCGGCGCGGGCGTCCAGCGGGCGAGCAACAGCCACGCGATGCGCCAGAAGGTGCGCTCGATCTTGTTCGTTAAGCCGAACGCGGCGCCTGCGCCCATGGGACGGAATCTGTCCCAGTCAGCCATGCGCCTGATCGTCCATCAGGCCGCTGTAGACCTTCGCCCAGCGGCTGGCGATGGTTTCGCGCCCGAACGCTCCGGCAGCGAGGCCCTGCGCTGCGCGTGACATGGCCAGCCAGCCTCTCTCGTCGAGTGACAAGACCTGCCTCAACGCCGAGGCGATGCTGTCGGGTTCCGTCGAGCTTGCGATTGCCGCGCCAGCGTCCATGCCCTCCGGCAGGTGGCAGCCTTCGCTCTGGATGGTGGGCGTGCCCGCGGCCCAGGCTTCCAGGATAGCCATCGGCAGTCCTTCGCTGAAGGACGGCAACACGAGTGTGCGCGCATCGCGAAGCAGCGATGTCTTCGCCTCGCCATGGACCGGGCCGACGAAGTCCGCTTGCGGTACGCCCGATGCGAACCTGCGCTCCAGTCGATCGATGGCATCAGGCTCGCCCCAGCCGGCGATCGTCAGGCGTGCATCAGCGGCGAGTTCGCCTCGCTCCGCCAGCAGGTTCCACGCATCCAGCAGGCCGTCGACGTTCTTCTTCTCGTGAATCCGGCCGAGATAGATGGCATGCGGCGGTGGCAAGGACGTACGCGACTTACACGTTGCGGGGGCAGGGTTCGGTACGACCGATACCTGCGCCTCTGGGATCCAGCGCCGTATGTCATTTTCCTCGTCCCGCGTCAGCGCATGGAAGATGCGCGCAGAACGCCAGTTCGCGCGCTCGACCGTCCAGCGGAACAGCGCTTTTCTGGTGCGGCTGCGGCCCGTGATCCAGGGATCGAGCATGCCGTGCGGACTGATGACGTACCGCCGTTCGTTGGCCCGTGCCCATTGCGCCGCCACCAGGGAGCTGCCCTGCCAGATGCCGTGCAGGTGCAGGCAGTCGAGTTTCGCCATGGCCATCGCATCGGAGAGGGCAGGAGCATAGGCGAGCGCGGCCGGCCCGACGGGATCGGCGTAGAAGACCTGCGCTTCACCGAACCGTGCGCGGTCCGCGTCGGAATGCTCGTCGCGCGCGGCGAAAATCGAGGGCTCGCCGCCGAGATCGCGGATCAGGGCAGCCTGCCCGACCATGGCTTCGAACACGCCCCCGTTGCGGCGCGACGCCCAGCCGGCAACCAGTCCGATCCGCTTGCCGGCGAGCGGCTGGCCCATCGTCAGGCGGCGACCACGTCCTGCTCGATCGCGCCGAAGATCGAATGGCCTGTCTTGTCCTTCATCTCGATGCGAACCTTGTCGCCTGGCGCCATGAAGCGGGTCCTGGCCTCGCCGTCATAGATGGTCTCGATCATGCGGATTTCGGCGATGCAGCTGTAACCGCGCCCGCCTTCGCTCACCGGCTTGCCCGGGCCGCCGTCCGCGCCCTTGTTGCTGACCGTGCCCGAGCCGATGATCGTGCCGGCCCCGAGCTCGCGGGTTTTCGCGGCGTGGGCGACCAGTTCCGCCAGGCTGAACGTTGCATCCTCGCCCGCTTCGGCACGGCCGAACGGCTCGCCATTGTAGTCTACGATCAGGGGCAGATGGATGACGCTGTCTTTCCACGCATCGCCGAGTTCGTCGGGAGTGACCGCGACGGGAGAAAAGGCGCTGGCGGGCTTGGACTGGAAGAAACCGAAGCCCTTGCCGAGTTCGCCCGGGATCAATCCGCGCAGGGACACATCGTTGACCAGCATCACCAGCTTGATGTGATCGGCGGCCCGTTCCTTCGAGACGCCCTGCGGCACGTCGTCGGTGATGACGGCGACTTCGCCTTCCATGTCGCAGCCCCAGGCGGTGTCGCCGAGCGGGATCGGATCGCGCGGGGCGAGGAACCGGTCGCTGCCACCCTGATACATCAGCGGGTCGTGATAGAAGCTCTCCGGCACCTCGGCGTCACGTGCCTTGCGAACGAGTTCGACGTGGTTGATGTAGGCCGAACCGTCGGCCCACTGGTAGGCGCGCGGCAAGGGCGAAAGCGCGTCGTGCTCGTGGAACCGCTCGCACGGAACGGCCTGGTGCTCGACGTCGGTGGCGAGCAGTTCGAGTTTCGGAGCGATGGTGTCCCAGTCGTCGAGCGCGGCCTGCAGGGTGGGCGCGATATTATCGGCCGCGCAGTAGCGCGTCAGGTCCTTCGAGACGACGACCAGTTTCCCGTCGCGGGTTCCGTCCTTGATCGAGGCGAGTTTCATAAGACCTTTTCTCCTTCGGGAGTGTCTGGCTGGTTGTCGGGATGGGCGCGCAGGAAAGCGGGCAGGGCGAGACAGGCCGCCTCGATCCGCTCCATGTGCGGCATGGCGGAAAAGTCGAAATCGAAGCGCCGCGCGTTGTACATCTGCGGGATCAGCACGGCTTCGAAGAAGCCGGGCGCTTCGCACAGGAAATCGCCGGTGCCGAGCTGTTCGAGGCGCTGTTCGAGCGGCTCGAGTGTCTTGGCGAGCCAGTGGCGATACCAGATGCCGATGTCTTCCTGCGACTGTTCGAGCTCGTTCTTGAGATATTGCAGGATCGGCAGGTTGAGCGGCGCATGCAGCTCGGTCGCGATCGCGTAGCCGAGCTCGCGGGCGATGAAGCGCTGTTCGATATCTGCCGGCAACAACGGTCGCGCCGGGTAGGCTTCGTCGAGCCACTCGATGATCGCCATTGACTGCGCGCGGTCGTGCCCGTCGGCTTCCAGCATGGGAACCCCGGCAAAGGGATTGCGCGAGCGGAAAGCCTCGCCCCGTTGCTCCGACTTGAGCAGGTTCACCGGCACGACCTCGTAGTCGAGGCCCTTCAGGTTCAGCGCGCAGCGCAGGCGGTAGCTGGTCGAACTGCGGTAATAGGCGTGGAGCCGCATCAGAACGCGGGAATACCGGTGATGGCGCGGCCCAGGATCAGCGCATGGACGTCATGCGTACCTTCGTAGGTATTGACTGTTTCGAGGTTCACCATGTGGCGGATGACCTGGTATTCTTCCGAGATTCCGTTGCCGCCGTGCATGTCGCGCGCCTTGCGGGCGACATCGAGAGCCTTACCCACGTTGTTGCGCTTGACGATCGAGATCATTTCCGGTGCGAACTTGCCTTCGTCCATGAGGCGTCCGACGCGCAGGCTCGATTGCAGGCCCATGGCGATGTCCGTCATCATGTCGGCGAGCTTGAGCTGGTAGATCTGCTTGCTGGCAAGCGGCACGCCGAACTGCTCGCGGTCGAGGCCGTACTGCCGCGCCGCATGCATGCAGAATTCGGCCGCGCCCAGCGCGCCCCAGCTGATGCCGTAACGCGCGCGGTTGAGGCAGCCGAACGGACCCTTCAGGCCCTGGACTTCGGGCAGCAGCGCGTCTGCGCCGACTTTCACCTCGTCCATCACGATCATGCCGGTGGTGCTGGCACGAAGCGAGATCTTGCCCTCGATCTTTGGGGCCGACAGCCCCTCCATGCCCTTTTCCAGCACGAAACCGCGGATCGCGCCGCCATGCGCCTCGCTCTTGGCCCAGACGACGAAGACGTCGGCGAAGGGTGCGTTGGAAATCCAGGTCTTGGACCCGGACAGCTTGTAGCCGTCGCCATCCTGCTTCGCCCAGGTCTTCATTCCGCCCGGGTCCGATCCGGCATCGGGTTCGGTCAGGCCGAAACAGCCGATCAGCTCGCCCGAGGCAAGGCCGGGGAGGTACTTGCGGCGCTGCTCCTCGCTCCCGTATTCGTAGATCGGGAACATCACGAGGCTCGACTGCACCGAGGCCATCGAGCGATAGCCGCTGTCGACCCGCTCGATCTCGCGCGCGATCAGGCCGTAGGCCACATAATTCGCGCCCGCGCCGCCGTACTCCTCGGGGATGGTGGCGCCGAGCAATCCGGCGCGGCCCATCATCGGGAAGAGTTCGGGGGCGTCCGTCTCGTTGGCGAAGGCCTCGATCACGCGAGGCTGCAATTCGTCCTGCGCGAAACCATGAGCGGCATCGCGGATCATCCGCTCTTCCTCGCTCAGCTGGTCGTCGAGATTGAAGGGATCGTCCCAAGCGAAGGGCGCCATTCCGGCCATCGGTCATCCTCTGTGTCAGATTGCTACACAGCCTTTCGCAGAGGCGCGCGGCAGCGGCAAGGGGGGCAGCGCTTCGCCAGCGAAAGTCAGGCGAGGAGCGCGTATTCCCGGGGGTCGCAATCGCCGGTCACCCAGGCCTCGCCGCTGGTGAGCCAGGCATGCAGAGCCATCCGGCCGTCCTCGCGGCGGGCACCGATCGAAAGCTTGCTGGCTACGCCGCGCCGGGCGAGCATCCAGCGCGCTGCGAGAGCTTGTGGCAGACAGATGAAGCCAACCGGTGCGTTGCGCATTGCCCGGCGAACCGCCTGACGGACGAGCCGGACGGAACTGGCACAGCGCGCGCCGACCTGTTCGGTGTCGACCGATCCGAATTTGCGCCGCCAGAAGCGCAACGGAACGAGCGTCACCAGAATCCGCGCAAGCAGCAGGAAGGATGCGGCCTCGAATGCGGCCAGTTTCTCTTCGCGAGTGAGTTCGCGAAACGTCGTCAGTTTCCCCATCGGGACCGGACGCTAGTCCCGGCGGGGCCATGCGTCCAGTACCGGATGAAACCGGTTTGCGATCAGTGAATCGTCGGCAGCGCCTTGCGACAATCGTCCGCGCATTCGCGGCACATCTTCGCGCACCAGGCGCAATGTTCGTTGTCGTGACCTTCGCATTCCGCTGCGCAGGTCTCGCAAGCCTTGATGCACAGTTCGATCTGTGCGCGCAGCACCTCTATGTTCTGCGCGGTACGCCGCACGCCAAGCCGCGCGGTCGCAGCGCAGATGTCGGCGCAATCGAGGCAATTGCGGATGCACTGGCTCATGTCCATGCCATCGGCCGTCATCTCGGCGACACAGGCATCGGCGCACGAGGTGCAGAACAGCGAGCACAGCATCGCGTGGCGCGAGGCCAGGATGAGTTCCTCGGTCTCGTTCTCGACCTGTGGGTGGCGCGAAACCATTTCCTGCAACGACATGCTGTTCTCCTGAATTGAAAAGGGGTTACCTTCCCAACCGGAGGCTGCCGGCGAAGTTCCGGTTCGCGCCGAATTCAGGCCTGCGGGCGGTTGGCCACCAGGTCTTCGACCACCGACGGGTCGGCCAGAGTCGAGGTGTCGCCGAGACTGCCGGTATCGTTTTCGGCGATCTTCCGCAGGATCCGCCGCATGATCTTGCCGCTGCGGGTTTTCGGCAGCGATGGCGCGAACTGGATCACGTCGGGCGTGGCGATCGGGCCTATTTCCTTGCGGACCCATTGGACGAGTTCCTTGCGAAGATCCTCGCTATCGTCGGTTCCCGCCGTGGTCGTGACATAGGCGTAGATGCCCTGGCCCTTGACCTCGTGCGGCATGCCGACGACCGCCGCCTCAGCCACCGAAGGGTGCTCGACCAGCGCGCTCTCGACTTCGGCCGTGCCCATGCGATGGCCCGAGACGTTGATGACGTCGTCGATGCGGCCGGTAATCCAGTAGTATCCGTCCTCGTCGCGGCGGCAGCCGTCGCCGGTAAAGTAATAGCCGGGATACTGGCTGAAATAGGTGTCGAAGAAACGCTGGTCGTCTCCATAGACGGTGCGCATCTGCCCGGGCCAGCTGTCGGTGATGACGAGCGCACCCTGGCCCGCGCCTTCCAGGACCTTGCCGCTTTCCGCATCGAGCAGTGCCGGCTGCACGCCGAACATCGGCTTGGATGCGCTGCCGGGTTTCAGGTCGATCGCGCCGGGGAGCGGGGTGATCATCGCGCCGCCCGTTTCGGTCTGCCACCAGGTATCGACGATCGGGCAGCGCCGCTCGCCTACGACCCGGTGGTACCAGTCCCACGCCTCGGGGTTGATCGGTTCGCCGACCGAGCCAAGCAGCTTGAGAGACGCGCGGCTGGTGCGCGTGACGTATTCGTCGCCCTCGCGCATCAGGGCCCGCAATGCGGTGGGCGCGGCATAGAAGATTTCGACCTGGTGCTTGTCGACGATGTCCCAGAACCGCGAATGATCCGGAAAGTTCGGCACGCCTTCGAACATCACCTGCGTCGCGCCGTTCATCAGCGGCGCATAGACGACATAGCTGTGGCCGGTGACCCAGCCGACATCGGCCGCGCACCAGTAGACCGGCATCGAGCCGTCCTCGTTCGGCTGGTAGTCGAACACGTACTGGTGGGTCATGCTGGTCCAGACGGCGTAGCCGCCAGTGGTGTGGAGTACGCCCTTGGGCTTGCCCGTGGAGCCGGAAGTGTAGAGAATGAAAAGCGGGTCTTCAGCGTCCATCGGTTCTGGGGCGCAGTCCTCTGCCACGCCGGCCACGGCGTCCGACCAGCTGACGTCCCGACCTTCGACCATCGGCACGTCCGCGCCCGTGTGATTGAAGACGACCACCGTATCGACCGCGACCTTTTCCAGCGCTGCGTCCACATTGGCCTTGAGCGGGACCGTCTTGCCGCCCCGCAGGCCCTCGTCGGCGGTCACGACGATGCGCGATCCGCAATCCTCGATCCGTCCGGCGAGCGCATCGGGAGAAAAGCCGGCGAAGACGACCGAGTGGATCGCGCCGATCCGGGCGCAGGCAAGCATAGCAATCGCGGCTTCAGGGACCATCGGCAGGTAAATCGTGACCCGGTCGCCTTTCGCTACACCACGTTCCTTCAGGGCGTTGGCGAAGCGGGATACATCGCGGTGAAGTTCACGATAGGTGATCCGGCGCACCGGATCGCCGGGGGAATCGGGCTCCCAGATGATCGCGATCTGCTCGCCGCGTTCGACGAGGTGCCGGTCCAGCGCATTGGCGCAGATGTTCAACTTGCCGCCGGTGAACCAGCGAATGTGGAAATCGGCCTTGTCGAAGCTGGTGTCCTTGACCGTGTCGAACGGCTCGAGCCAGGTGATCCTCTTGGCTTCCTCGCGCCAGAAGCCGTCCGGGTCGGCGATCGAGCGAGCGTAGCGTTCGGCGTAACTGTCCTCGCCGATCAGGGCCTTGTCGGCCCAGTCCTCGGGAACGGGGAACACCGCTGCACTCATCGCTCTCTCCTGTGTTTCTCAGAAGCCAGCGATAGGTGAACCGGTGATGTTTTGCCAGTGGCGGAAGTACGAGGGACCGGTCGATCAGGCGCAGAGCGCGCGGGACATGGTCTCGATCACCTCGTTCGGCGGGCAGGGCTTGGAGAGGGTGCTCGATTGCGGATAGCGCGCGTGCACGTCCTTGGGATCGGCCAGCCCGGAATGGAAAATGACCGGCACGTTCTCGGCCATCAGCCGCTCGGCAAGCGGATAGACGACATCGTCACCGAGGTGGATGTCGAGGATCGCGAGATCGGGTTTGTGCTTCTGGAACGCCAGCATCGCCGAGGAGACGTCGTTGTGCGGACCCTCGACGCAGAAACCGGCTTCTTCGACGGTATCGCACAGATCGCAGGCGATGATGAAGTCGTCTTCGGCGACCAGGACGGTAGGCTGAGTCATGAACGACCCTCCACTAGCTGCGACGACCCTGCAAAATTCAACACGGAGGACGCCGATCGGTTCCGGCGGGTCAGCTGTTTCCGAACTTGCTGTCGAATTCGTCGACCTTGCCGTCGGCCAGGAGGCGCGCCTGCTCGGTCCAGTTGTCGCGCCTGATGCGGCCTTGGAACCTGCCGAGCTTGCTGTCGATCCGGTCGATTTCGGCATCGTCCCAGGCGGCGATCTGCTCGAAACGGGTGACGTTGAGCGTGCCCAGCATGGCTGCGAGCTTGGGGCCAAGCCCCTTGATCCGCGTCAGATCGTCTCCTTCAGCGCCGCTGGCAGGCGCCTGCGGCGTCGATGTCGTCGGCACGATTTCGGGCCCGGCTTCCGCGTCGGCTTCGGCCGTCGCATGGGCGACTTGCTGCGAATTGGCCGCTTGCTCGAGCTCCGCCGCCTCTGCCTTGCTGTCGATCAGCGCCTGGTTGCGCTGCGCCGGGGCGGCACCTTCGTCGAGCACGTCGCGCCGGTCGGCCTCGACCCGTGTCTTGCGGTTGGATGCAAACAGGAACCAGGCGACGACCACGCCGAAAACGAGCGCTGCAACCAGCAGCGGCCAGTAGGTTTCTAGAAGCGGAAGCATGAAAGTTCAGTCTCCAGTGTCGTTCGGGAGGGAGGACCAGACGATCCAGCCAATTGCCATCCCGAGCAGATAGGCAAGGACGACGAGGGCGACGACTTCGAATGCGATCGGCATCTCAGCGTGCCCCCGGCGTATCTATGGGCGTGGGCAGAAGAGGTTCCGTCGCGATGACCGAAAACTCGATCCGACGGTTGGCCGGGTCTTCCGGCTCGAGGCCCTCGACCGGCTCGCTCGAGCCGAACCCGCGCGGGCGCAGGCCGTCTGCCGGGATGCCGCGTTCCACCAGCGCCTGCTCGATCGAATCCGCGCGCTCCTGCGACAGGGCGAGATTACCCGGTTCGGGCCCGGAACTGTCGGTATGCCCTTCGATCGCGATGATGCTGCCGAGGCACGGCCTGAGCGCGGTCGCCACCTCATCGAGCAGTTCGCTGCTGTTCGCATCGATGCGGCTGCTCGCCTCCTCGAAGCGGATCGTGCGAGCGCGCAGCAGGGCCTCGACGTCCTCCTGGCAGTGCAGCGGCTTGTACTGGGTGGCGGCAGCTTCGGCCATGATCGTCCCGTCGGCCCAGATGACCCCACCGACGCCGTCCAGCCCGTAGACGGCACGGGCGACCTTTGCGCGCAAGCCTTCGTCCAACGCCTGGCCGCCGGTCAGCAGCGGATGCCGCGTCGGCCAGCCGCTCGCGGTGCGGAAACTCGCCACGACACCCTCAGCCCCTGCCTGAGCTATCGCGCGCTCTGCATCGCGCGACAGCCGGTCTGCGAGCGCATCGTCGGATGTCGTCGCGACCAGGAACCCGATGGCTGCGACCAACAGCGCGCCAAGGGTTGCGATCAGGCTGGTGCGCGAAAACATGCCCGCGCCTTAGCGAGCCACGCCCTTGCGCGAAAGGGGTCAGCCGCCGGTTCGCTCGGTTTCAGGGCCCGCAGTGCTGCTTAGGCTGTCGGCGACCCCGGCCAGCCGCAGGAATTCCTGCCGCCAGTATCCCTCCTGCTGGCCGGCAAGGCGCCGGACATCGCCGAACCCGAAGCCTCCCAGCAAGTCGTCGCCGCGCAGCAATTGCCCGTAGGCTGCGACCGCCGTCGCGAAGGCGAAGTCGCCCCGCGGTGCCTTGGCACTGCCGAGCGCAGCGGCCGGCACGACCCTCTCGATCAGTCGCGAAGTCTCGCCGTCGGGCAGCTTGTAGCGCAACTTGACATGCGCGATCTCGCCCGACTGGCGAACCGCAGCGGCCGGAAGCTGCTCGCCATAGCGACGCGGCGCGATCCAGCCCTTCTGGCCGGCCGGCACGATCTCGTAGATCGCGGTCACCTGGTGGCCGGCACCGATGTCGCCCGCATCGACCTTGTCGTTGTCGAAATCCTCTTCGCGCAGGGCCCGGTTCTCGTAGCCGATCAGGCGATACTGGCTCACCCGCGCGGGGTTGAATTCGACCTGGATCTTCACGTCCTTGGCGATCGTGAACAGCGTCGATCCCATCTCGTCGCCGAGCACTTTCTCCGCTTCGAGTGCGCTGTCGATATAGGCGTAATTGCCGTTACCGTGATCGGCGATCTGTTCCATCATCGCCTCGTTGTAATTGCCGGTGCCGAAGCCCAGCGTCGTCAGGGTGATGCCGCTGTCGCGCTTGTCCTCGATCATCTCGACCAGCGCGTCGCGGTCCGTCTGGCCGACGTTGAAGTCACCGTCGGTCGCGATCAGGACGCGGTTGACGCCGCCCTCGATGAAATTGTCCTGGGCGATCTGGTAGGCAAGCTGCAGCCCCGCGCCGCCCGCGGTCGAACCGCCGGCCTCCAGCCGGTCGAGCGCGCTGCGGATCTTTTGCGTGTCGCTGGTCGGTTCGAGCACCAGGCCGGCAGCACCGGCGTAGACCACGATGGAAACCTTGTCCTTCGGCGACAGTCCGGCGGCGAGTCCCTTGAGCGCGGTCTTGACCAGCGGCAGCTTGTCCGGCGAGCGCATTGAGCCGGATACGTCCATCAGGAAAACGAGGTTGGCCGGGGGTCGCTCGGAACGCGGCAGGTCGTAGCCCCGCAGGCCTATCCGCAGCAGCCGCGTATTCGGGTTCCACGGCGTCAGCGCCATGTCGCTGGTCACCGTGAAGGGCTGGCTACGGTCCTTCGGCGCGGCGTAGTCGTAGCGAAAATAGTTGATCAGTTCTTCTGTCCGGACGGCATCGCGCGGCGGCATCTGGCCGAGAGTGAGAAAGCGCCGCGTATTGGCATAGGCGCCGGTGTCGACATCGACCGAGAAGGTGCTGACGGGCTCCTGCTGCACGAGCCGGACGGGCGAGACTTCCTCGCCCTCGTAGCGCTCCCGGCCGGGATCCTGCGCGATCATCACCGGCGGAACGTAATAGGTGGGGGCCGATGTCCGCGTCGAAGCCGTGACCTTGATCGACTGCTCGGCAAGCGCAGGCGCACCGATCACCGGCGAAGGAGGCGGCGATGGTGGCGGGGGAGGCGGCGGCGGAAGGGGGGCAGCCTCGTCCTGGGATTGGGCGGGCTTGGCACCCGTCAGGACGATCCGATCGTCGGAGGTTCGCGCGCACCCTGTCGCGAGGGCGATCAGCGACGCGGCGGCTATCAGTCGAACGGTCTTGGTCACGGCATTCTCCCCATGGGCGTGATGCCATGTAACATTGTATCTTGACTTGAACGGCGACTGAACGCCCCTGGCGTGCGACGAATTGCTAGGCGTTGTCAGATGCTTGGGCGGACACGCCGCGCCGGAATAGGACGCGGTCTTCCGGGCCGAATCCCCTGCGCCAGATTACCGCACCGTATGTCAGCAATATCGCGGGGACGCCCAGCGCGAGCTCCGCCCATTCGGGCAGGAAGGTCGCGAGCCAGCCGACCAGCACTGCCGGCGCCGCGGCATAGACCAGCGCCCAGCGCCAGTTGTTGATGCCATGGCCGAGGATCCGCGTAAGCAGGGTGGCCTTGACGAGGCTTGCCAGGCCGAGCGAGATCATCAGCGCGATCGCCGCCGCGGCCGCCTTGAAAGGCTCGCCGTATCCATACGCCACCATCGTCTCGATCAGCACGATGGTGAGCACGACCTGCAGCACGATCGTCGCAAGCGAGATCAGGAGGTTCCGCCCGCGCGCGACATAGACCAGCACCGCTTCGGAAACGACGGCGGTCGCGGCGACCACTTCGGCCATCAGCAGGAAGGCCAGCGCGCCGGTTCCGCCCACGGCCTGCGGCCCGAACAGGCCCATGACCGCTTCGCCCGGAACGCCCAGCGCCAGACCGATCCCGGCCTGCGCCGCGATGATCCAGAACCCGACCTGGCAGACCTGTTTCGCGATCGCCTCGTAGTTCTTCGTCTTGAGGTTCTTGGTGATGACCGGCCCGAGGATCGGCTCAAAACTGGTCTTCAGCTTCTGCGGCAGGCTCGCGACCTGCTGGGCCATGTAATAGATGCCGACGGCGGCCGGGGCGGCGAACAGGCCGAGGATGAACACGTCGACCCTGCGTGTGCCCCACTCGACGGCATCTGCCGTGGCAAGGGGAAGGGCGCGCATCACCACCTTGTGCAGGTAGCGGGGTCTGGGTCGCCAGGCGAGCGGGCGTCCGTAGCTGCGGAAGAAGGCCCATAGTGCCGTCGCGAGTCCTGCGTAGATCGAGGCGAGGTAGGCGAGCGAGAGGCCCGATTGCGAAAGCGCCGGTACGAAATAGAGCGCACCGGCCACGATCGAGATCGTCCAGGGCTCGACGACTGCCCGGGCCCTGACAGTGGTCGCGATATCGTAGCGATAGGCCTGCGCGGCGAGCACGATCTCGGTCAGCGCGTAACCCGGTATCGCCAGCACGATGAGCCGGTCGAGCGCGGTAAATTCTCCGCTCGGGAAGAGAGGGCCCGGCACGAACCAGAAGAACGCCGCGGCGATGCCGGAGAACAGCAGCGCGAGGAGCATCCCGTCGTAGACGAGATTTGCCGGATGCCGCTCGTCGTCGTCGGTCAGCCGCTGGGCCAGCCCGCGCTTTTCGCCCATCGCGCAGACCAGCGCGGTCAACTCCACCAGCACCAGCGCCGATGCGAAACGCCCGGTCGCGTCGAGGCCGTACAGCCTGCCCGCGATGAACAGGAACGGGATGCGCGCCAGCAGCCGCAGCAGGAAGCCGATGAAATTGGTTCGTCCGCCCTTGGCGAGCGCGGCGAGGTCGCTGGTGTCGTCGATGCCCTTGTCGGGGCCGGGAGGGCTCGCTGTATCGGTCATGGCCGGACCATCAGTCCTGCGGCGGATTTTCCGCGCGCAGTGGCCGGGCGAGCAGCGCGCTGACGACCTCGTCCACCGGATCGCCCTCGAGCAGCCGCTCGACCGCGAAGACGATCGGCATGGCGATGCCCTTGTCCCGTGCAAGCTCGGCCAGCACCGGCGCGGTATGCGCGCCCTCGGCCACGGTCTTGCGGTCGGCCATCAATTCTTCGGCGGTGCGGCCTTCACCCAGGGCCTTGCCGAGCGAGAAATTGCGACTCGAGGTCGAATTGCAAGTCAGCACCAGGTCGCCGAGGCCGCACAAGCCGGCAAGCGTTTCGCGCTCTGCGCCCAGTTCCTCGCCGAACCGCAGCATTTCGGCATAGCCACGGGCGATCAGCGCGGCGCGGGCGTTCTGCCCCATGCCAAGACCCTCGACCACGCCGCAGGCGATCGCGAGCACGTTCTTCACCGACCCGCCGACTTCCGCACCGGCGACATCGGTCGTGTAATAGGGCCGGAAGTTTTTGCGTGCGATCTGCGGCGCGAGGCGCTGCCATTGCGCTTCTTTGCCACCGCAGGCGAGGGTCACTGCCGTCGGCAGGCCGTCCGCGACTTCATGGGCGAAGGTCGGTCCGGACAGGACGGCGATCGCGCTGTCGGGAGCGATCGCCTTGGCGACCTCGTTCATCAGGCGCCCGGTCCCGCGCTCGATACCCTTGGAACACAGCACGAGGTCGAGCGGGTGGGCCGGCATCTCGCCCAGCACGCTGCCCAAATGCTGCGCAGGCGTCACCACCAGGAGCATATCCAGCTCCGCCATCTCGGCCAGGTCGCCGGTCGCACGGATATTGTCGGACAGCACCGCGGAGGGAAGGAATGGCGTGTTGCGATGCTGCGTATTGATCTCCTCCACGAGATCGCTCTCGCGCGCCCACAGCAGCACGTCGCGTCCGTCCGAAGCGAGCATTTGCGCCAGCGCGGTGCCCCACGCGCCCGCTCCGAGCACGCCGGTTCTTGGTTGGGTCATCGCCGGTTCCTCCTCAAGCCTTGTAACCCGCGCCGCGCACCGGCTCCGCTTCCGGGTCGAGCGGCCAGCGCGGACGCGCCGCAAGGTCGAGCGGGTCGGAGCGGAACGCGTCGCCCTCTGCCGCCAGACGCTCCAGCCCGGCCCATGCGATCATGGCCGCGTTATCGGTGCAAAGGGCCAGCGGCGGCGCGGAGAACCGCATGTCGTGGCGTTCGGCCAGTCTCTCGAGCGCCGTTCGGATCGCCTGGTTGGCGGCCACGCCTCCCGCGACGACCAGCGTCGCCACCGGATCGGTCCGGGCGAGCGAATACTCCAACCGGTCGACGACGCAGTCCATTGCCGCTTGCTGGAAACTCGCGGCAATATCGGCGACCGCGTGTTCGCCGCTTTCATGCGCGCGCATCACCGCGCTCTTGAGCCCGGCAAAGGAGAAATGTGGCTCCTTCGAGCCTGCCAGCGGCCGGGGCAGGGGCACGGCAGCGGCATTGCCCTCGCGTGCCAACCGCTCGACCGCGGGCCCACCCGGATAGCCCAGGCCGAGGATCTTGGCGGTCTTGTCAAAGGCTTCGCCCAGTGCATCGTCGATCGTGGTCGCGAGCCGCCGATATCGACCGACTCCCTCGACCCGCAGGATCTGGCAATGCCCGCCGGAAACCAGCAGCAGCAAATAAGGAAATGCGATGCCCGCATCGGCAAGGCGGGGCGATAGCGCGTGACCTTCGAGGTGATTGACCGCCAACAGCGGCACGTCGCTTGCCATCGCGAGCGCCTTGGCGCTGACGAGGCCGACCATCACGCCGCCGATCAGGCCGGGACCGGCGGTCGCGGCGATCGCGTCGAAGTCGGGAAGGGCGATCCCGCTCTCGGCAAGGACCCCCTCGATCATCGGCGCGAGCTTTTCGGCATGGGCGCGGGCCGCGATTTCCGGGACGACGCCGCCATAGGGAGCATGTGCCGCATCCTGGCTCGCGATGCGCTGCGCGATGATGCGCCGATCGCTGTCGACGACGGCGACTGCGGTTTCGTCGCAGCTTGACTCTATGCCCAGGACGACGGCCATGCGGCTTCCCCTGAACCAGATGCGGGGCTAGGGCAAGCGCGCCCTATGACCGATACGCCCAGACTCCGCCTCGGAACCCGCCAGTCACCGCTTGCGATGGCGCAGGCGCATGAAGCTCGCGACCGCCTGTGCAGGGCGCATGGCTGGGACGTACATGCCGTCGAACTGGTTCCGGTAATCGCCAGCGGCGACCGAATCCAGGAGCGCCCGCTCGCCGAGATCGGCGGGAAGGCGCTGTGGACGAAGGAACTGGATGCCTGGCTGGTCGAGGGCCGGATCGATGCCGCAGTTCACTCGATGAAGGATGTGGAAACTCTGCGTCCGGCGGAAATCGCGATCGGTGCGATCCTGCCACGCGCCGATGTTGCCGACGTCCTGGTCGGCGCAGCGTCGATCCGCGGCATCCCGCAAGGCGCGCGCGTGGGAACCAGCGCGCCGCGCCGTGCCGCGCAGATGCTCCACCACCGGCCCGACTGCACCATCGTCGGCATTCGCGGCAATGTCGCCACCCGTCTCGCCAAGCTGCAGGCTGGCGAAGCGGACGTGACACTGCTTGCCGCCGCCGGGCTCGACCGGCTGGGCGAACACGGCGTGGGGACGCGGCTCGATCCCGAAGAATGGTTGCCTGCTCCCTCGCAGGGCGCGATCGGGCTCGAATGCCGCAGCGGTGATGCACGAACGCGGGAGTTGCTGGCTGCGATCGACCATGCCGAAAGCCGTTGGCGGGTCGAAGCGGAGCGCGGGCTGCTCGCCAGTCTCGAAGGCACCTGTCACAGTCCGGTGGCCGCCTTGTCGTGGATCGAGGGGGAGACGATCGGCTTGCGCGCGGCCATATTCGCCGAGGACGGTTCCGAGCGGTTCGAAGGCACGATCACGCTTCGGGCAGGCGACACCGATGGTGCAGAACGGCTGGCGGAGGATCTTCTCGCACGGGCTTCGACCAATGTTACCCGGCTTTTCGGAGGCTGAATGAAGCGCCTGGTCGTCGTCCGCCCGCTGCCCGGCGCTCTCCGCACCGTCGAGGCGGCGAGCGCGCAAGGTCTGGTCGCGGTTGCGATGCCGGTGCAGGAATACGAACCTGTCGAATGGCACATGCCGCGGGGCGACTTCGATGGCCTGCTGGTCGGCAGCGCGATGGCCTTCGCCTTCCCCTCCGCCATGCTCGACGAAACCCGCCACCTTCCGGTCCACGCAGTCGGCGCGACCACTGCGGCGGCGGCGCAGAGTTCCGGCTACCGCGTTGCATCGACCGGGGTAGGCGGCCTCCAGGCGGTGATCGACGCGCTTCCCGCCGACAAGCATCACCGGCTGCTGCGCATCGGCGGGGAGGAGCGGGTACCCCTCGACCTGCCGGAGCATGTGAATGTCGTCGAAGCAGCCGCGTACCGGCTGGTCGACATCGAGCTGACGGCGGAAGAGGCAGGCGTGCTGGGCAAAGACGCCGCCGTGGCGCTCCATTCGGCAGGTGCCGCACGCAGTTTTCGCAGGAACTGCGAGCGGCTGGACATCTCTCTGCCCAGCATTTCGCTGGCCTGTCTCGGCCCCCGCATTGCCAGCGCTGCGGGCGAGGGCTGGGCCTGCGTCGAAAGCGCCGACTCACCAAATGATGCGGCTTTGCTGGCTTTGGCCCGCACTATGTGCCAATGAGCCTGCGGACACACTGCAGCGGGAGACTGCGGGAATTAGGGTCGTGGAACAGGTCGGGATGGACAAATTCGTGAGCGAGAGCCGAACGAGCGGCCCTTCACGCGCCTTTTTCGGCGTGGCGTTGATCTCGTTTCTCTTCGGAGCAGCGGTGGTCGCCTATTTCACCCAGCGCGACGGGCTGCTGGGTGGCGAGGAGCCTGCCACGGTTGCCTCGGAAGTCCCTGCATCCCCCTTGCCATCGCAAAGCGTGTCGCCGACCCCGTCGCCCAGCGCGACCGCCAGCGAAGCTGCAGAGCGCGTGGCCGAACAGCAGGGCGGGATCGAGCAACGGCTTGCGGCCGCCGAACAGCGGCTTGCCCGGCTCGACCTCCAGTCGGAAGCGGCGGCCGGCAATGCCGCGCGTGCCGAAGGCCTGCTGATCGCTTTTGCCACCAGGCGCGCGCTGGAACGCGGTGCCGAGCTCGGCTATCTCGCCGACCAGCTGCGGCTGCGGTTCGGTGATGCGCTGCCGAACGCCGTTCGCACGGTTATTGCCGCGTCGCGAAAGCCGATCACGCTCGATCAGCTGATCGCCCGGCTCGAAGGGCTCGCACCGGAACTGTCGCAAGGCGAGGACCAGCCGAGTTTCGGCAAGCTGTGGAACGATCTCGGCAGCCTGTTCGTGATCCGCCGCGAGGATGCACCTTCACCCCAGCCGGAAAAGCGGCTCGAACGCGCGCGGCTGTTCCTGGAAAGCGGGCGCGTCGAGGCAGCGATCGAGGAAGTCCGCAATCTGCCGGGCGCAGATCGGGCCGACCAGTGGATCGCCGATGCGGAGCGCTATGCCGGGGCCCAGCGGGCGCTGGAATTGATCGAAACCTCTGCCGTTCTCGAACCCCGCCTGCTGCGTGACGGGTCGGGCAACCGGATCGACCAGCCCAGTCCACTCGCCGGGGAAGCCCGGGAAAACTGAGCGGTCTGGCCGGTCAGCTCTTCAAGAGTTCCGGCAAGTCTCCCGAGACGCCGCGCGCCTCGTCCATGAACCAGCGCTTGAGCATCGGCATGCGTTCGACCGCGCCCATGCCTGCGCGCCGGATCGCCGAGGCCGCCTGACCGGGGACGCCGAACAGGCGCGTGAGGCCGTCGGTCGCCAGCGCGACCATGAAGCTGTCGAGGCCGCGCCAGCGTTCGTAGCGCGCGAGCAGTTGCGCATCGCCGATGTCGAGCCCGAGCCTGAGCCCTTCGTCGAGCACCTCGACCAGCGTGCCTACATCCCTCAGCCCGAGGTTGAGGCCCTGGCCGGCGATCGGGTGGATGCCGTGCGCGGCATCGCCGATCAGCGCCAGCCGCTGCCCGGTGATCCTGGCCGTGTGGTGGAACCCGAGCGGGAAGGACGAGCGCGGACCCACGCTGCGGATTTCACCGAACATGCCGCCCATCCGCTTCTCGACTTCGGCGAGGAAGGCGCGGTCACCGAGCTTGAGTGTGCCTGCGGCATCGCTTTCGCTCACGGTCCAGACCAGCGCGCTGCGGTGCTCGCCGCTTTCGGTGTCCAGCATCGGGAGCAGGGCGAAGGGCCCGGCGGGGTAGAAGATTTCCCACGCGACATTGTCGTGCGGCTTTTCATGAACCAGTCCGGCGATGATCGCGCGGTGCGAATAATCCCACTTGGCGATCGAGATTCCGGCATCCTCGCGCGTCGGCGATCCGCGCCCCTCGGCGGCGATCATGAGCGCGGCTTCGAGCCGTCTGCCGTCGGCAAGAATGGCGGCAACGCCGAAATCGTCCCGGTGCCGTTCGACTATCTCGGCCCTGGAATGCCAGGCAATGAGCGGCTCTTCGCGCGCGGCTTCGAACAAGGCGAGCCGCAGTTCGCGATTGGCGAACATGCGTCCGAGCGACGGCTCGTGAGATTCGGGCTGGAAGTCGATCCGGCCGGGCTTCATCTGGTCGGTCACCGCGATAGAGGCGATGTGGCAGGCGTGCGGTTCCAGCCTGTCGGCGAGCCCGATGTTGCGGAACAGGCTCCAGCTCGCGGTGGAAATCGCCGAAGCGCGCCCGTCGAAGCCTTCATCGGTGAGTTCGGCCGGATCGGCGCGATCCACCACGTGGCTGGAAATGCCTTTCTTCGCCGCAGCGAGCGCAAGCGTCATGCCGACGAGGCCGCCGCCCAGGATCAGAAGGTCTTTCTTGTCGTCCATCGGCTGCATCCCTAGAGCCAGCGCCGTGACCGAGGCAAGGCAAATGGACGGGTTGCGCAAGCTGGCGGCGCTCTGCCTGCTGCTGTTTGCCCTGTTGGCACCGTCTGCCGACGCGCAACCGCGCCTCGACAGCAGCAAGATGGCCGTCGAACTTGTCGCGGACGGACAGCCGGAGCCGGGCAGCGAGTGGCTGCTCGCCCTCCACTTCACGCCGAGCTCGCCCGAATGGCACGGCTACTGGTCCAATCCGGGCGATGCGGGGCTGGGCATGACGCTGGACTGGCGGCTGCCGCCGGGCTGGAAGGTCGGCGAGCCGCTTTATCCGGTTCCCGAAACGCTGCTGATCGGCGGATTGATGAACCACATCTACGAAGGCGACTACGCCGTCCTCGTGCCGGTCACGGTGCCGCGGAACGCAAACGTCGCCGATCGCGAACCCGTCGAGTTGTCGATCGACTACCTCGCCTGCACCGACAGGGTCTGCGTGCCGCAATCCGCCCGGCTCGTGCTCGACCCCGCGACGAGCCGCACCGACGGGCGCTTTGGTGCCTGGCGGGCGGCAATCGCGCCGCAACTCGACAGCAATCCGCGCTTCGAATTTTCGGGCAACCGCCTCAGAATAGGCATCCCGCTTCCTGCGAGTATCGGTCTTGGCGAGCCGCACGTCTTCGTCGCGTCTCCCGATCTGGGCGAGGGTCGCCAGGTCGACTACGCGGCGATCCAGACCTTCATACGCAATGGCGACCTGCTGGTCGCGGAAGTGCCGATCAAGGACGGCGCGATGTCGCCCGGGGCCGGGCAGACCGCGACCGGAGAACTTCGCGAGTTCGGCGGGATCCTGTCGTTCGGCGAAGGCCAAGGCGTGCGGTTCACCGCGCTGCCGGGCGACGTACCGCTCGAAGGGGGCGAGCCGCTCGCTTCGGGCGCACAGACGCCGGCGCTGCTCGTCCTGCTCTTGGCAGCGCTGGCAGGCGGCTTGCTGCTCAACGTGATGCCCTGCGTGTTCCCGATCCTCAGCCTCAAGGCGCTGGCGCTGGCCAAGGCGGGCGGGGACGCCATTTCTGCGCGACGCGATGCGCTGGCCTATACCGCAGGTGTGGTGATCGCCTGTGCGGCGCTCGGCGCGGGACTGCTCCTGCTGCGATCGGCGGGCGAGCAGGTCGGCTGGGCCTTCCAGCTGCAGGAGCCGGCAGTTGTGGTCGCGCTGTTCCTGCTCGCGGTCGCGATAACGGCCAACTTCCTGGGCCTGTTCGAGGTTCCGGGCATGTCGATTTCCGGTGGACCGCCCACCAGCCGGGGCAGCTTTGCGACCGGGCTGCTCGCGGCATTCGTGGCGACGCCCTGCACGGGGCCGTTCATGGCTGCGGCGCTTGGCGCTGCTCTGCTGTTGCCGCCGCTGGAAGCTATGCTGCTGTTCGTGGCGCTGGGCATCGGGCTTGCGCTTCCGTTCCTGCTGATCGGCTTCGTTCCTGCGCTACGCGGATTGCTGCCCAGGCCCGGTGGCTGGATGGTGACGTTCCGCCGGTGGATGGCTCTGCCCATGGGGCTGACGGCGGCAGCTCTTTTCTGGCTGCTGTGGCGATTCGGCGGAACAGTGCCGCTGGTCGCGGCAGCACTGGTCGCGCTGGTGATCGTCGGATTGCTTGCGACGCTCGGCAAGCGCCAAAGGCAAGGCGCACCGGGACAGACAATTTTCGCAGGAGCGGTCGTGGCCCTGGCGATCATCGCCAGTTTGACCGTGCCACGCGCTGGCCCCGGCGAGGCGATGGAAGCGGACGAGAGCCTGCTCGCCCCGCAGCCGTTTTCCGGGGCCGCACTGGCCGCTGCGCGGGCGAGCGGAAAGCCCGTGTTCGTGTGGTTCACTGCCGACTGGTGCGTCACCTGCAAGGTCAACGAGCGGGTCGCGATCGAGCGCGAAACGACCAAGACCGCTTTCGATAAGGCCGGGGTAATCAGTCTTCGCGGCGACTACACGCGGCGCAATCCGGAAATCGCCGAGTTCCTCGCCCGCCAAGGTGCGGCGGGCGTTCCGCTCTACCTTTGGTACGAGCCCGGTGGCGACGCCGAGCAATTGCCTCAGGTGCTTACGCCGGAGGGTCTTGCGCAGCTGGCCGCTCGGCCTCGGCCTCGGCCTTAGCCTTAGCCTTCAGGATGGAGCGCTGCATCGCGCGGCAGCGTTCGATCAGCACGCCGGGCCGGTTGCTGGCATTGAGCTTGAGCGTTCCGGCACCCGGCACCGTGGCTTCCACGCCGCGCGCACCGGTCAGCGCCTCCAGCCGCTGATTGTCGATCGATGTCTCGCCCTGCCATAGCGTCACGTCGCCGACCGGAACGGCATCGACTTTCAGCCGCGCGACATGGCCGTTGCCGATGACTGCCATGAATGCCTTCGCGCCGCGGTCCGCGGGCGAATAGCGGGTGAGGCGCAAGCCCACCTGGTCGCCATCCAGGACGCAGGCGATGGCGAACAGCGGTGCCTTGCCCGGTTTTCCGTAGATCAGTCGATCCTGTCCCTCGACTTCGGCCCAGACCGCGCCCTGCGTGTCGGGCGAGGGCAAGGGTTTGCTCGCCTGGCGGGTGGCCGGGCGGATATCGCTGCGCTCGACATAGCTGTCGGCAGCGGGCGGCTGGCACGCGGCAAGGGCGAGCAGGCCGAGGGGGAAGGCTGGGCGCATGGTGTCGGCGCTATTCCATCGCGCGCAACGCGTGGCAATCGCGTTGCCGCGACTTGCCCACTTTTCGGGTCAGGGCTTGCCGCCCATCCTCTTGTAGCGAGTCTTCCCGTAACGGGTCTTGCGCGTCCCCGGCTTGCCTTCGTTGCTTCGCCCGACGAGCGGTGCCTTCTTTTCGTGATCGGACAGGCCGAGCTCGTCGTTTTCGAGCCGGCGTATCTCGTCGCGGAGCCGACCGGCCTCCTCGAACTCGAGATCGGCCGCGGCATTGCGCATCCGCTTTTCCAGATCCTCGATATAGGCGCGAAGATTGTGTCCGACGAGGTTGTTGCGTTCATCGTCACCGGTATCGACCGTCACCCCGTCCTGGGACGCGGTATGCGCGACGATATCGGCGATCTGGCGCTTGATCGTCGTCGGCGTGATGCCGTGTTCCTCGTTGTAGGCACGCTGCTTCTCGCGGCGGCGCTCGGTTTCCGCCATCGCGCGTTCCATGCTGCCAGTAATCCGGTCGGCATAGAGGATCACCCGCCCGTCGACGTTGCGGGCAGCACGTCCGATCGTCTGGATGAGCGAGGTTTCGGAGCGCAGGAAACCTTCCTTGTCGGCATCCAGAATGCAGACCAGCCCGCATTCAGGGATGTCGAGCCCTTCGCGCAGCAGATTGATGCCGACCAGCACGTCGTAGACGCCGAGCCGCAGGTCGCGGATCAGCTCGATGCGTTCAAGCGTCTCGACATCGGAATGCATGTAGCGGACGCGCACGCCTGCCTCGTGCATGAACTCGGTCAGGTCTTCCGCCATCCGCTTGGTCAACGTGGTGACGAGCGTGCGATATCCCTTGGCCGCAGTCTTCTTGCATTCCTCGATGCAATCCTGGACCTGGTCCTCGACCGGCTTGATCTCGACCGGCGGGTCGATCAGCCCGGTCGGCCGGATAACCTGTTCGGCGAAGACGCCGCCGGTCTGTTCCATTTCCCACGATCCGGGCGTCGCCGAAACGCAGAAGGTCTGCGGGCGCATCGCGTCCCATTCGTTGAACCGCAAGGGCCGGTTGTCGATGCAGCTCGGCAGGCGAAAGCCGTACTCGGCCAGCGTGATCTTTCGGCGGTGGTCGCCGCGCGCCATCGCGCCGACCTGCGGCACGGTCTGGTGGCTTTCGTCGACGAATAGCAGCGCGTTCTCGGGCAAATACTCGAACAGCGTCGGCGGCGGTTCGCCGGGCAACCGCCCGGTCAGGAAGCGGCTGTAGTTCTCGATTCCCGCGCACGAGCCCGTGGCAGCGATCATCTCGAGGTCGAAATTGGTCCGCTGCTCCAGCCGCTGGGCTTCGAGCAGGCGGCCTTCCTCGTGCAGTTCCTTGAGCCGTTCCTCGAGCTCGAACTTGATGGCCGCGCTGGCCTGTTTCATCGTCGGTCCCGGCGTGACGTAGTGCGAATTCGCATAGACCCGCACCTTGTCCAGCACCGCGCCCTTCTTGCCCGTCAACGGGTCGAATTCGGCGATCTCCTCGATCTCGTCGCCGAAGAAGCTGATGCGCCAGGCGGTATCCTCGAGGTGGCTCGGGAACAGTTCCAGATTGTCGCCACGCACGCGGAAATTGCCGCGCGCGAAGGCGGCATCATTGCGCTTGTACTGGAGCGCGACGAGCTTGCGGATCAGCTCGCGCTGGTCGACGCTCTCGCCGGTCTTGATATCGAAGATCATCGCCGAATAGGTCTCGACCGAGCCGATCCCGTAGAGACACGACACCGAGGCGACGATGATAACGTCGTCGCGTTCCAGCAGGGCGCGGGTGGCCGAGTGGCGCATCCGGTCGATCGCCTCGTTCACCGAGCTTTCCTTCTCGATGTAGGTGTCCGACCGCGGCACGTAGGCTTCCGGCTGGTAATAGTCGTAATAGCTGACGAAATACTCGACCGCGTTGTTCGGGAAGAAGCTCTTGAACTCGCCGTAGAGCTGGGCGGCGAGGATCTTGTTGGGCGCGAGGATCAGGGCCGGGCGCTGCAACTCCTCGATCACCTTGGCCATGGTGAACGTCTTGCCGCTGCCGGTCACGCCGAGCAGGGTCTGGGTCTGCTCCCCCTCGCGCGCGCTCGCCACCAGTTCGGCGATCGCGGTCGGCTGGTCGCCTGCCGGCTCGTAATCCGACACCAGTTCGAACCTTCGTCCGCCCATCGATTTTTCGGGGCGGGCGGGCTTATGGGGGACGAACTCGCCGGTCGTGTCCGGCTCGTCCAGTCCGCGTCTGATCACCAATTCGGCCATGACGCACATATGGGGAACACTGCGGTCCGGTGCAACGGCGGTTTGCGAGCCGAGCAGGCCCCGAGGCCCGTTTTCGGTCGGCGGTTGAACGGCAGATGACGCCACCGGCCGGGAGCCGTTCATGGCACTCGTGCATTATTGGAGGGTGATGGCAAGCCTATCGATCATGACCAGCGTCGCGGCCAATCGCCAGGAACTTGCCCGGCGCTGGGCGCTCGCGGTCGAGCCATGCCCCGAGCAAGTCTCCTCCCCACCGCTCAAGCTGCTGCTGCGCGAACTCGACTGGATGGCAGAGCCGGTCCGCCGCAAGCGGCGTGGCCCGCTCGACATTGCCACGTCCGATAACCCGAAAACGGTCATGATGCTGCCCGGCTTCGCCGCCCATCCGCTGCGGATGCGCTACATGGCACGGCAGATCGAGCGGGCCGGCCACACCGTCAAACGCTGGGGCCTGGGCCTCAACCTGGGACCGACGCAGGAACGCTTCGACGTGCTCGAGAAGCGGCTGGCTGACATATGCACGCGGTACGAGGGTAAGGTGACGCTCGTGGGCTGGAGCCTCGGCGGGATATTCGCGCGCGAGCTGGCGAAGCGCCATCCCCAGTGCGTCGACAAGGTCATTACCATGGGCTCGCCCTTTTCCGGCAGCCAGAGGGCCAACAATGCCTGGCGTGCCTACCAGTTCGTAACCGGGCACCGGGTCGATTCGCCCCCGATCGAAGCGGACATCGCCGGCAAGCCGCCGGTCGAAACGGTGGCCTTGTGGAGCCCGTGCGACGGGGTGGTCAGTCCGCGCAGTGCCTGCGGCAGGCCCGGCGAGCGCGATCGCGCGATCGCGCTGCGGTGTACGCACATGGGCTTTTCCTTTTCACCCGAGGCGATCCGCGCGGTGCTGGCGGAACTCTAGCCTGTTTCGCGCCTTAATAGGGTGAGGCGGCTTGCCAGCGGCCTTTTTCCATCTATGGTGCATTGCACAAATCGCGGGGGTTGATGGCGAACTGGGACGACAATTTCGACGAGATGCACCGCTCCGGCGGCGGCATACGCGACGCCTACGCCGACTACTGCGACTGGTTCGAAGGCCAGGACAACAAGGCCCTCCGCCGCAAGCATGACGAGGCGGAGTCCAGTTTCCGCAAGACCGGCATCACCTTCAATGTCTACGGCGACGACGAAGCCGAAGAGCGGCTGATCCCCTTCGACATGGTGCCGCGGATCATCTCCGCGCAGGAATGGCGCAAGCTGACGCGCGGGATCGAGCAGCGCGTGAGCGCGCTCAACGCCTTCATGCACGATCTGTATCACCGGCAGGAGATCGTTCGCGCCGGTCGTATTCCGGAAAGGCTGCTGCGCGACAACGCGGCCTGGCTTCCGAACATGGTCGGTTTCACGCCGCCGGGCGGGGTCTACACCCATATCGTCGGGATCGACCTGGTACGCACCGGGCCCGACGAATTCTACGTGCTGGAGGACAATGCGCGCACGCCATCGGGCGTAAGCTACATGCTCGAAAATCGCGAAACGATGATGCGCATGTTCCCCGACCTGTTCATGCGCGTGCCGATCGAAACGGTGTCCGACTATCCGCGGCGGCTGGCCAAGAGCCTCGCGGCCTGCGCGCCGAACAAGACGACCGGCAAGCCGGTGGTCGCCGTGCTGACGCCGGGCATCTACAATTCCGCCTATTTCGAACATGCCTTTCTCGCCGACCAGATGGGTGCGGAGCTGGTCGAGGGAAGCGACCTGAGGGTCGTCGACGGCCGTGTCGCCATGCGCACGACGCGCGGCTACGAGCCGGTCGACGTCATTTACCGGCGCGTGGACGACGAATTCCTCGACCCGATGACCTTCAACCCGGATAGCGTCCTGGGCGTGCCGGGGCTGATGGACGTCTATCGCGACGGCGGCGTCACCATCGCCAATGCGCCCGGAACCGGGGTCGCCGACGACAAGGCGATCTATTCCTTCATGCCCGAGATCGTGGAATTCTACACCGGCGAGAAGCCATTGCTGCCCAATGTCGAGACGCATCGCTGCGCCGATCCCGAAAGCCTCAAATACGTGCTCGACAACCTTGCCGAATTGGTGGTCAAGGAAGTCCACGGATCCGGCGGGTACGGGATGCTTATCGGGCCGACGGCGACCAAGGGCGAAATCGCGGAGTTCCGCAAGAAGCTCGAGGCACGGCCGGCCAACTACATTGCGCAGCCGACGCTGTCGCTCTCGACCTGTCCGATCCTGACCAAAAACGGCCTTGCACCGCGTCACGTGGACCTGAGGCCCTTCGTTCTCGTCTCGCCCGACAAGATCGACATCACGCCCGGCGGGCTGACGCGGGTCGCGCTCAAGAAGGGCTCGCTGGTCGTCAATTCGAGCCAGGGCGGCGGCACCAAAGATACCTGGGTGCTGAAGGACTGATGGCAGGGGAAACGCCATGCTAGGTCGGACTGCCAACGGCCTGTTCTGGATGTTCCGCTATCTCGAGCGGTCGGAAAACACCGCGCGGCTGATCGACGCAGGGCTGCGGATGTCGCTGACGCGCGACCTCGTCACCGCCGAGGAAGAATGGCGGTCGGTCATCGAGACGTCCGGCCAGCGCGCCGGCTACGAGAACCGGCATGGCACCTATACCGGCCTGCAGGCGTGGAACTTCCTGCTTCGCGACAAGAGCAATCCTGCAAGCGTGCGCGAAATGCTCGGCTTGGTCCGCAACAATGCGCGGCTCGCCCGAAGTGTCATCAGTGGCGAAT
Organism: Qipengyuania oceanensis; assembly: GCF_009827535.1. Lineage (NCBI taxonomy): Bacteria > Pseudomonadati > Pseudomonadota > Alphaproteobacteria > Sphingomonadales > Erythrobacteraceae > Qipengyuania > Qipengyuania oceanensis. The sequence goes on along the minus strand of NZ_WTYN01000001.1, from coordinate 849,887 downwards.
TGTGGGAAGCGATCAACGAAAGCTGGATGCAGATCGAGGACGCGGTCGCGAAGCCGGTCACGCAGAACAACGTCGGCGAAGTGGTGGCGATGGTTCGGCAGGCCGGAACGCTCGCCCACGGCGCGATGGCCGGCACCTTGCTGCGTGACGAGACGTTCCACTTTGCCCGCGCAGGCACGTATCTCGAGCGGGCGGACAGCATCGCGCGCATCCTAGACATCAAGTATTACCTGCTGCTGCCTTCGCTGTCCTACGTCGGCTCCAGCCTCGATACGGGCCAGTGGGACAATATCCTGCGCTCGGTGTCCGGCGACCGAGCCTATCGCTATATCCACGGCGGGCAGATCGATGCCCGGCATATCGTCGAATTCCTCGTGCTCGACGACCGGTTTCCGCGCAGTCTCGCCTTCTGCCATTCAGCCTTGCGAGAAAACCTCGCCGCGCTTGCCAAGCTTCACGGCCGCGAAGGCAGGTCCAACGAGTTGATGCGCGAAGCCGACATCCGCCTGTCCGATGTCGACGTCGAGGAGATTTTCGAGACCGGGCTTCACCAGTTCCTGGTGGAATTCAACCGCAGCAACGCCGCGATCGCCCAGGCGATCTCGGACGATTACAGATTTCTGGCCTGACCCTATGAGACTCGCGATCCGCCATACCACGCGCTACACCTATTCGAAGCCGGTCGTGCACGCTCTCCAGCGCCTGCGCCTGACCCCCAAGCACACGCAGGGGCAGGAGATCGTCGAATGGGCGATGGAGTACGAGAACGCGTCGCCCGAACTCAGCTACGACGACCAGCATTTCAACACCGTCACGCTCGTTTCGGCCGAACCGGAGGCGACCGAAGTGGTCGTCACCTGCCACGGGATCGTCGATACCGAGGACAATGCCGGCGTGATCGGGCGCCATTCGGGCCACATGCCCTTGTGGAGCTTTCTCGGCCAGACCCCGCTGACGAGGCCGGGACCGGTCATCCGGTCGCTGGTCCGCGACATCGAGAAGAACACCAGCGACAAGCTGGAACAGTTGCATCTCCTGTCCGCGGGCGTGCTCGCCCAAGTCGAATACAAGGTCGGCGCCACTCACGTCGGGACGACCGCCGAAGAGGCTGTCGAGCAGGGCGCCGGCGTATGCCAGGACCATGCGCATATCTTTGTCGGCGCTGCGCGGTTGCTGGACTGTCCGGCCCGCTACGTCAGCGGCTACCTGATGATGAACGACCGGATCGACCAGGAAGCGACTCACGCCTGGGCGGAAGCTTTCATCGAGGGGTTGGGCTGGGTCGGGTTCGACATTTCGAACGGGATCAGCCCGGATGCCCGCTATGTCCGCGTGGCGACCGGCCGCGACTACCGCGATGCCGCACCGATTACCGGCATCAGCTTCGGAACCACCACCCAGGCCCTCAAGGTGGACGTCGCGGTGGAACAGCAACAACAGTGAAGAATTGACGGCAGGGACTTGGCAGCGCCCGCGAGGCGCGCCACTTCGCGCCAGCCGGACGAACGGAGAGAGAATGACCTATTGCGTGGGAATGGTGCTCGACAAGGGCCTCGTGATGATGAGCGATACCCGGACGAACTCGGGCGTCGACAACATCTCGGTATTCCGCAAGATGTTCTACTGGAAGGTGCCGGGAGAGCGGATCATCTCGGTCATGACCGCCGGCAATCTCGCCACCACGCAGGCGGTGATCAGCCAGCTGGAGGAGCGGACCAAGGCCCCGGAAGACCGCGACAATACGCTGCTGAAGGCCGACACCATGTTTCAGGTCGCGACCGAAATCGGCAAGCTGCTGCGCGAGACGGTCAAGCAGACCCAGGAAAGCAATGGCGTGAAGGGCAGGGGGCGCTTCACCGCCTCGATCATCCTCGCCGGCCAGATCAAGGGGATGGAGCCGCGCCTGTTCCTGATCTACCCCGAAGGCAATTTCATCGAGGCGAGCTTCGACACGCCGTTCTTCCAGATCGGCGAGACCAAGTACGGCCGCCCGATCATCCTGCGCGGCTACGACAAGACGATGAGCTTCGAGGATGCGGTCAAGCTGCTGATGGTCAGCTTCGATTCGACCCTCAAGGCGAACCTTTCGGTCGGACTGCCGCTCGACCTGCTGGTAATCGAGCGCGACGGTTTCGAGCCGACGCACGAGCGGCGGATCATGCACGACGACCATTATTTCCAGGCGGTTTCCTCGACCTGGGCCGATGCGCTGCGCCATGCGTTTCACGCGCTGCCAGACTACAGCTTCTACGCTGAGGACTAATACCTAGGCGGAGGTGCCTAGGCAGTCTTTCGGATGCGTAGAACGGCGTAAATTGCCTCCATTCCGGATTACGGGTTTTCACGAAGGCTCAACGCGAAACGGCGGCGGGTCTCCCGCAATATGGGTCTGAAGTGGTTGTAATCGCGCGTGATTGCATGCCGGCTTTGCGCGCAGCATGCGTCGCATGGACACCAGGACAACGCTTCACATCGTCGACCGATCGACTCGCACGCGAGGCGAGCTTGCGCGGATGGTCTTCGATCTCGGTCACCACGCCGAAGTCTATGCCGACATCGCCGAACTGGTCGAGCGGCCGCCGCGCGACGGCATCCTGCTGCTGCGCGACGAGCCGACCTATTTCGGCCTGCACGACGTGATCCGCAGCCTGGCCGATCACGACGTCGGCCTGCCGGTGCTGGCGATGGATACGTCGCCGGAAACCGGTCGGGTCGTAGATGCGATCAAGGCCGGGGCGCTCGACTATCTCTCGCTGCCGATCGACGCGAACTATCTCTCGCGCGTTCTCGACAATATCGCGGCCGAAGCGGAGGCCTATGCAGCGGCGCGCCAGCGGATGATCGAGGCGCGCAGCCGCATCTCGACGCTGTCCAATCGCGAGCGCGAGGTGCTCGACTGGCTCAGCCGCGGGAGCAGCAACAAGGCCATCGCGCGCGAACTGGCGATCAGCCCGCGCACCGTCGAGATCCACCGTGCGAACATGATGACCAAGCTGGGCGCCAACCATCCGGCGGATGCCGTCCGGCTGCAACTGGAAGCCGGTCTGGGGTAGGCGATCGGGTCGATGTCGCCTGCACGAGCTCTTCGGGTACAAGACCGCTCAGCGACAGAAGCTCTTTCCCTGCCCCGTTCTCTCGACATGGAGATGATCGGCATGGGCAGCATTGTAATCCGGGCCGAGGACCGTGCCGAAGCGCTTGCAGGCGCTCTGGTGAACAACGCGAAGGAACGATTGTTCTGCGCTCGATCCCTCACTCCAGTCCTGCTTGACGCTGACCCGCCGACCGTCCTCGAGCAGGAAAGCGGCGATGTCGACGGCTTCGGCCGTGGCATGGGCGGACAGGCGCGAGGATCCCGCGACATTGCGGCAGGAATAGCTGCCCATCGTCTCGATCCGCGCAATGCCGCTACCGAGATACTGGCGCGCGGCCCGGTCTACGCCGAAGCGAACCCAGCCTGCCAGTGTGTTGGCGACGGGGCAGGACAGCGGGCCGAGGCTGCTGAGCTCGATCCGGTCTGCGTCCGAGGATAGTCGCTCGAGCTTGACGGTGCCGAGCTGGTGGCACCCTGGGCCGAGATAGCGGTCGGGCAGCGGCTCGAAGCGAGCGCCGCTCGCTCCCAGCGTCGCCAAACACATCTGAGTATCCTGGCTCGGTCGGGAAATCGGTGCAGTGGCGGTCGGCATACGCGCCTGCGTTGCCGCCGGGCGCTGGGCCTGACGACCTTCAGGCACGGCCCCGCAGGATGCGAGAGCGAAGGACAGTAGGGCCGTGGCGAGCAATCGGGTCATGCGGCCAGTTTCGCCAAGGATGGTTAACGCAATGCTAACCGGCGCCCTCCTTCATCTGCAAGCATCACGAAGGCGGCGGCGCGCACTGTTCCCAGAGTTCGATCTTGACCCCGTTGGGATCGAGCAGCCAGGCGAACTTTCCGTAGCCTTCGTCTGCCGTGTCGAGAACCTCGATCCCCTTGGCGGCGAGCTCCGCGACGAAACCGTCGAGATCATCGACCCGCAGATTGATCATGAAGCCCGCCGTTCCCGGATTGAGATAGGTGTCGTCGGAAAAATGGCTGATGAGCGAGTAGGGCTTGTCGCAGGTTTCTTCCGACCACGGCAGTTGCGGTCCGTACTCGCCGTCGATGCCGAGGACGTCGCGATACCATGCGCGCGTCGCCTCGGGGTCCTCGACCACGTAAAAGATGCCGCCGAGCCCGGTTATTTTCGCCATCGGCTTTCTCCTCAGTACCCGGCCGCCTGGCCGTCCTTGCGCATTTCGGTTGCGCCGGTCAGGACGCCGGTTTCCGGATCGCGGGCGATCGCTTCGTATCCGCCGAACTGGACCCCCGTCGGATCGACCACCACCTTGTGCCCCAGCGCCCGGAGCGCCTCGACCGTTTCCGCCGGGATGCCGGCCTCGACGTAAAGCGTGCCGAGCGGATCGGCGGTCGGCCCCTCGAGCGGCTCGGTCGGCTGGCGTCCGCCATCGTGATTGAAGCGCGCCGCATCGCCCGCTTCCTGCAGGTTCATGCCGTAATCGACGATGTTGACGAGCACCTGCACATGGCCCTGCGGCTGCATTCCGCCACCCATCAGCCCCAGCGTCATGTAGGGCTCGCCGTCCTTCTTCACGAAGGCGGGGATGATGGTCTGGAACGGTCGCTTGGCCGGAGCATAGGCATTGGGATGCGCCGGATCGAGACTGTAAAGCTCGCCCCGATCCTGGAACATGAAGCCGGTCCCCGGCGCGGTGAGCCCGCTCCCCATGCCGCGATAATTCGACTGGATGAGGCTGACCATCATCCCCGTGCCGTCAACCACGGTGAGATAGGTCGTATCGCCCGGCCCCTCCAGCTTGGGTTCTCCAGGTCCGAATTCGGGGTTGGCCCGCGTCCTGTCGATCAGCGCGAATCGGGCCTTGCCGTAACTTTCGGAGAGGAGATCGAGCGGAAAGCTGGCGAAATCGGGATCGGCGTAGAAGCGTGCGACATCCTCGTACGCCAGGCGCTTGGCCTCGACCATGAAGTGCATCGCCTCGGGGCTGCCGCGCTCCCATTGCGCCAGATCGACGTTCTTGAGGATATTGACCATTTGCAGGGCGGCAAATCCCTGGCCGTTGGGCGGCAGTTCGCACAGCTCGAACCCTTTGCGATAGGCGGCGCAGGCCGGCTCGACCCATTCGCTACGGTGTGCTGCGAAGTCGGCACGCGTGAAGGCCGAGCCCTGCGCCCGGAGATAATCGACCATCCGGTCGGTCAGCTCGCCGTCGTAGAAGGCATCGCGACCCGATGCGCCGATGCTCTGGAGAGTTCGTGCAAGATCGGGGTTCTTGAAGATCTCGCCCGCCTTCGGCGCCTCGCCATCGGCAAACCATGTCGCCCGCGCATTGGTGAAGTCGAACTGGTCGGACATCCGTTCGAACGCACGCAGGTTTCCGGCGAGATAGGCGGCCACGACCGGCGATACCGGAAATCCATCGCGGGCATAGGTCACCGTCGGCGCGAGCAGGCGGTCCATCGGCAGCTTGCCGAACCTGCCGTGCATCGTGAACCAGGCATCGATCGTGCCGGGGATGGTGACGGGAAGCGCGCCGACCGAGGGCAGGGCATCGGCATCGCCGAGCTTGGCTTTCAGCTGGTCGAGAGTCTGGCCCTTCGGGGAGCGGCCCGAGCCGTTGATCCCGTAGAGTTGCTGGGTCGCCGGATCGTAGATGATCGCGAACAGGTCGCCGCCAATGCCGTTGCCGGTCGGATGCATCAGGCCCATCGCGGCATTGGCCGCGATTGCCGCGTCCACTGCGGTTCCGCCGGCTTTCAGGATGTCGAGCGCGACTTGCGTCGCCAGCGGCTGTTCGGTCGCCGCCATGCCGTGCTGCGCGATGACGGGGCTTCGGCTCCAGCTCGCGCCGACTGGCCGTCCACCGGCTCCGATCTGCTGGTCGACCGGCGGCAGCGCCTCCTTGCCGGCTTGCTCCTGTGCTGCGACGGGCAGGGCGAGGCTGGCGAGACCGATAGCGGCCAGAATCCGGTTCATGGGCAGATCTCCTAAGCTGTCGCGACCTTGTGCCGATAGGTTGCCTTGCTGACCAGCCAGATCGCCAGCCACGCCGCGATGAAGCCCGGCACGATCTCGTAAAGACCACGGCCACCGACGAAATCCGCGTTCCAGCCCAGCGCGATCCACAGCGCAACCACCACCGCGCCGGTAACCAGTCCTGCGACGGCGCCGGTGCCGGTCATCCGGTCCCAGGTCAGCGACAGCACAATCAGCGGGCCGAAAGCCGCACCGAAACCGGCCCAGGCGTTGGACACGAGGCCGAGAACTTCGCTCTCGGGATCCTGCGCGATGACGATGGCGGCGAGCGCGACCAGTGCGACGCACACGCGCCCGACGTTCACCGCCTCGCGCTCGCTGGCATTCTGGCGCAGGAACAGGCGGTAGAAATCCTCGGTCAGCGAGCTGGACGAAACCAGCAGCTGCGAGCTGATCGTCGACATGATCGCGGCGAGCAGCGCGGCAAAGAGGAAGCCGGTGATGAGCGGATGGAACAGGAGTTCGGACAGCACGATAAAGATCGTCTCCGGATCCTCGACCACCAGGCCGTTGCGCATGGCGTAGGCGCGGCCGGCGATGCCGAGGCCGACTGCACCGATCACCGACACCGCCATCCACGTCAGGCCGATGTTGCGGGCGGTAGCCACGTCGGCGACGCTGCGGATCGCCATGAAGCGCACGATGATGTGCGGCTGCCCGAAATAGCCGAGTCCCCAGGTCACCGCGCTGACGAAGCCGAGGAAAGTCAGCCCTTCGGTCAGGCTGAGGAAGCCGGGTTGCTCGGCCGCGACCGCCAGGATCGATCCGCCTGCGCTACCGCCTTCGCCGAACATCACCACGAGCGGCATCAGCACCAGTGCGACAACCATGATGCAGCCTTGCACGAAGTCGGTAAGGCTCACCGCGAGGAACCCGCCGACCATGGTGTAGGCAAGGACGACGCCCGCCGTGATCCAGATGCCGAGCATGTAATCGCTCATCGCAACGTTGGGCAGGATTCCGGCGAAGGCCGTCTCGAACAGCTTGCCGCCGCCGACCAGCCCTGCGGCCGTGTACACGGTGAAGAACAGCACGATGACGATCGCGGAAATGACCCGCAGTGCAACCGCCTTGTCGGGAAAGCGATTGGCCAGGAATTCGGGAATGGTCAGCGCATTGCCGAGCTCTTCCGTCTGCTGGCGCAGGCGCGGGGCGACGATGACCCAGTTGGCGATCGCCCCTGCGAAAAGGCCGATCGCGATCCACGCCTCGACCAGGCCGCTCGCATAGAGCGCGCCCGGCAGGCCGAGCAGGAGCCAGCCGCTCATGTCGGAAGCGCCGGCGCTGAGGGCAGCGACGCCGGGCGACAGGTTGCGCCCGGCGAGCATGTAGCCTTCGCTCGTGTCGGTCGACTTGCGCCAGGCGAAGAGCCCGATGCCGATCATCAGGATGAAGTAGAGGGCGAGGGTAACGAGTGTTCCGGTTTGCATGGGCGCGGCTGGTAACAGACGAAACCGGCTCTGGCCAATCTGGCTCCGGACCTACCGCCTACTCCGACTTGCGCGACTGGCGCTTGCGCTCGTGCGGATCGAGATAGCGCTTGCGCAGGCGGATCGTCTTTGGTGTGACTTCGACCAGCTCGTCGTCCTGGATATAGGCGATGGCCTGCTCCAGAGTCATCCGGCGCGGCGGAGTGAGGCGCACCGCGTCGTCCTTTCCGGTCGAGCGGAAGTTCGTAAGCTGCTTGGACTTCAGCGGATTGACTTCGAGGTCCTGCGGCTTGGCGTTTTCGCCTATGATCATGCCTTCGTAAAGCTTGTCGCCCGGCGAGACGAACAGGACGCCGCGGTCTTCGAACGAATTGAGCGCGTAGGCGACGGCTTCGCCCTGTTCCATCGAGATCATCGCGCCGTTCTGGCGGCCTTCGATCTTACCCCTGTAAGGCCCGTATTTCTCGAACAGGCGGTTCATGATGCCCGTGCCGCGCGTGTCCGACAGGAATTCACCGTGATAGCCGATCAGGCCACGGCTCGGCGCCGAGAAGGTGATCCGGGTCTTTCCGGAACCGGACGGGCGCATATCGGTCATCTCGGCCTTGCGCATGGCCATCTTCTCGACGACCGTGCCCGAAAACTCGTCGTCGACGTCGATGACCACCGTTTCATAGGGCTCTTCGCGACCATCGGGACCGTCACGGAACAGCACGCGCGGGCGGCTGATCGACAGCTCGAAGCCTTCGCGCCGCATCGTTTCGATGAGCACGCCCAGCTGCAGTTCGCCGCGACCCGCGACTTCGAACGCGTCCTTGTCGGCACTCTCGGAGATGCGGATGGCGACATTGCCTTCCGCTTCCCGCTCGAGCCGGTCCCGGATCACGCGGCTCTGGACCTTGTCGCCCTCGCGCCCGGCATAGGGGCTGTCGTTGACGGTGAAGGTCATTGCCAGCGTCGGCGGATCGATCGGCTGCGCGGCGATCGGCTCGGTGACCTGCGGATCGCACAGCGTGTTGGAGACGGTCGCTTCGGTCAGCCCGGCAATGGCGACGATGTCGCCGGCCTTGGCGCGGTCGACCGGAACACGTTCGAGACCCTCGTAGGCGAAGACCTTGGTGGCGCGGCCGCTTTCGACCAGCTTGCCGTTCACGTCGAGCGCCTTGATCGGCATGCCGACTTCGAGCGTGCCGCTCTCGATCCGGCCGGTCAGGATACGGCCGAGGAAGCTGTCGCGGTCGAGCAGGGTTGCCAGCATCGAGAAGGCGCCGTCCTGGTCGAGGCCCGGTGCCGGAACGTGGCTGGTGATGAGTTCGAACAGCGGCAGCAAGTCGCCTTCGCGTGCGTTCTCGTCGTCGCTGGCAAAGCCCGAGCGGCCGGAGGCGTAGAGCACGGGGAAGTCGAGCTGCTCGTCGTTGGCATCGAGCGAAACGAACAGGTCGAACACTTCGTCGAGCACTTCGGAGGGGCGGGCATCGCCGCGATCGATCTTGTTCACGACCACGATCGGCTTGAGCCCGAGGCCGAGCGCCTTGCCGGTCACGAACTTGGTCTGCGGCATCGGCCCTTCGGCTGCGTCGACGAGCAGGATGACGCCGTCGACCATGCTCAGGATCCGCTCGACCTCGGCCCCGAAGTCGGCGTGGCCGGGCGTGTCGACGATGTTGATGTGGAAGTTCTCGCCCTTCGACGAAACCCATTCGACGCTCGTCGGCTTGGCGAGGATGGTAATCCCGCGTTCCTTTTCGAGGTCGTTGGAATCCATGGCGCGCTCTTCCACGCGCTGGTTGTCGCGGAAGGTCCCGGATTGGCGGAACAGCTGGTCGACCAGCGTCGTCTTGCCGTGGTCGACGTGGGCGATGATCGCGATATTGCGCTGCGAAGTGGTCATGAGGAACGGAGCTTTCGAAAACGGGGAGGAGGCGCAGCCAGATGGCGCGCCAGCATTTCGTTCGCGCCCCTAGCCGCTCGACGCCGATGCTGCAATGCGGCAAGCGCGGCATGGGTGTTGCGCCAAGGTCACAACTGGCGAAAACCCGTTGAATCGTCCGAAACTTACGGATTGTCCCCCCGTTTACCTAACCGTAAGAGCCGCCCGTCAATGAGAACCAGAGGCGTCGCCGAAGCAGAGATGGCGCCCGAAAATCCCAACAGAGAGAGAACTTCATGCGATCTATCGCTTACAACACCGCGCGTGCCGCCCTTCTGACCGGTGCGGCCATCGTCGCCTTGCCCGGCGTCGCCCATGCGCAGGATGCTGACGTCATCGAAGACGTCCAGGAAGAAATCGACACCGACGGCGATAACATCAACGACGCGTCGGACGCGCAAGCCAACGTCATCATCGTTACCGCGACCAAGCGCGAACAGACGCTCCAGGAAACCCCTGTCTCGGTCAGCGTGACCAGCGGCGAAACGCTCGAGCGCGCGGAAATCCGCGATCTCGCCGATCTGCAGACGGTCGCGCCCTCGCTGCGCGTCAGCACGCTCCAGAGCAGTGCGAACACCACCTTCATCATCCGCGGTTTCGGTAACGGCGCCAACAACTTCGGTATCGAGCCGTCGGTCGGCGTCTTCATCGACGGCGTGTTCCGCTCGCGCTCGGCCAGCTCGATCAACGATCTCGCCAACGTCCAGCGGATCGAAGTCCTGCGCGGCCCGCAGAACACGCTGTTCGGCAAGAACGCCAGCGCCGGCGTCATCTCCGTCGTCACCCGCGAGCCGCAGTTCGACTTCGGCGGTTCGGTGAGCCTCACCTACGGCAATTACGACAATATCGTCGCCAAGGCCGACGTGACCGGCCCGATCACCGATTCCATCGCCTTCTCGCTCGACGGCACCTACAACAAGCGTGACGGATACGTCGACGTCGTGAACCTCGACGAGAAGATCAACGATCGCGACCGCTACGTGCTGCGCGGCCAGCTCCTGTTCGACAACGGCGGTGCGTTCCGCCTGCGCGCGATCGGCGACTATTCGAAGATCGACGAACTGTGCTGCCACGCGGCCAATGTCCGCGCCGGCACGACCGTTCCGCTGATCTTCGGTGTCGGCGGCGCAGTCGACGTCGAATCGCCGTTTTCCGACAAGGCCTATCTCAACGTCCTGCCGCTCAACGATATCGAGAGCTACGGCGGCTCGGTGCAGGCAGACTACGAAGCCGGCGCGCTGAGCTTCACCTCGATCACGTCCTATCGCGAACTGCGCAGCTACAACGTGCAGGACGTCGATTTCACCAGCGCCGACATCGTCAACCAGATCACCGACCAGGCGGTCGACACCTTCACGCAGGAACTGCGCGTCGCTTCGGACTTCGACGGCCCGCTCAACTTCCTGCTCGGCGGCTTCTACTTCGACGAATCGGTCGACCAGAACAGCGGTCTCGACAACGGCGCGAACAGCCGCCTGTTCTTCGACCTGCTGGCCGGCAGCGGCACGCCCGGAACGATCGGCTTCGTCGAATCGCAGCTCGGCATTCCGGTTGGTGCATCCTTCGCGCAGGGCCCGACGACGCGCGAGAGCTTCCAACTCGACAACACCTCGTGGTCGATCTTCGGCACGGTCGATTTCGAAGTCACCGATCGCCTGACGCTGACCGGCGGCTTCAACTACACCAAGGACAAGAAGGATTTCGCGCTCTCGCAGCAGTCGCTCGATCCGTTTGCCAGCGTGAACTTCGTCGACGCCGTGATCGTCGGCGGCATCGCACAGGCACTCAACATCCCGGCGTCGGCGGTCACTCCGACCGTGATCCAGAACTTCGCGACCAATGCTCCGGCCGGCTTCCAGCAGATCACGACCATCGCGACGACGCCGTGTTCGCCGACTTCGCCGCCGCCGTTCTGCAACCAGCTTCTGCCGCTGCAGCAGCTGCAGTTCCTGCCGCCGTTCCTCGCGGTGCCGAACGCCGTCGAACCGGGCAAGACCCGCGACGACAACTTCAGCTACACGCTGCGTGCGGCCTACGAGCTGACCGACTCGCTGAACGCCTATGTGACCTATGCAACGGGCTTCAAGGCGAGCTCGGTGAACCTGTCGCGTGACAGCCGCCCGACGAACACCGATTACACCGCCGGTCCGTTCGGCAGCACGATCCTCGCGCCGTCCTCGCCGATCCGCGATGCCGGTCTGGCAGTGCCCAACCTCACCACCGGTTCGCGCTTCGCCGGACCGGAAAAGGCCAAGGTCTGGGAAGTCGGCCTGAAGGGCGAATTCGATCGCTTCGGCTTCAACCTCGCGCTGTTCGACCAGACGATCGACGGGTTCCAGTCGAACGCCTTCACCGGCACCGGTTTCGCGCTCGCCAATGCGGGTTCGCAGTCGGTCCGCGGTTTCGAGCTCGATTCCTCGGTCAACCCGGTCGATCCGCTCGTCCTGACCTTCGCGCTGACCTATCTCGATTCGAAGTACGACAGCTTCCCGGGTTCGGCAGTCGGCGACCTGACCGGCCAGCCGGTAGCGGGTGTTCCCGAGTTCTCGATCGCGACCTCGGCGACCTACACGCACGAATTCGGCACCACGGGTAACCTGCTGATCGGTCGCCTCGACTACTACCACGAGAGCAACACGCAGATCCTCGACGGCATCCCGGGCTTCCCGGACCCGATCGGCATCGCGCGCAACTATCGCCGCGAAGTGAACCAGGTGAACGGCTCGCTCACCTTCGTCGCCGACGCTGGCTTCGAGATCGCGGGCTGGGTCCGCAACCTCACCAACGAGCGTTATCTGACGACGATCTTCCCGGGTGTCGCCCAGCCGGGCACGATCTCGGGCTATCCGAGCCAGCCGCGCACTTATGGTGTGACTGCGCGCTACCGCTTCTGAAGCGGCGCATAGCGTTAAAAAGGGGAGGGCCTCGCCGGCGATGGCGGGGCCCTTTTTCTTTGCCCGAGACTCTCTAGAGCGAGCGGAGCGCCTGTGCAGGCCGAGCCCGCAGCAACGGCAGCGAGCCGCCGATCGCGAAGCCGAGGACCACCGCGATGCCGGCACCGAGTACGGCCAGCACGGTCGGCCAGTCGGGCAGCCAGTCGAACTCGAACAACTGGGTGACGACCAGCCAGGCGGTCAGGCTCCCGAGACCGAGCGCGACGACCGCGAGGACCAGTGCCAGCAAGGCATATTCCGCGAATTGCATGAGCAGGATCTGGCCACGGCTCGCACCAAGCACGCGCAATACGACGGTATCGTAGGTGCGCGCGGCCCGTGCGGCTGCGATGCTCCCGAGCAATACGGCCAGACCTGCCAGAACCGCGACCGAGGCAGCGGCGAAGGTCGCAAGGCCGACTTGGGTCAGGATCGTGCGTGCCTGGGCGAGCACCTGCCCGATCTCGATCACCGAGCTCGACGGGAAGGCATTGACCAGCGCGCGCAGCAGCGGCCCGGTGGGAGTTTCGCCGGGCAGCTCGATCGTCGCCGCGATATTGTGCGGCGCATCCTCCAGAGCGTTGGGCGAGAAGACGAGTACGTAGTTGAAGCCCATGCTTTCCCAGTCGATACGTCGCAGGTTGGCGACGCGCACGGTGCGCTCGACACCGAGCAGGGCGACCGTCAGGTAATCGCCGATCTGGAGATCGATAGCGGCGGCAAACTCCTCGTCGACCGAGACCAGAGGTTCGCCGTCATAGCCGTTCGGCCACCAGGTCCCGTCGAGGATCGTGTTGCCGACCGGCAAGTCTTCCGAATAGGTGAGGCCGCGCTCGCCCCGCAGCGGCCAGGCGCCATCCGGGATTTCCTCCAGTTCGGCGACCTGCGTCATCGCATCGCGCGGGCCGTAGGCAGTGATCGAGCCGCGTAACGCGGGAACGGTGCGGATGGCGGCCTCGGGCTGCTCTGAGCGGACCAGCGTTCCGAATTCGTCGATCCGGTCGCGCGGGATGTCGAGCACGAAATAATCCGGAGCCTCGTCTGGTACGCGCCGCTCGATGTTTCCGTCGATCGCGGTCTGGATCGCCGCCAGCACCACGAAGGCGGCAAGGCCGAAGCCAAGGGCCGTGACCAGCGCTCCGGTGTTCGAGCCAGGCCGGTGGAGGTTTGCCATTGCATTACGCAGGATCGGATTGCCCGGCCGGGGAAGCGCGCCGACACCCTTGCGAATGGCCCAGCCGATCAGGCCCAGCAGCGCCAGCACCGCTGCGGCGCCGGCGAGGAAACCTGCGGTCAGCAGCGGTTGTGCGGCGCTCAGCAGCGCCAGCGCGATGATCGCCAGCAGTCCGCCGCCGACCCAGCGCAATGCCGTCCGGTCGCGGCTGAGCGGCGCAACGCGGGCGCGCATCAGCGCCATGGCCGGAAAGTTTCGCGCGCGGATAATCGGCGTCGCTGCGAACACGAGCGCCACCAGCAGCCCGTAGGCCAGCGCACTCAGGAGTGCGAGCGGAGCGACGGTGACGCCGCCCTCCACCGGCAGCAGCCCGGACAGCGCACCGGCGAGAAGCGGGGTCACCGCTACGCCGACCGCCAGGCCTGCAAGCGAACCGACGAGCGCCGCCGCGCCAATCTGGAGGACGTAGATGCGCGCGATGTCGGTGCTGGTCGCGCCCAGTACCTTCAGCGTCGCGATACTGGTCCGTCGCGCTTCGAGATAGGATGTCACCCCGCCGCCGATCCCGATGCCGGCGATGATCAGCGCGGCAAGACCGACCAGGGTCAGGAATTCTCCCATCCGGTCGACGAAGCGGTCCGCACCGGGCGAAGCGCGATCACGCGTGCGCAGCTCGAAACCGGAGAGCGGGAAGCGCTGGTCGAGCACTTCGGTCGTTGCCTCGAGATCGGTCGCCGGATCCTCGAGCGCAATGCGATACTTGCTGCGAAACATCGACCCGGGCGCGAGCAGGCCGGCGGCTTGCGGTACGTCGTCGGCGACGATCACCGTCGGCCCGAGCTGGAAACCTTCGCCCAGCCGGTCGGGCTCGGTGCGGATGATCCCGCCGACGCGCAGGCTCGCCGTGCCGACCTCGAAACTGTCGCCGACCTTGAGGCCGAGCCGGTCGAGTGCCCCTTGCGCCAGCCAGGCCCGGCCCGGTGGCGGTGCGCCGACCTCGCGACCGTCCTCCAGCACGAAACGGCCATATAACGGGTATTTCGCGTCGACTGCCTTCAGTTCGACCGGCGCGTTGTTCTCCCCTGCGCGCGCGACGACCTGCAGCCGCGTCCCGCCGGAAACCGTGCCCAGTTCGCGGAAGGCAGCCAGTTCCTCCTCGTTGGGAAGCCGCTGCCAGACCGACACCTGGATGTCCCCGCCCAGCAGTGCCTGCCCGCGATCGGAAAGCTCGGTCTCGATCGCGGTCGTCAGCGTCCCGATGGCAGCAATCGCTCCGGTGCCGAGAAACAGACAGACGAGCAGCAGGCGCAACCCCTTGAACCGGCCATTGAGATCGCGCCGCGCGATCGTCCAGGCAGTGCGCCATGGCAGGTTGGCGTTCATCTCGCTCCCGTATCGGTGGCGATGCGCCCGTCGGCCAGCGTGACCACGCGGTCGCAATGCTCCGCCAGTTCCGGATCGTGCGTGATGACGACCAGCGTCGCGCCGGTTTCCGCGCGACGTGCGAAGAGGATGTCGACAATCTCGTGTCCGGTTGCCGCGTCGAGGTTGCCGGTCGGCTCGTCGGCGAAGATGAGGTCCGGGCGCGGGGCGATCGCGCGGGCTATGGCGACGCGTTGCTGCTCGCCGCCCGAAAGCTGGGTCGGGTAATGGTCGAGCCGGTGGCCGAGGCCGACGGCTTGCAATTCTTCCGCGGCGCGTTCGCGCGCGCCTTCCATCCCGGCCAGTTCCATCGGGGTGGCGACGTTTTCGAGCGCGGTCATGGTCGGCAGCAGGTGGAATGCCTGCAGCACGATGCCGATCCGCCCCCGCCGGGCGAGCGCGAGACCGTCCTCGTCCATCGCCGCGAAATCCTGGCCGGCGACGTCCAGCGATCCGCCGGTAGCCCTTTCCAGGCCGGACATGACTGCCATCAGGCTGCTCTTGCCCGACCCCGAGGGCCCCAGCAGTGCGAGCGTTTCGCCCTTTGCCACATCGAGGTCGATCCCGCGCAGGATCTCGACCGGCGCGCTCCGGCTGCCGAGCGTGAGGGTGACGTTACGGGCGGAAATTGCAGGGGGAGGGCTTGCCACAGCCGTGCGATGGCATAGGCATGGGAACCGCACAAGCCCGCTCACGCCAGTTTCAAGGAGTCCGCAGATGCGCCTGCGCTTTTCGTCGATCGTTCCCTTCGCTGCCGCGCTGGTGCTGGCCGGTTGTGGCGGGGCGCAGGAAGGGGAAACCGGCGAGCCGAGCGCGCAGGTCTCTCCCGACGAGGTGCCGGTCATGGGACCCGAACGCCATATAGTCGCTTTCGGCGACAGCCTGTTCGCAGGCTATGGTCTTGGCCCGGGCGAAAGCTATCCGGAGCGGCTGCAAGCAGCCCTGCGGGCGCGCGGCATCAATGCACAGATCGCCAATGCAGGTGTGTCGGGCGACACGACCGCCGCCGGG
Source organism: Qipengyuania oceanensis (assembly GCF_009827535.1). Classification (NCBI taxonomy): domain Bacteria; kingdom Pseudomonadati; phylum Pseudomonadota; class Alphaproteobacteria; order Sphingomonadales; family Erythrobacteraceae; genus Qipengyuania; species Qipengyuania oceanensis. Next base: position 833,895 of record NZ_WTYN01000001.1, on the reverse strand, counting down.
CGCCAGCGGATCGCCTTCACACTCGACGCGCAGGAGAAGAAGCCCGATCTGGTTATCGTCGAACTTGGCGGCAACGACCTGCTGCGCAGCATCGATCCGGCGCAGACGCGCGAAAATCTCGCCGCCATCCTGGACGAGATCACCGATCGCGATATTCCGGTGCTGCTGATGGGGATGCGTGCGCCGCCCAATCTCGGCCCCGATTATCAGCAGCGTTTCGATGCACTCTATGGCGACATCGCCCGCCAGTATGGCGCGGAACTGGTCCCGTTCTTCCTCGAGGCTATCTACCAGAGGCCGGAGCTTTTCCAGGACGACCGGATCCACCCGACCGCGGTGGGGATAGAGGAGATCGTCGGCGCGACCGTGTCGCAGGTCGCCGAAGCGCTGCCGGACGCGGCGAACGACAACTAGCCGATCTTGCGCACCGATCCGCCGGCCACGCGCCAATAGGCGCTCGATCCGACAATTTCGTCGAATGGAGCAGGTTCGGTTCCCGTCATCCAGACCTGGGCTGCGCCTTCGTTCAGGCGCTCGAACAGTGCCGCGCGGCGACGCGGATCGAGATGGGCAGCAACCTCGTCGAGGAGCAACACGCTCGGCCGCCCGCGCGCGGCCAGTTCCGAATGGGCCAGCGTCATGGCGATCAGCATCGCCTTCTGTTCACCGGTCGAACAATCGGCGGCAGGCATCGCATTGCGGGACATCGTCACCGACAGCTCGTCGCGCTGGGGACCGGTGAGCGTGCGTCCGGCGGCACGGTCGCGCTGCCGGTTGGAATGCCAGCGGGCGGCGAGTTCTGCGCGGTCTAGCGGACCACCCGCGTCATAGGAGAGAGCAGGGCGTGCGAAGGGCTCGTCCGGCAGGTGCGATAGCGCTTCGACGAGGTCGGCAACCAGCCGTGCTCGCCCTGTTGCCAGCGCAAACCCGTGTTCAGCCATCTGCGCCTCGATGCCGTCGAGCCAGGCCGGATCGGGCGCGGCATCGTCCGCGAGCAGCCGGTTGCGTTCGCGCAAACCCTGCTCGTACCGGGCCGCGTGGCGGGCATGAAGCGGGTCGAGCGCCACGGCAAGCCGGTCCATGTAGCGTCGCCGCGCACCGGCACTGTCGGCGAAGAGGCCATCCATTGCAGGCGTCAGCCAGCTCACCGCGACCCATTCGCCGAGCGCCGTCGCCGGGGAGGGCGCGCCGTTAATCTGGACGTTCCGCCTGTTCGGGTGGGCTGCTTCCACGAAGGTCGCGAGGCGCACGCTTTCCCCGCCGGTCGCCAGCGATGCGCCGATCGCGAAGCCGCCGTCACCCCCATTCGAAGCCATATCGGACGGACGGTTCCTGCGCAGTCCGCGTCCGGGCGCGAAGAGCGACAAGGCTTCGAGAACGTTGGTCTTGCCCGCGCCGTTCTCGCCCAGCAACAGGTTGAGCTTGCCCGCACCATCGAGCGCGGTTTCGGCATGATTGCGGAAGCGGGAGAGGGCGATGCGGTCGAGCATTTCGGGTCGTGCTGCTGGTAGCCAGCGCGGGCTCGGATAGCCACTAAAAGGGCGATTTCCGAAAGTTGGTCATTTTCACCAACAATCGGCGTCGAGCGATGGTCAAAAACGCGTCGCTAGGATGAACAATGGCTGAATTCCGTCATTTGCGCGAATTGGCACACCCTATGCAAAGAGTTGGGTGTCGGTGGAAATCACTCCGCCGGCAGGTAAAAAGGGAAAAAATACCATGTCACTCTCCAACCGTTTTCTTGCAGCCGTAAGCTCGATCGCTTTCTCGGCCGTCTTCCTCGCCATGGCGATTGCGCCCGCTTCGCCCAGCCTCGTCGGCTCGGGAGTTCTCGCATGAGCAAACTCGACGTCCGCCCGGTTGGTACCCCGCCTTCGCGCGAGTTTCGTCTCGACCGAAACAACGGCAAGATCTGGGGCGTATGCTCGGGGATCGCCAACTACTTCGGGATCGACGCGACCATGGTCCGCATCGGCTTCGTGCTCGGCACGCTGATCGGCTTCGGTTCGCTGATCCTGGTCTACCTCGCGATCGCCCTGATCGCAGACTGAGGGGGTCCCGCGAGGGACCTCCTCCTCACCATTCTCACATGGCCGAGATGCCGCCGTCGAGCTTGAGCTCGGCTCCGGTCATGAAGCTGCTCTCGTCGCTGGCGAGGAACAGCACCCCGTCGGCGATTTCCTGCGGCACGCCGACCCGCTTGAGCGGAATCTGCCGCGCCAGCTTGCCCATCACCACGTCCTTGGGATGTCCAGAATTCCGCGTGATCCCGTCCAGGATCGGTGTATCGACGAACGTCGGGTGGACCGAATTGCAGCGGATGTTCCATCCCATCTTGCCGCAATAGAGGGCGACCGATTTCGACAGCATCCACACCGCCGCCTTGCTGGCATTGTAGCCCGGCATGGTATCGCTGGCGATCAGACCGGCGATCGAGCTGATGTTGATGATCGACCCGGGCTGGTTGTCCTTCATCAGTGGCAAGGCCTTCTGGCAGCCAAGAAACACCGAATCGACATTGATCGCGAAGCCCTTGCGCCATTCCTCCAGCGTGCAGGTCTCGATATTGCCGCGAACGCCGACCCCGGCGTTGTTGACGAGTACCGACAGGCCGCCGAGCTTGTCTGCCGCCATCTCGATCGCCTCGTCCCATTGTTCGGGACTGGTGACGTCGTGCTGCATCGAAAAGGCGGTATCCGCGCCATGCGCGTCGTTGATCGCCGCAGCCGTCGCGGCCGCACCTTCGCCGTTGATATCGGTACACAGAACTCTCGCGCCTTCCCGCGCGAGCGTCATGCAATGCGCCGCACCCAGACCCTGCGCCGCGCCCGTGACCAATGCGAGCTTGCCCGCTACCCGACCTGCCATCTCTACTCTCCCGCTAGAATCTCGTTTGCCAGCAGTATGAGCAGGCGCACGTCGATCCCGCAACCTTCCTCGCGCTTGCTGCGGCAGAATTCGCCGAGGCCCGAAACAGGGATGCGATGCACGGTGATGTTCTCGCCATGCACGCCGCCGCCATCACCGACCCTGGTCAGTCCGCTTGCACGAACGAGCGTGAAACTCTCGCCGAGCATTCCGGGCGAGGAAAAATAGGTGCCGCAATCCTTGAGCCGCGCGGCGCGATAGCCGGTCTCTTCCTCGAGCTCGCGTCCGGCCGCGGACAGCGGATCGTCCTTCTCGCTCTCGTCGTGGTCGCCGATCAGGCCGGCAGGCAGTTCAAGGCAGTTGCGACCCAGCGGCACGCGATACTGTTCGACCAGAAGCACGTGACCGTCTTCGACCGCGAGGATCACCGCCGCCTTGATTCCCCTGCTGCGCGAGACATATTCCCAGCGCCCGCGCTTCTTCGCGGTGACGAAATCTCCTTGCCAGACGATCTGCTCGTCCGCGTCGTGATCGGGGACGGACAGGGTCAGACCTCGATCAGCCGGTCGGGCAGTTCGTTCTGGTCGTCCTCCGACCGGGGGAAATGTTCGGACAGCACCGCGCCCACATCGCGGATCCCGGCGGCGAGGCCTTCCGCAATCCGGCCCTGTTTGATCTCGACCAGCATGTCGGCCATCGCCTCTCCCCAGACCTCGGCGGGAACCAGGGCCGCGATCGGTTCGTCGGCAACGATCTCGGCGCGGTGTTCGCGCATCGAGAGATAGAGCAGCACGCCCGTGCGCCCGTGGGTCCGGCGTTCGGCTCCGACCCTGAAATGCGCGACGGCGCGGTCGTGTACCCGCGCGGTCTTTACCGGCGGCGGGACGAGCCAGAACTTGAGCGGTTGCCACAGCTGGAACAGCAGCACGCCGACGAATTTCATCAGCCCGAAGCCGATGATCAGCGCCGCGAATTCGCCGAGCGTCCATTCGGGTACCCAGCCGCCCCACAGCCAGGCAAGCTCGGGCAGGAAAACATCGGGCAGGGCCGCCAGCAGGCTCATCGCGGTGAAGGCAGCGGCGATCGCCCACCACAGGGCGATGTCAGTGTAACCGTCCGACCGGTCGGCGAGGACAGTCACGATCTCGCCGGAAGTATGGAGTTCGGCTTCCGCGACCGCAGCGGTCACCGTGTCATGCGCTTCCGCGCTCAGATACTTCCCCATGTCACCACCCCCCGGAGGCGCCGCCGCCTCCGAAACTGCCGCCACCGCCGGAGAAGCCCCCGCCGCCACCGAAGCCGCCGCCGCCCCAGCCTCCGCCACCCCCGCCGCTCGCGCCGCGGGCAATGGCCTTGCCGGCTTCCCACAGGATGATGTCGCCGACCGCGCCGCCAACACCCCTGCGGCGATAGCGCTTGCCGCCCCTCAGCATGGGCAGCACGAAAAAGAAGAACACGAAGGCGATCCAGATGATCGCCCCGATGGGAAAGCCGCCGTCGGACTGGCTCTCGCTGGCCTGCTGGACCACCGCCCGCGCCTCGTCTTCGGGCAGTTCGAGCTGGCGCACCAGCGCATCGGTCCCTGCGATGATCCCGCCAGCCATGTCGCCGTCGCGGAAGCGCGGGAGGATGTCCTGCTGAATAATCACCGAGGAAAGCGCATCGGTCATTACGCCTTCCAGCCCGTAGCCGATTTCGACGCGCACCTTGCGATCGTTCGGCGCGACGATCAGCAGCGCACCGTCGTTGCGCTCGGCATCGCCGATGCCCCACGCCCGGCCCAGCTGGTAGCCGTAGTCCGCGATGTCGTAGCCTTCGAGATCGGGGATGGTCGCGACGACGAGCTGGCGCTGGGTGCGGGTTTCCAGCCCTTCGAGCTGCGCTGTCAGCTGCGCCTCTTCCTCCGGCGAGAGCAGGTCGGCGTTGTCGACCACGCGACCGGTCAGCTCGGGAAAGCTCGGTTGCGCCCATGCGGGCAGGGCGAGAAGCCCCGCCACGAGGGCGAACAGGAGGGCGAGGCGGCGCATCGAACCGCTCAGTTGGCGGTCATGTCGATGGTCGGTGCGACCTCGGCCCCTTCGGTGGTGGCCTTGTAGGGCACCATCGGCTCTGCACCGTGGATGATGTTCGCGCCGATCGTGTCGGGGAAGGTGCGGATGGTGGTGTTATACTGGCGCACCGCCTCGTTGTAGTCGCGGATCGACACGGCAATGCGGTTTTCGGTCCCTTCGAGCTGGCTCTGCAGCGCGAGGTAGTTCTGGTTCGACTGGATTTGCGGATAGGCTTCGAAGCTCGCCAGCAGGCGGCCGAGACCCTGGCCGAGCTGGTTCTGCGCCGCCTGGAATTCCGCCATTTTCTCGGGATCGCTCAGATCGTCGCCCTGGATGTTGATGCCGGTCGCCCGGGCGCGTGCATTCGTGACTTCGGTCAGGATCGCGCGCTCGTTCTCGCCGGCGCCCTTGGTCACTTCGACCAGGTTCGGGATGAGGTTGGCGCGGCGCTGGAACTGCGCCTCGACATCGGCCCACTTCGCCTTGGCGTTTTCTTCCGCGGCGGGGACGGAGTTGATCCCGCAGGCCGCGAGGCCGAACGAGGCCATGGCGACCAGCGCATAGCGGCGGATGGCAGTGAAGTTCATGCGATTGTGCTCCCTTTGGGCCGGCCTCGAGCCGACTGCGTGTTACCTTGTTAGCACACCTGCGCCGCGCTTCAAGAAGGATCGAGGGCTTGCAATCCGAATGTCAAATGACACAAAGCGATCGGACAATTCACCGACAGGGAGTGGCCCATGAGCCTGGGGACCGAGTTCAAGAAATTCATCGCGCGCGGCAATGTCGTGGACCTCGCGGTCGGCGTCGTCATCGGGGCGGCGTTCAGCGGGATCGTGACCCAGCTGACCGAGGCGATCATCATGCCGGTCATCGGCTGGATCTTCGGCGAGATCGATTTCTCCAACTGGTTCATCCGCCTGGGTGACGTGCCCGAAGGGTACGAGGGGGCACTCGACAATTACGAGCAACTCAAGGAAGCCGGCGTCGCCATGATCGGCTACGGCGCGCTGATCACCGCGGTCATCAATTTCCTGATCGTCGCCTTCGCTCTCTTCATGCTCGTGCGCAGCGTGAACAAGGTGACCGAAGAAATGCAGAAAAAGCAGATGGAAACGGAAGACAGCTCGCAGAGCGACGAGGTGCCGACCGATCCGCAGCTCGACGTGCTCAAGAAGATTCTGGCCGAATTGCGCCACGGCGACGGTGCGAAGCCGGACTACGCGCCCGAGAAGGGTCCGATGGGGTGAGCGGATACACTTCACATTAACGCGAGCGCGCCTATATAGGGTCTGCTCGCTTCGGCGGGCTATGGCGATAAATTGCGGTGTGCAATAGGCACAGCGGACCCGGGGGCAGTACCCGGCGGCTCCACCACAAAGGGCGGTTTTCCGCCATTTGTGAAGGGGCCGAACCAGGATCGACGTGTGTTGAAAGACACTGTTTTCGCCCGGGCTGAGTAACCCGTTCAAGGCTCAAAACACACAAGTGCCAACGATAACGAAGCACTCGCAATCGCTGCGTAACCTGACGGCCTAACGGCCTGATCTTACAAAGCTAAAGCGCGGTTGGACCCACCGGGCAACAGAAGCGGATTCCGGGGCTCCGGGGGTAGCTAGCAACAGAAACCCCCACCTTCGCTCAGCGCCAATTTACTATCAGGCGGAATTTGCTGCGAAGCGGCACTCAGCTTTCGACGATGGCCTCAGCTTCCACCACCTTGTTTGCAGCCTGTTCGTAGCGGATGGCGTCGAGGATCTTCGCGCCGCCGAGGAATACCGCGCCGGCAGTCGCTGCGAACAGGATCCAGCCGCCCCAGCCGGGATACTGGACCGTGTAGTGCGCGCCGCGGGTCATCGCGCCCAGCGCCAGCGCGTATATGATCAGATACGCTTCGAACCGCGTCTTGATCGTGAACAGCCGCTTGACCTTGGCGAGCATGAAACCTCTCGTCGGTGGTTAACAAGAGGTTACCTTACGCCTGCGATAGATGGTGGCAAGCGCGTTAACCGAGTTCCTGCAAGTCGAGCGCGTCGAGAAGCGCGCGTCGTGCCGAAACGACACGCGCCTCCAGTTCCGGGGAACCGAGCTGTGCGGTCGCGATGGTTTCGGGCCAGTGCTCTGCCACGACCTTCTCGATCAGCGTCGCCTTGGCATCGTCCAGCAGGAAGCGCCGGTCGACCGTGGCGGGATCCGCCACTACGCGAAGCCGCAAGCAGGCGGGGCCGCCGCCGTTCGCCATCGACTGTTTCACGTCGACCGGGATGACCTGGCGGATCGGGCCGTTGCCCGCGAGCATGTGTTCGAGCCAGCTCCAGACCGCGGCGCTTTCCTGGCATTCGGTCGGGACAACCAGCGCCATCTCGCCCGACGGCAGGGTGAGGAGCTGGGCGTTGAAAAGATAGGTCGCGATCGCTTCTTCGAGGCTCACCGCATCGGCTGGAACCTCGACAACCTCGAGCTGCGGAAAAGCTGCTCGAATCGCGTCGTAGGCTGTTTCGCGCTCGGCAAAGGCCTGTTCGTGCGTGAACAGCACGCGCCCGTTCGCCACGGAGACGACATCGTTGTGGAATGCCCCGGCTTCGATCGCGACCGGGTTCTGTTCGATGAAGACCGACCGATCCGGCGCGAGGCCGTGGAGGCGAGCCACCGCGCGGCTGGCCTGTTCATGCTGGCGCGCGGGGAAACGCCCGCCCGGACGGCCATAGACGAAGACTTCGACGCCAGGCTCCTCGTGGCTGGTGCAGAAGCGCATGTGGTTTGCCGCCCCTTCGTCGCCGAAGCTGTCGGGCACGGCCTCGTGGACCGCGAAGTGCCGATCGTCGCCGAACGCGATCTTCAGCTGCGCTTGCGTGTCGCGCCATTCCTGTCCCCGGTGCAGCATCGTCACCAGATTGGCTGGGGTCAGGTGGCAGCGCCCGTCGGCCGTGTCGGGCGCGGGACTGACCGTGGCGGCATTGGCGGTCCACATGCTGCTGGCCGACCACGCGGCGGCGAGCAGCGCACGGTCGGCATTCTCGTCGACGGCAAGCCGATCGAGCAGCACATGATTGGGGCGCGGCAGCGGCAGCAGAAAACCCTGCGCGAGGCCGAGCGCCATGTTGGAGCGCATTTTGGCGATTCCCTGCAGCGCGGCGGCGCGCGGGTAGGAAGTATCGCCCGCATGGCTGGTGGCGGCGAGATTGCCGAGGCTGAGCCCGGCATAGTTGTGCGACGGGCCGACGATCCCGTCGAAGTTGATTTCGACCAGCGTGCTCAACGTACCACGCTCCACACCGTATCGCCTGGGCTCACGTGGAGAATATCGGCGCTATGCGCGTCGATCGCGATCGTGCCGTCCTCGCCGATCGAGCGTGCGCCGTAGCAGCAGCGGAAGTCGGCCAGCTTGCCGGTCGCCAGCAGTGCCCGCTCTCCTTCGCCGAGGTCGACTGCGGAGACTTGTCGCTCAGCCGCTTCGGCGACGCTTTTCACCTGGTCGGTCTTGGCGATCATGGTCGGGCCGCCATCGAAGATGTCGACGTAGCCTTCGAAGGCGAATCCCTCGTTCTCGAGCATCCGCATCGCCGCGCGCCCTGTCGGGTGGGGCACGCCGATCACCTCGCGCGCATCGTCGTCGAGCATGGCGATGTAAACGGGGTGCTTGGGCATCAGGTCGGCGATGAACTGGTTGCCGTTGATCGCATTGAAGTAATCGGCTTCCTGGAAGTTCATTCCGAAGAAGCGCCCGGCGACGCCGTCCCAGAAAGGCGATCCACCGCGCTCGTCGATGATCCCGCGAAGCTCCGCCAGCACCCGCTCCGCGAACCGCTTGCGGTGCATCGCGATGAACAGGTAACGGCTACGCGCGAGCAGCAGGCCGAGCCCGCCGGCGCGCTCGTTGGGGTGGAGGAAAAGCCCGCCCACTTCCGAACAGCCTTCCAGATCGGTGACCAGGCTGAGCAGTTCGGCGCGTACCGTCCGGTCGAGCTCCTGGCTGTGCTGGGTCAGCGTCGTCATGCGATAGGAATAGAAAGGCCACTGCTGGCCGACCTGCGTCATCAGCTGGCAGGTGCCGCGCACCGCCTTGTTCTCCACATTCTCGAGCACCAGCACGAATTGTTCGTCGGCGAGTTCGTCGGCATCGTTATCAAAGGCGTTTTCCGCCCGCTGGAGCTTGCCCGACAGCGCATTGCGATCGGCGGGCAGGTTGGTGAAGCCGCCCCCGGTCAGCTTGGCCATTTCGTACAGCGGCTCGAGGTCTTTCGCGCGCGCGGCGCGGATCACGAAACTCAAAGATGTTCTCCCGATGCCAGCCGCTGCAGGACGAGCGCGCTCAGTGCGGCCCGTTCCGCCAGCGAGGCGGTGATGAGGAATTCCTGGGGCGAGTGGATCGATCCTCCGCGCACGCCCATCGTGTCGACCACCGGCACACCGCAAGCCGCGATATTGTTGCCGTCGCAAACGCCGCCGGTCGATTGCCAGCCGATCTTCTGGCCGAGCGCGGCGCCGCAGTCCCTGACCAGATCGAACAGCTTCTGCGCGCGCTCGTCGACCGGCTTGGGCGGGCGGGTGACCCCGCCATGCGTGTGGATCGATACTTCGTGCGATTTCTCGATTTCGGCGACCAGTGCCTTCAGATCGCGCGCGAATTGCTCCGCCGCCTCGACCGCCTTGGGGCGGATGTTGAAGCGCAGGATGGCAAGATCGGGGACGACGTTGTTGGCCGCGCCGCCATCGATCTTCGCCGGGTTCACCGACAGTTGCGGGCCGTGCATCGCCTTCAGGCGCACCGCGAGGTCCGCCGCGGCAACTATCGCGTTGCGGCCATCGTCCGGGTTGCGGCCCGCGTGGGCCGACTGGCCGGTGATCGTGAGCGAATAATTGCCACTGCCGCCGCGCGCATGGGCGAGCGTTCCGTCGGGCAGGGCGGACGGCTCGTAAGTCAGTGCCGCGTACTTGCCGCGTGCCAGTTCCGCGATCAGCCCCGCGCTCGAGAGCGATCCCGTTTCCTCGTCGGAATTGACCATCACGTCGTAGCCGATCCTTGCGGCGTCGGGCGAGGTCTCGAATGCGATGAGCGCATGGAGGATGACGTTGAGGCCGCCTTTCATGTCGGCCAGGCCCGGGCCGTTGAGCACGCCGTCTTCGAGCCATTCCTGTTCCTGGAACGGGTGGTCCTTCGGAAATACAGTGTCCATGTGCCCGGTGAACAGCAGCCGCCGGTCGGCTTCGGGACGCACCCGCAGGACCATGTGGCGACCATGGCCTTTCTCGACTTCACGGCCTTCGGCATCGACCACCGTGACCGGTGCGGGTTCGACCAGCTCGATCTCGCCGGGCAGCGCGGAGAACGCGTCCGCCAGCGCCGCCGCCTGCCGCGCGAGCCCGGCGAGATTTGCCGTGCCGGTATTGATCGCGGCCCATTCGCGCGTCTGGGCAAGCATGGTATCGCCGTCGATCGGATCGATCAGGGACTTCTGCGAGGGTTCGAGATGTTGCATCGGCATGTGCCTTAGCCGCGCGGCTGCGCCAGTCCAACCCCGCCGCAGCGACCTTCCGCTGCCGGTTGCAATCCGCCCGACGATTGGCCATAGGCGCTCCCCGTTCCTCCCCGGAAAACCACATGGCAACCCGGACCGCATGCCCTATGCGCATCGCGGAACCTATCAGCGAGGAATTGATGAGCGACAGAACCGACAAGTCCGGCCTCGACGTGGACAGCGCGCTGGCCCGTTTCGTTGACGAGCAGGTGCTCGGCCCGCTCGGCGTCGAACCGCAAATGTTCTGGACGGGTTTTGCCGCGCTGGCTGCGGAACTAACCCCGAAGAATCGCGCGCTCCTCGAAAAGCGTGACGAGTTGCAGGCCCGGATCGATGCCTGGCACAAGGACCGTCGCGGCAAGCCGATCGACATGGCCGAGTACAAGGCCTTCCTGCAGGACATCGGCTATCTCGTGCCGGAGCCGGGTGACTTCACGATCGGGACTCAGAACGTCGACCCGGAAATCGCGACCATGGCGGGGCCGCAACTGGTCGTGCCGATCCTGAATGCGCGCTTCCTGCTGAATGCCGCGAATGCCCGCTGGGGCAGCCTCTACGACGCGCTCTACGGCACCGACGCGCTCGATGCTCCGGCGGCACGACCGGGCGGCTACGATGAGGAACGCGGCGCGGCGGTGATCGCCCGCGGTCGGCAGTTTCTCGACGAGACGCTGCCGCTGGCCAGTGGCAGCTGGGCCGATATCGAGGGTTCGCACGATGGCAAGCTGAAGGACGAGAGCCAGTACGTCGGCAAGACGGAGCGCGGCCTTCTCTTCAAGTCCAATGGCTTGCACATCGAGGTTGTCTTCGATCCCGGGAGCCAGGTCGGCAAGACCGACAAGGCCAGCATCGCGGACATCGTGCTCGAAGCCGCGCTCACGACCATCGCCGACCTGGAAGACTCGGTCGCGGCAGTGGATGCAGAGGACAAGCTGGTCGGCTATTCGAACTGGCTGGGGATCATCCGCGGCGATCTCGAGGAAAGCTTCGAGAAGGGCGGATCGACGATGACCCGCTCGCTGAACGGCGACAAGCGCTACACCACCGACGAAGGTGACGAGCACAGCCTTCCTGGCCGCAGCCTGATGTTCGTGCGCAACGTCGGCCACCTGATGACCAATCCGGCGATCCTGCTTCCCGACGGGAGCGAGATACCCGAAGGCATCATGGATGCCGTCATCACCGGCGCGATCGGCGCGCAGGACGTGCGTGGGCTGGGCAAGTACGGCAACTCGCGCTGCGGCAGCATCTACATCGTCAAGCCCAAGATGCACGGGCCGGAAGAATGCGCCTTCACCAACGAGCTGTTCGACCGGGTCGAGGACCTGATGGACCTGCCGCGCCACACGATGAAGGTCGGTGTCATGGACGAGGAGAGGCGTACCAGCGCCAATCTCGGCGCCTGCATCCACGCGGTGAAGGATCGCATCGTATTCATCAACACCGGCTTCCTCGACCGCACCGGCGATGAGATCCACACCTCGATGCAGGCTGGCCCGATGGTCCGCAAGGCGCAGATGAAGTCGAGCGAATGGCTGCCCGCCTACGAGAAACGCAATGTCGGCATCGGGCTGCGACATGGCCTGTCGGGCCGCGCACAGATCGGCAAGGGCATGTGGCCCGCGCCCGACCTGATGGGGCAGATGATGATCGAGAAGATCGGTCACCTCGATGCGGGCGCCAACACCGCCTGGGTCCCTTCGCCGACCGCCGCGACGCTCCACGCGCTGCATTACCATCAGAAGGACGTGTTCGCTGTCCAGAAGGGGCTGGGCGAGGTGCCCGGCGTCGATGCACTGCTCACGATACCTTTGGCCGACGGCGTGAACTGGTCCGAAGAAGAGGTGCGCGAAGAGCTCGACAACAATGCCCAGGGCCTCCTCGGCTATGTCGTTCGCTGGATCGACCAGGGCGTGGGCTGCTCCAAGGTGCCGGACATCAACGATGTCGGGCTGATGGAAGACCGCGCGACGCTGCGGATTTCCAGCCAGCACATGGCCAACTGGCTGCTCCATGGCATCTGCACCGAAGAACAGGTGATGGATTCGCTGCGCCGGATGGCTGCCAAGGTCGACGAGCAGAACGCGGGCGATCCGTTCTACGAGCCGTTGTCCGGCAACGAGGACGGCGTGGCTTTCAAGGCTGCGAAGGATCTGGTGTTCAAGGGGGTGGAGCAGCCATCGGGCTACACCGAGCCGCTGCTGCACCACTACCGGCAGGTCAAGAAGGCGGGCTAGGCGCTCAGTTCGCGGGCGACCGCGACGAATTCTTCGACCGAGAGCGTTTCGGCACGGCGCGTCTCGTCGATGCCGAGCGCAGCCAGCGCGTCGAGCGCGCCGGTGACGGGCTTGAGGCTCTGGCGCAGCATCTTGCGGCGTTGGCCGAAGGCGGCCTCTGTCACGCGCTCGAGCACCCTGGCAGAGACACCGTCCGGCATTTCTCGCGGCTCGACGTGGACGATCGCGCTCATCACCTTGGGCGGCGGGGTGAAAGCGCTGCGGTGAACCTTCATCGCGAGCTTTGCACGGCTGCGCCACTGGGCCAGCACCGCCAGCCTGCCATAGGCCGAGCCGCCGGCTTGCGCGACGATGCGCTGGGCGACTTCCTGCTGGAACATGAGCGTCAGCGAGGTCCACTGCGGCGGCCAGGCTTCTCCGCCGAGCCAGCGCACGAACAGTGCCGTGCCGACATTGTACGGCAAATTTGCGACGACGGCGTAAGGCGCGCTGCCCATGATCGCATCGTGATCGAGCTTCATCGCATCGCCTTCGATCACCTGGAGACGCTCCGGGAAGGCGTAGGACAATTCCGACAGCGCCGGCAGGCAGCGGGTGTCCATCTCGATTGCGGTCACTTGCGCTCCGGCGCGCAGCAGCGCGCGGGTGAGGCCACCGGGGCCGGGGCCGATCTCGAGCACGCGCTTGCCGTCGAGATCGCCGGGTATTGCGGCGATCCTGTCGAGCAGTTGTTCGTCGAACAGGAAGTTCTGGCCCAGCGCCTTGCTGGCGGACAGCCCGTGGCGGGCGATCACTTCCCTCAGCGGCGGGAGATCAGCCATGCATGGCACGCCGGGCAGCCATCTCGCCCGCCATGCGGATCGCGGCGATCGTCGCCCCTGCATCGGCAATGCCCTTGCCTGCGATATCGAAGGCGGTGCCGTGATCGGCGCTGGTGCGCACGATCGGCAGGCCGAGGGTGACGTTCACGCCCGCGTCGAAATCGAGCGCTTTCAGAGGGACGAGAGCCTGGTCGTGATACATGCAGATGGCCACGTCATACCCCGCCCGGGCGCGAGGGGTGAACATGGCATCAGCGGGATGCGGCCCGCTCGCTTCGATCCCGGCGGCACGCAGCGCCTCGATCGCAGGCACAATGATGCGCGCCTCCTCGTCGCCGAACTTGCCGTCCTCGCCCGCATGCGGGTTCAGCCCGCTGATCGCGAGGCGCGGCCGTTCGATCCCGAAATCCCGTGCCAGCGCTTCTGCGACGATCATCGCCTTGCGTCCGATGAGCCGGATGCTGAGCATGGCCGCGACCTCTGCCAGCGCGCAGTGGACGGTGATCGGTACGGTCCGGAGATTGGGTCCGGCCAGCATCATCACCGCTTCGTCCGCGGCGATGCCGCATGCGTGCGCCAGGAACTCGGTCTGGCCGGGATGCTCGAAGCCGACCGTTGCCAGCAGGCCCTTGGATACCGGGCCGGTGACGAGGCCGCTTGCCTCACCGAGCATGACGAGCCCAGTCGCGCTTTCGAGCGAATCGAGCGCCAGCTTCGCGCCACCGCGGCTCGGCTCGGCAGGGCTGTAGTCGATATCGCCGGAACCCAGCACCGGCAGCGCTTCGCCGAACACCGAGGCGGCGTCGGCGGCATCGTCGATGACCTCGATCGGGACGTCCAGGCCGCGGCCGGACGCTGCCTGCGCGAGCAGGCCTGCGCCACCGACGACGAAGAACGGCGGCAGGCCTTCTGCCTCGCGCCGCGTCCAGGCCTTGCAGATCAGCTCCGGACCGACGCCTGCCGGATCACCGATCGAACAGGCGAGCGGCCGTCCGGTCTGGGCATCGGGCACCGTGCTCAATTATATTCGATGACAGCGTCGTTGCGCAGGTCGCGCAGGTATCGCTGGGCGCGCTTGTTGATTCGCTCGTCTTCCAGCTGCGCCATGAGGTCGTCGAAAGTCGGACCTGCAGTGGCCTGCGGATCGTCGCGTCCGCACAGCATCAGCACGCGCACACCGTCCTCGACACTGCCGAAGGGCGGAGTGGTCTGGCCGACCTGCAATTGCAACATCACGCTCTGCAGCTGTTCGGGCAGCGAGCGGACGGCGATCTGATCGTTGGAAACTACCGTCGCACCGATTTCGCCGGCAGCCCGTTCGGCATCGCCACAACCCCGAATGGTCTGGACCATGTTGGCAAAGGTTTCGACCTTGGCGGTCGCAGCCGCTTCGCTGATTCCCGGTTCGAACGCGATCGAGATCTGCTTGAGGCTCAGCAGGGCGTCGCGCGGATCAGCCATCAGCACCTGGCGTTTGTCGATCAGGTACAGGATCGAGAAGCCGCCCGGGATCTGCACGGGGCCGACCAGCTGGCCGACCTGCATTTCGCGTGCGACGGTCGCCAGTTCGCTCGGCAACTGGGCGAGACGGATCCAGCCCAGGTCGCCGCCGACTGCCGCAGTCGAGGCTTCGGAGAACTGCCGCGCATAGCCGACGAAGCTGCCGCCCTGGCGAAGCTGTTCTACGATCCGCTGTGCGTTCTCGAAGGCCGCCTTTTCGCTCTCGCTGGTGGCAGACAGGAAGATTTCGCCCAGGCGATACTCGTCGGTCCCGCGCGAGGCTTCGAGCCGTTCGAGCAGCTCGTTGACCTCTTCTTCGGACACGCTGATGAAAGGCTGGATATTGCGCCGCAGCAGGCGCTGCCAGGCGAGTTCGCCCTGGATCTGGCGCTTGAGCGAGCTCGGCGAGGAGCCGATGGAGACGAGATATTCGTCCATCGCGTCGACATTCTGGCCAAAGTTCTGCGCTGCGACACGGGCATAGGTCTGGTCGACCTCGGCCGGGTCGATGACGATTTCCTGTGCGGCCGCTTCCTGGACCTGCAGGGTTTCGTCGATGAGGTTGCGCAGCACCTGCGTACGCAGCCGCTGCAATTCCTCGTCGCCGAACTGCGTATCCGATGCGCTGGTGATCAGCGCCATCCGCTGTTCGACGTCGGTGCGGGTAATGACCTGGCCGTTCACGACCGCCGTGGCGGTGCGCAAATTGGGGTCGTTATCGCGCAGCAGGTTGATGTTCGCCGGCAGATCGATGCCGCCAGCTGCGGGCGATGCCTGCGCCTGTGCCACGCTCGGCACGATCGCAAGGCTCGCTGCGGCAAGACCCGAAAGCAATTTCGAAAGACGCGTGTTCTTCACTCTGGTTGTCCGTCTGCAAGCCCGGTCATCTGGGCCCTGTAAGTCGCTGCGATTGCCGCGAAGCGGCTGAACGCTAGCTGAGTTAGCGGGGCCGATAGCGCATCTGCCCTGCGCTGCCAATCGGGCGGCCTAACGGAACCCCAGATTGCGAAGCGAGAAGTAGAACTGGAAGGTGTCGCCGCGCTGCGCATCGCCGGCGTCGGTGTAATCGCGCCGCCAGGTGACGCCCATTTCGAGGCAATCGTCCTGATAGGCGATGCCGAGCCTTGTGCGGACTGGGTCGAACCCGTCCGAATCGAAAGTCGGGTCTTCCGCACGGTCGGTGAGGTTGACGATTCCCGATCCGAAGACCGACCAGTAATTGGCGAAAGCCACGCGCACGGCGGCGCGCAATTCCTCGCGGTCCTGCAAGTCCTCGATCGTGTCGATGTCGCGGTTGAGGCGCAAATAGCCGATTTCGGCGTAGGTCTTGCGCGATCCGATGGTCGCGTCGAACTCGTTGCGCCGGACGGCGAAATTGTCCTTGTCCAGCCGGTAGCGGTGGGTGAGCTTGAGGAAGTCGCGATAGCGCACCTCGGTCCGCCCCACGAAGTCCGACACACGCTCGGAAAGGCCGGTCCCGTCGGGCAGGATGCCCGGATCGGCATCGAGGTTGTAGGACTGGCCGAAAGTCGTGTCGATCCGCCAGCCGGGCCGCTGAAGCTGCCAGTCGAAGCCGTAGACGACGCGCGGGCCTTCCTCGACCCGGTCGTACCCGGGGAAGCGATTGAGCGCGAAGAGGTTCGAATCCTCCAGGTCGATCGCGCGCGAATCCTCGTTCGGGATCGCGAGGTTGCGGATCGGCGGGCTGGCGACGAGCTGGATGCGCGGGGTGAAGATCTGCGTTCCGCCGAATACCTCGCCGACGAAGGGCCACTGCATGTCGACCGCGCCGATTGCTATGCCACGCGTCTGCCAGCCCGGGTTGCCGCGATAGCTGGCAGTATCCGTGAGATAGTTCTCGTCCGAGTGATAGACGTCGGCGCGCACCAGCGCGCTCAGGGTGAAGACCTGGCCGAGCCCGGTCAGCCGCCGCGTATCCCACCGCGCACCTACGAAGGCGCGCTGCGTGTCCTGCCCGTCGTCGCGCGCGATGTTGAGCGAGTTGACTTGCAACTGGACCTTGCCGCCCAGCACCGGATCATCGAAGCGATGGCGGTAGTCCATGACCGGCAGGGCCACCGGCACCTGGCCTTGCTCCTGGTTCAGGCGCAGCGTCTGGGTCGCCCAGCCGGCCAGGCTGAAATAGCTGTCGGAATCGATCCGCTCGACTTCGATGGTCGAGCGCAGCCGGTCGTCGCGGCTGATGTCGTAGCGGCGCAGGAACGTCCGGTCGCTTGCCCGCCGGATCGCCCCGGTCACGCTCCAGTTCGGGTCGAGCTGGAACTTGCCGTTGGCAAAAATATAGCCGCGCAGGTCGCGCTCGCTCGTCGGCTCTCCGGTGAAATCGGATATGCGGCGGCTCTGCGTCAGGTAGCCGGTGACCTGGTAGGCGCCCTTCTCGGTCAGGTGACGCCACTGGGCGGACACCATCGGATTGGCCTCGGTATAGAGATAGCCGCCGAGCGTCAGGTCGGCATTCTCCGCCACGCGCACGTAATAGCTGCCGGTGATCTCGACGCCGTTGCTCTGCGAAATCCTGAGGTCGGGTACGAGGAAACCGGAAACCGCGCTGCCGTCGGTGCGGATCGACAGGCCGGGCAGCGGCAACAGCCGCGCACCGAACAGCTCGAGGAATGCGCCGCGGAACCTGATCCGGTCGGCTTTCGCATCATAGACGACGCGTTCGGCAGTGATCCGCCAGCTCGGCGTCTTGGGGCAGCCATCCTCGTTGACGACCGCGCACCCGGAATAGGCCGCCTGAGTCAGGATGACATCGCCGTTTTCGTCCCGCTCGCCGCTGCGGGCAGCCAGCCTTCCGCCTTCGCGCAAGGCGATGAGCAGGTCTTCCATCGCGCCTGCCTCGAACTCGTCGGTGAGGGTGATGGAATCGGTGAAAAGCTGGTTGCCGTCCTCGTCGACGAAATGGACGTTGCCTTCGGCCAGGATCGCCCCGCTCGCCCGGTCCCAGCGAACGTTGTCGGCGCGTACCGAGCGGTCGTCGCTGACCAGCAGCACATTGCCCGATGCGGTGACGACCTGGGTCTGAGAATTATAGGCGAGATCGTCGGCTTCGAAATCGATCGTGCGCTCGCCGGCGGAAGCCTTCTGTCTGTCCATCTCGACCGAGAAGATGGCCGGATCGGCATCTTGCGCCTGCTCGTCCTGGGGCAGATCGGAGATGCTGTCGCCCGGCCTTCCGCTCGGCTCGAGCGTGGTACCCATGCCGGGAGCGGCGCCGTCCTGCGCGAGCGCGCCTGCCACGGGCAGGCCGAGCAGCATCAGCGCGGCGAGGGTCGCATGGCATCGGAGCAAGCGGACCGAGGGTGCTCGCTGGGAGTTGGCGCTGGCGGGGAGCATCACTTGCCTATCGCACCCTCTATCCCTAATCGCAATCGCCATTGAACGCGGCCGAACCCGCCTCTTGTGGCGGCTGGTCCCTTGAGAACTTTCGGAGTCTCCATGCAAGTCAAATTCACCGATTCCCTGCCCGCAGATGCGCGTTTCGTGGCGCATGTACTCGACCAGGGTTCGATTCCTGCACAGATCGCCCGGACGGTGCGCGAAGGGGCTTCGGCAGCGCGCTTCACCGGCTCTGCGGGCCAGCTTTTCGACGGTTTCACAGAGCAGGATGACCGGGTGGTCCGCGTCGCGCTGGCTGGCGCGGGCAAGCCGGACTCGGAAGGCCGCATGGCCAATCTGGAAAAGGCAGGCGGCGCGATCGCCGCGAAATACCTGACCTCTGGCGAAAAGACCGTGGCGCTCGATGCCGGAAAGCTCTCCGCGCAGGATATCGCTGCCGTGTTGCTCGGCCTGAGGCTGCGCAGCTGGCGTCACGACGTCTATCGCACCAAGATGAAGGACGAGCAGAAGCGCACGCTCGAGAGCGTCACAGTCGTCGGGGCTCCCGATGGCACCGAGGCTGCCTGGGTCCAGACGGCCCATCTGGCGGACGGGGTCGAGTTCGCGCGCGATCTCGTCACCGAGCCTGCGAATGTCGTCTATCCGGAAAGCTTCGTCGAATTGTGCCGTGCGAAATTCGAAGGGACCGGTGCCGAACTAGTGGTGCTCGACGACGCGCAGATGGAAGAGCTTGGCATGGGCGCGCTACTCGGCGTCGGACTGGGCTCCGAACGCGAATCGCGCCTGCTCGCGATCGTCTGGAAGGGCGGCGAGGCCGGCGTTGCGCCGACCGCTTTCGTCGGCAAGGGCGTGACCTTCGATACCGGCGGTATCTCGATCAAGCCCGCTGCCGGCATGGAAGACATGAAGTGGGACATGGGTGGTTCGGCCGCGGTGGTCGGTGCGATGCTCGCGCTGGTGAAACGCAAGGCGAAGGCCAATATCGTCGGCGTCGTCGGCCTGGTCGAGAACATGCCCGACGGGCGCGCGCAGCGGCCTGGCGATGTCGTCACTTCGATGTCGGGGCAGACGATCGAGGTCCTCAACACCGACGCCGAGGGGCGGCTGGTGCTGTGCGACGCGCTTCACTGGGTGCAGCAGGAATACCAACCGGCACGGATCGTCGATTTCGCCACCTTGACCGGTGCGATGATCATCGCTCTCGGTCACGAGCACGGCGGCCTCTTCGCCAACGACGATACGCTTGCCGAAGACCTGCTCGCTGCCGGCAAGCAATCGGGCGACAAGCTGTGGCGGCTGCCGCTCGGCCCGGCCTATGACAAGCTGATCGACAGCCCCATCGCCGACATGAAGAACGTCGGCCCGCGGCCTGCCGGATCGATCACCGCGGCGCAGTTCCTCCAGCGCTTCATCGCCGATGGCACGCCCTGGGCCCATTGCGACATCGCGGGCATGGTCTGGTCCGACAAGCCCGGCGCGACGTGGGGCAAGGGTGCGACCGGCTATGGCGTGCGCCTGATCGACCGGCTGGTCGCCAACACGATCGAGAAGTGATCTTCCGCCATGGCGAAGATGCGGCGCAAGGGCGATCTTCCGACGAAGGTCTGCCCGGTGTGCGATCGCCCCTTCGCCTGGCGCAAGAAATGGGCGGACGTCTGGGACGAGGTGAAATACTGCTCCGACCGATGCCGGCGCGAAAAGAACTCGGCTAGCCCGTGAGAGTGGACTTCTACCAGCTGTCGCAGGACGGGCCCGAACAGGTCGTTCCCCTGCTGGCCCGCGCGAGCCTGCAGGCGGGCGAGCGGCTGCTGGTGGTGGCGGAGGATGCACAACTGCGCTCGGCGATCGATGCGGCACTGTGGGACGCGCATCCGGAGGCTTTTCTCGCCCACGGCGAAGAGGGTACGACCCACGCCGCACGCCAGCCGATCCTGCTTGCGAGCGCCTGCACGTCCGACAATGGCGCGAAGTATTGCGTGCTCGCCGACGGCCAATGGCGCGACGAAGCCAACGGGTTCGCGCGCGTGTTTCTCGTCTTCGGCGACGAGCGGATCGAAGAGACGCGGGGTGTCTGGCGCATGCTGGATTCGATCGAGGGGGCCAATCGCCATTTCTGGAAGCAGGACGGGGGCAAGTGGCGCGAAGGGCCGTGAACGGGGTTGAGCCTGCGCAGGGATGGGATAAGCTCGCCTTTCACGGGAGACTATCGATGAAGAAACTTGCACTCGTCACGCTCGCACCGCTGGCGCTTGCAGCCTGCGGTTCGGAAAAGTCGGGCACGTTCGACGATGGCGAAGGGGGCGAGGGCAGCTACACGGTTGACCAGGATGGCGATGCCACGGTCGCGACGGTCACGAACGGCGATGGCACGGCCACGCTGAAATCGGGACCGAACGTGAAGGTCCAACTGCCCGAAGGCTTTACGCTCTATCCGGGCGCGACTGTCGCCAACAACACGAGTTTCGGGGGCGACGGCGGGCAGGGCGCGCTCATCAACATGACCTCGACGGACGATCCGGCCAAACTGGTCGAATTCTATCGCAAGCAGGCCGGCGCGGCAGGGTACGAGATCACCATGGATGCCAGGATGGGTGATCAGCAGGCGATCGTCGGCGAAAACAAGGCGGGCACCAAGTTCACCTTCAACGCATCTCCCGGCGAAGGCGGGAGCCAGGCGCAGCTGATGGTCGCCGAAGGGCTCTGATCCTTTTGGGCCGAGCGCCAAGTCTTGCGAAGCGGGGGCGGCGCGGCTAGGGGCGCGCGCAACCTGTATTCCCCCAATCGTGTCCAAGGAATTTCCCATGGCGGTTACCCGCACCTTTTCGATCATCAAGCCCGATGCCACGCGCCGCAATCTGACCGGCGCCGTCACCAAGATGCTGGAAGACGCCGGCCTGCGCGTCGTGGCTTCCAAGCGCATCCACATGACCAAGGAACAGGCCGAGGGCTTCTATGCGGTCCACAAGGAACGCCCCTTCTTCGGCGAACTGGTCGATTTCATGATCTCGGGCCCGGTCGTGGTCCAGGTCCTCGAAGGCGAAGACGCCGTGAAGCGCAACCGCGACGTCATGGGCGCGACCAATCCGTCCGATGCCGCCGACGGCACGATCCGCAAGACCTATGCCGAGAGCATCGAGGCCAATTCGGTCCACGGCTCGGACAGCGACGAGAACGCCAAGATCGAGATCGACTATTTCTTCGACGCGGACGAAATCGTCGGCTGACCGGCGGGGCGGGAGCACTCCCGCCCTACCTCATAGGACAATTTACCCCGTGCTGCGCGGACGCTAGTCTGTGCGCTTCATGCGCAAGTTCTGGAACCACAGCCGGGCCAAGATCCACGATCGACACGATCGCGTCGTGCGCGGTCTCGTTGACGCCCTGAACCGGCGCGATTACGAGGCCGCGGCTGCCTATCTGACGCCGGACATCGCTATCAGCGACGGGCGCGGAACCGTGCTGAGTGGCCGGGACCGGTACTTGGCGGCGGATCGCGAGATGATGCGTCACGCCCCCGGTGCGCGCATCGTGATCGACAGTATCCAGTTCCGGGAGGACGATGTGCTGGTCCGCGGACATTTCGAGAATGCGCCCGAAGAACTTTCCGGCAAGGCGATGTGGCGTGGCACCTTTCGGGACGATCTGATCGCGACGATCGACGTTACCCGGGCCCCCGGAGAGCTCACCTTGCCGCAATTCGCCGCTCGCCGAGCAGCCGAAAGCGACGACGAGGACGGCTGAGCGCGCAGTTTACGCGCATCTGGTCGCAGCTAGGCGGCGTCAAACCCTTCGATCTGCGTGCGGTGCGCGTCGTGATCCTGATTTTGCGCGCGTGCCTGTTCACCGCGCGTCGCGGCTTGCGCGTCGAGGGTCCAGGCGAGCCCGAGGTCGGCGTAGAGTTTGCGCATGGCCGCTTCCCAGTCCCGGTTGAGGCTATCGAACGGGACGTGCGCCACCGGCCCTGCAAACCGCCCGAGAGCCTGCTTCGTGCGTTGATGTCGCAGGTCCAGCTTGCGCTCCCACTCGCGCCGGATGACGGCCAGATCGGCATGGTCGCTTTGCGCCGCCGTCTGGCTCGCGACGAGCGAGACGGCACTTTCGAGAATGTCCTCGCGGGACCGCTCCGGAACGACGATCCGCGCATCCGGAAACTGCTCCACCAACGCTTCCAGGTCTTCCGCATACTGCGGACACTTGAGAACGCGGGGCCTGTCGGCATTGCCGGCGAGCGCCGCATCGGTGCGCAGGATCCGCGCGAACTCGCGATAGACGGGCGCAGGATCGCGCGCTTCGCTCCACGCGATATAGGCGGGAATGTGCCATTGCGCCTCGTAGGCGGCAGGCGAAAGCGCGAGCGAGAGCCAGCCGATTTCCTCGTCCTCGCGAGCCGATCCGAAGGGGTGCAGGGCGTCGAGCCAGGGGTTGATCCTGCGCGCCATCGCAAGAGCGAGAGCCGATTTCAGCGGGCGGTGATCCGGCACCGGCGGGACGGGATTGAAGCTGTCGCAGAACCGCGTGCCCGCATGGGCCGGATCGGCGGCGAGCAGGCGATGAACCCGCGTTGTGCCGGCCCGCATCTGTCCGGCGACGATGATCGGCGGGGCGATCGGCGTGTTCGCCAGCGCGGGTCGGTCACGCCAAAGCTGGCCGAGCCCGTGGCGCGTGCGGATCGCCGCGCGCAGTTGTCCATACGCCATGGTATGACCGAGCGAATTGAGCCTCGCCTGCTCGTTCAGCGCCTTGCACAACCGTGCCAGTCGCTCGCGGAAATCGGCGACATCCTCATCGCTGCGATTACTGCGCTCGTCGGCGGCATCGAAGCCCTTCGCTCCGACCTGCCACAGGTAGTCGGGCGACAGCGGAGGGCGCGGATTGCCCGGCAAGGTCCAGCTCTTGGCCAGCAGCCCGTCGAGGCGCTGCGCGAAAGCCGAGCGGGCGAGAGGGTGGGGGCGTGGCGGGATGGCCATCGCAGTCAGAATTCGTCGGCGGCGTCGAGCAACCGGGTCGTGGACCGGGGTGCGACCTGGCGCCAGCTGCGCTCCAGCCAGTCCGAGACATCGTCCCAGTCGAGCCCCTCGCGATTGAGGATGACCCCGATCCATCCGCTCGCGCCGTAATAGGCAGGCTTGTGATAGGCGTGCGGCTGCGCTTCGACGAGCCCGTCCAGCTCGTCCATGCTCCCGCACTTGGCGAGCAGCGAAACATGCGGCGTGCCGTGATGATGGTCGGAGAAATAGGCGAAGAACTTGCCCGATTTCTCGCTGCCGACGCGCCAGCCGGGCGAGCCGTGGCTTTCCCGTTCGTGCGTATTGGGCAAGGCGAGCGCCAATTCGCGCACCCGGGCCAACAAGTGCTCTGGATCGCTGGAGCGCGAAACGTAATCTGCCAGCGCGCGGGGGTAGAGCTGGTGTTCGGCGAAGAGCACCCGCTCGGCGAGGGTATCGGGCGTGTCGCCGCGCAGGATCGCGACTTCGATCCGGCCGAGCGGCTCGCCATTGTCGAGCTCGCTGGTCACCAGATGGACGGTTGCGCCGCCGTGGCTGTCGCCGGCTTCGATGGCCCGGGCATGGGTGTCGAGCCCGGGATACAGGGGCAGGAGCGAGGGATGGATGTTGACCATCCGGCCAGTCCAGCGCGCGACCATCGCGTCGCCGAGGACGCGCATGTATCCTGCCAGCGCGACGTAATCCGCCCCCGATGAGCGTATCGCCGCGTCCATCGCATCGTCGTGCGCGGTGCGGTCCATGCCCCGGTGAGACAGCGCGAACGTCTTTATGCCTTCCGCTTCGGCGATCGCTAGACCGCCGGCTTGCGGATCATTGCTGGCGACGAGGACGATCTCGTAGGGGCAGTCAGGCAAACGGCTGGCGTAGAGCAATGCCGCCAGATTGGTCCCGCGACCAGAAATGAGCACGGCCACCCTTGCTCTGGCCGCGCGGGTTTCAGGCATTATGAGTGGCTTTCCAGCCTTCTCGTGCGCTCCAGGTGCCGGCGGAGCCTTCGACGGTGCAGCCGCGTGGACCCTCCTCGATGCGGCCGACGGCGAGGACAGTTTCGTCGGCCGCCTCCAGCCGCGAGCGGACCAGTTCGGCATGGGCGGGATCGACGGCGAGCACCATTCCGACGCCGCAATTGAACGTCCGTGCCATTTCGCCCGGCTCGATATTGCCCTGCGCCTGGAGGAACTCCATCAGCGGCGGCTGCGGCCAGCCGTCCGCATCGACAATAGCATGGGCGCCGTCCGGAAGGACACGCGGGATATTCTCGAGGAGGCCGCCGCCGGTGATGTGGGCCATCGCATCGACCAGTCCGTCGCGGACCAGGGGCAGCAGCGTCTTCACATAGATCCGCGTCGGCTCGATCAGCGCATCGATCAGCAATCGCTCGTGATCGAACGGGGCGGGGCGATCGAGCCGCCACAGCTTGTCTGCCGCCAGCCGCCGGACGAGCGAATAGCCGTTGGAATGGACACCCGAGCTCGCCAGCCCGAGCAGGATGTGCCCGGGGGCGACGCGTGCACCGGTCAGTTGCTCGCCGCGTTCGACCGCGCCGACGCAGAAGCCGGCCAGGTCGTAATCGCCGGGCGCGTACATTCCGGGCATTTCCGCAGTCTCGCCACCGATGAGCGCGCAGCCGGCCTGCTTGCAGCCTTCCGCGATCCCGGCGATGACTCGTTCGGCTACGCCGTTCTCGAGCTTTCCGGTTGCGAAATAGTCGAGGAAAAACAGCGGTTCCGCGCCCTGGACGATCAGGTCGTTGACGCACATGGCGACAAGATCGATGCCGACCTGGTCGTGACGGTCGTGATCGATCGCGAGCTTCAGCTTGGTGCCTACGCCGTCGTTTGCCGCGACCAGCAGCGGATCCTTGTAACCGGCTGCCTTGGGATCGAAGAACCCGCCGAAGCCGCCGATTTCCCCGTCCGTGCCGGGGCGCATGGTCGCCTTGACCAGCGGCCCGATCGCCTTGACGAGCGCATTGCCGGCATCGATCGATACACCGGCATCGGCGTAGGTATAGGACGGGGTGTTCGAACTCATCCTGCTGCCATACTTATTCGCGCTTGGATTTCCACGCCCCATTGGGCAAAAGACCCGCGATTTCCCCGATGGCCCATACGCTTTCCCTCCCTCGCAACGCGCGCCCGTCGTTCCCGGCATCCTTTCCGGTGCTGCTTGCGCTGCTGTTCGCAGCGCTGAGCGCCGGGTTGCTGCTCGACGCGCTGCTCGCACAAGTCGACGGAGAGCGCGGGATCGCACCGGTTGCGGCCAGCAGCGACATCGAGGTCAACGGCGTCGAAGTCGATGTGCGCGGAAAGTCCGCAGAGGAAGCGCGCGAAAACGGCTGGCGCGAGGCGCAGCGCAAGGCGTGGGAAAAGATCAAGGGGCCCAAGCTGGCCGATTCGCAGCTCGAATCGCTGGTGTCGGCAATCGTCATCGAGCAGGAGCGGATTTCTCCCGGCCGCTATATCGCCACGCTGGGCGTCATCTTTGATCGGACGCGGGCAAGCGCCTATCTGGGCGGCGACCAGGCGCAGCAGTCTTCGGCGCCGATGCTGCTGCTTCCCGTGACCTACACCGGCGGTACGGCGACGGTGTACGAGATGCGCAATCCGTGGCAGCGCGCTTGGGCCGAGTACCAGCCGGGGCGCAGCCCGATCAATTACGTGCGCCCGACCGGATCTGGCGGCGATTCGCTGCTGCTGACCTCGGGCCAGATCCAGCGTCGCAGCCGGACCTGGTGGCGCAACATCCTCGACCAGTTCGGCGCAGCCGACGTGCTCGTGCCGGTCGCACAGCTCGACTATCGCTATCCCGGCGGTCCGGTCGCGGGCCGCTTCACCGCCCGCTACGGCCCGGACAGCCGCGTGCTCGGCAGTTTCGAGCTGGAAGCCGCGTCGCCCGATGCCCTGCCGGCGATGCTGAACACCGCCGTGACGCGCTTCGACGCGATCTTCCGCAAGGCACTTGCCGACGGCAAGCTCACCCCCGATCCGACGCTCAATCTGGGCTCGGGCGAAATCGATCCTGCGGTCGCCCGCCTGATCGAGATCGGTCGCGCGATGCGAGCCCGCGAGAACGCCTTGCTCGAACGTGCCGACGAGATCGCACCCGCTCCTGTCGCCGCCCCGACCGCGACGCCCGATGCGCCGCAGGTACTCAACCGCCACACCGTCCAGTTCGCCACGCCGAATGCAGCCGCTTTCGATGCGACGCTCGGCCAGGTGCGCGGCATCGGCGGGGTGCGATCGGCCTCGATCAGCAGCACCGCGATCGGCGGCACGTCGGTCATGCAGGTGACCTATGCGGGCTCGCTCGACCAGCTCGCCGCGGCGCTGCGCGGAGCCGGCTTCACCGTCAATCAGGGCAGCACCGCGCTCGCCATCAGCCGCTAGGAAGCGCGGGTTTTCCGTGTCGCAGATCGTCCTTCCGCTGACGCTGGGCCGGAGCGCCGACTCGCTGCGCATCGTGACCGGCAACGCCAATCGCGCGGCCGTGGATGCCCTGGCCGAACCGGCCGGCTGGCCGTTTCGCACCGCAATCCTGGCAGGACCGCCGCGCTCGGGCCGCAGCCTGCTCGGCAGATGGTTCGAGCAGACCGGAGGCGGGGCCTTCGTGGACGATGCCGATAGGCTCGACGAAACCGAACTGTTCCACCGCTGGAACCGCGCGCAAGAAGAGGGCGAGACGCTGCTTCTCGCCGGTCCGGCTAGCGGCTGGACCATCGCGCTGCCGGACCTGCGCTCGCGATTGGGAGCGGCGCTGCATCTCGAGATCGGGACGCCCGACGACGACATGCTCGCCTCGCTGATCGAAGCCCACGCGCAGCAGCGCGGGCTTGCGCTGGGCGAGGGCGCACTTACCTATCTGGTACCGCGGGCGACCCGCAGCTTCGCGGCGATCGAGAAGCTGGTCGAGGAGATCGATCGGCTGACGCTCGAGCGCAAGGTTCCGGCGACGCTGGCGATCTGGCGGGCGGCGCTGGATGCAGTGGAAGGGCCGGAGCAGGCCAGCTTGCTTTAGGGCCGTAAAAGTGGGAGAATCCCGTCGATGTTCGATAATGTGACGGCCTATCTGGACTCGATCAAGGCGCGCGATCCCGCGCCGCGCAGTCGCTGGGAAGTGCTGCTTTATCCGGGCGTCTGGGCGGTGTTCTATCATCGCATCGCGCACTGGCTGTTCGAGGCCAAGCTGTTCTTCCTTGCCCGGCTGGTGAACCATTTCTCGCGCATGGTGACCGCGATCGATATCCATCCGGGTGCCACGATCGGGAAGAATTTCTTCATCGATCACGGCTTCACGGTGATCGGCGAGACGGCAGAGATCGGCGACAACGTCACGCTCTACCAATGCGTCACGCTCGGCGGCACCAACCCGACCAATGGCGTGCGCGGCAAACGGCACCCGACCTTGAAGGACAACGTCATCATCGGTTCGGGCGCGCAGATCATCGGGCCAATCACCGTCGGAGAGCGTGCGCGCGTCGGCGCCAACGCCGTGGTCACCGACGACGTGCCCGACGGTGCCACGATGATCGGGATCAAGGCGCGGTCCACGCTCGTTCCGGCCGAGGAATGGATCAAGGAATTCATCCCCTACGGCACCCCGTGCGAGGACGCGGATGGCAACAAGGTCGATTGCTTTGCCAAAATGGAATCCGAAATGGCGAACCTGCGCGCGGAAATCCGCGATTTGCGGGACCGGCTCGACGGGCCTGCCCAGCGCAGCGGGACCGATAGCTGATGGTTTCATCGCCAGGCACGGGTATGTCCGGTTCGATCGTCGCGTTTCCGGGTCGCAAGCCCAACCAGGTCGGCTTCGAGCGGGAAGAACTGCAACGCATCCTCGACCTCTACGGCAGGATGGTCGCGGCCGGCGAATGGCGTGACTACGCGATGGACTTCGACAAGGACACGGCGACCTTTGCCGCCTTTCGCCGTACTGCGGAGCGCCCGCAGGCGCGGGTGGAAAAGCGCCCGTCCCTTCGCGGTCGGCAGGGCATGTGGACGCTCTTCGGTGAACACGGTCAGATTCTCAAGCGCGGCCATGAACTGGCCGGCGTCCTCGCGCCGATCGAGCGGAGGCTGGTCAAGGCGGTGACGGACTGATCTCGGCCCGCCACCGCTTGGACGTCATCAACCGACGAGAATGGCCTCCGGCAGGCGCGCCTGAAGGCCGTTCGGCAGCTGCTCGACCACCAGCTTTCGGATCGGTGTCCAGAAGGCCGAAAGGGTGAGCAGGGCGGAGCCGATCACCAGTGCGGTCAGCGCGAAATTCAGTTCGACGGCGCCAAAACGGTCGAACAGCCAGGTCAGCGCGATGAGCACGTAGGCGAGCGCGGAGACGAGCAACGCGCGACGGTCGATCGCCAGCGCGACGAGGCCGAGCGCGACATAGACCGTCAGCACTCCGGCCGCCGCGGCGACGCCGATCTCGCCACCGTCCGTCACGCCGAGCCAGTGGAACAGCGGATGGGCGATCATCGGCGCGGCAGCCAGGTGAAGCCAGAAGGCGACGTCGCTGCGGCGCGTCGTGCGCGCCCGATCGCTCGCGTCCCAGCGCATGGCAAACGCGAAGATCGCGATCCCGACGGCAAAGACCAGCGGAATGAAGACCGTCTCGGGCTTGATGTCGGTGCCCGAAGCGATCGTACCGCCGATCAGCGCGATCAGCGATCCGCCCACCGCGACCGCGCCGGCGGCAACGGTGATCGGGACCATGAAGCGTCGCCAGTGGACCCAGGCCGCGCCCGCCGCGACCAGCGCGCTCGCCGAGACAAGAATTGCCGCCAGCGTGTCGTTGCCGTTGTCGGCAAGCCCGATGACGATGCCGAGCAGGGTGGCAAAGATGCCGCCCACCCACGCGAGCAGCAGGATGATGCTGGGAAGCGCCATCCGGCGGCGCAGGGTGAAGAACTCCGCCAGGCCCCAGGCGGTCGCCGCGACCAGCGCCCCGGCGAGCGGGGAGGGGCCGTTGTTCGAATGCAGGATCGCCTCGCCAATGGCACCGGCGGCCATCAGCATGATGACCACGCCGATGGTAACGAAGATGTCGTTGAAGCTGGTGACGAGGCGGAAGTTCTCCTCGTCGCCCCGCGGCATGTCGCGGACCTGCGTCATGTGCGCGCGAAAGGCTGCGGCGGCATCGGCGCTCAGGGCACCGGCCGCGACGGCCGAATTGATGTCTTCTTCTGAGTACATGGCGTAACTCTCCCCCACGGGATTGCCCCGGAATGGGAAGAAGCTACGCCATGCTGTGTTAGTGTGTCAATACAGCGCCCCAATAAGGGGACGCGTCAGCCGCGGGCGGAGCTCGGTCCGGTGCCGGTCACCTTCTGCATCGCCTTGAGGATATTCGCCGACTGCTCGCTGCCCGACTGCGGGGCGGATAGGTTCGAGAACTCGGAGATCTTGTCCCAGTTGGCGGCGAAACCTTCGACCGTGCGGTCTTCGTCCTTCAACCAAACGGCATCGTTCATCACCGTCCAGGCCGAGTGGAAACCGCCCGCGCCGGCGCCGACGATGGCATTGGTCGGAGCGTCCTCGCTGACGAGGAAGAGTGCGGCCGGAACGACATTGACCGGGTCGAACAGCTTGAACGCTTCTTCGGGGAACAGGTCTTCGGTCATGCGCGTGCCGGCGACCGGCGAGAGCGTATTGACCTTGATGTTGTACTTAGCGCCTTCGAGCTGGAGCGTCTTGGTGAGCCCGGCGAGGCCGAGCTTGGCCGCGCCGTAATTGGCCTGGCCGAAATTGCCGAACAGCCCGGTCGAGGAGGCGGTCATCAGGATGCGGCCGTAGGCCTGCTCGCGCATGGTTTCCCAGACGGCCTTGGAGACGTTGGCCGAGCCGTTGAGGTGCACGTCGACGACGAAACGGAAGTCGTCCATCGTCATCTTGGCGAAGGTCTTGTCGCGCAGGACGCCCGCATTGTTGATGACGATGTGCACGCCGCCCCACTTCTGCTTGGCGTCGGCGACCATCTTTTCCATCTGTTCGACTTCGGTGACCGAGCCGCCGTTCGACATGGCTTCGCCGCCCATCGCCTCGATTTCCTCGACGACCTTCAGCGCCATGTCGGAATGACCGGTACCGTCGCGCGATCCGCCGAGGTCGTTGACGACGACCTTTGCGCCGCGCCGTGCGAGTTCGAGCGCGTATTCGCGGCCCAGACCGCCGCCCGCGCCGGTCACGATGGCTACCTTGTCCTTGAAGTCGATGCTCATGATGTCTCTCCGAATGGGTTTACGTAAGGGTCAATTTGCGTGCGGGTTGGCAGAGTCCTCGATCGCTTGCAACCGCCACTTCGGCCAGTGGCCGTTCCGTAACGTCAGGGCGCGGGGGTCAGAGAGCGCGCAAAGCCGGAATGAGCCCCGCAACCGAATCGATCACGACATCACCGCCGAGCCCTGCGGGATCGCCGTCGCAATAGCCGTATCCCGCGACCACGATCGGCACGCCTGCGCCGCGAGCCGCCTTCACGTCATAGCTCGAATCGCCGACGAAGGCGAAGCGCGTGCTGCCGCACACTTCCTGCGCGTGCAGAACGGGTTCGGGCGCGGGCTTGGCGAGGTAGCGGCCGTCGTCGCCTTTCCCGAGGCTGTTGCCGCCGATGATCGCGACGAAGCGGTCGGCCAGCCCGAGCTTGGTCAGGACCTGGGTCGCAAATTCCTCGAACTTGTTGGTCACCACCGCCATTGTCACGCCCATCTCCGCGAGCTCGTCCAGCATCGGCTCGACGCCGGGGTAGGGTCGGGTGTGGTCGGCGTTGTGCTCCGCGTAATAGGCGAGCATTTGCTTATAGAGCGCGCGGAACTCGTCTTCGGGCATGCCGCCCTGCTGATCCACCGCCCGGGCGAGCATGATCTTCGCCCCGCCGCCGATCAGGTCCTTGCTGCTGTCGACCGGCACGGGGTCGAAGCCGCCCAGTTCCAATGCATGGTTCACCGCCGCGCCGAGGTCGCGAAAGGTGTCCAGCAGCGTTCCGTCGAGGTCGAAGCCGATGGCGGCAAAGGGAAAATCGCTCATGGCGGTGCGAAGTGGCGCATGACGCTTCAAACGGCAAGCGTTTGGTGGCAAGGCCGCCGACATGACTGCTTCCACGCGCGAACTCGCCATCGTCGTTCTTGCCGCGGGCAAAGGAACCCGCATGAAGAGCGACCTGCACAAGGTGCTCCACCCGATCGCGGGCCGTCCGATGATCGACCATCTCCTCGCGAGCGCTGCGGCGCTTCGGCCCGCGAAGACCGTCGTGGTCGTCGGTGCCGGACGCGAGCAGCTCGAGATGGCGCTGGGCGACCGCGCGACGACCTGCCTGCAGGAGCCGCAGATGGGCACCGGCCATGCCGTGCAGCAGGCCGAGCGCGAGCTGGCAGGCTTTTCGGGCGATGTGCTCGTCCTCTATGGAGACGTTCCCTTCGTGAAGGGCGAAACCATGCAGGCCATGCTCGACCGGCTGCATGCCGAGGACCGGCCCAAGGTCGTGGTGCTCGGTTTCGAGCCGGACGATGCCGGAGCCTACGGCCGGGTGATCGCCGACGCCGGTGGCAGAATCTCGAAAATGGTCGAGTTCAAGGACGCGAACGAGGCGGAGCGTGCCTGCACCCTGTGCAATTCGGGCCTGATGGCGGCCAGCGCTGCCGACATGTTCGATCTGCTGCGCCGTGTCGGCAACGACAACGCGCAGGGCGAATACTACCTGCCCGACATCGTCAACATCGCGATCTCCGACGGGGAGACCTGCGCCGCAGTCCCCTCCGACACGCCGGACGAGGTTCGCGGGATCAATTCGCGCGCCGAACTCGCCGCCGCCGAGGCACTGTGGCAGGCCGAGCAGCGCGATTACTGGATGGCCGAAGGCGTGACCCTGCGCGCGCCGGAAACGGTGTTCTTCAGCTGGGATACCGAGCTCAGCGCCGACGTGACGATCGAGCCGAACGTCGTCTTCGGCCCGGGCGTGACCGTCGCCAGGGGTGCGCACATCAAGGCATTCAGCCATCTCGAGGGTGCGAGCGTGGGCGAAGGCGCGCAGGTCGGCCCCTATGCGCGCCTGCGGCCCGGAGCGGTCATGGGCAAGAACAGCTTCGTCGGCAATTTCGTCGAGATGAAGAAGGCGACGCTCGGCGAAGGCGCGAAGGCGAGCCACCTGACCTATCTGGGCGATGCGGAGGTCGGCGCGGGCGCCAACATCGGCGCGGGCACGATCACCTGCAATTACGACGGCTATTTCAAGTACAAGACGGTCATCGGCGAAAATGCCTTCATCGGTTCGAACAGCGCGCTGATCGCGCCGGTGACGATCGGCCGCGATGCCATCGTGGCGGCAGGCAGCGCGGTAAGCCGCGATGTCGACGACGGCGACTTGCGGATGGTCCGGGGCGAGCAGATCGTGAAACCGGGCTGGGCAGACCGCTTCCACGACGCGATGAAGAAGAAGAAAGCGGCCGCGAAGAAGAGTTGAGCGAGCAGCCGCCTTCCTGCTGGCTGTGCCTTCGCCCGCTGGGCCGCAAGGTGCAGCAGCACCACACGGTTCCCAAGGCGAAAAAGGGGCGGGAGACCGTGCCGGTCCACCCCATTTGCCACCGCGCGATCCACGCAAACTTCACCAATGCCAAGCTCTCCCGCATCGGGAACGAGCGCGAAGGCCTGTTCGCAAACGAGGCACTGGCGAGCTTCGTGCGCTGGGTCTCGGACAAGCCGCCCGATTTCCACGCACCGACGCGGCGACCGCGATAATCGGAAACACCTTGTGCAGC
Source organism: Qipengyuania oceanensis (assembly GCF_009827535.1). Lineage (NCBI taxonomy): Bacteria > Pseudomonadati > Pseudomonadota > Alphaproteobacteria > Sphingomonadales > Erythrobacteraceae > Qipengyuania > Qipengyuania oceanensis. The sequence continues at coordinate 800,788 of NZ_WTYN01000001.1, read as the reverse complement.
GGCGCGTTGATGGTGCTGGACCAAGGAGCGTGTTTGCATGAAATTCTGGAAAGGCGCAGCGATCGGTATCGGCGTGCTCGCCGCGGGGGCGACCGCAGCTTTCGCCTACTACCGGCAAGCCGTCGACGAGCCGCCCTATCGGCTGGTCGAGAAAAGCGGCGATATCGAACTGCGCCAATACGCGCCGATGATCGTTGCCGAGGTCACGCATACGGGCGACCGCGAACCGGCGCTCAACGCAGGGTTTCGTCGCCTCGCGGCCTACATCTTTGCCCAGGACCGGCCAGGAGAGAAAATCGCCATGACCAGCCCGGTCATGCAGGACCAGAGCGTCGAAATCGCAATGACCGCGCCGGTCATCCAGGATGGCGGCAAGGGGACCGGCACCTGGCGCACGCGCTTCGTCATGCCGGCCCAGTACACTTTGGAAACGCTTCCGACACCGCCTGCCGACATCTCGTTGACCCAGGTTCCGTCACGCCGCGTCGCTGCGATCAGGTTCTCCGGGAACGGCAGCAACAAGGACCTGGCAGAGCAGGAGAATGCTCTGCGCGAATGGCTGGCCGAACGTGGCCTGACCGCCACCGGCCCGGCTGAATTCGCGTTCTACGATGCACCGATGGTGCCGCCGCCGCTGCGCCGCAACGAGGTGATGATCCCGGTAGGGTAAGAGCCGAGGCTCGGCTGGCTTCGTCAGCTGGCGACTTCGCCGTTTTGTCCTGAAGGCAGGACCCGGCCGACGATCCACCAGATCGCCAGGGTCGCCGTAGCGGCGACTATGCCATCGAGCGCGTAATGGTAGCCGGTATGGATCGACCCGACGAAGATCAGGAGCGCAAAGACGCCGAAGAACCAGCCGGCTCGCGCCGAGATCTTCCGCATGGCGAGCCAGAAAAGCGTCGCCAGCGAAATGTGCATCGAAGGCATGGCCGATATCCCACGACCGAGGCCGAGTTCACCGCCCGCCTGCCAGTCCAGCAGTTGCTGCTGCACTGTCAGCACCATGACCGGGAATTGCTTGTCTGCTTGCTGCAGGTAATCCATCAGCGGCACGAAGCGTGGGTCGCCGAAAAGTGGCTGCATGAACGCCGGGCCGACCGACGAGAACAGGACCGCGAGGGCTACGCCGACGAGGCTCCAGCACAGGAAATAGCTTACGAAGTACCGCGTCCTCAGGAGTTCGTCGGTCTGGTATGCGCCAAGGTAGATCGAGCCGGCATAGATCAGCAGGATCCACAGGTGATAGAGGGCCGCAAGCGCGGAGGTGACGACGGGATACCCGATGAGGGGATGCAGTATACGCCACGGGTCGTAACCGAAGCCGAGCGCGGCATCCCAGCGGATGAAGGTCTGGTCCCAGGAGAAAGGGTTGAACAGCGGTATCGCGCTCTTCATTCCGCCGAAATAGATCATGAAGACCGACAGGAGCGCCAGAAGCGGCACGGCACGCAGTTGCCGCAGCCAGAAGGCTTTCTGTCCGAAGACCTCCGCCCCGAAGGCAAAGAGCGATTCGGGACGTTCGCGAAACAGGCGGGCCGCGAACAGCACGGCGATTACCAGCAGCCAGCTCGCGGCAAAGAGGAAGAAGTTATAGAGAACCGAGCTCCACGGATGGAACGCGACCCCAGCCAGCGAGAGGCTGATGGCAAACGCGAAGATGCATGCGAGCGCGACCGCGTAGATTGGCAGCTCGCGCTGCAGAACGGCAATGGCAGCAGTGCGTTGCATCCCGGCAGATGGCCCCCTGTGGTCGGACACCTCCTATCGCATGACAGGTGAAGCCCGGCACAGGGGTTGCTGGCACATGTTCCACGGCGGGACAAGGATCGCTGCCCGCCGTGACCGGTGCCGAGGGCTCAGTTTTCGGCTTTGTCCATCAGGCGCTGCATCATGTAGGTGAACTCGATCGCCTGGAGCTTGGCGCGCTGGGCGTTGTCCACCCCGCCAGAGTGGCCGCCGACCGTATCCTCGAAATAGTAGTACGGCTGGCCGATCTCCGCGAGCCGCGCGGCGGCCTTGCGCCCATGGCTTGGATGCGTGCGGTCGTCGGCGGTCGAGGTGATGAACAACGGCGAAGGGAAGTCCTTGCCGTTGAGCAGGGCCTGGTACGGCGAATAGGGCTCGATCCAGGCGCGCTGTTCGGCAATGCGCGGATCGCCGTATTCGCCGATCCACGATGCTCCGCGACCGATGTAGGGGTAACGCAGCATGTCGAAGAGCGGGACCCAGACGACGGCCGCGTTGAACAGTTCGGGCCGCTGGGTGATCGCGGTGCCGACGAGCAGGCCGCCCTGGCTACCGCCGGTGATCCCGAGTTGGCCGGGCGTGGTGATCCCGCGTGCCTGCAGGTCCTCGGCGACCGCGATGAAATCGTCCCACGTGCGTTGCTTGTTCTCGCGGATCGCGTTCTGGTGCCAGGAGGGACCGAACTCGCCGCCGCCGCGAAGGTTGGTCAGCACGTAGGCGCCGCCACGCTCCAGCCACAGCTTGCCGGTGAGACCGAGATAACCGGGCGTATTGGCGTTCTGGAAGCCGCCATATCCGGTCATGCGAACCGGCAACGGACCCTTGTCGAGTCCACCCTTGGGGAGAACGACGAAATAGGGGATCTTCGTACCGTCCCTGCTCGTCGCTTCTTGCTGGACGACGCTCGCTCCGGCCGCATCGAAGCGGGCGGGAGAGGTCTTGAGCACTTCGAGCGTGTCGCTCGACCCGTCATAGTAGAACAGCTGGCTCGGCTCGAGGAAGCCGGTCACGTTGATCATCAGCTCGTCGCTGGTATCGGCGGTGGAAATGACACCGATGGTCGAGTTGTCGGGCAGTGCGAGCGGCTTGGTGCGCCACTTCCCGCCGTCGCGTTCGTAGCGGATTACCCGGCCGCGGACGTTGTCGAGCACGCTGACGTAGAGCGCGTCGGACGTGACCGCCACACCCTGCGCCGTCTGGCGGTCGCCCGGTGCCCAGACCAGCTCGTAATCGACGCCGTTGGGGTCGCGCTTCCAGTCTTCGAGGTCGACCGAGACGATGGAATCGGCGGGGAAAGTGATGCCGCCGACGGTCCAGTCGACATCGGTCGAGAACAGCAGCCGGTCGCCAACGATCCCTGCAAGACCTGCCTTGCTGGGAATGTCGAGCTGCACCCATTTGCCGTCATGCTCGACGAAATTGGCGCTGTTCCAGAAATCGATCGAGCGATAGGCGATGCGTGCGTGTTCGACGCCGTCGCTGTCGCGCAGCACGTAGGATCCGGCTCCGAGATCGGTCGGCTCGCCGCGGAAGACTTCGGGTGCATCGGACAGCGACTGACCGCGCTTCAGTAGCCGGGTGGTCAGCGGATAGCCGCTTTCGCTCATGGTGCCTTCGCCGAAATCGCGGGTCACCAGCAGCGTGTCGCGATCGACCCAGCTGGCGCTGCCGATGCTTTCGGGAAGATCGAATCCGTCCTCGACGAACTTGCCGGTCTTGCCGTCGAATTCGCGCATCACGGTCGCGTCCTTGCCGCCGTCCGATAGCGACAAGAGGCACAGCGTGCGTTCCGGCTCGAGGCAGGTGCGGCCCGAATAGGCCCATTCGCGGCCTTCCGCCTTGGCGAGGGCATCGATGTCGAGGACCGTCTCCCATACCGGATTGTCGGTGCGATAGCTGTCCATGGTGGTGCGGCGGATGAGACCCTTGGGATTGGTCTCGTCCTGCCAGAAATTGTAGATCCCGTCGGGATAGAAGGAGCCGTAGGGGACCCGGTCCTGCGCATCGAGGATCGCCAGCGCTTCGGCCTGCAATTCATCGAACCGCGGATCGGTAGCCAGCGCGGCGAGCGTCCGGTTGTTCTCGTCCTCGACCCAGGCAAGCGCCTTTTCGTCGCGCGCTTCTTCCAGCCAGATGTAGGGGTCGTTTTCGGCTTCGAACATGTTCTCTCCGGTGGTGTCTGTGCTGGCGGTCTGGGCCATGAGCGGAAGGGGGGCGAGGGCGGCAATGGCCAGCGTCAGCGCGCTCGACTGCGCGAGAAGGGTTTTCATCGATGGGCGTCCCGTGTTGATCTGCGCCTCCTACTTGGCGGATGCGGACGAAACTTCAAGCAACTCGAGCGGTTTGCGTGACCCGTTCGTCGAAACCTCGGCACGACGAGAAAGGGCGGCCCCGCGAGGCCGCCCTTTGGTGTTATCTTTGCGATGGGAGCGAGGTTCAGCCTTCGACGCGTTCCGCCAGCACGGTCAGGCCGTTTTCGCCGACTTCCGCGAAGCCGCCGCGAACCTCGATCTCCTCGGGCTCGGCACCGTCCTTGGCATAGACCTTGAGCGCGCCGTCGCGGATCGTGCTCATGACCGGCGCGTGACCTTCGAGCACGCCGAAATCGCCTTCCGAACCCGGGACGACGACCATGTAGACGTCGTCCGAGCGGACCAGCTTTTCAGGCGTGACGAGTTCGAAGTGAAGGGCCATCTGGCTTACGCGTCCTCGGCCAGCTTCTTGGCCTTCTCGACTGCTTCGTCGATGCCGCCGACCATGTAGAAGGCGCTTTCCGGCAAGTGGTCGTATTCACCGTCGACGACGGCCTTGAACGACTTCACCGTGTCTTCGAGCTGGACGAACTTGCCCGGAATGTTGGTGAACACCTCGGCCACGTGGAACGGCTGCGAGAGGAAGCGCTGGATCTTGCGCGCGCGGGCGACGGTCAGCTTATCTTCTTCGGAAAGTTCGTCCATGCCGAGAATGGCGATGATGTCCTGCAGGCTCTTGTACTTCTGCAGCGTTTCCTGGACGCGGCGAGCCGTATTGTAGTGCTCTTCACCGACGACGCGCGGTTCGAGAACGCGGCTGGTCGAATCGAGCGGGTCGACCGCGGGATAGATGCCGAGTTCGGAAATCGCGCGGCTCAGCGTGGTCGTCGCATCGAGGTGGGCGAACGAGGTTGCCGGAGCCGGGTCGGTAAGGTCGTCGGCGGGAACGTAGATGGCCTGGACCGAGGTGATCGAACCCTTGGTGGTCGAGGTGATGCGTTCCTGCAGGTTGCCCATGTCGGTCGACAGGGTCGGCTGGTAGCCCACGGCCGAAGGAATACGGCCGAGCAGCGCCGACACTTCCGAACCCGCCTGGGTGAAGCGGAAGATGTTGTCGACGAAGAACAGCACGTCCTGGCCTTCCTGGTCGCGGAAGTATTCGGCCATCGTCAGGCCCGACAGAGCGACGCGGGCACGCGCGCCCGGCGGCTCGTTCATCTGGCCGAACACGAGCGCAACCTTGGAGCCTTCCGAGGTCGCGTTGCCGTCGGCGTCCTTGGCGATGACGCCGGCGTCGAGGAATTCGTGGTAGAGGTCGTTACCCTCGCGGGTACGCTCGCCGACGCCCGCGAAGACGGAAACGCCGCCGTGGCCCTTGGCGATGTTGTTGATCAGTTCCTGGATCAGCACGGTCTTTCCCACGCCGGCGCCGCCGAACAGGCCGATCTTGCCGCCCTTCGCGTAAGGGGCGAGCAGGTCGATGACCTTGATGCCGGTTACGAGGATGCTGGCTTCGGTCGACTGGTCGACGAACAGCGGGGCTTCGGCGTGGATCGGGGCCGACTGCTCGGCGCCGATCGGGCCGCGCTCGTCGATCGGCTGGCCGACGACGTTCATGATGCGGCCGAGAGTCTTCGGACCGACGGGGACCGAGATCTGCGAACCGGTGTTCACGACTTCCTGGCCACGGGTCAGGCCGTCGGTTCCGTCCATCGCGATGGTGCGGACCGTGTTCTCGCCGAGGTGCTGCGCGACTTCGAGAACCAGCGTGTTGTCGCCGTTCTTGGTCTCGAGCGCGGTGAGAATTGCCGGCAGTTCGCCTTCGAAGGTCACGTCGACGACTGCGCCGATGACCTGGCTGATAGTGCCGTTCGTGGTCTGGTTGAGGACGGGGGCGGTGGCCATATGGTCTTCCTATTCGATCGAAACGTTCGGATCGGTGTGGGCCGAGGCTGCCGATCTTTCCCTGGCCCGTGCGGGGCCGAAAAAGTCCGATTGCCGCGGAGTGAATCGTGGATGCGCGCGCCTTAGGCAGAACGGGGTGCAAAGTCCACTGCCTACACGCCGAAATCTGGCCGATATTTGCTGCACTGCGGTCAAGCCGCGCATTGCCCGGTCGCCGACGCGATCATGGCGGCCAGTTCCGCGTTCGCGGAAGCCGTTGGATGGATCGAATCGGCATAGTCTGCCGGGTCCCATCCGGGCGATGTGCGCGGGTCTATCACCGCAATGCGTGCGGGCAGAGCGGGGATGGGGCTGCTGCTGCGGTCCAGTTCGTCCAGCGCGGGATAGGCGACCGCGATGACGCGGCCGGGATATGCTTGCAGGAATCCGTCCAGTTCCGCGCGCCAGCGAGGGTCTTGCTGCGGTGGTGCTGGTTCTCCCGGCGAAAAGAAGCGCTTGCGGATCGCATAGGCCAGCACGGACACGGGCTTGCTGCGCGGATGGGTGAGCTCGCTCCTCCACCGCGATGGCGCGGCAAAATCTGCGCTGTTCAGAACCAGCACCAGCGTCTGCGGGATGGACAGCGAGGGGTCGCGGCGCAGCGCGGCCAGTTCGTTTCGCAGGCCCCAGCTTCCGGCGGACAGCGGCCAGACGTCGCAATTCGTTGCCGCTTCGAGCCTTGGCCCGAGCTTGTCCGGCTGGTCGATGATGTTCCCGCCGAGCACCAGCGAATCGCCTACCAGCATGATGTCTTCGGGCTGCGGCGCATAGCTTTCGCTCACGCCCATCGAGTGTTCGTTGAATGCCCAGCTATTGCGCCCGAGGAATGCGCCCTGCTGGCTCGGCGCAGGTATGTAGCCGACCTCTTCGTCGGCGAGGTAGAGCGGAAAATCGCCGACACCTGCCAGCCGCGCGGCGACCTCGCCCGCGATCAGAGCAAGCATCATGCCGCAAAGCAAAAGGGCGCCCCACCAACCGGCGGAGCGCCCTTTTCGTATGCGGTTGCCGGCCATGCGGCGCGCCTACAGCGCTTCGGCGCCCGCGATGATTTCGATCAGTTCGGTCGTGATCGCGGCCTGGCGGCTGCGGTTGTACTGGATCGTCAGCTTGTTGATCAGGTCGCCGGCGTTACGCGTGGCATTGTCCATGGCGGTCATCGACGCGCCCTGTTCGGAAGCCTCGCGCTCGAGCAGCGCGCCGAACAGCTGCGTCTTGATGAAGCGCGGCAGCAGCTCGGCAAGGATTTCTTCCTCGTCCGGCTCGTATTCGACCGCGGCTTCCGACGTTTCGGTGCTGTCCGATGCCGGGACCGGGATCAGCTGGACCGTGGTCGGGTCCTGCGCCAGCGCCGACTTGAAGACCGGGAAGATGAGATGCGCGACGTCGAACTCGTCGTTCTCGAACTTCGCGATCAGTTCGCTGGCGATTTCGTCCGCTTCCTCGAAGCCCGGCTGGCGGACGTTGGAGGTATCGAACCAGGTGTCGATCTTCTCGGCATAGTCGCGCTTGATCGGCGCACGGCCCTTCTTGCCGACGAGGTAGAACTGCACGTTCTTGCCTTCGGCGATCAGCTTGCGCGCCTGGGTCTTGGCTTCCTTGACGATGTTCGAGTTGAGACCGCCGCACAGGCCCTTGTCGGTGTTGACGACGACCAGCAGGTGACGCTGGTCCTTGCCATTGCCGGCCAGCAGCCGCGGGGCGCTATCGCCCGAAACCTTGCCGGCGAGCGATGCCATGACCGAGGTCAGCCGCTCCGCATAGGGGCGAGCGGCTTCCGCCGCCGCCTGCGCACGGCGCAGCTTGGCTGCCGCGACCATCTGCTTGGCCTTGGTGATCTTCTGGGTCGACTTGACCGAGTTGATCCGGCCCTTGAGTTCTTTCAGCGAGGCCATGACGGCTCCCTAGCTAGTCTTCGAAGGGCTCAGGCGAACTTCTTGGCGAAGGAATCAAGCGCCGAGACGACCTTGTCCCGCGTGCTGTCCTCGAACTTGCCGGTGTCACGGATTTCCGCGAGCACATCGGCGTGTTCGGCACGCATGAACGAGAGCATTTCGGCTTCGTATTCGGTCACGCGGTCGACCGCGACGGCATCGAGGAAGCCATTGGTGCCCGCGAAGATCGAGACGACCTGCTCTTCGACCGGCATCGGCGAGAACTGCGGCTGCTTGAGCAGCTCGGTCAGGCGCGCACCGCGGTTGAGCAGCTTCTGCGTGGCGGCATCGAGGTCCGAGCCGAACTGCGCGAAAGCAGCCATTTCGCGATACTGCGCCAGCTCCAGCTTGATCGAACCGGCGACCTTCTTCATCGCCTTGGTCTGTGCGGCACCGCCGACGCGGCTGACCGACAGGCCGACGTTGATCGCCGGGCGGATGCCCTGGAAGAACAGGTCGGTTTCCAGGAAGATCTGGCCGTCGGTGATCGAGATCACGTTGGTCGGGATGTAGGCCGACACGTCACCGGCCTGCGTTTCGATGATCGGCAGCGCGGTCAGCGATCCGCCGCCGTTCGCTGCGTTCATCTTGGCCGCACGCTCGAGCAGGCGGCTGTGGAGGTAGAACACGTCGCCCGGGTAGGCTTCGCGGCCCGGCGGGCGGCGCAGCAGCAGCGACATCTGACGATAGGCGACGGCCTGCTTGGACAAGTCGTCGTAAACGATCACGGCGTGCATGCCGTTGTCGCGGAAGAATTCGCCCATCGCGGCACCTGTGTAGGGCGCGAGATACTGCAGCGGAGCGGGCTCCGAAGCGGTCGCGGCAACGACGATCGAGTATTCCATCGCGCCGTTTTCTTCGAGCTGCTTGACGATCTGCGCGACGGTCGAGCGCTTCTGGCCGACGGCGACGTAGATGCAGTAGAGCTTCTTCGATTCGTCGTCGCCCTGGTTGACTTCCTTCTGATTGATGAAGGTGTCGATCGCGACGGCGGACTTGCCGGTCTGGCGGTCACCGATGATCAGTTCGCGCTGGCCGCGGCCGACGGGGACGAGGGCGTCGATCGCCTTGAGGCCCGACTGGACCGGTTCGCTGACCGATTCGCGCGGGATGATGCCGGGGGCCTTCTGTTCGACCAGGCGGCGTTCGGTCGTCGCGATCGGGCCTTTGCCGTCGATCGGATTGCCGAGCGCGTCGACCACGCGGCCGAGCAGGGCCTTGCCGACCGGCACGTCGACGATGGTGTTGGTCCGCTTGACGCTGTCGCCTTCGCCGATTTCCTGGTCGGAGCCGAAGATAACGACACCGACGTTGTCGGCTTCGAGGTTGAGGGCCATGCCCTGTACCCCGTTGGCGAATTCCACCATCTCGCCGGCCTGGATGTTGTCGAGGCCGTGGATGCGGGCGATCCCGTCACCCACCGACAGCACGGAGCCGACTTCACTGACTTCGGATTCGGTACCGAAATTGGCGATCTGGTCCTTGATGACCTTGGAGATTTCTGCGGCGCGGATATCCATGAGTATTGTCCTTTAAGCCTTCATGGCCTGGGAGAGCGAATTGAGACGGGTGCGGATCGAGCCATCGATCCGGCGGGAACCGACGGTCACGACGAGACCGCCGAGAAGATCGGGGTCGACCTTCGAGGTGAGTTTGACCGTGCGGCCTTCACGCTGGGTCAGTTTTTGACGCAGCGCGGTCAGCTGGTCGTCCGTCAGCGCGTGGGCGCTGGTGACTTCGGCATTGACCTCGCCGCGCTGGGCGGCCGCGATCGCGCGGAAGGCACGGATCATATCCGGCAGCGAGCCGAGGCGGCGATTGGTCGCGAGGACGGCGAGAAACTTCTGCGTCAGCTGCGACAGGCCGAGAACCCCGGCGACCCCTTCGATCGCAGCGCCCTTGGCCTTGCTGCCTACTTCGGGGTTGCGAATCAGGGCCTTCAGATCGTTCGATTCGGCGAGCGCACGCTCGAGCGTATCGAGATCCGATTCGACGGCAGACACGGTCCCCACCTCGACCGCGAGATCGAACAGGGCCGAGGCATAGCGGCCTGCCAGGCTTGACTTGATACCGGCGGAGATTTCCACGCGTGATAGGTCCTTCGAAAGGTCCGGAAAATAACGATGCATCGCCCTGATCGATCGGGATGCGTCAGAGCACTCCCGGCAAGGCTGGCGCGCGCCTAGCATCGGCCATGCTGCGATGCAACCAGCATGGCGGTGAATCTGTTGGACTCGTCCGCGCTCCCCATTACAAAGTTCGATAGCAGGCGCGGACGACGCCGGGAGAGGACATATGGACACGAAGCCGCTGGCCCCGAAGTGCGGGGTGGAAATCACGGGCGTGCAGCTCGCCGAAGCCCGAGGCGAGACCATGGATGCGATCAAGCATGCGATCTACCGCCACGGTGTCGCCGTCTTCCGCGAACAGGATTTTTCGCCCGAGGAGCACATCGCCTTCGCGAGGCGCTGGGGCGGGATCGACATCAACAACTACTTCCCGCTGACCGACGAGCACCCGGAAATCGCGGTCGTGCGCAAGCGCGCCGACCAGGAAACCAACATCGGCGGGGCGTGGCATACCGACCATTCCTACGACCAGGTGCCGGCGATGGGCTCGATCCTCGTCGCTCGGCTGCTTCCGCCGAGCGGCGGCGACACGATGTGGGCGCACATGGGCGCGGCTTACGAACTGATGTCCAACGAACTGAAGGAAAAGGTGGCGGGGCTGAGCGCCTATCATAGCGCCGACCACGTCTATTCGCCGGACGGTGCCTACGCTCAGACCGACCAGGGCGCCGATCTGCGCGGGCAGGACCTGCAGACCGGTGCGACCCATCCGGTGGTCATCCGCCATCCGCATACGGGCCAGAAACTTCTCTATGTGAATCCGAGCTTCACGATCAATCTGACCGGCATGACCCGCGCTGAGAGCCTGCCGTTGCTGCAGGAACTCTATGCCGTTGCCATGTCGCCGGAGATCCAGTGCCGCGTCGCATGGCAGCCGGGCACGGTCGCGATCTGGGACAACCGGACGACCTGGCACAATGCGCTCAACGACTACCCGGGTTACGCGCGCGAGATGCACCGCATCACGCTGACGGGCGAGGCACTGGCGGCGTAACTTATTGCGCTACCGCTTCGCTGCTTGAGCGCGCGTTCGCCGCGCTACCGCTCCGCTGCTTTAGCAGCGAGCTATTCGTCGGTCGGTGCCTGTAGCACTTTCACTGTCGGATCGGGCTTGCGGACGTTGCAGCTGTAGACCAGCCGTTCGTTGGGTGCGTTCGGCAGGAGCCCGATGACCGCGGCCTGCATGTCGCCGAGCCGGGCCGCCGCGTTTTCCTCGCCGCATTTTGGGGGCGAATACTTCGACCGCTCGGCGCGCGCGTTCGCCATCGCGCTGCGCGACAGCAGGTAGCGATCGGTACGGAATGTCCTGGTCGCGGGGTCGTAGCGGTTTACCGAGACCGCGTCCTCGTCGTCGGGTACCAGCACCCGGGTCCAGTCACCGGCAGATAGGCCGTATTGGGTGCGCTCGTTCACGCAGCCGCCCTCGGCCCAGCCGAATTCGACATCGTCGGTCATGGCCGAGGTCACCCGGCTGCGGCTTTCCACGAGGCTGCAGATCATCGTGCCCCCGTCTGCCAGCGCCGGATCGGCCGGATCGTCGTCTTCGCTACCCTGCATCGTCGCGGCGACGCGTCCATCGATGTCTGCAAGGCCCGGTCGCGTGAACCAGAAGCCGAGCGCGCCGAGCATTGCCAGGCCGGACAGCGTGCCCGCGATCATTATCCGGCGCTCGTTCCCCTCGGCACGCGATTGCCACGCAACGAAGCCCGATGCCAGCGACAGGATCAGCAGCAGGGCGGCGATCGCCATGGCGTTCTCGCGTTCGGTCATCACTGCGATTTCCGCTTCGAGCTGCGCGCGCTCGCGCTGGCGGCTGAGCGTATTGGTGCGCTCCATCAGGGCGCGGCGGGCCTCGGCCTGCTCGCGTTCCATCCGGTCGCGCTCGGCCGCATCGAGTTCGGCCATGCTGCGGCAGGGCAGCGAATTGACGCTCGGCTCGATGCCGTTCTTGCGCAGGAACGGGAGCAACTCGCGGGTCGAGACCGCGAAGTAGAACTCCGCATCGCCGCCTTCGGAATCCGCGCCGAAGCTGTTGACGCCGATGACCCTGCCGCAGCCGTCGAGCAGCGGGCCGCCCGAATTGCCGCGCGCGATCGGCGCGGTGTGGAGGATCGAGTCGAATTGCCGGGCAGGGCGGGCGCCGGAGATGAAGCCGCGGCTCTTTACCGGGGGCTGCGACTTGAAGATGTCGCCGATCTCCAGCCCCTGCGCCCGGTCAACATTCATCGGATAGCCGACCGACGAGACTTCGCCGCTGTCGGGATCGGTGCGCCCGGCGATCGTCAGCCGGGGCAGGCGCAGCGGTCCGTTGATCCTGATGAGCGCGAGATCGGTGCGCGGATCGACGCTGATGGCCTTGGCGTACTCGGCCTCGTCGCCTTCCGAAGGGACCACCGCGATCGTCAGCGTGTCGTCGAGCAGCGCCTCGCGCACGACATGCGCGTTGGTAATGATGGTGTCGGACGTCACGGCAAAGCCGCTGCCGTGGCTAACGGGGTAGACCTCGCGGCCGTCGGTCCCGATGATGACGACGCGCACCACCCCGCGTGCGGCCGCGTCGACATCGGCCTGATCGGCACTGGCGAAAGCGGGCAGGCACAGGGTAAGCAGTGCGACCACAAGAGCGAATAGTCTCGACATTGGTCGTCGATTTACGCGGGAAGGGCTTTTGACCGCAAGCATCGGGATGCGCGAAGGTGTTGATGCGGCTAGACGGACGGGCATGAGCGCCGCGGCACATATCGATCCCGAAGAGGCCTGGGCGGCAGTGTTGCGGCGCGATCGCGCGTGGGACGGACGCTTCGTGACCGGCGTGCTTTCGACCGGCATTTACTGTCGGCCCAGTTGCGCGGCGCGGCACCCGGCGCGCGCAAACGTGCGCTTCTTTCCTGACGGGCCTGCGGCGAGACTGGCGGGCCTGCGCGCGTGCAAGAGGTGCATGCCCGACGACGTGGCGCGGGACGAGCAGGCGGTCCTCGACGCGATCGCAATGATCAAGCGGGCAGAGACTACCGTTCCGCTGGCCGATCTCGCGGAGACTACCGGCTATTCGCCGAGCCATTTCCAGCGGATCTTCACCCGGGCGACCGGCCTGTCGCCTGCGGTCTACGCCAGGGCCCTGCGCGAAACCCGCGCGCGCCGCTCGCTCGGCGGAGCCGGGAGCGTGACCGATGCGATATACGATGCAGGTTATGGCAGCGCGTCGCGCTTTTACGACGACACGAAGGGAAAACTCGGGATGACGGCAAGCGACTGGAAGAACGGCGGGGCAGGCCGCACCATTCACTGGGCACAGGTCGACACGTCGCTCGGACCCATGCTCGTCGCAGCCACCCAGAAGGGCGTTTGCTGCCTTTCCTTCGCGGAGGGCGAGGCGGAGTTGAGCGCGCGCTTCCCCAAGGCGGAACTCGTCGAGGGAGGCGAGGATTTCCGCGGACTGTTCGAGGAGGTCGCCCGGGCGGTCGAACGGCCCGGTTCCGGCGACACCATCCCGCTCGACGTGAAGGGGACGGCGTTCCAGCAGCGGGTGTGGCAGGCGCTGCGCGAAATCCCGGCAGGCGAAACGCGCAGCTACGGCGAGCTTGCAGCCGCACTCGGCAATGCAAAAGCCAGCCGCGCGGTGGGCGGGGCGAACGGCGCGAACAACATCGCCGTGCTCATTCCCTGTCACCGGGTGATCGCAGCCGACGGCGGCCTGGGGGGCTATGCCTATGGCCCCGAGATCAAGACCGAACTTCTCCGCAGGGAACGCGCGGGCGGCGATTGACTTGGCGAGCCGTATCGGGTGCTCTCGCCCGTTGAAGGAGAGCACGCCGATGACCGAGAACGCAGCCACGGAGCCCAAACGCTCGATCTGGCTCAGGATCTGGGAATTTCCGCTGACGGCGATGCTGTTCGCGATCCTCGTGGTCATTCTGTGCGCGGGCCTCGTCGGCGTCGTGCAGATGCAGCTACTGGTCCCCAACCTGGAGCCCAGCGTCGGCATGATCGTGAGCACGGTCCTGCTCGTGGCGCTGCTCACCGCGGCCTACAAGCTGGTGATCCGGCATCTGGGAGGAAAGAAGCACGACGACTTGCCGCTGGCCGGATTGGCGCGGGAATCGGGGCTGGGGTTCGCTGGCGGGGCCGCGCTGATCTCGGTCTGCGTCGCGCTCGCCGCGCTGTTCGGCGTCTATCGTATCCAGGGCGGGGACAATTTCGCCGACTGGGCGCAGATCATCTTCGTATTCGGGCTCTATGCCGGGTTCTTCGAAGAACTGCTGATGCGCGGCATCGTCTTTCGCTGGTTCGAAGAGATGACCGGCACGTGGATCGCGCTCGCGGTCAGCTCCCTGCTGTTCGGCTTCGGCCATGCGTGGAACGACAACGCGACCGTGGTCAGTTCGATGGCGATCGCGATCGAGGCGGGCATCCTGCTCGGCGCGGCCTATATCCTGACGCGCTCGCTCTGGCTCGCCATCGGGCTGCATGCCGGGTGGAACGTCGTCCAGGCGCTGTGGGATGTGCCGGTGTCCGGCAATCCGACGAGTGGCCCGATCGCGGCGACACTGGAAGGCCCGGCGCTGCTGGCCGGCGGAGGTTTCGGGCTGGAGGCGACGATCTTCGCACTAGTCGTCGCGACGAGCGCGGGCATCTGGATGCTGGTGAAAGCGAGCAAGGCTGGAAAGATCGTGCGCCCGATGTGGAGCCGCAAGGGCGAACCGATCACCGCCTATTGATGGCGGTCAGGCGCTGCGTGCCCAGCTGCTGTCTGCGGGGCTGAGCGTCTCGAGGAACGCCTCGGCACTGTCGAGATATTCCTGCTTGCGATCGTCGTCCATCCGGTCCCAGGTCGAATAGACCCGCCCGACGCGGTGGTTCTTCTCCAGCCGCTCGCGGTGCCGGTCCATGAAATGCCAGTAGAGCGGGTTGAAGGGGCAGGCCCCTTCGCCGGTCTTCTTGCTCGGCGAATAGGTGCAGCCCTTGCAGTAATCGCTCATCTTGTTGATGTAATTGCCGCTCGCCGCATAGGGCTTCGTCGCCAGCTTTCCGCCATCGGCATAGAGGATCATCGCGGCTACGTTGGGCAATTCGACCCACTCGTAGGCATCGGCGTAGACCACAAGATACCAGTCCTGCACTTCCCTCGGATTGATGCCCGCCAGCAGCGCGAAATTGCCGAGCACCATCAACCGCTGGATGTGATGTGCATGGGCATTGTCGCGGGTCGAACGGATGCAGTCGGCAAGGCAGGCCATCTCGGTCTCGGCGGTCCAGTAGAACTCGGGCAGGCCGCGCTGCGCGTTGAGCGCGTTCGCAATCTGGAGATGCGGCATCTGGTGCCAGTAGAACCCGCGGACATATTCACGCCAGCCGATGATCTGCCGGATAAAGCCCTCGACCGAATTGATCGGCGCCTTGCCATCCCGATACGCCTGTTCCGCACGCCGGCACAGTTCGAGCGGGTCGAGCAGGCCGAGGTTGATGCTGGTCGACAGCATGGAATGGTACAGGTCGTCCTCGCCGCAGACCATCGCATCCTGGTAGGGGCCGAATTTCTCGATCCGTTCGGCGAAGAAGGCATCGGCGGCCTTTTCCGCCTCGTCGCGCGTCACCGGCCAGCCGAAGTTGTCGAGACTGCCGAAATGGTCGCCGAATTGCTCCCCGACCAGATCGATGCATTCCTGCGTGATCCCGTCGGGCTCGAACAGGGGCCGGGGCGGGGCGTCCATCTTTTCCCCGGGCGGCTTGCGGTTCTCGCTGTCGTAGTTCCAGTCGCCGCCTTCCGGCTTGCCGTCGTCGCGCATCAAGAGGCCAGTCTTGCGGCGCATCTCGCGATAGAAATGCTCCATCGTCAGGTGATCGCGATCCTCGGCCCAGTCGCGAAATTCAGCGATGCTGGCGATGAAGCGGTCGTCGGGCAGGATTTCGACCTCGCAGTCGAACTTGTCGGGCCATTCCTCGATCGCCTGCTGCACCCGCCACTCGCCCGCCTCGACAACGTGGATGGCGCGCGGATCGTGCCGTTCCACCGCGCGGGCGACTTCGCCGGTGAAGCTGCCCGCATTGTCCTCGTCGGTCAGTTTGACATAATCGACCGTCCAGCCCGCATCCCGCAATTCGGCTGCGAAGTGGCGCATGGCGGAAAAGATCAGCGCGATCTTCTGCTTGTGGTGCTTGACGTAGGTGGCCTCGTCCCAGACCTCCATCATCAGGATGACGGTATCGTCCTTCGTGCGGCCCCGGATGGAAGCGAGGTCGCGGGTCAACTGGTCGCCGAGTATGGGGACCAGAATCGGGTGTTCGGGCGCGGCGGACATCGATCGAACAATGCCCGGACGCGCCCGAGGTGCCCTAGAGCCCCGCGATTTTCTCCTCGGCGGCCTTCAGGCCTGCCGCGATTGCGTCGGGACCGAAGCCCGTCTTCTCCACGCGGACGAAGTGCAGGTCGTCCACCCCGATGAAACCGAAGAAGGTCTGGAGCAGGCTTTCCTGGTTCTCGGCGATCTGGTCGTTGTCGTAGGTGCCGCCGCGCGCCGAAGCGACCACGACCTTGCGGCCTCCGGCGAGCCCTTCGGGTCCGGCCTCGGAATATTTGAACGTCACGCCCGGTACGCCCAGCCGGTCGAGCCAGGCCTTCAGCTGCGAGGGAATCGAAAAATTGTACATCGGCGCGCCGACGATCACGACATCGCTGGCGAGGAATTCGTCGAGCACCGCGCGCTGTTCCGGATAGGCTTCGGCTACGGCTTCCTCGTGCGTTTCGGGCGGAGTACGGATGGCCGCAGTGGTGATGCCGTCGATATGCGATAGCGGATCGGCAACGAGGTCGCGCTCGATCACGGTGGCGTCCGGGTTCTGCTGCCGGAAGTGGTCGACCAGCTTCTGCGTGAGCTTGCGGGTAACGCTCTGTTCGCCGGTGGTGGCGCTGTCGATGCGAAGGATCTGCATTGGGGGAACTCCTGTTGGTGTGCCACCCATATGGAGCGCCGGGAGGCGGGCGCGAGGGGCGCGCCGCCTACCTTTGCTAGCCCGGTATCAAGCGAAACTAGTCGAGCTTGGGTGGCATTCCCGGCTCGGCTTTCGCCATGGCTGCCTGGTATGCCGGGCGCTCGCCGATACGCTTGAGATAAGCCTGCAGATTGGGCATTCCCTCGATCACCATGCCGCTCATCGCCCGGCTGGTGGTCAGCTGGAAACCCATCATGATGTCGGCCGTGGTCAGCTGCGATCCGCCGAAATAGTCGGCTTCCCCGAGCCGCTTCTCCACGATCGCCCAGCCCTTGGCGTTGCGGTCCGCGACGAAGGGCGGCATCTCGCCGCCTTCCACCATCCGGCCGGCAACCAGCGCCATCATGCCATTGGTCATGAAGGTCGCGTTGGCCCAGTGGAAATAGAACAGGTGATCGGCGAAATCGGGGTGGTCAGGCCCGGGGACGAGTTCGGTGTCAGGCGCGTGTTTCGCGACGATCCATTCCATGATCGCTCCGCTTTCACCCAACACGAAATCGCCGTCTGTGATGACAGGCGCGATGCCCATCGGGTGCAGCGCCTTGTATTCGTCCGGCGCGAGGTTGTTGTCCGATCGCCGCGTGTAGAGCTTGAGATCGTAGTCGAGCCCCAGTTCCTCGCACAGCCAGACGATGCGTTCGGATTGCGACAGGCGCAGGTGGTGGACGGTCAGCATGGCGTAATTTTCTCCCTGATTCGGTCTGCCTTGGCGGTCACCCTACACGAAGCTGTAGGGATCGATATCGATACCGACGCGAACGCCGTTCGGGTGATTGATCCCGCCCAGCCAGCGACGGATCGCCCCCTGCAGGTCGACACTGCGCTTTGCGCTAACCAGCAGGCGATAGCGGTAGCGACCCCGCAGCAGGGCGAGCGGGGCGGGCGCCGGACCGAAGATCGACATGTCTGGCAGGTTGGGCCGGGTATCGCCCAGCTTGCGGGCCGCTTCGCGTGCTTCGGCCTCGTCTTCGGATGAGATGATGATCGCCGCCCAGCGACCGAAGGGCGGAGCGCCCGCGTCGCGCCGCATCTCGGTCTCGGTTTCGTAGAACGCGTCGCGCTCGCCGCTCGCCAGCGCCGCGATGACGGGGGCTTTGGGATGACGCGTCTGGAGCAGCACTTTGCCAGGCTTTGAACCGCGTCCGGCACGGCCCGCGACCTGTGCGATCTGCTGGAAGGTCCGCTCCGCTGCGCGCAGGTCTCCGCCTTCCAGGCCGAGGTCGGCATCGATCACGCCGACCAGCGTCAGCTCGGGGAAATGGAACCCCTTGGTTACCAGTTGCGTGCCGACGATGACATCGACCAGCCCGCTCTCGACCAGCGCGACGAATTCGGCCGCGCGTCCGGGGCTCGACAGCGTGTCCGAGGTGGCGACCACCGTGCGCGCCTCGGGGAAGCGTTCGGCGACCTCGTCCGCGATCCGCTCCACGCCCGGTCCGCACGCGACGAGACAATCGGGCTCGCCGCATTCGGGGCAGGTGTCGGGCGAAGGTACTTCGTGGCCGCAGTGATGGCAGGCGAGCCGCGCGGAAAACCGGTGCTCCACCAGCCATGCGCTGCAATTGGGGCACTGGAAACGGTATCCGCAATTGCGACACAGAGTCAGCGGGGCGTAGCCGCGCCGGTTGAGGAACAGCAGCACCTGTTCGCCGCGTTCCAGGCGTTCTTCCATCGCCTCGACCAGCGGTTCGGCTAGCCACGCGCCATGGCCCGGCTTGTACTCGGTCAGGTCGACGGTCCTGATCTCGGGCAGTTCCGCCCCGCCGTAGCGGCTCGCCAGTTCCAGCCGCTCGTACGTGCCGGACTGCGCCATTTGCAGGCTCTCGATCGCTGGGGTCGCGCTGGCGAGAACCACCGGGATCCGCTCGAAATGGGCGCGCATCACGGCCACGTCACGGGCGTTGTAGCGTACCCCGTCGTCCTGCTTGAAGCTGACCTCGTGCGCCTCGTCGACCACGATCAGCCCGAGGTTGGCGTAGGGCAGGAACAGGGCAGAACGCGCGCCGACCACGACCTGTGCGCCGCCGCGCGCGGGGCCGTTGGCGATCGCGCGCCAGGCTCGCCGCCGCTCGGTCGACTTGAGCGAGGAATGCCACAGCACCGGCGGCACACCGAAACGATCCTCGAACCGCTTGAGGAAGGCTTCGGTCAGCGCAATCTCGGGCAGCAGCACGAGCACCTGCCGCCCGGCCTGGAGCGCAGCGGCCACCGGCTCGAAATAGGTTTCGGTCTTGCCCGATCCGGTCACTCCGTCGAGCAGGAACGGCGCGAATTCCCTCGCCTCGACTGCCTTGACCAGCCGGTCGGCGACTGCCTGCTGGTCCGGCGACAGGTCCGGCTCTGCAAAGGCGGGATCGGCGGCGGGATAGGGACGGTCGATGTCCACCTCCACCGGTTCCAGCACGCCCTGGTTTACGAGGCCGCGCAGCACGCCTTCGGAAACGCCCGCGATGCCGGACAGTTCGCGGATCGTCGCCTGCTCGCCTTCCAGCGCTTCCATCGCCGCCTCGCGCTGGGCGGTCATGCGTTCGGGCAAGCCGCCCGACAGGCGATATTCGGTGGTCGTCGCCGGGCCCTTGAGCGCGCCACCGCTCGACAACGCCATCCGCGCGACCGAGGCAAGCGGCGCACAATAATAGTCCGCCGTCCATTCGATCAGCCGCCGCAACGCGGCATTCAGCGGCGGGACAGGCAGAATCTCCAGAATCGGGCGCAGTTTCGCATCCGGAACCCGCTCGCTCGGGAGGTGTTCTTCCTCCCAGGCGATGCCGGTGACCTGGCGCGGCCCGAGCGGAGCGATGACGACCTGCCCGGGCATGACCCGGGTTCCTTCGGGAACCCGATAGTCGAGCGGGCCGAGTGCGGCATTCAAGACGAGGAGGCGAACGCGGTTCATGGCGTGCGCCTCATATGGGCCTCGCGGTGTGGGCGCGGCAAGGCGAGGAGACGAGAAATGTCCGATTTGATGAAAAGTGTCCCGACGCGCCGCAGCTTTCTGGCCGGGATCGGCGCGGGCGGCGTGGTGCTGTCGCTGGGCGGCTGTGCCGGCGGGTTGGGTGGCTACGGCCTGACGGATGCGATCCAGCGGCTGCTGTTCCTGTCGAGCGACCGGGCCTTTGCCCGGATGTTGAGCGGTGGGGGCTTCTGGGACGACCAGGTCGCCTCGCTGGGCCTCGGCAACTTTCTCGGCACGCGGGGAGACATCCTGTCGCGAATCCTGACGTCCGCGTTGTTCAAGGACCGATTGCAGGACGCGTTTGGCGAAGTCGCCTACCGCGGTGCGGAACGGGCCGCGCCGCTGGTTCGCGACACCGTGCGAGTGATCGGCGTGCAGAACGCGATCGACCTGGTGCGTGGCGGGCCGACCGCTGCGACAAGTTTCCTGCGCCAGGAAATGGGCATGAGCCTGGTCGAGGCGATGGTCCCCGAACTCGGCACCGCGATGCGGGTGGCAAGCGATCCGCTGGTCGGGCAATTGCTCGGCGCGGTGACCGGCACCGAAGTCGGCACGATCGCCACGCGCGTTGCGGGCAATATCGACAACACGATCTGGCGCGAGATCGGCTTCGAGGAGTCCGAGATCAGGCGCAATCCGCGCGCTACCAACGACCCTCTGATCATCGGCGTCTTCGGGGCGGACGCGGCGCTCTAGGCCGCGCTCTAGCCGACCGGCAATTGGTTGGCTAAGGCTCTGGGGGAATCGCATTGCCAGCACCCCCGGAGCCTGAGCCGACCATGAAATTCTTTGCCGACACCGCCGAAATCGCCGACATCAGGGAGCTGGCCGAAACCGGCCTGCTCGACGGGGTGACGACCAATCCTTCGCTGATTGCCAAGTCCGGTCGCGATTTCATGGAAGTGACCAAGGAGATCTGCGCCATCGTCGATGGGCCGGTGAGCGCCGAAGTGGTCGCGCTCGATCACGAGACGATGATGAAGGAAGCTGATGTCCTCAGGCGGCTGGCGGATAATGTCTGCATCAAGGTTCCCCTGACGATCGACGGGCTAAAGACCTGCAAGGCGCTGACCGACGACGGCACGATGGTCAACGTGACGCTGTGCTTTTCCGCCAACCAGGCGCTGCTCGCGGCCAAGGCCGGGGCGACCTTCGTCTCGCCCTTCGTCGGCCGGCACGACGACAACGGCTTCGACGGCATGGAACTGATCGAGGACATCCGCCTGATCTACGACAATTACGATTACGAGACCCAGATCCTCGTCGCGAGCGTGCGGCACGTGACCCATGTGCTGGAAAGCGCGAAGATCGGGGCCGACGTGATGACCGCGCCGCCCAAGGTCATCAAGTCGCTGTTCAACCACGTGCTGACCGACAAGGGTATCGAAGGCTTCCTCAAGGACTGGGAAGCGACCGGCCAGTCGATCCTGCGCTGAACGGACGACCCGCGACTTGGCAGAAGAGACACCCCTCGATCGTTTCAAGCAGGCGCTGACCGGCGCTGCCCGCGCGATCGCGCGCGAGCCCGAGGTCGAAGTCGCCTGGAGCGCCGATTCGCCCAGTTCCGCCGGCAAGAACTTCCGCGTGCCGCTGCCCGGCCGCGACGTGCCGCGCGAACAGGCGCAGGAAGCGCGCGGCTTCGCCGACAGCTTCTCGCTCCGCCTGCGCCATCACGACGAGGCGACCCACGCGGCGGGGATGCCTGCCGAGCCGCTGGCTCGCGCCTGCTACGACGCGATCGAGCAGGTGCGCTACGAGGCCCTGGGCGCGAACAATTTTCCTGGGATGCGCACGAACTTGGGCCATTCGGCCAACATGCGCGCAGCCTCCGACCCGATCGCACGGGCGCAGACGGCCGAGGACGTGCCGGTCGCCACCGCGCTGTCTCTGATGCTGCGCGAACAGCTGACCGGGCAGGAGATACCGCAGGCGGCACGGCGCGGCGTCGACATGGTCCGCGAGTGGATCGAGGAAAAGGCCGGCGGCGACATGGCTTCGCTCGCACTCTCGCTCGACGACCAGCGCGCGTTCCAGAACCTTGCGCTCGACATGCTGCGGCATCTCGACCTGACCCAGCCGCAGGACCAGCAGGATTCTACCGAGAACGACGAGGGCGAGGACGAGGACGGCCAGGACGAGGACGACACCGACGGCGAGGATGAAGGCGCGGAAGGCGATCCGCAGTCTGCCGAAATGGCCGGCGAGCTGGCCGAAGGCGAAGGCGAGGGCGAAACCGACAGCGAGGTAGAAGCCGACGGCGAGATGGAGGAGGGCGAAGCCTCCGACGAGGGCGAGGAAGGCATGATGCCGGTTCGCCCGAACCGCCCGTGGACCGAACTGCCCGAAGGCTTCGACTACAAGACCTACACCACGCAGTTCGACGAGGTGGTCGAGGCGCAGGACCTGTGCGACACCGAGGAACTGAACCGGCTGCGCACCTATCTCGACAGCCAGCTGACCGGCCTGCAGGGCGTGGTCACTCGGCTCGCCAATCGGCTGCAACGGCGGCTGATGGCGCAGCAGAACCGCAGCTGGGATTTCGACCAGGAAGAAGGCGTCCTCGACACCTCGCGGCTGGCGCGGGTGGTCGTCAGCCCGGCCCACGCGCTCAATTACAAGGTCGTGCGCGAGCAGGAGTTCAAGGATACCGTCGTCACGCTGCTGATCGACAATTCGGGCTCGATGCGCGGGCGGCCGATCTCGATCGCCGCGATCAGTGCCGACATCCTCGCCCGCACGCTCGAACGCTGCGGCGTGAAGGTCGAGATCCTCGGCTTCACCACCCGCGCGTGGAAGGGCGGCCAGAGCCGCGAGAAATGGCTCGCCGATGGCAAGCTGCCGCAGCCCGGCCGGCTCAACGACCTGCGGCACATAATCTACAAGCAGGCCGACGAACCGTGGCGCCGCGCGCGCCGCAACCTTGGCCTGATGATGCGCGAAGGCATCCTCAAGGAAAACATCGACGGCGAGGCGCTGCTCTGGGCGCACGACCGGCTGGTCCGCCGGACCGAAGAGCGCCGGATCCTGATGGTGATTTCGGATGGCGCGCCGGTCGACGATTCGACCCTCAGCGTGAATTCCGCGGGCTATCTGGAGAGCCATCTGCGCAAGGTGATCGACTGGATCGAGCGGCAGTCTCCGGTCCAGCTCGCGGCCATCGGTATCGGCCACGATGTCACCCGCTATTACAAGCGATCGGTCACGATCATGGACGTCGAACAACTCGGCGGAACGATTATCGAACAGCTCGCCGACCTGTTCGACATCGACAAGGGGAGAAAGCGTTGAACGTCACCGAAGCAGTCAAGAGTCGCCGATCCGTCCGGGACTTCTCGGATCGGGCGGTCGATCTCGAAACCATCCGCAGGGTGATGGACACCGCGCGCTGGGCGGCCTCCGGGTGCAATTACCAGCCCTGGGAAGCGAGCATCCTGACCGGCCAGCCGCTGGCCGATTTGCAGGCCAGGATGGCTGCCGACGGCCCCCAGGCAGCCGAATACGACTGGACCGCTCCGGGCCAGGAAGATGCCTACAAGCAAAGGTTGAACCGGGTTTCCGCCGGAATGTTCGGCGCGCTCGGGATCGAGCGGGGCGACACCGAAGCGCGCATGAAGGCGATGGCGCGCAACACTACCAGCTTCGGAGCGCCGGTCCTGCTGCTGTGCTATTTCCCCCGCCTGATGAAAGAGGCGCAATGGTCCGACACGGGCATGTGGCTCCAGACCGTGGCGTTGCTGCTGCGCGAGGAAGGGCTGGACAGCTGCTTCCAGGAATTCATGGGCCTCTATCCCAAGACGATCCGCGATTTCCTCGGCCTCGACCACGATCGCTACATGGTCTTCTGCGGCATGGCGATCGGCTACCGGGACCCGGACGCACCGATCAACAATTTCGAACGCGAGCGCGTCCCGCTGGACGAGCAGGTAAAGTTTCTCGGTTGGGATTGACGCTCTGCCGCGTGGCTCGCAAAGCCGCCCGATGACTGATGCCCCGCCCAGTACCGACTTGAAGCTGTTCAATTCGCTGACCCGCGCGCTCGAGACTTTCGAGCCGCTCCATCCGGGCGAGGCGCGCGTCTATACCTGCGGGCCGACGGTCTACAACTACCAGCACATCGGCAATATGCGCGCCTATGTCTTTGCCGACACGCTCGGCCGGACGCTGAGCTGGAAAGGCTACGACCTCACCCACGTCATCAACATCACCGATGTCGGCCATCTGACGAGCGATGCCGATGCGGGCGACGACAAGATGGAAAAGGCCGCCGCGAGCCAGGGCAAGAGCGCGTGGGACATCGCGCGTCATTACCAGGACGTGTTCGAGGCCGATCTCGCGCGGCTCAACATCCGCAAGCCGCAACATCCGAAGGCGACCGATTACGTCGAGGCGATGATCGCATGGGGCAAGGAGATCGAGGAGAAGCACTGCTACCGCCTCGACACTGGGCTCTACTTCGATGTCACCACCGTGCCCGAATACGGGCGGCTGGCGCGCGCGGTCACCGATGCCATGGAAGACGGGGGCGAGGGCCGGATCGATACGGTGGATGGCAAGCGCAATGCCGCCGACTTCGCGATCTGGCGCACGACGCCTGCGGGCGAGAACCGGCAGATGGAATGGGATTCGCCGTGGGGCAGGGGTGCACCCGGCTGGCATATCGAATGTTCGGTGATGAGCGCCGAACTGCTCGGCCACCCGTTCGACATTCACACCGGCGGGATCGACCACCGGGAAATTCACCACCCGAACGAGATCGCCCAGAACCAGGCGCACGGCTGCTCGCCCGACACCGGCGCGCGGATCTGGATGCACAACAATTTCCTCGTCGATCGCAGGGAATCGGGCAGCCTCGGGAAGATGTCGAAATCGACCGGCGAGTTCCTCACGCTGCAGACGCTGGTCGATCGCGGCTACCACCCGCTCGCCTACCGGCTGATGTGCCTGCAGGCGCATTACCGCAGCGAACTGGAGTTTACCTGGGAAGGCCTGACTGCCGCGCTGACCCGCCTCAAACGGATGGTGATGGGGCTGCGCCAGGTCCAGGACGCGCACTTCGCAGCCCATGGCAATCCGGTCGTTCCTCCTCCGCCGACGCGGATAGATGCGCTGCGAGGCACGATCGACGATGCGAAACTGGTGCCGCTGCTCGAAAAATTCGAAGCCGCGCTGTGCGACGATCTCAACACCTCGGTCGCCCTGACCGCGCTCGAAGAAGTCATCGCCACAAAGAAAGTGCCGATCGATCAGAAGGCAGACCTTGCGCTCGCCATGTTGTGGCCGCTCGGCATTGCGATCGTTCCGCGTGAGGAATTGCGTATTCGCCCCGCGGGCGTGGAAATCACCGAGGCGGAGATCGAGGCCGCGCTGATCCGCCGCAAGGAGGCGCGCATGGCGAAGGACTTCGCGACATCCGATGCCATCCGCGCCGAACTCGGTGCAAAGGGCGTTGAAGTCATGGACGGCGATCCGCTGGGCTGGGAGTGGAAATTATGAGCGATACGAAAACGGTTGCGGCGCTGTCGGGCATGATCCGGCCGCTGATAGAGCCGCGCCTGCCCGAATGGGTGGAACCGCGCTGGTTCATGACGGCCGAGGAAGCGCAGCAAGTCGCGTCGGAAGCCGAGATCGGCTGGTTCGACATGAACGACAAGCAGGCGATGATCGACACGGCGAAGGCCGCGACGAACCTCAAGTGGATGAACTCCATCTACGCAGGACTCGATTTCATGCCGCTCGACCTGCTCGCCGAACGCGGCGTCACGGTGACCAACGGGGTCGGCATCAACGCGCTCACCATCGCCGAATATACCGTCATGCTGATGCTTGCCCATGCCAAGGGCTATCGCGAGGTCGTGCGCGCGATGGACCGCAAGGAATGGTTGACCGATAGCCCGGGCAAGCGCGAACTGGCGGGCGAGCGGGTGCTGTTGCTCGGCCTCGGAGCGATCGGTTCGCTCGTCAAAACCCGGCTCGAAGCCTTCGACATGAGCGTGATGCCGGTGCGCCGCTCGGGCGAAGGCGATTCGCTGAAGCCGACCGAATGGCGTGGTCGCCTCGGCGATTTCGACTGGATCGTGCTCGCAGTCCCCTCGACGCCGGAAACGGTCGGGATGATCGGCGCGGCTGAACTCGCCGCCATGCGGCCCAATGCCGTGATCGTGAACATCGCGCGCGGCGACGTGATCGACCAGGGCGCTCTCGTCGATGCGCTGAAGGAAGACCGGATCGAAGCGGCGCTGCTCGACGTTACCGACCCGGAACCCTTGCCCGCAGATCACCCGCTGTGGGACCTGCACAACGCGCAGGTCACCATGCATCTGTCGGGACGGGCGCAGACCAAGATGTTCCAGCGCAGCGCCGACCGTTTCCTCGAAAACCTCGAGCGGTATCGCACCGGCGAACCGCTCAGCCCGCAGATGGACCTTGCGCTCGGCTACTGACGGCTAGGCATCCTCTAACAGCAACAGCTCGCAGGTAATCGCCATGCGCGGGGTCGGCAGCAGCCGGTGCTCGACAGAGATGACGTTCGCATCCGCGACCAGCTGGCCCGGGATCGCGAACTCGTGATCGGGCAGGGCGGCGAGCAGTTCCTCGCCCGCTGCCACTGCGTCGTCGCCCATGAACAGCAGCGAGAGCGTATGCCGCGCACCAGCAAAGGTGATGCTGGCCCACGGCTTTTCGTGGTGTTCGATCAACTGTCCCCGATGCTGGGCAAGCGCCAGCACTGCTTCGCGCAGCCGGTCGGCAGCGGTTCTGCGAATGCGCGGTGCGCGCCCGATGTGTGCCTCAACCGACATTTGCGCTCACCCGCTTGTGCTGACCGGCGGCTTCGAAGCCGGCCATGAAAGCGACGATCCGGGCCTCGGTCTGCTGGCGCGGAATGCGCCCCATCCTTAGATCGAGGACGAACCGCGGATCGTGCGCGGCCAGACGCCCGAATTTGGTCGCGGGCATGTCATAGGTACGAAGGAATTTCTCGACGGATCGGATCAGCATTTGGCGCTCCCCAGTTGGACGAATCGAATGTCTGTGCGACGTTGTGTTCCTGATTCGTTCCAGTCCAAATCCTACTTGTCTAGGAAAAATCCTATGGTATAGGAATATTCTCGGGAAACCCGGTATTTATCCGGAGGGTTGAGATAAACTCGCCGTCGGCCATGCCGGGCGAAGGAGAAGGCGCATGACGGCACAGGTTTGGCAGAACGAGCCCGAACGACAGCGATTGCTTGAATTGTCGCAGGAAAATGGCGCGAGCCTGGCCTCGCTATCTGCCATGCTCGGGCGCAATGCGGCCTATCTCCAGCAATTCATTCGCAAGGGCTCGCCGCGCAGGCTGGAGGAACGCGACCGGCGGATGCTGGCGCAGTTCTTCGGCGTGGACGAGCGTGAACTGGGTGCGCCTGAGGGAAATTCCTATGTTCCGGCAGATGCAGCGCCCGAATGGGTCGACGTGGGGCGCCTGCCGCTCGGCGCGTCGGCAGGCCCGGGTGCGCTTGCCGAGCGCGAGGAGGCGTTCGACGCGTTCCGCTTCTCGCGCCGCTGGCTGCGCGAACAGGGGCTGGAGGGCGCGCAGTTGTCGGCGATCACGGTGGAGGGCGATTCGATGGAACCGCTGCTGCGCGACGGGGACGAAATCCTGGTGGATCGCACGCCGCGCCCGTTTCGCGACGGGGTACACGTCGTTCGCATGGGCGACACGCTGATGGTCAAGCGGCTTGCATCGTCGGGGCCGGGCAGGCTTACTTTGCTGAGCCAGAACCTGGCGTACCCTCCGGTCGAGGTCGCGTTCGACGAGATCGCGATCATCGGCAGGGTCGTGTGGAAGGGCGGGCGGGTCTAGCGCGCCGCGGCGATCAAATCGCCGAGAATTCCTCGATGTCCGGGATGCGTCCGCTGACCACCAGTTCGTCGTCTGGGAAGACCAGCGTATCCGGCACGGCGTGGATGAAATCCTCGCCCTTGCGTTTTACGCCGACCACCGTGACCTTGTATTTCCTGCGACATTCGCTGGTCATCAGGGGCAGACCCACGATCGGCTCGGGAGCGCGCAGCCGCGCGATCGCGAATTCGTCGCCGAACGCGATGAAATCGAGAAGTCGCTCGTTGAGCAAGCGAGCGACCCGTTCGCCCATGCGCTGTTCGGGGAATACGACGTGGGCGGCCCCGATCCGCTCGAGGATGCGCGCGTGGTTCTCGTTGACCGCTTTCGCCCAGATGTTCGTCAGTCCCACGTCCGCCAGTGCGAGGACGGCCAGCACGCTCGCCTCGATATCCGTGCCGATGGCGACGACCGCCGCCTCAAAATCGGCGACGCCCAGCTGGCGCAGGACGGCGACATCGGTGCAATCGGCCTCCACCGCCTTGGTGACTTCGCCGGCGAATTCCTCCACCAGCCGCGGGTCGAGATCGGCTGCCAGCACCTCGTGCCCCATCCGCTCCAGCGTCAGGGCGACGGCGCCACCGAAGCGGCCCAGGCCGATTACCAGAACGGGTTTGCGTTTCTCAGCCGACAATCGGATCCTCCTCGGGATAGCGGTAAAGGCGCTTGCGCTCGCCCAGAGCCAGCGCGGTAGCTACCGTGATGGTTCCCACCCTGCCGACGAACATCAGCACGCACAGGACGATAAGCGCGGATGCGGGCAGGTCTGCGGTGATGCCGGTCGACATGCCGACGGTCGAAAAGGCGGAGATGCATTCGAACAGGATGTGGTCGAGTGGCAGGGGGCTGATCGACGCGATATAGGTCGTCGCGAGAAAGATGATCGAGGCGGCCAGGACAGTGACCGTCAGGGCCTGACGCGCGATCGATCCGCCGAAGCGGCGATTGAACAGATTGGCATCGCGGCTACCGGAAACCTCCGATGCGACTAGCACGAACAGGACGACGAATGTCGTGACCTTGATGCCGCCTGCCGTTCCCGCGCTGCCGCCGCCGACGAACATCAAAAAGAAATTCATCATGATCGTCTCGTCGTGGAATGCTCCGACGTCGAGGCTGTTGAACCCGGCAGTGCGCGGCATGACCGAATGAAAGGCGGCGTTGAGCATCTTGGAGCCTGCTGCCATCGGCCCGAGCGTATCGGGGTTGCTCCATTCCATCGCCAGGATCGCGAAGAAACCCAGTGCCAGCAAGGCGGCCGTGCCGACCACGGTGATCTTCGAATGGAGCGAGTAGAGCCGCCAGCGCAGACCGCGCAGCCGCACGTCCTGCATGACCGGAAAGCCCAGCGCTGTGAGGACGACTGCGAACATGATCGGCCCCAGTACCAGCGGATCGTCCTGAAAACCCATCACGCTGTCCGAGAAGCTCGAAAAGCCGGCGTTGTTGAAGGCGCTGACCGAATGGAAGATGCCGTGCCACAGGGCTGACAGCGCAGAGATATCGTAGCTGGTGGCAAAGCGCATCGCGAGGGCCACGGCCACAACACCCTCGACCGTGAGCGTGATCGCGAAGATCAGTCGCAGCGCGGAGGCCGCGTCTCCGGTCTCCAGCCGATTGCGCTCGACCTGAGTCGCCATCCGGTCGCGCAGGCCGAATCCGCGACCGACCATCAGGCCGAACAGCGTCGCTGCCGTCATGATTCCGAAGCCGCCGATCTGGAACAGTGCGAGGATCACCACCTGGCCGAAGGTCGACCAGTAGACCGGCGTGTCAGCGACGATCAGCCCCGTCACGGCGACGGCCGAGGTCGCGGTGAAGAATGCGGTCATGAAGGGTGCACCGTTCGCGTCGCTGGTCGAGACCGGAAGCGAAAGGACCAGTGTGCCGAGCACGATCAGGCCTGCAAACAGCAAGGGAATCAGTCGAATCGGATCGCGCAGCGCGGCCATCAGCTTGCCGCTGGGCTTCGTTCGCGCCTCTGTAAAGCGCGAAACGCGCGCTGCGTGAAGTCGCCTATTCCTCTTCGGCAGCGGCGCCTTCGGCGAAGATCACCTCGTCGACGACCTTGTCGATCAGCAATTGCGGTTCGGGCTTGGCGCGGGCGGTCGCGATGATGTGGTCGACACCCTCGATCGTGATCGCCAGCCCGCTGTCCTCCGTGATCGCGATCAGCCCCTTGGCCTTGAGATACCACATGTGGAAATCGAACTGTTCGTCGCTGCACTCGAGCGCTTCCTGCAACAGCCAGCCGATCACGCCCGGATCGGACGGGTTTTCCCGCCGTCGCTTGTAGAGGTGGAGCAGAATCTTCTCGCGAATCGCCTCGTCGTCGATCGCGGTGCTTTCGTCGATCTCGAGTTCGCGCTCGATATGGACCGTCCGCGGCGGTTGTTCACGATTGAGCGCGTAGACGCGGTTGTATTCTTCCCGCTTCTCCGGATTCCGTAGGACGCGATAGGCTTCGACGACCGAGTTGAACTTGTCCGGGTTGGCCGTTTCGGCGTGGTCCGGGTGATACATCTTGGCGAAGTAATGATAGGCGATCTCGAGAATTCGCGCGTCGCAGTTCGGATCGACCTGCAACACGTCGTAATAATCGATGAAATCCTGGCTGCTTTCCATTTCGGGCCCCTGTTCACGCGCCGACCAGGCGCGTCCCGTTCCTAACCTTGCAGCACCCATCGCGCCTTCTTACGCCGTGCGCGTTACCTGTCTCTTTCGACAAAGGCCCTACTGGTTTCAAGAGCGAAACGCGATCGCGCCCACGCCCTGCTTGCAATCACTCTCGCACCAAGCCATTTCAAAACCATGACCGAAGCATCCAAGCCGATCCCGCCCATGAAGGCAGCGATCATGCCTGTCACTCCCCTGCAGCAGAACTGCTCGCTGATCTGGTGCACGAAGACGATGAAGGGCGCACTGGTCGATCCCGGGGGCGATCTCGACAAGTTGAAGGCTGGCGTAGCACAGGCCGGGGTCACGCTCGAGAAACTGCTCGTGACGCATGGCCATCTCGACCATTGCGGCCAGACCGGCATGCTGGCCGAGGAGCTCGGCCTGCCGATCGAAGGGCCGCACAAGGACGACATCTTCTGGATCGAGAAACTGGACGGCGACGGTGCCCGCTACGGCATGGAAGCGCACAGTTTCGAGCCGACCCGCTGGCTGGAAGACGGCGACACGGTCACCGTGGGCGAGCTGACGCTGGACGTTATCCACTGTCCCGGTCACACGCCCGGGCACGTCGTGTTCTACCACGAGCCGAGCAAGTTCGCGATCGTCGGCGACGTCCTGTTCCAGGGGAGCATCGGGCGGACCGATTTTCCCAAGGGCAATCACCAGGACCTGATCGACGCGATCACGCAAAAGCTCTGGCCGCTGGGCAACGATGTCACCTTCATTCCCGGGCACGGACCGGTCAGCACATTCGGCCGCGAGCGGCAGACCAACGCGTTCGTCAGCGACTACGCCTTGTCATAGGCCGTAGCGATCGGCCGGTTACGAAGCGCCGATCGACTTTTTCGGGTCAGATCAGCGCCAGCCATACCAGGATCGCGTAGACCGACAGACCGAGCAGCGTCAGCATGGTAACGACGGTTCCGATCATGCGCGGCTTGGTCGGACCGTCACCGTCCATTCCGATCCCGTGCAGGATCCGGCCGACGAAATAGACCGCTGCGACGATCGCCAGCCACAGGCCCGTGCGCCCTTCCAGTTCCAGTGCCAGGATCAGGAATAGCACGAATGGCGTGTTCTCGACGAAATTGAGCTGCGCCCGCATGCGCCGGGTGAGCGGACCGCCAGCATCGTCGCCGTGGATGGTCTTGGTCGTGCCGCGCATCTGGCCGACCCGGATCGCCAGCCACAGGTTGATGAGCGCGGCAACCGCGACCGAAATCAGCGTTACAGGTATCGTGAGCATGCGTGTCCCCTCTCGCATCGACCCGTTACGGTGCTACCTTCGTGCCACAAGCCTTGCAAGCGGGCGAAAAACAGGTATAGGGCGCGCCTTCACCGTGAAGAGCCGGGCCATCGGGGCGTGCACTTGTGCGCCGCTGTTGCTTGGCCTAGAGCGGCCCCGATCAACAGATTGAATTTACAGGAACAGGTGCCGCAATGGCTGTACCCAAAAGAAAAGTATCGCCCCACCGCCGCGGCAACCGCCGTTCGCACGATTCGCTCAAGGTCGAAGCTCATCACGAGTGCTCGAACTGCGGCGAACTGAAGCGTCCGCACAATCTGTGCCCGCATTGCGGTTATTACAACGGTCGCGAGATCGTCGCCGTCGGCCTTTAATAGCCGTTAGCCGGAGATTGCCATGACTTTGCCGCGTATCGCTATCGATGCGATGGGCGGCGATGAAGGCGTGCGGGTGATGGTCGAAGGGGCTGCGCTCGCGCGGCGCAGTCACGACCGTTTCAAGTTTCTTCTCGTCGGCGACGAGCCTCGCATCAAGCGTGCGCTCGAAACGCACCCGGGCATGTCCGGTGCGTCCGAAATCCTGCACTGCGAAGATGTCGTTGCGGGCGACGAGAAGCCGACCCAGGCCCTTCGCCGTGCGAAGACCACCTCCATGGGCCTCGCCGTCAACGCGGTGAAGGCGGGCGATGCCGGAGCCGCGGTCAGCGCTGGCAATACCGGCGCGCTGATGGCCATGAGCAAGCTGGCCCTGCGCACGATGCCGGGTATCGACCGGCCCGCGCTCGCCGCACTACTCCCGACGCTCGGCGACGACGATGTCGTCATGCTCGACCTCGGCGCGAATACCGAATGCGATGCGCGCAACCTGATCCAGTTCGCCGTCATGGGCGCTGCCTATTCGCGGATCGTGACCGGGCGGGAGGCGCCGCGCGTCCGCCTGCTCAACATCGGCACCGAAGAGATCAAGGGTACCGACCAGTTGCAGGACGCGGCTGCCGCGCTGCGCAGCGCGACCGGCCTCTCGCTCCAGTTCGACGGCTTCATCGAGGCCGACAAGATCAACCGTGGCGATTGCGATGTCGTCGTGACCGACGGTTTCTCCGGAAATATCGCGCTCAAGGCGATCGAGGGAGCGGCGCGGTTCGTCACCGACCTGCTGCGCAATGCCTTCACCAGCTCGGTCCGGTCCAAGATCGGGTTCCTCGTGTCCCGACCGGCGACCGAATTGCTCAAGCACCATCTCGATCCGAACAACCACAACGGCGCGGTCTTTCTTGGCCTCAACGGTGTTGTCGTGAAAAGTCACGGCAGCGCCAACGCGCAGGGCGTCGCCAATGCGGTGGCGGTGACGGCGCGCCTGCTCGAGAACAGCATCACCGAACGCATCGCTGCCGATCTTGCCGAGGTCGACCGGACGCGCGTTGGCGAAGGCGCAGGGAAATGATCCGCTCGGTGATAACCGGTACCGGCTCGGCTCTGCCGAAACATTGCATGTCGAACGAGGAGCTGGCGGCGAAGGTCGACACCAGCGACGAGTGGATCGTAGAGCGGACCGGAATCACCCAGCGCTATATCGCGGGCGATGGCGAGACGACTTCCAGCCTGGCGGTCGAGGCGTCACGCAAGGCGCTCAAAGCGGCAGGCGTGGATGCGAAGGACATCGGCCTGATCGTGCTGGCGACCGCGACTCCGGACCAGACCTTTCCGGCGACCGCCACGATCGTGCAGCACGAACTGGGCTGCAACGGGGGCGTCGCCTTCGATGTCGCGGCCGTGTGCTCGGGGTTTCTCTACGCGCTCGCCACGGCGGATTCGCTGCTGCGCACCGGGATGGCGACAAAGGCCCTGGTGATCGGCGCGGAAACATTCAGCAAGATCCTCGACTGGGAAGATCGCGGCACCTGCGTCCTCTTCGGCGACGGGGCCGGGGCCGTGGTGCTGGAAGCGCAGGACGTGGCCGAGAACGGACCCGGCATCATCGCTTCCCGCCTCCATGCCGACGGGCAGCACAACGAGTTGCTCTATGTCGACGGGGGGCCATCGACGACCGGCACAGTCGGCAAGCTGCGGATGAAGGGACGCGAGGTGTTCCGCCACGCAGTCGTGAATCTCGCCGAGGTGCTCGGTGAAGTGCTCGACGAAGCAGGTGTCACGGCCGACGAGATCGACTGGGTCGTGCCCCACCAGGCGAACAAGCGGATCCTCGATGCGACCGCGCGCAAGCTCGGCATCGAAGAGAACAAGGTTATCGTCACCGTCGATCGGCACGCCAATACTTCCGCCGCCTCGGTCCCGCTCGCGCTCGATACCGCGGTCGCCGACGGACGGATCAGGAAGGGCGATCTGGTGATGTTCGAGGCCATGGGCGGTGGCTTCACCTGGGGTGCCAGCCTCGCTCGCATGTAACTTCGCCGCGGAAAACCTATATCAAATGTTGCCCTCCCGGTAATATTCCCATACAGCTCAATTACTTCGCACGGGTCGCGATTGGGTAGGGAGAGCCGAAATGCGTTCGGTGGGCACGCTGACTCGCGCAGATCTCGCAGAAGCGATCAATCGCAAGATGGGCCTTTCAAGGGCAGAGTCGCTCGATGCGATCGAGACCATCCTTCGTCATATGTGCGAAGCGATGCGAAATGGCGAGAACGTCAAGATATCCGGTTTCGGCAGTTTCGTGCTGCGCGACAAGAAGGAACGGATCGGCCGCAATCCCAAAACGGGGGTGGAGGTTCCGATCACCCCGCGGCGGGTGATGACCTTCCGCGCCAGCCAGCTCCTCAAGGATAAGGTCGCCAACGGCTAGGGCTATGGAAACGCTGTTTGACGACGGCAAGGACGCAGGTGCCTTGCGCACCATCGGGGAAGTGAGCGAGGCGCTTGGCATCAAGACGCATGTGCTGCGCTACTGGGAACAGCAGTTTCCGATGCTCGAACCGCTCAAACGCAGCGGCGGCCGGCGGTACTACCGTCCGGACGACGTCGCACTGGTCCAGCGGATCGACCGGCTCGTCAACCGCGAGGGCTATACGCTCAAGGGTGCTCGCGCCGCGCTCGCCGCCGCACCGGCTCCTGCCAGTCCCGGCAGCGTCGGTGAGCCCGGTCCCGCCGACGGCCAGAAGATAGAACTCGATCCTGCGATCCTGTCCGGTCTGAAAGCTGTTCGGGCCAGGCTGGCCGAGGCGCTGACCAACTAGGACAGGTCTCCGACCGACATTATTCCGTCACGGCTCAGGAACGCTTGCCAGGCGTCCCTACTCCGCCGCTTCGAGCAGTTCCTCCGCCTGGCCGAGGTCCACGCTGACCAAGCGGCTGATGCCCTTTTCGATCATCGTGACACCGAACAGGCGGTGCATCCGGCTCATCGTCACAGCATTGTGTGTGACGATAAGGTAGCGGGTGTCGGTTTCCTTCACCATGGCGTCCAGCAGGTCGCAGAAGCGATCGATATTGGCATCGTCGAGCGGCGCATCGACCTCGTCGAGCACGCAGATCGGTGCGGGGTTGGTCAGGAACAGTCCGAAGATAAGTGCAATTGCGGTCAGGGCCTGCTCGCCGCCCGAAAGCAGCGTCAGCGACTGGAGGCGTTTGCCCGGCGGCTGCGCGTAGATTTCGAGCCCCGCTTCCAGCGGATCGTCGGAATCGATCAACGCCAGGTGCGCCTGCCCGCCCTCGAACAGGCGGGTGAAAAGACGCTGGAAATGCTGGTCGACCTGCTCGAAAGCCTCGCGCAAGCGCTCGCGTCCCTCGCGGTTCAGATTGCCGATCGATCCGCGCAGGCGGCTGACCGCCTCGGCCAGTTCAGCCTGTTCGGCAGCGCTCGCGCCGTGTTCCTGCTCGATCCGCTCGAGCTCGTCGGAGGCGACGAGATTGACGGGGCCGAGCCGTTCTCGACTGGCCGTCAGCCGGTCCATTTCCTCGGATTCCTGGGCCGAGGCCTTCACCGCATCCGGATCGAAGTCGAAACCGGTCGCCAGCATCGGGGGCGGGCACTGGAAACGTTCGCCCGAGATGCGCGCCATTTCGCTGCGGCGATTCTCCTCGCTTTCCGCGCGGGCCGAGAGGCTGCCGCGCGCTTCGCGCGCTGTCGCGAGCGCTTCGTTGGCCTGGGCCAGCGCGGTGTCTGCGCTCTGTGCCGCCGCCTGCGCTTCGGCAACCGCGGCTTCTGCCCTGGCCAGCTCCTCGCCGAGTCGGGCGCGGGTCGCGTCGCCCTGCTCGATTTCGCGGATCAGCCCGGCAGGCTTGGCGGCAAAGATCGCGCGCTCCTGCTCGATCTCCTCCAGGCGGGTCGCCATGTCCGAGAGCCGGGTCGCCGCTTCGCCCGAGCGCGCTTCCCAACTCGATTTCTCGGCCCGCTGGGCGGCGCTGCGTTCTCGCGAGACGGCAAGCGCCTGGTCGTGTGCGGCAAGGTCCGCGGCAGCGGCCTGGACGGCGCTGCGCGAAGCCTCGTTCCGGGCCTGAGCGGCTTCGAGTGCGGCACGCCCGCTCGCCGGATCGGGTAGTTCCTTGCGGCGGTTCTCGGCGGAGGAAAGTTCGGCACGCACGCTGTCGAGCTGTTCGGCAACCTCGCGCTCGTTCCGGGCCAGTTCCTCCAGCCGGCCGGCGATGCGTTCGCGGGCGGCTTCGGCCTGGTCGAGCGCGCGGAGGGCAGCTCGTTCCTCGTTGGCGGCATCGGCCAGTGCCCGGTCTGCAGCGACGAGGTCTCGCTGAACTTGCCCGAGAGCTTCCTGGGCCTGCGACTGGCGGGCTTGTGCCGCCTCGCTTGCTGCACGCAGGGCAGGGAGCCTGCCTTCGAGATCGGCGAGGCGGTTTTCCGCTTCGAGCCGTGCGGCTTCCGCAGCGCCTTCACCGCGTGCGACGAAACCGTCCCAGCGGCGCAGCGCGCCGTCGCGGGTCACCAGCCATTCTCCGGGCGGCAGCTCGCGGCCATCGTCCGCCTCGGCCACGTGGACTAGGCTGAGGCGTGCACGCAACTCGTCGGGGCAGGTCTTCACGTGATCGGCGAGGCTGTCGGCGACCTTCGCCGGGGCCGCTCGCCCCGTCCAGTAACGTCCGTCCGCACCGCCCTGCGGCTGGCCGACCAGTGCCTTGCCGTCGCGTCCGAGGACCGCGGCGAGCGCGCGCTCGTACCCGGGTTCCGCACCGAGCCGGTCGAGCGCTTGCGGCATCCCGCTCTTGCCCGAAGCCTGCTTCTCGCGCGCCGCCTTGTCGCGGGCGAGCGCCTGGTATTCGCGCTCTATACCGGCCAGTTCCGCGCGAGCCGACGCCAGCGCGCTGCCTGCCTCGTCGCGTTCGACCTGCAGCTCCTGCTTCCTAGCCTGCAGCGCTTCGAGTTCGCCGCGCTTCGCCTTCAGCAGCTCGGCTGCAGCGTCCGCCGCCTCTTTCGCGGTATCGACTGCCTTTTCCGGGTCGTCCCCCTCGGTCAGAGTCTCGCGCTGCGCCGCAAAACGCTGCTGGTCGTCCTCCAGCCGCGCGAGCCGGTTCTGCGCCTGCGTCACTTCGCTTTCGGCGACGCGCCATTCGGCCTCCACGCCGGCATGGTCGGCAGTGGCCTTGGCGAGCGCGAGCTCCGCTGCCCGGCCGGCGCGCTCGGCCGCTTCGAGGGCACGGGCGAGTTCGGGGCGTCGCGCCTCGTCGGCTTCCAGGGTAGAGGCGCCCGCCCGGATCGCCTTCTCCAGTTCGGCCAGCCGCCTTGCCGCTTCCTGCGTCAGCCGGTCGGCTTCGCCGCGATCCTCGGTCAGCCGCTGCGTCTGCCGGTCGAGATCGGCGACGCGCTGCTCGGCCGCCTCGAGCTGGCTGGTGAGCGAAGCCATCCGGTGGCCATGCGCGCTTGCATCGTCGCGACGGTCGGCCAATTCGTCGCGCGCTTCGGCAAGCCGGGCCGCTGCACCGTGCTGCACCTTCTGCGCCTCGTCGGCTGCCGCCTTGGCGTCAGCGACTGCGCGGTCGGCAGCTTCGGCATCGGTGCGCGCTTTTTCCGCCGCTGCGGCAGCGTCGCGCCAGCGAGCATAGAGCAGCCGCGCT
The DNA here is from genome assembly GCF_009827535.1 of Qipengyuania oceanensis. Classification (NCBI taxonomy): domain Bacteria; kingdom Pseudomonadati; phylum Pseudomonadota; class Alphaproteobacteria; order Sphingomonadales; family Erythrobacteraceae; genus Qipengyuania; species Qipengyuania oceanensis. The sequence continues at coordinate 763,016 of NZ_WTYN01000001.1, read as the reverse complement.
TCGGCAATGCGGATCTGTTCGGACAGTGTCTTATAGCGTTCGGCCTGCCTGGCCTGCCGCTTGAGCGAGGCCATCTGCGTGTCGAGGCCCGACATGATGTCCTCGAGCCGCTCGAGATTCTTCTCGGTGCTCCTGAGCTTGCTCTCGGCATCACGCCTGCGAACGTGGAGGCCGGCGATACCGGCCGCTTCCTCGAGCATCTGCCGGCGTTCCGTCGGCTTGGCCGCGATCACCTGCGCGATCTTTCCCTGGCTGACGAGGGCGGGGGAGTGCGCCCCGGTCGCCGCGTCGGCAAAGGCGAGCGCGACGTCCTTGGCGCGCACGTCCTTGCCGTTGACGCGGTAGGCGCTGCCCGCGCCGCGCTCGATCCGGCGGGTCACTTCCATGTCCTCGCCGCTGTCGTCGGTCGCGTGCAATACGACTTCGGCAAAGTCGCGCGGCGGACGCTGGGCGGTGCCGGCGAAAATCACGTCCTCCATCCCGCCCGAGCGCATGGACTTGGGCGAATTCTCGCCCATGACCCAGCGGATCGCTTCGAGAAGGTTGGACTTGCCGCACCCATTGGGGCCGACGACTCCGGTCAGGCCGGGCTCAATACGCAGTTCGGCAGGCTCGACGAAGCTCTTGAAACCGCTGAGCTTGAGCCGCCTGATCTGCATCGCTGCGCTAGCCCCCCGACGCCATCATTACCGGGCTCCGGCCCGTTGCAACGCTGCCTCGACCGATTCCCACGACGTTTCGGTCAGCTGGGTGCCATTGAGCAGAAAAGTCGGCGTACCGGCGATCTTGTCGTCGTTGGCGTAGCTCTGGGAGAAATCGGCCAGTCGCTTCATCTCGCCGAAATCGGCGAGGCAGGTCGCGGCCTGGTCCCGGCTGATGCCGCGCGCCGCGAAGAAATCGTAGACGCCCGCCACTTCCGCGAAAGCCACGAAACGCTTGTCTTCCGGCAGGAGAAGCGCCCGTTCGAGGCTTGCCTGGTCGGCATAGGCGCGCTGCTGGATAGCGGGCAGGTTGGCCCAGATCTGGTCAGCCAGCGGAACCGCGCTTTCCTTCGGGCCACATCCGATCAGCCGGGTCAGCACGAGGTCGAGCGGGCCGTGGATGAGGAAGCTGCGGAATTCGAAGCTCACCCGGCCGGAATCGACGTATTCGTTCATCAGCGGCTCGGAAGCCTGCTGCGAGAAACCGGCGCAACCCGGGCAGGTCAGCGAGCCGTATTCGACCAGCTTGATCGGAGCATCGGGGTTGCCGACGAGATAGCCGCCGCGATCCGTCGTCGCGACGGTTTCGCTCCAGCTGGTGCCGGCGGGCGCGGCGACGTTCTCGACCGGTGCGCTTTCGGCAACGGTGGCGTCGTCGGCGGTATCGCCACACGCTGCGAGGCCGAGAGCCAGCGGGAGAGTGATAGCTGCGGCTACGGATTTGCTGAAACGGACCATGCTCGGGACATTCCTCCTGGATTTACGGATGAAGCTAGCCCAGCAGAGCGGGCGACTGAAGGCGAGAGCCAATTTTTTGAACAGAATTGCCCGGACGGTGCAATCAGGGCGTCTCGGTCACCGTGCCGACACCCAGCGCCGTGTCGAGCAGCGGCTGGAGCGGCTGCCATGCATGGACGTCCACCAGCAGCTCGCCATTGAGGGCAAAGCTGGGGGTGCCGGTGACGCCGTTCTCGATAGCCGCCTGTGTTTGCGCGACGAAGACACCGATCGCTGCCTCGTCGGCGAGGCACTGGTCGAGCTCGGTCCGCTGATAGCCTTGCGCTTCCATGATGGCGTACAATCCGAGGTCGCCGGCAATCGCGCGCATGCGGTCGGACATCGGCCCGGTGCCCCAGCGCTGCGTCTGAGAAGGCATCGCCTTCTGCGCCTTGCCCAGCCATTCGGGCTGGTTGAACATCAGCGCGTGATGGTTCGCCGGGAAACGCCAGGAATCCCCGCACCGGGCGAGGAGCGAGGCGGCCACGTCGACCGGGTTGCGCAGGAAAGTCTGGTATTCGACCCTTAGCTTGCCCGAAGGAATGTAGGCGAGCTTGAGCGCCGCATCACCGTCGGTGGCGAAATGCGCGCAATGCGGACAGGTGTAGCTGACGTATTCGGTCAGGGTCAGCTCGGCTTCCGGATTGCCCACGAAATGCGCACCGCCCAGTTCGACGACCGTGGCGCTGCCCTGTCCGCTGGTGTTGCCGTTGCTGAGCTGCGCCTGCGCAGGCACCGCGAAGGCCAGCGCCAGTGCGGAAGTCGCCGCCGCCAGAACCTTGCCCGTAAATCGTGTCATGTCTCGTTTTTCCCACCCAGGCTCCGTGCCAGCGATTCGAGCACGGTGCGCAATTCCGGATCGCCGATGTCGCGCAAGCTGTCACCCAGTTCCATCGGGATCGGCTTGAGCGAGGGCGGCGCACTCGCGCGCTGTTCAGCATAGAGGGGCTTAACCTCACCTTGCCGCAGCTTGACCCGTGCTACCGCCTTGTAGCCGAAGAACCGGTTCACCCGCTCCATGATCTCGGGGATGACGTGCTGGATCAGCGGCGCGTGTGCAGGCTTGACCACCAGTTGCAGGATCCCGTCGGCCTTTTCGCCCGGGGGGAAGCGGATCGCCTCAGGCACGCAGACCTTGGCATGCGTTTCACCGACGATTTCCGGCCAGCGTGTGACGACCGAGGACTGGACGAAGCCGAACCGGCGGAAAGCCGTTCGCCCGATCTGCGGCATCAGGTCGGCGATCGGCTTGGCCGAACCGCCACGCGGGCGGTGGTATTCGCGGGGCTTGCTCCGCTTGCCCTTCGACTTCCGATCGTCCCGTTCCATTGCGCTGCAGCCCATGCCATAGGCGCGCCATGACCGCCAGCACCGAGACGATCGCATCCACGCTGCTCGGCTGGTACGACCGCCATGCACGCACCTTGCCCTGGCGTAGCCCGCCGGGGATGCCCGCGCCCGCACCCTACTGGGTGTGGTTGTCCGAGGTGATGCTGCAGCAGACGACGGTCGCAGCAGTGAAACCGTATTTCGCCAGGTTCCTGGACATCTGGCCCGACGTCGGCGCGCTCGCCGCTGCGGAGGAAAGCGAAGTCATGGCTGCCTGGGCCGGCCTCGGCTACTATTCGCGGGCGCGCAACCTTCATGCCTGCGCCCGCGCCGTTGCCGAACGGGGCGGGACATTTCCGGACACCGAGGACGAGTTGCGAAAACTGCCCGGCTTGGGCGCCTATACCGCGGCCGCGATCGCGGCGATCGCCTTCGGACGGCGCGCAGTCGTGGTCGATGCCAATGTCGAGCGGGTGGTGGCGCGACTGTTCGCGATAGACGAGCCGCTGCCCGGGGCGCGCAAGGCGATCCGAGAGGCGGCCGACCGCATCACGCCCGACGAACGCGCCGGAGACTTCGCGCAGGCGATGATGGATCTGGGATCGTCCGTCTGCACCTCCCGCGATCCGAAGTGCCTGTTGTGCCCGCTGTCCCATTCTTGCGAAGGCCGCAAGACCGGGAATCCGGCGAGCCTGCCGGTGAAGGCACCCCGGAAAGCCAAGCCTGTGCGGTCCGGCACCGCCTGGTGGATCGAGCGGGAAGGCCGGGTGTGGCTGGTCACGCGGCAGGGCACGGGGATGCTCGGCGGGATGCGCGCGCTACCGGATGATGGCTGGCATGCCGGCGGCGACGGTTCGGGCAGCGCCCCGATGGACGCGGCACAGACCCCGCTCGGCATCGTGCGGCACACGTTCACGCATTTCGCGCTGGAACTGTCGGTGGTCGCCATCGACGGCGAGGCGATGCCCGACGGCACGGGCCGGTGGTGGCCGCTCGAGGATCTGGACGAGGCCGGTTTGCCGACGCTGTTTGCAAAGGCTGCGCGGCTGGCGCTGGCCGAGCGCTAGATCACGCCGCCGCCGATGCTGAGGCGGATCGCCGCGATAACCATCACCACGAGGCACAGGTTCCTGCCCGAATTGCTGCTCGACATCTGGCCGATGACCGCGCCGATCACGATGATCGGGAGCGCGATCCAGTTGGCCCAGCCGAGGAGCGGAATTGTCGCGGGAATGACGATGACCAGCGAGAGCAGGCCGAGGATGATCGAAATGACGTTCAGCATGTGTGTTATATGAGCATGACAGTTGCGATTTGCAAGGCAATTGACCGTTCATCGTGCATGTCGCATTGATGCGCGCAAATTACGGGAACGAGGATACTTCATGGCCTACCGCGACTTCGATGAGACTGCATTTTCCCGCCGTGCCCTGCTGCGCGGAAGCGCGATGCTGGGGGCGGGCGCTGCAATGTCGGCCCTGCCGTTCGGCGGTGCGTTTGCGCGTGACAGCGCAGTGCAGTGGAAGAACGTGCGGGCGCTGATCGACAGCTACGTCGATACCGGCAAGCTGGCCAACATGGTCGCGGTCGTGGGCATGGGCCAGCGTGCGCCGACCGTCATCGCAGAAGGGCCGCTCACCATCGGTCAACCGGTCATGGCGGACATCGATTCGCTGTACCGGGTCTACTCGATGACCAAGCCGATCACCGGCATGGCCGCGATGATGCTGATCGACCAGGGCAAGCTCGGTCTCGACCAGCCGATTGCCGATTTTCTGCCCAAGTTCGCCAACATGAAGGTGCAGAAGACCTATGACGGATCGCTGACCGATCTCGTTCCGGCAGAGCGCCAGATCACCGTGCGCCACCTGATGACCCATACCGCCGGGCTCGGCTACGGGATCATCCAGAAAGGTCCGATCCGCGATGCCTATGCCAAGGCCGGGCTGGGCGCGGGACAGGTTTCCAAACTTCCGATTCCGGGCTTCGGGAATGCCGCCACCAACGCCAGGGGCCTGGCGGAATTCGCCGACCGGCTGGCCGAACTGCCGCTGGTCTATCAGCCGGGCACGCACTGGAGCTATTCGGTCGGGCTCGACCTTCTCGGCCGGGTGATCGAACTCGCAGCCGGCCAGAAATTCGACACGTTCCTCGACAACGCCATCTTCAAGCCGGCGGGGATGACCAGCACCTTCTTCACCGTGCCGAAGAATGCGGCCAGCCGTCTGACGACCAATTACGGCGCGATGGGCGGTGCCTTGCTGCCGATCGATCCGGCGCGCACCTCGATCTACCTCGACACGCCGTCGATGCCTTATGGCGGTTCGGGCCTCGTATCCAGTCCGCGCGATTACGACCGCTTCCTGCGCATGTTGCTCGGCTACGGTGTGATCGACGGCAAGCGTGTGATGGGCGAACTGGCGGTTCGCGTCGGCACATCCAACCTCTTGCCGGAAGGCGTCAAGACTGCCGGGACCTTCGCGCAAGGGCAGGGCTTCGGCGCCGGCGGTAGGGTCGGGATCGAGGGCGACCAGAAGGGCCAGTACGGCTGGGGCGGTGCGGCCGGGACAGTGGCCGCGGTCGACATGCGGCGTGGCCTGCGCGCTTCGCTGTTCACGCAATACATGCCGTCGGACGCCTATCCGATCCACTCGGCCTTCCCCGAGGCGGTGGCAAAGGACATCATGGCGATGGCCGGGGCGTGAGCCGCCCGCCTGTCGCGTTCACCGGTTCGCCGATCGACCGGGCGGATCACATCCGCGTCGACGAGAATGCGCTTGCCGGACAGATGAACTTCCGTGCGCGGTTGCTCGCGCTCGACGGGCTGGAGCCGGTGTTCGACGACCTGGGTGCGCTCGTCTGGGGCACGCTCGCGGATTGCGACCCGGATGCAGAGCTGTGCTTCCTGGGCATGGATCCCGACGGGAAGGCCTGCTTCGCGGCGGTGCCCGCGCAGGGTGCCACCGGGCCGGCCTATGCCAATCCGGCGATCTGGCGCGCGATGCAGCTGCTAGAGCCGGGCCAGCTCGCCTTGTACGGCGGCGCACGCAGCCTGGTGGATTGGCACGCCCGACATCGCTTCTGCGCCCGTTGCGGATCGACCACGAAGATCGCCAAGGGCGGCTGGCAACGCGATTGCAGAAGCTGCGGCGCGAACCATTTCCCGCGCACCGATCCGGTGACGATAATGCTGGTCGAACACGATGATCGCCTGCTGCTCGGGCGCCAGCCGCGTTTCCCGCCGCGCATGTTCTCCGCGCTGGCCGGTTTCGTCGAGCCGGGGGAAAGCATCGAGGAAGCCGTGGCGCGCGAAATCCACGAGGAAGCTGGCGTGCGCGTGCGCGATGTCACCTACGTCGCCAGCCAGCCGTGGCCGTTCCCCAGCCAGCTCATGATCGGATGCCATTCCTACACCGACGATCCGGAGATCACGCTCGATGAAACCGAGCTGGAGGACGCGCGCTGGTTCACGCGTGCCGAACTGGAGGAAGCCCGCGCGGCCGGCGACGATGGCACCCCCGACCTGATTTTTCCGCGCAGTTTCGCGATTGCGCATCACCTCGTTACATGGTGGCTCGATAAATGACCGAGACGAAACAAGACGCTCCTCGCAAGCTGACGATCGATATCTGGTCGGACGTGATGTGTCCGTGGTGCCTTATCGGCTACGGCCAGCTGCAGAAAGGCCTCGCCCTGCTCGACGGCGAGATAGAGGCCGACATTCGCTGGCGACCGTTCGAGCTCAATCCCGACATGCCGCCCGAAGGGGAGGAGCAGGCCGCGCATATCCAGCGCAAGTACCGCCGCAGTGCTGAAGAAGGCGCGGCGATCCGCGGCCAGATGAAGGCGATAGCGGACAAGGCCGGGGTGAGCATGGAGTATCGGGGCGAAGAGCCCGCGCCGCCCGCGATGATGCGCAACACTTTCCTGGCGCACAAGCTGCTCGCCCACGCGCTCGACAGCTACGGTGCCCAAAAGCAGACCGAGCTGAAGCTCGCGCTGTTCGAGGCGCATTTCAATCGCCGCCGCGATGTCGGTGACCGCGGCGTGCTGCTCGATATCGCGGAGGAGCACGGCCTAGTGCGTGGAGCCGCTGAGCGCGCGCTCGACGACGATCAGCTCGGCGAGCGGGTCCGCGCGGAAGAACGCGCCGCCTGGGACATGAACGTGACGGGCGTTCCGGCAATGCTGGTCGAGGGCAAGTTCCTCATTCCTGGGGCGCAGGAGCCGGAAACCTATGCCAATGCCTTGCGCCGCGTGGCGGACAGGTTTCCCGCCGCCGCCTGATCAACTGCGATCGGACTGGATCGCAGCCTGGGTCTTCGGGCCCTTCTCGGCGTCCTGCGCCGGATTGTCGGACCCGAGGGCACGCTCAGTATCCTCCGGATCGGTCGCGCGGATGAGTTCGGCCCGGGTGCCGACAGTCTTGTTCACATCGCCGCCGCTGCGGCCTAGCTGGCGCTGCGGCCTGGCCGGCCCCGCCGAGCGGACCGCCGAAGACATTGTCCGGATCGTACTGCGCCTTCACCTGCATCAGCCGTTCGTAATTGGGACCGAAGCCTGCCTTCGTGCGCGCGCCATCGTCCCGGTCGAGATAGTTCAGGTACACGGTTCCGTCGGAAAACCGGCCCAGCCGTTCTGCGAAGTGCCGGGTCTTCGCGATGATTTCCTCGTCCATCGCGGGATCCGTCCAGCCGGCCGAAATGCCGAGGTTCCAGCGCGCAGTGCGATTGGAAAATGCAGTCTCGGTGACGCCTACGCGCGCGATCGCGCCGCCGAGCCCTTCCATGAAGATCTGCGTGTATTCCCCGGGGACGGCATTCGCGCCCGTTACCAGCGTGTCGATCAGTTCGTCGGTCATCGACTCGACGAAGATCGATTTCCAGTAATAGCGGCCGCCCTTGGGACTCGCGCCACCGAAGGTCTTCTGGAACTCGACATAGGGTTGGCTGTCGACGAAGCCGAAGATCATCCCGCCGAGCTCGAGGCTCGGCTGAAGTTGCCGGCGCGCGGCATCGGGATCCCCGGTATGACAACCGACGGCGGCAATCGCCAGGCGTCCGTGCCATTCCTCGGGGAAGGGCTCGACCGGGGGGACCTTCAGGATCGCCGGGCCCATGGCGACATCGTCCGGCGCGCCGCGCAGGGTCTCGTCGAGAAAATGCAGCACCTCGTGGGCCTTGTCGACGGGATACCACGCCTGGCTGACCATGACGTCGGGGCCGATGGCATGCAGGCGATAGTCGAACCGGGTGACGATGCCGAACTGGCCGCCGCCTCCGCGGATCGCCCAGAACAGGTCGGGATGGCTCTGCGCGTTCGTCTCGACCACGCTGCCGTCGGCCAGCACCATCTGCGCGCCAAGCAAATTGTCGATCGTCAGGCCGAGCTTGCGGGCAAGGAAGCCGATCCCGCCGCCCAGCGTCAGGCCGCCTGCACCGGTTTCCGGCTCGACCCCGGCGGTGACCGCCAGGCCGTGCGCCTGTGTCGCCGCATCGAGATCGCCCAGCAACGCGCCCCCACCCACGCGCGCGATCCGCGCATCGGGATCAACCTCGACTGTGTTCATCGGCGACAGATCGATCATGATGCCGTCTGCCGGCACCGACGCTCCGGAAACCGAATGGCCGCCACCGCGGGCGACCGCAGTCAGACCATGCATGCCTGCGTGGCGGACCGCTGCCTGCACGTCCGCGACAGTTTTGCAGCGCGCGATCAAGGCCGGCTTCCGGTCGATCATGCCGTTCCAGCCGAAGCGGGCCTTGTCGTAGTCGGAGTGTCCTGCGTCGATCAGCTCGCCGCCAAAGTCGCTCAATGCCATGACATCCCCCAGTGCAGGCGCGACCTGTGCCCCTTAGAGCGCGCGAGAGCCGTCAGATCAAGCCGAGCCGCTCCAGCTTGCCGGCAAGCTTGCCGGGCAGGACGTCGCCGATGTCTTCGCCTTCCGCCAGGTCGCGGGGCGGTTCGCCCTTGAGATACCTCCAGCCCTGGTGCGCGCGCTTGGGTCGGGGATAGACGCGGACCAGTTCGGGCTTGAGATCGATCGACCAGCGACCGCCCGCCGTTTCGCTGAAGCCCAGGATCTCGCTGCGCGCTACGATGCTGTGCTGGTGGATCCAGTACAGCGATCCGCCGATGCATTCCTCCCAGCGGGTCGGGCGATAGCGGGTGGTGAGGTTGGGGCTGCGCCGCTGGGCGTACCAGCTCTCGATGTCACCGAAGCTCTGCGCGCCGAAAGCGATCTTGGTCAGGTGAAGCGGCATGGCCGCAGACATAGGCACTCAGCCGGCAGAAACCAGCCCGCTCGCCACGGCAAGTCCGAGGAAGGCGAAGAAGCCCATCGAATCTGTAATCATGGTGACGAAGACCGAGGAGGCGACCGCCGGGTCCTGGTCGAGCCGCTCGAAGATCACCGGGACCAGCACGCCCGCAAGGCCGGCGATGACGATGTTGACCACCATCGCGACCGCGATCACCGCGCCCAGCATCGGAGTGAACAGCAGGCCGACCGCGATCCCGATGAGGACGGCAACGGTTGCCCCGTTGAGCATGGCGACGCGCATCTCGCGCCACAGGATCTTGCGCGTGTTCGCGCGCGTCAGCTGGTTGGTCGCGATTGCGCGGACCGCCACCGCCATGGTCTGGGTGCCGGCATTCCCGCCGATGCTGGCGACGATCGGCATCAGCACGGCAAGCGCCACCAGCTGTTCGATCGCCGCGCCGAAGAACGCGATGATCGCGCTCGCCACCACGGCCGTGCCGAGATTGGCGATCAGCCAGCGCACGCGGCTGGAATAGGCTTCGCGGATAGGCTCGTTGATGTCGCCGTCGCCCGCACCCGAAAGGAGCAGGACGTCCTCGCCTGCTTCCTCGGAAATGATGTGAACCACATCGTCGACCGTCATCTGGCCCACCAGTCGGCCGCTGTCGTCGACCACGGCGGCGCTGATGAGGCCGTATTTCTGGAACATGTTGCCCAGTTCTTCCTGGTCCATCGTCACCGGGATCAGGGTCTGGTCGCGCTTCATCACGTCGGAGAGCGCGATCGTGCGCGGCGTTCTCAGGATCCAGGAAAGCTGGCAGGTACCGACCGGGTGATGCTTGTGATCGACGACGAACACTTCCCAGAAATCGTTCGACAAGTCGCCCCAGTGGCCGGTGTCGTCGCGCAGCATGTCGATCAGGTCGCCGACCGTCAGGTGTTCGGGTACCGCGACGAAATCGCGGTTCATCAGGCGCCCGGCAGTCTCCTCGGGATAGGAGAGTGCGCTCTCGATCGCGATCCGGTCTTCCGGCTCGACTTCCGCAAGGATCGCGCGCTGGTCGTCGGCATCGAGATCCTCGATGAGCTGGACCGCGTCGTCGGTCTCGAGCTGCTCGACGATCGCCGCGACGGCTCCCGCAGGCAGCGCTTCCATCATGTCCTCGCGGACGTGGTCGTTCAGTTCGGCGACCACCTCGGAAGTGACGAGATCGGGAACCGCGGCGGCGAAGTCGGAGCGTTCGTCGGCGTCGAACAGTTCGACGAGGTCGGCGACGTCGGCCGGGTGGAGCGGCTCGACCAGGTCGTACAGCTCGTCGTCGGCTTCGTCTTCGAGCGCTTCGCGCACGCGCCGCACGAATTCGGGCTTCAGCCGGTTGTCCTCGTCATGACGCTCGTCATCGACCCGGTCGTCGGGACGGCCGCCATCCTCCGCCAGGGGCGGATCGTCCAGGATCAGGTCGTCTTCGCCCCGCTGCGCCATGTGCTCGGCTCTAGGCGCGGCTTGCGAAAAGGCAAGCGGGGTTGAGAGATGGTGCGCTGCCCCTATGTAGGGCGCTCACGAATTTCAGGAGAATATACCAGCATGGCCGACAAACTTACGCTCACCCTCGACACCGGCAATGGCGAAGGGGGCGATGTGGTCATCAAGCTGCGGCCGGACCTTGCACCGGGCCATGTCGAGCGGATCACCACGCTAGCAAGCGAGGGCTTCTACGATGGCGTGGTCTTCCACCGCGTGATCCCCGGTTTCATGGCGCAGGGCGGCGATCCGACGGGTACCGGCATGAGCGGCAGCGACAAGCCGGATCTCAAGGCCGAGTTCAACAGCGAGCCGCATGTTCGCGGCACCTGCTCGATGGCACGCACCCAGGTTCCCGACAGCGCCAATTCGCAGTTCTTCATCTGCTTCGACGACGCGCATTTCCTCGACGGTCAGTACACCGTCTGGGGCCAGGTCGAGAGCGGCATGGAACACGTCGACGCGCTGCCCAAGGGTGAGCCGCCGCGCGAGCCGGGTAAGATCGTCAAGGCGGCCGTTTCCTAAAAGGCGGTATCGGCCCCGAAGGGGCGGGTTCACGCGAAATTAGGGCTGTCCGGACATCTGCTCACAAGCATGTCCGGCAGCATTTCGCAAAGCACTAACGGGCATAGATCGGAAAGCCATTTCCGGCGATCCGGCATGTCCGATGCGTGGAGCTTGATCGATGAACCCGCCTCCCGACTACCGCGAAGACAAGGCGTTGCAGGCCAAGCTGCGCAATGCGCGCGGCGGGATGACGGATGTCCAGGTGCTAGACCTGTCGGCGGCGGGCTGCATGGTCGATGCGCGCGGGACCGGATTGCGCGTGGACGACCGCATCCTGGTCAAGATGGAAGGGCTCGAATTCATGCCCGGATACGTCCTCTGGATCGAGGATGACAGGGCGGGGATCGCGTTCGAACGCGTCATGCACGAGACGATCTACGAACATCTCAAGCTGCGACTGCCACAGGCGAAAGCTGCCTGACGACCCCGGGCTGCTAGAGGCCTGCGCCGACCAGCCAGTCGTGAAACAGCCTCACCGGCCGCTCTTCCAGCGCCGTCGGCTTGCACACGAACCAGTAGCTGTACGGGCTCTCGACCTCGATGTCGTAGAGGTCGGTCAGCCGGTCGTCGTCCGCGCGGCGCATGTGATCGTCGTGCATGATGGCGATGCCGAGACCCTGGGCCGCAGCTTCCAGCATCAGCTGGCCGGAATCGAAGTGGTCGATGGCGGCAGGCTCCAAGCCGTCGAGCCCCAGTTCGCGCTTCCACGCGACGAAGCTGTCCGGCAATTCGTTATGGACGAGGAAGGTCTGCTTGCGCAGCCGGTCGATGTCGGGCGTCTTGCCCAGCATCTCGGCGGTCGGCCGGTTGGCGATCGCGTGGACCTTGTTCTCGTCGAGCCGGACTGCGTGAAGCGACGTATCGGGCCCGCGCGACAGGATGATCGCCGCATCGAGCACGTCCCCGACACGGCCTTCGAGGTGCGGGCCGGTATCGATGTCGATGTGCAGCAGCGGGTGGCGCTGGCGCAGTTCGGCCAGCTTGGGGAACAGCCGCTGGCTGCCGAACAGGGGCAGGACGCCGAGCCGGAGGCGCAGGAGCGAGAGGTTTTCCGACTGGCCTTCGACCGCCCGGGCCAGCGCCTCGAACTGCGGAGCGACGGCCTCGTAGAAATGATGCCCTTCGTCGGTCAGCTGCATCGACTGGCGGGCGCGGGTGAAAAGCTTCTTGCCGACGAAGGCTTCGAGATTGCCGATCCGGCGCGACAGCGCAGACGGGCTCAGCCCGAGCTCCTCCGCAGCAGCCCGGGCAGAACCCAGCCTGACGGTGCGCATGAAGGCTTCGAGAGCGCGCAGGGGAGGAAGTCGACGCGTCGCCATTGCCGATAGATGGCGACCCGCTCACCCCTTGTCGAGGCACTTTTGTGCAGTTGCACAATATCAGCCGTCTGCGAGCGCCTCTTCGGTCTGATCGACCGGCGGATGAAGGCGCAGGCGCGTCACATGGGTCGCGTCGCCATCGGTCACTTCGATGGTCCAGCCGCTCGGGTGCCGCAGCATCGCTCCGACTTCGGGGATCTGCTCGGCCAGCACGAAAGCGAGGCCGCCCAGCGTGTCGACCGCTTCTTCCACCTCGGCAAGCGCGGGATCGACCTTCTCGGCCACGTCGTCCAGTTCGGCGCGCGCGTCGCAATCCCACATGCCATTGCCGATGGGGGCAATCCATTCTTCGGGCGCGTCGTCGTGTTCGTCCTCGATCTCGCCGACGATCTCCTCGACCAGGTCTTCGATCGTGATGATCCCGTCGGTCCCGGAATACTCGTCGAGCACCACAGCCAGGTGCATGCGTTGCAGGCGCATGTCGGCCAGCACGTCGAGCGCGCCGCGGCTCTGCGGAACGAAGATCGGCTGGCGCATCAGTGCGGTCCAGTCAGTCGGCTTCGTGCCGTCCGCCAGATGGCTGAAGACATCCTTGATGTGCATCATGCCGACCACCTGGTCGAGCGTGTCGCGATATACGGGGATGCGCGAATGCCCGTGTTCGGAAAACACCCTGACCAGCTCTTCCCAGCTCGCCTCTGCGGAGACCGCTATGATCTCGCCGCGCGGAATCGCGACATCGTCCGCATCGTGCTCGGAAAAGTGCAGCAGGTTGCGTAGCATCTGCAGCTCGACCTGCGACAGGTCGCCGTCGGGCGAGGCGGCGTCCGACGGCGAACCGTTCTCGCCCTCGTGCTCGTCGATCGCTTCCTCGATCTGCGCGCGAAGCGAACGATCGCCGTCATCGGCATCGAAAAATTTGCGGATGGCGAGCCACAGCCCGCTGCTACTCTCCGCCTCTCCGCCGGCGGTTTCAGGATCGGGCATGGCCCTCGGTGGCTACTCCTCTAAGTCGCGGTCCCCATATGGGTCCCCGATACCCAGTTCCGCAAGCGCCTTTATTTCCAGCGCCTCCATTTTCTCGGCATCCGCCTCGCTCGTCTCGTGATCGTAGCCGGCAAGGTGCAGCAATCCGTGCACCAACAGATGCGCCGCGTGATCGGCAAGGGCGATGTCCTTGGCGGCCGCCTCGCGTGCGCATGTCTCGTGTGCGAGGGCGAGATCGCCGAGCATTTCGGGCGGCCCGTCCGGCGCAAGCTCCAGCAATTCGGTTCGATCGAGCATGGGAAAGGACAGCACGTTGGTCGGCTTGTCCTTGTCCCGCCATTGCCGGTTGAGTTCGTGCACCTCAGCGTCGGTGGTAAAGAGGATCGACACGGTCAGGCGATCGCTGGCGAGCTCCGGCGCAACCGAGCAGGCAGCACCCGCCACCCGCTCCGCGAGCCGTTCCCAACCGTCGCCGGGCCATTCCTCGATGTCGATCTCGAGCTGCAAGAGCTAACCGGCGTCCTGGCCCTCGTATGCCTCGACGATGCGCCCCACGATCGGGTGGCGCACCACGTCGGCAGACGTGAACCGCGAGACCGCGATCCCCTCGACCCCTTCGAGGCGCGAGACCGCATCTGCCAGCCCGCTCATCCGGTCGCCGCCGGGTATGTCGACCTGCTTGGGATCGCCGCACACCACCATCCGGCTGTTCTGTCCGAAGCGGGTGAGGAACATCTTCATCTGTTCGCGAGTGGTGTTCTGCGCCTCGTCGAGGATGACGAAGGCATCGGCCAGCGTGCGTCCGCGCATGAAGGCGATCGGCGCGATCTCGATTTCGCCCGACGCCAGGCGCCGTTCGACCTGTTCTGGCGGCATGCAATCGAACAGCGCATCGTAAAGCGGGCGCAGATAGGGGTCGACCTTGTCCTTCATGTCGCCGGGCAGGAAGCCCAGCTTCTCGCCCGCTTCCACCGCCGGGCGCGACAGGATCAGTCGCTGCACGCTGCCGGTGATCAGCTGGCTGACCGCCTGCGCGACCGCTAGATAGGTCTTGCCGGTCCCCGCAGGGCCGAGCGCGAAGATGATCTCGTCCTTCGCCAGCTGGCGCATGTAGGGGATCTGACCCGCGCTGCGCGGCACGATCGTCTTGCGGCGCGTGCGGATCATCACCGGCGGATGTTCGGCATCGCCGCGCACGATCCCCTCCAGCGTGGGCTCGTTGGACATGGCGATCAGCGATTCGATCGCGCCTGCGTCCAGGTCCTGGCCCATGGCCAGCCGGTCGTACATGGCCTTGAGCACGTCGCGCGCGCGGGCCACGCTGTCTTCGGGGCCTTCGATCTGCACCTTGTCGCCGCGAGCGGAGATGAACACGCCGAGCCGATTCTCGACCTGCACAAGATTGGCATCGAATTGCCCGAAAAGCGGGACGAGCAGCGACTGGTCATCGAAACCCAGTTCTGCCTTGGCGCGGCGTATTTCACGCTGCGGGACGGGCGGGGACGCGAAGGCAGGCATCGCCCTCTGCGTATTCTTGCCGGTGGGTTTCCTGCCCAATGCATTCCTTTCATGTTGCGATTCGGAATCTAGGCGCGATTGTGACGCTGGCAAGGAGGGTGCCGCATCAAGACGGTGGAAAGTCATGCGCTTGAAAGATCCGCCGCGAAAGCGCAGCATGGCACCCGCCATTCAAGTCAGGAGGCATGACCCATGCGCTTGCTCGCCGTTTCGCTATTCGCCCTCGCAGCTTGTGCCTGCTCCCAGGACGCGCCCGAGCCCGGCGCTGCCGAGGATGCCACGGCAACGCCCTCTTCGGCGGAAACGCAGGGAGCCGCGCCGACGCGGGACGAGGATATCAATCGCTATCTGCTGCAGGAATATCCCGATGCAGGTGCGATCCAGTACGCGCTCGCCTGGAGAGACCTGAACGGCGACGGGGCGGACGAGGCGATCGTCTATCCGATCGGCCCGTTCTTTTGCGGATCCGGCGGCTGCAACACCCTGGTCCTGACCCCCGCCGGTCCGATGTACGAAAAGGTCGGTGACATCAGCGTCTCGCGCACACCGATCGAGGTCCTGGACACCAGTTCGAACGGCTGGAAAGACCTGACGGTCGCCGTAGCCGGCGGCGGCGGTGCGAACGGGAGAGCCGTGCTCAGGTTCGACGGGAAGGCCTATCCGGGCAATGCCTCGATGGCCGACATGACCGATGCGAAGGGAACCGAGGTACTTGCGGAAGAACCGGAACTGCGCATGGCGGAGCCGGTCGCGGAGGCAGGCGATTAAGCGCCGACTAGGCGGCGACGCGCTGCAGAATTCGGCCGGCGAGCGAGTTTGGTCCCGCTTCGACCAGTTCGACGTCGACGAGATCGCCGATCGCGTAATCCCCTTCGAACCAGACCGATTGCAGCCACGGTGATTTGCCGAGCCACTGGCCGGGATGCTTTCCGCGCCGCTCGACGAGGACCTGGCAGGTCCTGCCGACGCTTGCCTTGTTGAAGGCGAACTGGTCGCGATTGAGCGCGGCCTGCAGGCGCTGGAGGCGTTCGTCCATGACTTCTTTCGCGATCTGGTCGTCCATCGTCGCAGCCGGAGTCCCGGGACGCGGCGAATATTTGAAGCTGAATGCCTGCGCATAGCCGACGGTGTCGACCAGCCTCAGCGTTTCCTCGAACTCCGCGTCGGTTTCGCCGGGGAAGCCGACAATGAAATCGCCCGAAAGCGCGAGGTCGGGCCGCGCGGCGCGGAAACGTTCCAGCAGCTCGAGGTAGCTTTCGGCAGTGTGGCTGCGGTTCATCGCTTTCAGCACCCGGTCGGAACCGCTCTGCACCGGCAGATGGAGATAGGGCATGAGCTTGGGCGTGTCGCCATGCGCGGCGATGATGTCCTCGTCCATGTCGGCCGGATGGCTGGTGGTGTAGCGGATGCGCGCCAGCCCGTCGGTTTCGGCAAGCGTGCGCACGAGCCCGGCAAGACCGATCCGGTGACCCTTCTCGTTTTCCCCGCTCCAAGCGCTGACGTTCTGGCCGAGCAGCGTGATCTCGCGGGCGCCGGCATCGACCAGCTTGCGCGCTTCGGTCACCAGGTCCCTGAACGGGCGGGAGATTTCCGCGCCGCGGGTATAAGGAACGACGCAATAGGTGCAGAACTTGTCGCAGCCTTCCTGGATCGTGAGGAAAGCGGACGGGCCGATCTTGCGGCGATCAGGAAGCGCGTCGAACTTGGCGATCGGCGGCATGTCGGTATCGGTCGCACTCTCGCCGGCCACCGCCCGGTCGAGCATTTCCGGCAGGCGGTGATAGGCTTGCGGGCCGACGACGATCGATACCGCCGGTGCGCGTGCCATGATCTCCTCGCCTTCGGCCTGCGCGACGCATCCCGCGACCGCGATCAGCGGCTGCTTGCCGGATGCCGCGCCAGCCTTGGAAATCCGGCCGATGTCGGAATAAACCTTCTCCGCCGCCTTCTCGCGAATGTGGCAGGTGTTGAGGACGACCAGGTCCGCGTCCTCGCCCTCGGGCGCAGGCGCGATGCCCTGCGCGGCGAGCAGTTCGGCCATCCGCTCGCCATCATAGACATTCATCTGGCAGCCGAAGCTCTTGACCCTGTAGGTCTTGGGAGGCGTGGTCGGTTTCATCGGAGGGCGCGCATTAGCGCGGGCGCGCTGCCAAGCCAAGGTGGCTATTCGATCGGGATGTCCGCCTGGGCCTGTGGCCTGGGGATGTAGCGCACGGGTTCTGACGGGAAGCGATATTCGCGCAGGGGCTTGCCCAGGACCTCGACCAGCTTGTCCTCGATCCGCCGACGCGATTCATTGCCGATCGCCTTGCGGCCACGAAACTCCTCGGGACTGAACGGCTCGAGGAAATGGATGTCGAGCCGGAAAGTGCCGCGCCGTGCGAGCAAGCGCTTGGCATTGTTCAGCCCGCTTTCGTCGCCGACCCAGCCGATCTCCTCCGCATTCTCGCGATAATCGAGGACTACCGGCTGGACGAGCACTCCGGGCGGAGGTGGCTCGAGCACGGAAAGCATGGAAGTCTTGAACGGCAGCAGCGATTGTCCGTCGGTAACCGTGCCTTCGGGAAAAACGGTGACCGACCAGTTGTCGGCCAGTGCCTCGCGCAGGTCGTTGATCTGTTCGGCAACGCCCATCCGGTGCTCGCGCTTGACGAAAACGGTACGGTTGAGGCGGCACAGCCAGCCGATGACGGGTACTTCGGACAGTTCCTGCTTGGCGACGAAGGCCGTTCCACTGGCACCCGCCAGCGCGAGGATGTCCACCCACGAGATGTGGTTGGCGACAAAGAAGACGTCGCGCCTCAGGTACACACCGTGGCGTCTAACGCGCGCGCCGACGATCCGGGTCGCCAGCCACAGGAACAGCTTGGGGAAGGGCGAGCCGTATTTGAGCAGGCGGTAGAGGTAATGCAGCGGGACACAGACCATCAGCGCCAGGATCAGGCCAAGCGCACGGACGGAAAGCCGCAGCCAGCCAATGGGAGAAATCGGATAGCCTTCGCCGCGCGCAGCGGCAGCCCGCAGCTCGGCCTTGCGCAATGCCCGCTCAGTTGTCGCGGTCGAGCCGGACACCGTAGAGTTCCATACGATGGTCGACGAGCCGGTAGCCGAGTTTCTCGGCGATCTGGCGCTGCAGGGCCTCGAGCTCGGGGTCGACGAATTCGACGACCTTGCCGCTCTCGACATCGATCAGGTGATCGTGATGCGCTTCCGGCGCGGCTTCGTAACGCGCCCGGCCGTCTCCGAAATCGTGTCGGTCGAGTATCCCGGCCTCTTCGAACAGGCGCACCGTGCGGTAGACCGTAGCGATCGAGATCTTCGGATCGACCCGGCTCGCCCGGCGATGCAGTTGCTCGACATCGGGATGGTCGTCGCTATCGGACAGCACCTGCGCGATGACGCGGCGCTGTTCCGTTATGCGCAGGCCCTTGTCCGCACACAATTGCTCGAGATCGATTTTCTGCTGCAAGCCGGTCCCTCAGTGCAAAAACGCCCCGACCACATAGGGTGGCGGGGCGTCTTTCTCAAGCGAACTCGGGCCGATACCCGCAGACTTCGCAGCCTCAGCTCTTGGCCGGTGCTTTCTTGGAAGTCTTCGTCGCAGCCGTTTTCTTCGCCGCGGGAGCCGCCGTCTTCTTGGCTACTTTCTGGCCCGGCTTGCGCCCGAGGCCGATCTTCTTCGCCAGGTCCCGGCGGGTTTCCGCATAGGCTGGCGCGACCATCGGATAATCCGAAGGCAGCTCCCAGCGCTGGCGATATTCGGCCGGCGTCATGCCGTGTTCGGTCATCAGGTGACGCTTGAGCATCTTCATCTTCTTGCCGTCTTCGAGGCAGACGAGATGATCCTTCTTGACCGAGTTGCGAACCGAGACTGCCGGATCGGGCCGCGGCGCTTCGGAAGCCGCGGGGCTGCCAAGCCCGGCAAGCGCTTCGTGCACGTTGCGGATGAGGGCAGGGACATCGTCCACGCCCACGCTGTTGTTGCTGACATGTGCGGCGACAATGTCGGACGTCAGCGTGATCAGCGTTTCGGTCATATCGTTTTCTGGGGCTTCCATGATTATGTTTCTCCAGTCGAAGCCAGTGCGACCCGGCTTTTCGATTCTGCGATTAGTCGGCTATATCCGTAATGGAGCTAATTTTTCAAGCCATCGACACAATAGTCGAAATATTGGTTCAATAGGAACGCGCATCCGTTTCGAGATCGAGAGCGAAAGTAATCGCGTCCAATCTGCTGCCGTCGGCCAGCCGATAGTAGTCCTTGCGCCTGCCGATCGGCTGGTAACCCTGGGCGCGATACAGTCTTTCGGCCGGATTGTTGGCGCGCATTTCCAGAAACAGTCGTTCCGCCCCGCGGGCCTGTGCGTCTTGGCGGAACCGTTCCATGAGCGTTGCCCCGATCCGCTTGCCGCGGTGGGCGGGGACGACGGCGACCAGCAGCAATTCTTCTTCGCCGGGCGCATTTCGCGACAGCAGGAAACCGGCAGGCTCCCTTCGGTATGCCCATGGGTCGCCGGATGGATCGGCGATCAGCAGGTGACTGTGCGGCATCTGCAGCGATCCCAGCACCTGCGCCCGGTTCCACGCTTCGCCCCAATGCGGATCGAAAGCGGTTTCCATGACCTCCATCACGGCATCGAGTTCCTCGATCATGACGCGGCCTGCTGTGGCTTGGCATCGGGCGCCCGCCCGTAGATCGGAGCGAGGTCGCTGGTCATCACGGCGTCCGCAAGCGCGAGGGTTTCGCGGGCATCGGGCTGCAGGTCGCGGACCTGTCGATTGTCCGGCACGAGGGCCGCGAGGTCCCGGGCACGGTTGCCGGCGATGAACTCGTGCACGACCGTGCGGGCGGCATCTGCCGGAGCAAGCGAAGCGACCTCGTCCTCAGGAACTCCCGCTTCGTCGAAGTTCTGGACGAACCACTGTCCGTGGCCGCCGTTCACGCAGACGGTAACGGATTGCCTGCTCGCACCGCGGGCCATCGCCGCGACGAGCGCCAGCGTCGGGTATCCGAGAACCTCGGCATTCCACGCGACGCCGAGAGCCCGGGCGGTGGCGAGGCCAATCCGGACGCCGGTGAAGCTGCCCGGGCCGAGCGATACGAGGATACGGTCGGCGCGGCCCCGGCCAGGCAAGTCGGCGATCATCGGGACCAGCCTTTCGGCATGGCCGCGCCCCAGCAACCGGTGACTGCCCGCGAGAAATTCCGCACCGTCGAACAGGGCGACCGAGCAGGCTTCACTGGCGGTTTCTATGGCGAGCACGCGCATGATGCGCCCCTGCCTCAGCGGACGGCGCGCTTCAAGTCAGACGAGCGTGTTGAAGGTGTCGAATTCGGGGCGCGGACTGCGATCGAAAATGGACGTGGGATCGCCATAGCCGATGGAGCAGATGAAATTCACCCGGTGCCACGGATTGTCGCCGAAGAATTCCTGCTCGACCTTCTTGGCATCGAAGCCCGACATCGGGCCGCAGTCGAGACCGATCGCGCGCGCCGCGATCATCAGGTAGGCGCCTTGCAGCGCCGAATTGCGAAACGCGCCTTCCTTGCGACCTTCCTCGTCGCCGTCGAACCAGCTCTTGGCATCGGTATGCGGGAACAGCCAGGGCAGTTCCTCGTGAAAATCGATGTCGTAGCCGATGACTGCGGTTACCGGCGCGGTCAGGATCTTGTCGCGGTTGCCTTCCGACGCGCAGGCAGCGAGCCGGTCCTTCGCGTCCGCGCTCTTGACCCAGACGATACGGGCGGGCTGCATGTTGGCGGACGTCGGGCCCATTTTCATGAGCTCGTAGATGGCACTTATCTGCGCTTCGGTGACGGGTTTGGCGAGCCAGCCATTGTAGCTGCGCGCCTCGCGAAAGATCTGGTCGAGCGCGTCGGCGCTGAGTGTCTTCTCGTGGAATTGGGTCGTCATGGAGTCCTCGAAGTCGTGCGCGGTTCAGGCGGCGCGGACCTCAACGACCTCGGGCACGTAATGTTTCAGCAAACCTTCGATCCCGTGCTTGAGCGTCGCGGTCGAGCTCGGGCAACCGGCGCATGCGCCCTGCATGGTCAGATACACGACGCCGTCCTTGTAACCGCGATAGCGGATGTCGCCACCGTCGCCGGCCACGGCCGGTCGCACGCGCGTATCCAGCAACTCGTGAATCTGGGCGACGATGTCGGCATCGGCCGGATCGTCTTTTACCGCCATCTCTTCGTCTTCCGGCGGCACTGCGATTCCACCTGCGGTGCCTGGCACGAACAGCGGGGCCTGGGAAACGAAATGATCGAGCAGGATCGCCACGACCTGCGGCTTGAGCGCGCTCCACTCGACGCCGGGTGCGGCGGTCACCGAAACGAAATCGCTGCCGAAGAACACGTTCGTCACTTCACCGGTATCGAAGATCGCTTGAGCAAGCGGGCTTGCTTCGGCGGCTTCTGGAGAAGCGAACTCGCGCGTGCCCGAGGTCATGACCGGCTGACCGGGCAGGAACTTGAGGCTTTGCGGATTGGGCGTGGTTTCGGTTTCGATGAACATACCCGGGAATGTAGGTGTCCGACCATCCGCCCACAAGCAAATCCGGCCACGGGCGCGCCATACATTCACTATCCCTTCACCTGTCGGCTCCCTATATGGCGCGCATGACCTTCCCGACCGGCGCCCTGCGGCGCATCTCGCTTGCCCTCCCATTCCTGCTGCTGACCACCCCGCTTCCGGCGCAGGAAGCTGCCGTCGGCAAGTCGGTCGCGGCAAGCGCCCTGCCGGCGCCCACGGCTCTCCAGACCGGGGGCGAGACGCCCTGGCTCTACGAAGACAGCGACATTCCGCAGGACAAGGACTGGCTGTTCGGCAAGATGGACAACGGCGTGCGCTATGCCGTGCGCCACAATGGCGTGCCGCCCGGCCAGGTCTCGATCCGCGTGCTGATGGACGCCGGTTCGCTGCACGAACTGGACCACGAGCAGGGCTATGCGCACCTGCTCGAGCACATGGTCTTCCGGCAGAGCAAGTACCTTGGGCCGGGCGAGGCGATCCCCACGTTCCAGCGCCTCGGTGCGACGTTCGGCTACGACACCAACGCCTCGACCACGCCGACCCAGACCGTCTACCAGATGGACCTGCCCGAAGCGACGCCGGCCAAGCTCGACGAGATCTTCAAGCTATTGTCGGGGATGATGCGCGAACCGGTATTCAACAAGGCGAACCTGGCTGCCGACCTGCCGATCGTGCTGGCCGAGAAGCGCGAGCGGGGCGGCGCAGCGAGCCGGGTCGAGGAAGCGACCCGCAAGACGCTGTTTTCGGGTCAGAGGCTGGCGATCCGGCTGCCCATCGGTACCGAGGAAACGCTGAACAGCGCAACGCCCGAGACCATCCGCGCCTTCCACGATCGCTGGTATCGGCCCGAGAATGCGATCGTGGTGGTGGCCGGCGATCTCGATCCCAAGCTGTTCGCCTCGATGATCGAGAAATATTTCGGCGACTGGAAAGGCAAGGGACCGCGTACCGCGCCTCCTGCCTTCGGCGATCCGGTGGCACCGGCCGGGGCCGACCCGCAGTTTCCGCTCGGCGAGACGGCAGTGCTCGTGGAACCCGACCTGCCGCGCAGTCTCACCTACGCGGTCATGCGGCCGTGGCGCCCGGTCAAGGACACCATCGTCTACAACGAAGGGCTGATGCTGGATTCGCTGGCACAGGCGATCATCAATCGCCGGCTCGAAGCGCGAGCACGGGCAGGCGGCTCCTATCTCTACGCGCAGGTCTACCAAGAGGACGTCTATCGTTCGACCGATGCGACCTTCGTGACCGTCGCCCCGCTGTCGCAGGACTGGCAGTCCGCACTGGCCGATGTCCGCGCGGTGATCGCCGATGCGCTGGCCGAGCCGCCGACGCAGGAAGAGATCGATCGTGAAGCCGCCGAATTCGACGTCGCGCTCGCCAGCACGCTCGAACAGGCCTCGGTACGCGCCGGGTCGGAACTCGCGGACAACATCGTCGAAGCGGTGAACATCCGTGAAACCGTGGCCGCACCCGATGTGGTGCTGAACGTGTTCCGCAACATGCGCGACAAGATGACCCCGGCGAATATCCTCGCCCATACCCGCACGCTGTTCGACGGCGACGTGGTTCGCTCGGTCTATGTCACGCCGCAGGGTGAAGAGGCCGATGCGGCTGCTCTGCGAACGGCCCTGAGCCAGTCCGTCGATGCCGATGGAACATCGCGCCTCGCCGCGCAGACCATCTCGTTCGACGACCTGCCGAAGATCGGCAAGCCCGGAACCATCGTGAGCGAGGGCCCGATCGGTCTGCTCGAAATCGAGCAGGTCAACTTCGCCAACGGCGCGAGGGCGATCCTGTGGGCGAACGACGCGGAACCCGGTCGCGTGGCGGTCAAGGTGCGCTTCGGCGCAGGCGAACGCGCCTTCACTGCCGATACCGCGCCTTACAAGCTGCTGGGCGAAATGGCGCTGGTTGGCTCGGGCGTGGGCGAACTCGGGCAGGAAGAGCTCGACCGGATCACCACGGGCCGCAAGATGGGCTTCGATTTCGGAATCGAGGACGGAGTGTTCACCTTCGATGCCCAGACCCGCTCGGCCGACCTTGCAGACCAGCTGTATCTCTTCGCCGCGAAGCTGGGGATGCCGCGCTGGGATGCGAACCCGGTGCTTCGGGCCAAGGCAGCTGCGGCCCTGACCTACGAGAGCTTCGGCACCAGCCCCGGCGGCGTGCTCAACCGCGACCTCGATTACTATCTCAACGATGCGGACGCGCGCTTCGCCATGCCGACACCCGAGCAGATCGCGGCCATGACGCCCGAGCAGTTCCGCACCGTATGGGAGCCGTTGCTCAAGCAAGGCCCGGTCGAGGTGCTGATCTTCGGCGAATTCGACCGCGACGCGACCGTGCGGACGCTGGCCGAGACTTTCGGCGCGTTGCCTGCGCGCGAGCCGATCCCCGCGGCCACGCTTGCCCGCATGCCGGCCTTCCCGGACGCCGGCGAACCGATCCGCGTGCTCAATCACCGTGGCGACCCGGACCAGGCGGCTGCGGTTGTCAGCTGGCCGACGGGCGGCGGCGTTGCGGACCTGCGGGAATCGCGCCAGCTCGAGATCCTCTCGCAATTGTTCAACAACCGACTGATGGATGTCATGCGCGAGGAATCGGGTGCGAGTTACACTCCGCAGGTCGGTGCCAGCTGGCCCGTCGACATAGATACCGGCGGCCAGATCACCGCTCTCGGCCAGATCAAGCCGGAGGATGTGCCGACATTTTTCGCCGCAGCGGACAAGATCGCCAGCGAACTCGCCGCTTCGCCGCCGAGCGCCGACGAGCTCGAGCGGGTGACGGAGCCGCTCAAGCAGCTGATCAGCCGAGCCTCCACGGGCAATTCGTTCTGGCTCTACCAGTTGCAGGGCGCGAGCAGCGACCCGCGCCGCATCGCGCTCATGCGCAGCCTGCTCAACGATTATTCGCAGACTACGCCGGAACGCATGCAGCAATTGGCGCAGAAGTACCTCGCCGCCCGGCCGGGCTACAAGCTGGCAGTGGTTCCGGAAGGCACCGCTGTCGTCACCGGGGCCAAATAGGCCCGGCAGATCGCGGCGGTTGGCAGCGGGGCTAGCCCGCGGACAAGAATATTATCGTTGCGGGCGGCGCGGCTTTGCGTTTGAATTGCGCAGCGCATAAGGCGCGCCTCCCGCAGAACGAAAGACTTTCAACGTGGCTTACAATTGGCAACCCGACGGCTGGAAAGCGCATGAAGCGCGCCATCTGCCCGAATACGAGGATCAGGCGGCACTCGCCGCAGCGGAAGCGACGCTCGCGTCCTATCCGCCACTCGTCTTCGCCGGGGAAGCCCGCGCACTGAAGGCCGAGCTGGCCGATGTCGCCAATGGCAACGGTTTCCTGCTGCAGGGCGGCGACTGCGCCGAAAGCTTCGCCGAGTTCCACCCGAACAACATCCGCGACACTTTCCGCGTGCTGCTGCAGATGGCGGTCGTCATGACCTTCGCCAGCAAGCGACCGGTGGTGAAGGTCGGGCGCATGGCCGGCCAGTTCGCCAAGCCGCGCAGTTCCGCGACCGAAACGCAGGGTGACGTGACCCTGCCGAGCTATTTCGGCGACAACGTCAACTCGATCGAATTCGACCCGGTCGGACGGACCAATGATCCCGAGCGGATGGTGCGGGCCTATTCGCAGGCGGCCGCCACGCTCAACCTGCTGCGTGCCTTTGCCGGCGGCGGCTATGCGAACCTGCGCCAGGTCCACCAGTGGACGCTCGACTTCATGGGCCGCAGCCCGTGGGCCGACAAGTTCAAGGACATTGCCGACCGGATCGGCGAAGCGCTCGATTTCATGGAAGCCTGCGGCGTCGACCCGCAGACGCTGCCGCAATTGCAGCGCACCAGTTTTTACACGAGCCACGAGGCTCTGCTGCTTCCCTACGAGCAGGCGCTCACCCGGCAGGACAGCCTGACCGGCGATTGGTACGACTGTTCTGCGCACATGGTCTGGATCGGCGACCGCACGCGTTTCCCCGGTTCCGCGCATATCGAATTCTGCCGCGGCATCGGCAATCCGCTCGGCATGAAATGCGGACCCAGCCTCGATCCCGACAGCCTGCTGCACCTGCTCGATGCGCTCAATCCGGCGCGCGAGGCGGGACGGATCACGCTGATCAGCCGGTTCGGGCACGACAAGGTCGAGCAAGGCCTGCCGCCGCTGGTCCGCGCCGTGAAGCGCGAAGGCCACCCGGTGGTATGGAGCTGCGACCCGATGCACGGCAACGTGGTCAAGTCGGACAGCGGCTACAAGACCAGGCCGTTCGATCGTATCCTGACCGAGGTGAAGGGCTTCTTCGCGGTCCACCGCGCGGAGGGAACCCATGCCGGCGGCATCCATGTCGAGATGACCGGCCAGGACGTGACCGAATGCGTGGGCGGCGCCGTCGCCATCACCGACGAGGCGCTGGGCGATCGGTATCACACGCATTGCGATCCGCGCCTCAACGCCGCGCAATCGCTCGAACTGTCGTTCCTGATCGCCGAAATGCTCAATCTCGAGGCGAGCGAGAGGCGCGCAGACGCTGCCTGAACGCCGGCGCGGCTGCGCACTAATGCGTAGCTTGGCCGAACGGGAATCTTGATCGCGGATGCCTAGTTCCCCCTCGAGGGAAACAAGGCGTCCGATGGAATTTTCTGCTGTCCAGGCACTTTTGGCAACGGCGATGGCCGTCGCGGCGTTTGTCCTGCTCGCCCGCGAGCGGTCGTTGCGGCTCGCGCAAGTGTCCGAAGCCGCAGATCGTCTCGAGCGATTGCACCTCGTCGTGCGCAACAGGGGGCGCCGCCTTGCGCACAACATCCGCGTGGGCAGGTTGATCGAGGAGACGGCCGACATCGGCCTGTGGCAGTACTTTCCGAAGGAAGACAGGCAGGTCTGGTCCGAAGGTCTGAAGTTGCTGTTCGGTCTGGAAGCAAAGGACCGGCTTGGGGAGGGTGACGCCGAGACATTCCTGGCCGCCAAAGGCGTCGATCTCGTCAACGATGCCATGAACAAAGCCAACGGCGAGCCGGGCAACTTCAGGCTGCGCTTCGATGTCGAGAACCTCGACGGCGAGCACAGGTCGCTCAAGATGCGCGCGTGCCGGTTGAACGACGGTTCCGGACAATTGCACTGCATCATCGGGGTGGTAATCGACGTCACCGAGCTCGCCATTCGCGAGGAGCAGTTGCGCAAGTCGAGGCGAAGTGCGCGAATGGAGGCTCGCCGCGCGCGCGAGCTCGCAGAAACGGACGCCCTGACCGGGATCGCCAACCGGCGACGCGTTATGGACTGGGTCGACCGCGCGATGGTGACTTGCCGGGCGGGCGAAGCACTGGTCTCGCTGATCGTGCTCGACATCGATCACTTCAAGTCGGTCAACGATACCTGGGGCCACCAGGCCGGCGACCGGGTCCTGCAGCGGATCGCGCAGATCGCCTGCGAGGAAGCGCGCAGGGGCGACCTCGTCGGTCGCATCGGGGGTGAAGAGTTCGTCGTCGGCCTGCGCGGGGCAGGCGAGGCGGAAGTGCGCATGATTGCCGAGCGGATGCGGCGCGCGATCGCTTTGCGCAGTTCGACGGATGGCATGCCTGCGGTAACCGCGAGCATGGGCTACGCCACTTGCAACAGCGCCGATACCAGTCTGAGCCTGTTCGCCCGCGCCGATGCGGCGCTCTATGCAGCCAAGCAGGCCGGTCGCAACCAGGTCCGCATGGCTGCGTGAACCTGACCAGCTCGGAAAAAACGCTCGAAACCATCGGCTTGCTCGGGGGTTTATTTGTGTTGTCGCATCCCTATGCTGGGAACGGACGCCGAAGGAGAGACCCGTGTCCCAGCCCAGCCGCACCGCGGCAGAGCTTCGCCAGCAAGACAGCTTGCGGCAGCGATTCCTGGCAACGCGAGAGCTGAGCGAAGCGCTCGCGGCCCCGCTGTCGGATGCCGATGCGACAATCCAGTCAATGGACGATGCATCACCGACCAAGTGGCATCTCGCGCATGTCACCTGGTTCTGGGAAACGTTCCTTTTGCGCGATCACGCCGACGGCTATGTCCTGTTCGACGAGCGATATCCCTACCTTTTCAATTCCTATTACGAGGCAGAGGGGGAACGTCACGCCCGCGCGCGGCGCGGGATGCTTTCGCGACCGACCCTGGCTGAAATTATCGACTGGCGCGGCCATGTCACCGCGGCGATGGACCGATTGCTGGACCGCGAGGATCTGCGCCCGCTGATCGCGCTGGGCATCGCGCACGAGCAGCAGCATCAGGAATTGTTGCTGACCGACATCAAGCATGCGCTGTTCCAGAATCCGTGCGGAGAGGCGATGTGGGAACGCCACCCTTCCGAGCGAACTGTGCCGCGGGAAATCGGCTGGCATGAGCATCCCGGTGGCATAGCGCTGATCGGTCACGACGGAGCGGGCTTCGCCTTCGATAACGAGGGGCCGCGCCATCGTGTCCTGCTCGAACCCTTCGCGCTGGCGGACCGGCTGGTCACGAACGGCGAATGGGACCAATTCATCGCCGACGGCGGATATAGCGACGCGCGCCTGTGGCTGTCGGACGGATGGGCCTGGGTGCAGGGCGAGGGCATAGCCACGCCACTGTACTGGCGCGATGGCGACGACGGTCCGGAGCAGTTTACCCATTCCGGCTGGCAGGACCGCAATCCAGATGCACCGGTGACGCATATCAGCCATTTCGAGGCCGACGCCTTCGCCAGCTGGGCCGGAGCCCGCCTGCCGACCGAGTTCGAATGGGAAGCGATTGCCCGTGGCCAGCATGCCGAAGCAGCTCCCTCTCACGATCCTGCGGCTGGTAACCAGCTCGACGAAGCCGCGCCGCCGCAGCCGGTCGGAAGCGACGGCCTGTTCGGCGATTGCTGGCAATTCACTCGATCCGCCTACCTGCCCTATCCCCGCTTCGAAGTCGCGGAGGGCGCGGTCGGAGAATACAACGGGAAGTTCATGAGCGGGCAGGGCGTATTGAAGGGCGCCAGCTGCGCCACGGCGCGCGGCCATTCGCGCGCCAGCTATCGCAACTTTTTCTACCCGCAGCAGCGCTGGCAATTCACCGGCCTGCGGCTCGCAAAGGACATTTGATGGTTTCGCAAAAGGGTCTCGCGCTCGTCGATCGCGACGAGGATGGCGTCGACCGCGCATTTCGCAACGACGTGCTCGAAGGGCTCCGCCAGCCGCAGAAGGCGGTTCCGGCGCGCTGGTTCTACGACGATCGCGGATCGCAGCTGTTCGAGGACATCACCCGGCAGCCCGAATATTATCCGACCCGCGCCGAGACGGAGATCCTGCGCGAACGCTGTGGCGAATTCGCCGAGCTGATCGGTCCGGGGAGGGCGGTCGTCGAGTTCGGATCAGGCAGTTCGGTCAAGACACCCGTGCTGCTCGGGTGCATCGATCCGTCAGCCTATGTGCCGCTCGACATTGCCGGCGACTTCCTGCGCCAGTCTGTAGCCGACCTGTCCGCCAAGTTCCCCGATCTGCCGGTGCATCCGGTTGAGGCAGATTTCATGCGCGAGACGGCGCTGCCGGACGAAGTCGCGGACTTGCCGAAACTCGGCTTCTTCCCGGGCTCGACGATCGGGAACATGGTCGCGCGAACGGCAGTAGATCTTCTGCGGTCGATGCGTGCGACGCTCGGCCACGATAGCCACGATGGCGCGATGCTGCTGATCGGCATGGACCTGGTCAAGGACCGGGCGGTGCTCGAATCGGCCTACGATGATGCGGCTGGTGTGACCGCGGCCTTCAACCTCAACTTGGCCGAGCGGATCAATCGCGAACTGGGCGGCACGATACCGCTCGACAGGTTGCGCCACCAGGCGCGCTGGATGGACGATTATTCACGCATCGAGATGCATCTCGTGGCGACGCAGGACATCGCTTTCCAAGTGTCTGGAGAAAGCTTCGCCATGTCTGCGGGCGAAAGCATCCATACCGAGAACAGCCACAAGTTCTCGCGGCGCAGCGCCTTCACGCTGTTGCTGGCGGGGGGCTGGACCCCGGTCAGGCGCTGGACCGATGGAGAGGATCGTTTCTCCCTGATCCTGGCGCGCGCAGCAACGCCGCGCAACGCACCCTGATCCGGCCGCGTTCATTGGCGGTCTGTCTTCGAGCGCCTATGTTGCCTTGATGGAACTCAGGGAAATCTGGGCCGGCGTGGCCGAACTGATCGGATCGATCCCCCGCACCGACCTGCTGTGGCTCGCGCTTGCGTCGCTGGTCCTCGGCTGGATAGGCGCGGCCCTGATGAAACGGTCGCGGGTCCTCGGTCGGCTGCTGGGCGGCGCCAGCACGGCAATCCTCGTCGGAATTCTCGTAACCATCGTGCTGCAGATGTCGCGCCTCGATCCGCGTATCGACCTTGCGGTTCCCGAACTCGGCCTGCCTCCGCAGGTGGTCGAGGGCGATGAAACGCGCGTCCCGATGGCGCAGGACGGCCACTTCTGGCTGAAAGCAGAGATCAACGGCGTCCCGGCCGAATTCTTGGTCGACACGGGCGCGACGCTGACGGCGGTCAACGAGGACCTCGCGTTGGAGGCCGGGCTCGAGCCGCGCCGGGGCGGTATCCCGATCATGCTCAATACGGCCAACGGCCAGGTTACCGCGCAGATCGCGCCGATCGAGGAATTGCGTTTCGGCAATGTCGCCGCGCGCGGACTCGACGCGGTGATCGCGCCGAACCTTGGCGACGTGAACGTGATCGGCATGAACCTGCTGTCGCGGCTCGCCTCATGGCGGGTCGAGGGGCAGACCCTGATCCTGGTGCCGAACAACCCGCAGGACGACCTGGTGCGGGTCGGCGAGTAGCGCATCAGGCGAGCGAGCGGCGCCCTTCCGCGCGATCGCCCGTTTCCCATCCTGCGTTGCGCCGCAGGACTTCCTGCAGTTCGAGATGCTTGGGTCGGTCCGCGCGCGCCGCCAGCACGTCGGCCACTGCCGAGGCCAGCCGCTCGGGCTCGAAGGGCTTGCGGACATAGTCCTGCGCCCCGTGATACCGCGCCTGGTCTTCGTCCGCCTTGCCGGTCAGCGCGGTGAACATGATGATGGGCAAGTCGTAATAGAGCTCGCTGTTGCGCAATTCGCGCAGCAGCCGGGAGCCGTGGACGCCGGGCATGTCCTGGTCGAGCAACAGCAGGTCGGGTCGCCGCCATTCGAGCAGTTTTCGCGCCTGCTCGCCGTCGGAAACCCAGCCGCAGGCGTGGCCTTCGTCCATCAGTATGTTGCAGGCAAGTTCCGCGACGATTTCGTCGTCGTCGGCGATAAGGATGTGTGCCATGTCTTGCGCTCCGTTCGCGGGCCGATCTAGCCAGTGCGCGCCAAGGGCAGGCAAAAGGTCGCCTAGGCATTTTCCCGCAGCGCTTGTGCGCTCGCCCGGTGGCTGGCACGGCTGACCTGGATGACTGACCTTACGATTCGAGACCGCTTCGTGCCGACGACCGGCATCCACAACTTCCGCGATTACGGCGGCTGGACCACGCGCGAAGGCGGGCGGGTAAAGACCGGCCTGCTCTATCGCAGCGGACATCACGTCGGCGCGACCGACGAGGACCTGCGCCAGTTCGCCGAGGCAGGCATCCAGACCGTGATCGACCTGCGCGGCAACAGCGAGCGCGACGCGCATCCATGCCGCCGGGTGGACGGCTGGGATGGCGAAGTGATCTTCTATGACGGAGAAACCGCCAGTTCGCCGCCGCACATGGACATCGACGAAACGACCACGACTGTCGAATATGCTCGCGACCGGATGATGCAGCTTTACACCCGGATGCCGCGCAATCCCGCCATGATCGAAATGTTCAGGCGCTATTTCCGGATTCTCGACGAGCGCGACGGGGCGAGCCTCGTTCATTGTTTCGCCGGCAAGGATCGCACCGGCGTTGCGGCGACCCTCCTGCTGCACGTTCTCGGCGTGAACGAGGACGACCAGGTCGCCGAGTTCGTGCTGACCAATGCCGCGCCGACCTTCGACGTCCTCAAGCGGCAATCCGCGCCGGGCATCGAGGAACGCCTCGGACGGCCGCTCGACGACGACGCGCTCGAGGCGTTGCTGGGCGTGCATGAGGACTATATCCACCGCTGGTTCGAGACCGCGCGCGAGGAAGCCGGTTCGCTCGACGGGTACATCGAGACCAAACTAGGTGTGGATGATGCCATGCGCGAACGGCTGAAGGCGCGCTTCCTGGCGTGACTCTGGCTGCCGGCTTCCCATATAGCCGCAAACGCATTCGACAGATTTGAAGAGACGCACAATGGCTATCCACCGCACCAAGATGCTCATCATCGGTTCCGGCCCTGCCGGGCTTTCCGCCGCGATCTACGGCGCGCGCGCGATGATGGAGCCGATCGTGGTGCAGGGCCTGCAGCCCGGCGGGCAGCTGACCATCACGACCGAAGTGGAGAATTATCCCGGCTTCGCCGACGTCATTCAGGGCCCGTGGCTGATGGAGCAGATGCAGGCGCAGGCCGAGCACGTCGGCACCCGGATGATGTGGGACACGATCACCGAGATCGACCTCGAGAGCGGCGGCCCGTTCCGCGCAGTGGGCGACAGCGGCGACGAGTACATCGGTGATACGCTGGTTATCGCGACCGGCGCGCAGGCCAAGTGGCTCGGCGTTCCGGGCGAGCAGGAACTGGGCGGCAAGGGCGTTTCGGCCTGTGCGACCTGCGACGGGTTCTTCTATCGCGGCAAGAAGGTCGCGGTGATCGGCGGCGGCAATACCGCGGTCGAGGAAGCGCTCTATCTCACCAACCATTCCGACGACGTGACCCTGATCCACCGCCGCGACGAGTTGCGCAGCGAGAAGATCCTGCAGGATCGCCTGTTCAAGTCGGACAAGATCAGCACCTTGTGGAACAAAACGGTCGAGCGATTCGTCGCCGGCGACAACGGCACGCTGAACCACCTGGTGCTCAGGGACACGCAGACCGGCGAGGAATCGACGCTGGAAGTCGACGGCGCGTTCGTGGCGATCGGTCACGCCCCTTCGACCGAACTGTTCAAGGGCAAGCTGCCGATGGACGAGAGCGGTTACCTGCTAGTCGAGCCGGGCACGCCGAAGACCGAAATCCCCGGTGTCTTTGCCTGCGGCGACGTGATGGATCATGTCTACCGCCAGGCGGTGACGGCGGCGGGCACGGGCTGCATGGCGGCGCTCGATGCGGAGAAATATCTCGCCGGCCTCGAAGTCGATCTCGATGGCCACGCCCACGCGCCGGAAGTCGAGCCGACGCACGAGGCGGCCGAGTAGCTTCGCCCGCTAGAACACCGCGATCGCGGCGAGCACTACCAGCCCCATTAGGGTCAGGCTGGACAGCGCGAACAGCATGAAACGCACGACGACCTTGTTGACCGTCGCCTGCACGATCGAGTGGGCAACGCGCAGCAGCACGTAGGTCCAGGCAAGGATCGCCGCCAGACCGTCGCCCGCACCGACCAGCGCCAGTGCCAGCGCGACCGCGTAGAACACGGTCGGCGCCTCGTGCAGGTGGTTGTAGTTGTGCGCCTTCCACTGGACCTCCGGTGGCAGCGCGGCATCGAGCCCGCTCGCGGTATTCTCCCGCGAGAGTTTTTCGGGATCGACGCCTGCCTTCGTCATCGCAGGGAAGCGCGTCGCATACATCCAGATCCACATCACCATGGTCCATGCCGCCAGGGCGACGACCGGTCCGAGCGTTCCGACATTGAGCATCATGCAACTCCCATGGTGAGGATAACCGCGCGAACGGACAGGTAGATGAGCGCCGCGCTCATCGCGAGGAACAGCAGGAAGCGGACCGCCACCACGTTCACGAAAGCCTGCCAGAGCGAATGGATGATCCTGAGGCCGACGTAGATCCACGCTGCCAGCACGTCGCCTGCGGCAGCGCCCATCATCGCGATGATGATGACCGCCGGATAGAAGATCGTCGGCTGTTCCATCAGGTGCGTGTAATTGTGCGAAATCCACCTCACCCGCTCGGGCATCTGGTCTTCGCTGTCGCCGCCCCGTGCGCCGCGCGGAGCATTGCCGACATTGATGCCAAGCTTTGCCAGCGCCGGAAATCGGGTGACCGGTATCAGCATGAGCATGACCAGCGACCAGGCTACCAGCGCTGCCGCCGGCGCGAGCATTTGTGCCTGCATCGAGATTCTCCCCCTGTGTCTGACCCGTCTGCGAGAGTGCTGCCGGACCGGGGTATTGTCAAACGCAAGCTAGCCGGCGGCCGAGATCGTCTCCGCAAACGCAGCCGGATCGACATTGCCGCCGGTAAGCATGATGACCGAATTCTCGTCTAGCGGCACCTTGCCGCAAAGCGCCGCTGCCAGCGCCGCTGCGCCGCCGGGCTCGACCACCAGCCGCAGCTTCGCAAAGGCGAAACGCTGGGCTGCGCGGACTTCCTCGTCGGTGACGGACACTCCCGGCTCCGCACGACCCTGCAACACGCCGAAATTGATGGGCTTGGTCGCATCCGGCTGGAGTGCATCGCAAATCGTTCCGGGCGGATCGTTACCGACACGCACGATCTCGCCTGCCGCGAGCGACTGGCCCACCATGTCCCAGCCGTGCGGTTCGACGACGTGGATCGCAGCTTCCGGGCAGGCGAGGGCCAGCCCCGCGGCCAGTCCGCCGCCGCCACAACACGCCACGATGCGGCTGGGCTGTCGGCCGAGTTGCCGGGTGATTTCGTGGCCGGCGCTCCCCTGGCCCTCGATTACCCACGGGTCGCCGAATGCGTGGACGAGCGTGCCGCCACGTTCCTCAAGCAGTTTCGCCGCAACCTCGTCGCGATCCTCGCCCGGCCTCCGGTAGGTCACGATCTGTGCGCCGAGCGCCCGCGTGGCATCGGCTTTCACGCGCGGCGCATCTGCGGGCATGACGATCACCGCCGCTATTCCAAGCCGGCGTGCAGCCCAGGCGACACCCTGCGCGTGATTGCCGCTCGACACGGCGATCACACCGGCAGAGCGCTGTTCGGGCGATAGCTGCGACAGGCGCCACCAGGCGCCCCTGATCTTGAACGCGCCGACCGGCTGGAGAACTTCCGCCTTTGCCCAGCAGCGCACACCGCCGATCTCGATCGGGAGCAGCGGTGTCGGTGGCAGGATCGCCGCGATCGATGCCGCCGCATCTTCGACGCCCTGGGCAGTGGGCTCCCGGAAATCGTCTTGGATCATTTTGCGCCCCTAGCGCATTCGATTATGGGACGCGCGAAAGATTCGTTTCCGGAGTAACTTTTCATGTCGACAGTGCTGGTAATCGGGGCAGGGGGCGTCAGCTCGGTCTGCGTCCACAAGATGGCGATGAATGCCGATATCTTCTCGAGCATCCACCTCGCCAGCCGCACCAAGAGCAAGTGCGATGCGATCGCTGCTTCGGTCAAGGAGCGTACCGGCGTGGATGTCGCCACCTACGAGATCGACGCCGAGGAAGTCCCGGCGATGGTCAATCTCATCCGCAAGGTGCAGCCCAGCCTCGTCGTGAACCTCGCGCTGCCGTATCAGGACCTGCCGATCATGGACGCCTGTCTGGAAGCAGGCGTTTCCTACCTCGATACCGCGAATTACGAGCCCAAGGACGAAGCCAAGTTCGAATACCATTGGCAGTGGGCCTATCACGACCGCTTCAAGGAAGCGGGGCTGATGGCCCTCCTGGGGTCGGGCTTCGATCCGGGCGTGACCAGCGTCTTCACCATGTGGCTCAAGAAGCACAAGCTCAAGACCATCCGCCAGCTCGACATTCTCGATTGCAATGGCGGCGATCACGGCCAGGCATTCGCCACCAATTTCAATCCGGAAATCAACATCCGCGAAGTCACCGCGCCCGCGCGTCACTGGGAGAACGGCGAATTCGTCGAAACCCCCGCTATGGGCAAGAAGGTCGAATTCGATTTCGAGGGCGTCGGACCCAAGAACATGTACATGATGTACCACGAGGAACTGGAAAGCCTCGCCAAGTTCAACCCGGAAATGGAGCGCGCGCGCTTCTGGATGACCTTCGGTGACGAGTACATCAAGCACCTCACCGTGCTGCAGAACGTCGGCATGACGCGGATCGACCCCATCAAGTACAAGGGCAAGGAGATCATCCCGCTGCAGTTCCTCGCAGCCGTCCTCCCCAAGCCCGAAACGCTGGGCGAGACGACCAAGGGCAACACGAACATCGGCGTGATCGCCACCGGCGAGGCGCTGGATGGCAGCGGCGAGAAGACCTTCTACATCAACAACATCTGCAGCCACGAAGCGGCTTACGAGGAAACCGGCAACCAGGCGGTATCCTATACTACCGGCGTACCCGCCATGATCGGCAGCGCCATGATGGTCACCGGCAAATGGTCGGGCGACGGCGTGTTCAACATGGAGCAGATGGACCCCGATCCGTTCATGGACATGCTCAACGAACACGGCCTGCCCTGGCAGGTGAAGGAACTCGACGGTCCGGTCGACTTCTGATGGAAACCAGGGCCGGCGATCCGGGCGCCTTCGCGCAATTCGACTTGAACCGGGTCGATAGTCCCGCCTTCGTGGTGGACGCGGCGAAACTGCGCTCCAATTGCCAGGTTCTGGCCGACATCCGCGATGCGGCCGACATCAAGGTTCTCGCCGCCCTGAAGGCGTTCTCGATGTGGTCGGTCGCGCCCATCATCGGCGAATATCTCGACGGCGTGTGCACCTCCGGCCTGTGGGAAGCGCGGCTGGCGTCCGAGTTCTACGACGGCGAGATCGCGACCTATTCGGCGGCCTACAAGCCTGACGAGCTGGAAGAGGTCTGCCGCCTGTCGGACCATGTGATCTTCAACTCGCCTGCGCAGATGCAGCGCGCTGCGCTGATCCTCGAACAGGGCAGGGCAATGGGCGGCTCCTTCGACGTGGGCCTGCGGATCAATCCGCAAGTCCCGACGGGCGAAGTGCCTCGCTACGATCCCTCCAGCCCCGGTAGCCGCCTCGGCTTCCCGCTCGACCAGTTGACCGAAGAGCACATGGAAGGCGTCGACGGGATCCACTTCCACAATCTGTGCGAGCAGGACCTGGAGCCGCTGATCCAGACCTGGGACCGCGTCTTCGACGCGATCGAGCCGTACTTCGACCAGCTGAAGTGGATCAACATGGGCGGCGGTCATCACATTACCCGCGCCGATTACCAGCGCGACGAGCTGATCGAATTCCTGAAGGACGCGAAGGACGATACCGGCGCGGAAATCTACCTCGAACCGGGCGAAGCTGTCGCGCTCGATGCCGGCATTCTCGTTGGTACGATTCTCGATACCGGTTTCAACGAATTGCCGACGGCGATTCTCGACATTTCGGCCACTTGCCACATGCCCGACGTGATCGAGGCGCCCTATCGCCCAGCGATGCTGCACGAAGACCAGGGGGAAGGGCAGCCGGTGCGCCTGGGCGGGCCATCCTGCCTCGCGGGCGACGTCATCGGGGACTACATGCTGCCGGTCAGGGCAGAGCCGGGCCAGCGCGTCGCCTTCCTTGACCAGGCTCATTACTCGATGGTGAAAACCAACACTTTCAACGGGGTACAGCTTCCCAGCATCTACCTCTGGGACAGCGAGACTGACGCGCTCGAACTGGTGAAGGAATTCGGTTACGAAACCTTCCGCGACCGGCTAAGCTGAAGCATCGATCCATCGCATCTCAGCCCCGCCGCGTCCGGTGCGATCCTTGCGATTTTTGCCCGCGTATTCACTTGCGTTTCATGACCTGTGATTTATATGCGCGCCTCCTGCTGCCCCAAGGGGACTTCCTAACCGCAAGGCAGCTTGTCGTTTCATGGCCCGCAAGGGCTGTTTAGGGGGTCCCTTGAGTTGCACGAATTTCCTCACGCTGATCACGTAGATGCACGCGCCGTCGTCCGCGCTATCTCGCCGGACGAGCCCGTCATCCTCAACCGACCGCATGCCGCCGCGCGCGCAGCCCGCTTCTTTGCAGAGAAGTTTCCGGGCAAGTCGCTGTATGCGGTAAAGGCCAACCCATCGCCGGAACTGTTGCAGATCCTGTGGGACAATGGCGTGCGCCATTACGACGTCGCCTCGATCGCCGAGGTCCGGCTCGTGCGCCAGACGCTGCCCGAAGCGACGTTGTGCTTCATGCATCCGGTCAAGACGCCGCGCGCCATCCGCGAGGCGTATTTCGACCATGGCTGCAAGACCTTCAGCCTCGACACGGTCGAGGAGCTCGAAAAGATCGTCGACGCCTGCCGCGATGAAGCCGGCAATCCGGCTTCGGACCTGCGCTTGCTCGTGCGCCTGCGCGTCTCTTCGGAATTTTCCGAGCTGAGCCTCGCATCGAAGTTCGGCGTCGACCTGGTCGATGCGCCGCTGCTGCTGCAGCAGACCCGCCAGCATTGCGACTGGCTGGGCGTGTGCTTCCATGTCGGTAGCCAGGCGATGACCCCGTTCGCCTATGTCCAGGCGCTCGAGCGGGTGCGCGCTGCTGTGGCGCAGGCCAGCGTCGTGATCGACGTGGTCGATGTGGGTGGCGGCTTCCCCTCGGCTTATCCGGACATGGATCCGCCGCCGCTGGAAGATTATTTCGAAGTCATCGCGCGGCATTTCGAGAACCTGCCGATCGCCTATAACGCGGAGCTGTGGTGCGAGCCGGGCCGCGCGTTGTGCGCCGAATATTCCTCGATCATCGTGCGCGTCGAAAAGCGTCGCGGCGACGAGCTCTACATCAACGACGGCGCCTATGGCGCGCTGTTCGATGCAGCGCACGTCGACTGGCGTTTCCCGGTCCGCGCGCTGGAGGACGACCTGCATGAAGGCCTGACCGAGTTCAGCTTTTACGGGCCCACCTGCGACGATGCCGACTTCATGAAGGGCCCGTTCCTTCTGCCTGCCGATATCCAGTCCGGCGATTTCATCGAGATCGGAATGCTGGGAGCGTACGGTGCCGCTATGAAGACCGGCTTCAACGGCTTCGGCAATGCCGAGCAGATCGTCGTTGCGGACGAGCCGATGGCCAGCCTCTACGATGGCAGCAGGGTCCGCCCGGCGGCCGATAATGTGGTGAGCCTTCGCTGATCCTGCGCTAGGCTCTCTCCGACAACCGGGAGAGCCTGCCAGCATGACTGCACACATCGATTTCTTCTTCGACCTGTCGAGTCCGTGGACGCGGCTCGCATTCGGCAACATTCGCCCGGCGCTGGACGGCCTCGATTACGAGATTACTTGGCGACCCTTCCTGGTCGGCGGGGTGTTCAACGCGGTCAATCCCTCGGTCTACGAAAGCCGCAAGCCAGAAAATGCCGCCAGGCTCGCGCGCAGTTTCGGTTGGCTCAGGGAGTGGGCCGAACTGGCGGGCGTGGCGATGAACTTCCCGTCCGAGCATCATCCGGTGAAATCGGTCCACGCGATGCGGTTCTGCTGTGCGCTGGAAA